>NZ_JBVJFF010000013.1:59027-292145 GCF_055587985.1 Streptomyces sp. NPDC046335 | reverse complement strand
CCTCAAACACGTGGGCGACACGGCGTTGGGGCCAACCACGGCGCTCTTGTGCCTCACTTTCGGGGCGGCCCACCTTTTTGTGGCCAAGTCCCGTGGGTGTGGTCCCCGCCGGAAGGCGGGCCCCACACCGATGGGGAAAGGTGACGATCAGGCGGCCAGGAGCGAATCGTCCTGAGACGTCACGCCGGCGAGCAGGGCCCTGGCCGCGGCGAGCGCGGCCTCGGGGGTCCGTGTACCCGTGGACACGCACAGGGTGTACGACACGTCCTCAAGACGCCGACGGACGTCGGTCGAGTCCTCGCGGGCCCGAAGATCTCGCAGCTCCGCATAGGTCTCGAGCAGGTTGTGCAGGAACGTGGGGTGAGGCCTGAGCACGGGTGCTCCTTCCGTCTGATGCGAAGAATCGCTGATCCGGCGCGTTATCGCCGCCTCTGGTACGAGTGGTACGAGCTGTCGACCATTGGCTGCACCCTTGTGCCCGCTTCGGTGGTGGATATTCGCCGAAGGTGGCACGGATTCATGCAGAGTCATGAAACGGCCTCGGTCCCGGCATCGCCGAGAACGGAGTTTCACGCTCTTTTCAGCGTACGCCGGATAGGCCCACGGCGCGCTTCGAACAGCTCGGCCAAGCCTTTTCCCGACCGTACGGGTAAAGCCCACAGGCATGGCGGGAAGACGTCCAGGTTTTTGCCGGCACTCACCGGGCAATCGGTAACCAACAGCCTATGCAGGCAGTAGGCAGCAGTGAATTATCAGGAAGCCAGGATTATCCGGAGGTCAGACATGCTGAAGGCCATTGCCGACGTTTTCCGAGCCATCGGCGGCGCTGTCGCCACCGTCGTCACGCTGCCGTTCCGCGCGGTCGCGCGGCTCTTCGGCGGCGCGTCCGACACGGCCCACGGCCACCACTGACCCCCGTGCCGCGCCCTCCCGCACCACCAGATCCGGACAGCACCCGGACGTTACCTCCACCGCTGCGGCGGACCACATGGTCCGCCGCAGCGGTGTGTTGTGGTGTCCGTGCGCGGTCACGGCGCGTCGCCGGACCAGTCCCAGCGGCGGCGGTCAGCGGGGCGCGGGCCGTACATCGCGCGGCCGCCGGTGCCGAACCGGCCCAGCTCCGTCTCCAGGGCGACGCCGGCGCTCGCCTCTTCCCGCTGTTCCCGCGTCATGTCGGTGATGTCGAGCAACAGGCCGTCCAGCGGCCCGCCGACCAGCTCGGCATAGCGCCGACCCGGCCTCGGGCCAGGTCGGGGGTCGTCGTGGTCCTGGCCGTACACGCGGCCTCGCAGCAGCTGCTCGTCGTTGCTGTCCATGGGGAGCAGCCTGGCATCCGCCACTGACAACCGCCCCTGGCCCGCGATCAGGCGCTGGCGTGGCGTCGGTAGTCGGCGTCCGAGGACGTGCGGTCGGCTTCGTCGTGGACCAGCAGGGCGAGGAGCGAGGCCACGGCAAGACCGGACTCGGCCGGATGACGGAGGACCTTGCTCGGGTCGATGCGGTACGTGTTCGACCGCCCCTCGCGGGTGTGGGAGAGGTAACCATCCTGCTCCAGGTCGGCGATGATCTTCTGTACGGCGCGTTCGGTGAGCCGGCAGTGCGCGGCGATGTCACGGATACGGGCGTTGTGGTTGTCGGCGATGGCCGCCAGGACCCGCGCGTGATTGGTGAGGAACGTCCATCCGGTGTGGGGCTCGGGCACTTCATCCATGGGCCAACCCTAGCGACCCCGGATACACGTTTCCAGAAACACGTACTAGCATTCATGCATTGCTTGACGTGCTTGGGCTGCGGCAGGCAGCCTTGTGACGGCGGTAGGCGATTCGAGAGGGAGAGGCCATGCCCGAGCCCGCACATTCAGAGCGGCCCCTCGCAGGGGACGGCGCCGAGAAGGGACGGGACAGTCGCCCGTCGCTGCCCGCATTGCCGCTGCCGGCCACGGTCGACACCGTGCCGGACGGCGCTCGGGTGGGCGTCATCGTGCGTGGCGAACTCGACCTGGAAACCTCCCGGCACATCCGGCCCGACCTGCTGCACGCGCTGAGCCGCTCGACCGACGGCCTCGACCTGTACCTGAACGAAGTGGCCTTCTGCGACTGCTCGGGCATCAACCTCCTGCTCCGCCTGCGCCGTCTC
The DNA here is from genome assembly GCF_055587985.1 of Streptomyces sp. NPDC046335. Classification (NCBI taxonomy): domain Bacteria; kingdom Bacillati; phylum Actinomycetota; class Actinomycetes; order Kitasatosporales; family Streptomycetaceae; genus Streptomyces; species Streptomyces sp. NPDC046335. The sequence goes on along the minus strand of NZ_JBVJFF010000013.1, from coordinate 290,009 downwards.
GCGCTGTGGCACGGCAAGACCGTCACCCTGCGCACCACCAGCCCCGCCGTCGAACGCATGCTGGACCTGACGGACACCCACGCCCTGTTCGAGCCCCCCGCCCCCGAGGACGACGGCACGCGGGGCGACCCGCAGGACGGCCCCGCCGAAAGCGACCCCGCCGAGGGCAACACCTCCGAGGACAGGACGCCGACGTACGCGGATGAGGCGTACGTCGGCGAGGCGGGTGAGATGTACGCGGATGAGACGTACGCGGGTGAGACGGGTGAGGCGTACGCGGGTGAGACGGATGAGGCGTACGCGGGTGAGGCGACCGAGCAAGATCTGCGGGCCACCGTGTCCCAGCTCCAGCGGGCCATGCGGACCCGGCCGACGATCGACCTGGCCCGCGGCATCCTGATGTCCGTGTTCACCCTGAGTCCCGAGGCGGCCTGGGAGGTCCTCGTCACGGCGTCGCAGAACACCAACACCAAGCTCCACCGGCTGGCCGGGGACCTGGTGGACACCATCAAGGGCGACGAGCTGCCCCCGGCCGTGCGGAAGCAGCTCGTGAACGCGGTCGCCAAGACCAACAAGGAGCGGGCGGCGCCCCATACGGAGGCGTCGCCGGCGGTTCCTCCCGTCGCCGAGGAGCAGCCGAAGCCGCCCCGGCCCGTCCCCGCGCCCCCGGGCGCCTGCCCGACGCCCGGCCCGACGCCCGGCCCGGGTCCCGCCACCCGCTGATCTCCGCCCGGCTACTCGGCACCGGCGAGCTGTTCGAGGTCGACGGTTTCACCGGCCGCGGGCTTCTCGGGGGTCACGTCCTCGCCGTAGTCACTGAACGTGGCGCTGTTCGGCGTCTTTCCGCCCTCGGTGGAGCTGCGCAGGATGTACGGCTCGCCCTCGGTGGCGACGTAGAGCGTCAGCGTCTCGCCGCCCGACTTCTTCTTGATGAGCTTGATGGCATCCTGGCCGCCGACCGTGGTGGCCTCGCCCTTCTTCATGCCCTTGCGCTCGGACTTGTTCTCGTCCATCGACGCCATGAGCTGCCGCTTGTCGCACATGCCCTGTGAGGCGTCGTCACCCGCGGGCATCTTCGCCCACTTGTCCTTGAGCTTCGGAATCGCCTTCTCGGCGCCCGGCTGCCCCTTAAACGCGGTCTTCCAATAGGCCTCGTCACCCCGTATGTAGAAAGCCTGGCCGACCTGCCGCACATCGGCCCGTGTGTTCTGTATCCGGATCGTGCCGTCGCAGTTCTTCTGCTTGTCCACCGCGAGATCGACCGTCATCGTCTTTCCGTCGGGCTGCCGCGCGTCGCCCTTCATGCGCAGGGAACGGGCCTTCTCGGTGGCCGCGACCGCCTTGTCCGCGATCTGGTCCGCGCTCTGCCCGGAGAACGCCTTGTCCGAGCCGCTCTTGCCGTCCCCGTCGTCACCGCATCCCGCGAGAAGCGCTCCGGAAAGCCCGACAACCGTCATCGCCGCCAGCATTTTGCTTCCACGCACTGTGAACGTCACCCTCCCCTGGAACGCACGACCGCGTTCCGCTCGTCACGCGGCGTCGGTATCAGCCGCCGGAAGTGCCGGTTACCCCGAATTCACCTTTCTGCACAGCCGAGTTGACCCGGTGGGCCGGGGCCATCCGGTAACCGGAGCCGTGCGCGATCACCCGGCCCGCGGTGGGGGGTGAGAAGTGCGTGCCGATGACGAGGGTGTCGGTGCCGGCGAGCGACGCGAAGAGCCCGCGCCGGGTGGCCTCGGATTGCGCGGGGTCGATGTCGACGCACGAACCGATGCCGGGGTGGGCGAACTGCACGGGGTGGTGGATGCAGTCACCCGTGATCAGCGCGGTCTCGCCCCGCGACGACAGGTGGACGGCGACGTGGCCGGGGGTGTGACCGGGCGTGGGGAGCAGCCGCACTCCCGCGGCGACCTCCACACCTTCGTCCGGGACGTCGACGAGGTCGAGCAGACCGGCCTCCTCCACCGGGACGACGGAGTCGGCGAACATCTGCCGACGCGCCTCGTCCATGTCCTGCCCGGCCCAGAACGCGCGCTCGACGCGGGAGGTGAGGTGCCGGGCGTTGCGGAAGGTCGGCACCCATGCTCCGTCGACCTGGTGGGTGTTCCAGCCGACATGGTCGGTGTGCAGGTGGGTGAGGAGCACCAGGTCGACGGAGTCCGGCGGGAAACCGGCCGCGCCGAGGTTGTCGAGGTACGCCGTGTCGAGGCCGTCCCAGGCCGGGTTCGCCCGCGTCTTGCCGTTGCCGATGCCGGTGTCGACGAGGAGCCGCGTGCCGTCCTCGGTCTCGACTGCGAAGCTCTGGCTGTGGGCGCGGAGGACGCCGTCACGGTCGGCGAAGTCGGGGCTCAGCCACTCCTGCTGGTTCACCACCTCGTGGGTCGCGTCGGGCAGCAGCCAGCGGCCGGTCTCCGGGGGCAGCGGGATCTCTTCGACGCGGTGCACGGTGATGCCGCCCACCGTCCATGCGGGCGGGGAGACAAGGGATTTGGCGGGGGTGAGGGGGGCGGTTCGCGTGTTCACGGGGTTCTCCACGTTCGGGAAGGCCGACTCTTAACGCAATGGGTTTGCTTTAGCCGACCGTAGGCCGTACTGTCCCTTAACGCAACTGCTTAGCGTTTATGCGTTGCGCCGAGCCCACCGACCCACTTGAAGGGACGACCCCAGATGCCCGACCTCACACCCGCCGAGGCGGCCCGCCTGGCCGCTCGTGCGGGGCTGCCGCTCGCCGACGCCCGTACCGCCGGCGTCGCGGCCACGGCCAACCACATCCACTCCGTCGTCTCCGCCCTGCGCGACCTGGACTTCGGCGACACCTCGCCCGCCGCCGCCTACCGGGCCCAGGGCCCGCGGCACGCACACGAAGAGAAGGGCAACACCGATGACGCTCGCTGACCTCACCCTCACGGAAGCCTCGGACGCGATCCGGGAGCGCCGCCACTCCCCCGTCGAACTCGTCGAAGCGGTCCTCGACCGCATCGAGCAGGTGGAACCCCGGCTGCACGCCTACGCGACCGTGGCGGCGGAGCGGGCGCGCCACGCGGCCCGCGATGCCGAGCGCGAGGTGGCCGCCGGGCACCACCGCGGTCCGCTGCACGGCGTGCCCATGGGCCTCAAGGACCTCATCGACGTCGGCGGCATGGCGACCGCCGCCGGCTCGAAGATCCGCGCGGATCACCGTGCCGACTCCGACAGCGCGGTGGCCGTGCGGCTGTCGAAGGCCGGGGCCGTGCTGCTCGGCAAGACCCATACGCACGAGTTCGCCTACGGTCTGACGACCCCGCAGACGCACAACGCCTGGGATCAGGAGCGGGTGGCGGGCGGATCGAGCGGCGGCTCCGCGGTCGCCGTCGCGGCCGGCGCCGCGACCTTCGCGCTGGGCACCGACACCGGCGGATCGATCCGTGTGCCCGCCTCGCTCAATGGTGTCGTGGGCCTCAAGCCGACCTACGGCCTGGTGTCCCGGCACGGCGTCACCTCGCTCTCCTGGTCCCTGGACCACGTGGGCCCGATCACCCGGACCGTCGAGGACGCCTCCCTCGTACTCTCCGAACTGGCCGGGTACGACCCGCGGGACCCGGCGTCCGTCCCCGCTCCCGGCGGCGGCCACCGGCCGGACGGCGGTACCGACCTGTCCGGGCTGCGCGTCGGGGTGCCGCGCAACTACTACTTCGACCGGGTCGACCCGGAGGTCGAGGCCGCCGTGCGTACCGCCATCGCACGGCTCGCGGAGCTCGGCGCCCGTCTCGTCGAGGTCGAGATCCCCATGGCCGCGTACGTCCAGGCCGTCCAGTGGGGTCTGATGGTGCCCGAGGCCACCGCCTACCACGAGCGAAGCCTGCGGACCACGCCCGACCTGTACGCCGACGACGTCCGCGCCCTGCTCGAAGCGGGCGAGCTGATGAGCGCCGGGGACTACCTGCGGGCCCAGCGCGCGCGGACGCTGATGCGGGAGGCGTGGGCACGCCTCATGGCCGACGTCGACGTGATCGCCGCCCCGACGGTGCCCATGACCGCGGCACCGGCCGGGCAGGCGACGGTCACCTGGCACGACGGCAGCGTCGAGAGCGTGTCCGACGCCTACGTACGCCTCTCGGCCCCCGCCAACATCACCGGCGTCCCGGCCCTCACCGTGCCGGTGGGGCAGGACTCGGCGGGTCTGCCGATCGGCATGCAGCTGCTCGGCCACCCCTTCGGCGAGGACGTGCTCCTGCGCGCCGGGCACGCCTATGAGCGGTCACAGCCCGCCGCCGCCCGGGGCTTGACCGCCACGACCACCACGACCGCCAAAGTCACCACAGTCGCCTGAAGCAATTGCTTCGCTTTAAGGTGGTGCCATGAGTCGCAGATCGATGGTGCGCCCGGGCGGGCGCAGTGCCCGGGTCCAGGAGGCGGTGCACGCGGCCGTGCGTGACCTGCTGGCGGAGGTGAGCCGCGAGAGTCTGACCGTTCCCATGGTCGCCTCGCGGGCCGGTGTCACGCCGTCGACGGTGTACCGCCGGTGGGGCGACCTCCAGGAACTCCTCTCGGACGTGGCGGTGGAGCGCCTGCGTCCCGAGACCCCGCCCGACGACCACGGTGCGCTGGCCGCGGACATGGCCGCGTGGGCGGAACAGTTCGTCGACGAGATGTCCTCGCCCGCGGGGCGCGCGTACATCCGTGACGCCCTGCTCGGCGATCCGGACGGCAGCAACGCCGGCCAGTGCTCCACCTACGCCGCCGAGCAGGTCGAGGTCATCCTGGTGCGGGCCGCCGAGCGCGGGGAGGCGGTGCCCGACGTGGAGACCGTCATCGACGGCGTCGTCGCGCCGATCATGTACCGGATCCTGTTCCGCCCGACGGACCTGGGCGCGCCGTACGCGCGACGGCTTGTGGCGTCGGTGCTCGGCGGTTAATCGGGTGACCGAGGGGGCAGGGCGCGTTATCGTCGACGGCATGAATGTCATCGGACGAGACACCTTCGCGACCGCGCGAGCGACCAGCTCGCCGGTTGCCGCCGCCTGACGTCCTTCTTTCATCGGCGACCGGAAACGGCCCGCCGATGATTCCCCCGGTTCCGGCTCTCCCGCCCCGACTCCGGTGATCGTGCGGTTCCGTTCTCCGGCCGCCTCCGCGCCCGTACGCGAAGGAGCCACCCATGAACCCGAACCCGAACCCGAATCCCCACCCGAGCCCGGACCCGAGCCCGAATCCGAGCCCGAATCCGGGCTCGGGTCCGGGCTCGGGTCCGGGTCCGCGGGGCTTGAGCAGCGAGCAGATCATCCGGACGTTCGTCGAGTACTTCGAGGAGCGCGGACACCACCGTACGACGGGCTCGACGCTGCTTCCTCCGCCCGGCGACCCGGTGCTGTTCACCACCTCGGGCATGCATCCGCTCACCCCGTATCTGGAGGGGCGCCCGCATCCCCTCGGCAGGCGGCTGGTCAACGTACAGCGCTGTCTGCGCACCACCGACCTGGAGGAGGTCGGCGACCTCACCCACCTGACGGTCTTCGAGATGCTGGGCACCTGGTCGCTCGGCGACTACGAGGGGCCGCAGAGCCTCGACTGGGGATACGGGCTGCTCACCGAGGGCTTCGGCATCGATCCGAAGCGGCTGCACGCCACGGTCTTCGGCGGCGACGAACGGGTGGGTCCCGACACTCCCTCCCTGGAGGTGTGGCAGAAGCACGGTGTCCCGGTGGAGCTCACCGTCGAGGACAACTGGTGGAACAACGGTCCTACCGGGCCCTGCGGCCCCGACTCCGAGATCTTCCTCTGGACCGGTGACACCCCGCCGCGCTCGACACCCACCCAGGACGACCGGTGGGTGGAGGTGTGGAACCACGTGATGATGCGCCACCGCCTGCTCGACGACGGTTCACTCGTCCCGCTGCCCCAGCGCAACATCGACACGGGCCTGGGGCTTGAGCGGCTCGCCTCGCTGCTCCAGGGGCGGACGTCGGTGTTCGAGTGCGACGTCTTCGACCCCTGGCGGCGCCTCGTTCCGTCACTGTGGCCCCTGGAGGAATCCTCGCTGCGGCTGGTCTGCGACCACTTGCGCTCGGCCATGGTGATCGTCGGCGACGGCGTGCGCCCGGCCAACACCGGCCGCGGCTATGTGCTGCGCCGCCTGGTGCGGCGCGTCCTCACCGTCCTGTGGCGGGACGACCCCTCGCGCGAACTCGCCTCGCTGCCGGACGAGTTGATCCGGCACACCGGTGACCACTTCCGCCAGGAGACGGACGTGGACGGCGTACGGGGTGTGCTGCGCGAGGAGGAGCACCGCTTCCGCAGCCTCCTGGAACGCGGCAGGCAGGTCCTGGCCCGCCCCCGCTTCCGGGGCCCGCTCGACGAGGAGGACCTGCACTATCTGCACGACACGCATGGCTTGCCACGTGACCTCGTGCTGAGCCTGCGGGAGGAGTGAGGGCCGGGCCGGAACACCCGACGCCCTGGTCGGTCCGGCCCCCCTTCGCTCCAGCCCCCTTCGGTCCGCTCCAGCCGTCGGAGCGGCCGCGCCAGTCGAGCGCGTAGCCCTCCCGCAGCGGCCCGCCCACGAGGTCGAGCACCTGCTGGACGGCCGCGGCCAGGGGCACGGGGTCGGCGGTCTCGGCCACGGCCTTGTGACCGTCCAGCAGCGCCGCGCCCCGCACCGCGTCCGCGGCGAGCAGCCTGCGAGGGAGCCACTTGCCGATGCCCGTCCAAGCGTGGTGATGGGCGGTGAGCAGGTGGCTCGCTTCGCGCAACGCGAAGTCGGCCAGGGACAGTTGCTCGTGGCGCGCGGAGCGTGGGGTGTCCAGGAGGTCGTCCAGGTAGCAGGTCAGGCTGTAGCGGCCCTGGGTCCACTCCGTCGGGGTGAGTGGTGGGGGGCCGGCGGCGAGTGTCGCTCGGGCGTGGTCGCGGGTGCGGGACAGCGCTCCGTGGGGGTCGAGCAGAGGGACGCCCTGGTCGTAGAGGAACAGGACCGTGCCGCGGCGGCGGGCGCTGTCCCAGGCGAAGAACTCGGGTATGTCCGCGAGGGTGTTGAGGAACAGTTCCGTCAGGCGGCCCTCGTGGCGCAGGACTTCGCGGCGGCTGGTGTCGGAGTCCGGCAGAAGCACGGCCACGTCCAGGTCGCTGGCCGGGGTGGCGCGCCCCTGGGCGGCCGAGCCGCCCAGTATGGCGCCGAGAGCCTGCGGGAAACGGGCGGAGACCAGGCGTAGCGCCTGAGCGGCCAGGTCGTCGTGATCAGTCATGGGGCCGCATCCTGGCAGGCCCGGCGCGGCGAGTGGTACGTCGTCGGGCGCGGCCTCCACGGCGGTGCGCCGACTGCGTATCAGGGGTGAGCCCTCAGACATGCGGCCACCCTATGTACACGCCCGTTTCCACCCTGCTCGGGGTTCGGGTGACCGCATGAACTGAACAGACAATATAGGCCAATTGCCCTAAACTAGTCCGAGGGTGGGCGTCACTTGACCGGTGATGACGTTTTGATTGAGGAGGCAATGATGCTTACTCAGGAAGTACCACTTCTCGTCAGCACGACCGACGCGGCGACCCTCGGCACGGCCATGGTGGAACCGGAAGCCACTCTGAGCGACGCACCGGTGTACGCGCCGCAGGCGGTGGGAATCCTCCTGCTCCTCGCGCTGCTGTCGCCGAAGGAGCCCAAGGAGCCCAAGGACAAGTGAATTCCGATCAGTCGCAGATCGCATACGCGGCCTCGGCGGCTGACCTGGCTGTTCGTGCCCTTGATGTCCTGCGTGGCATCGAGGGCGCGGCCGTGGTCGCCCGGCACGTCGAGGGCGCGGCGGACCCCAAGGCGGCGCTGGCCGCGGTCCGCGTCGTGGGCGCCGACCTGTTCGCCCCGCAGCTCCTCACCGGCACCGCACTCTCCCCCGAGGACGCCATGGCCGTCACCCAGTCCTTCACCGTCTTCCCGCTCCCGGTGAGCGTCCCGGCCCCGCCCCCGGCGGCGGCCGCCGAGCCCTGGATCGCCGCCTGGCGGGACTGGGCCACCGCGGCCCTGCTGGCCCGCTTCACCGGCGGCGAAGTCCTGGCGCCCAGGCCCGCGGGGGCCCCCGCCCCGGAGGACTCCGACTGGCAGCGCTGGTCCGTCCGCATGGGCCAGCTCTCCCCGCTCGCCCTGCCCGGCCTCGACGGGCCCGTGCACGCCGCCGCCCGTCGCGCCCCGCTCGCCCTGGCGCGCGGCGCGAGCCGTGCCGTGCTGCGCCGGGACTTCCCCACCGCCATGCGGATCACCCGGTGGCTCGCCCTGCTCGCCGCGGAGGGCGTGCGTCTGCCGCTCGACCCCGCTCCCCTCGTCGAGCACCTGCGCCTGCTCGGCGGCGGACCACGGCTCGCGCTCGACGCGGCGATCGCCGGACGGCTGCTCGCGCCGGCCCGCAGCGACCGCGCCTGATCCCTCACGGGACTCCAGGCACGCCTGGATCCCTCGGACTCCAGGCCCGCCCGATCCCCCCCGACCGGAGACGCTCCGCACGCCTGACCCCTCACGGGAGACCCCATGACGGCAACCGCGACGCAGACAGCCCACCAGGTGAGCGCCCAGGCCATGGCCTGGCTCCACACCCACCACCGGCTCGGCGCGCTGCCCCCCGACACCACCGCCGACCTCGGTGACCCCGACAGCGTCTACAAACCGCTCGGCGAGACCGCGCTCGCCGCCTCCCTCGTGCTGCGCGAAGCGGCCGCCGGAAGCACGCAGCTGCGCATGGCCCGCGAACTCCTCGACTTCTGCTGGCAGCAGCTCCGCGAGGGCGACATGCTGTACGAGCGGCTGCTGCGGTACTCGATGATGACCGACCCCCTCGAAACGTACGCGCCCTTCGCCCGCAGCGGCCTCCGCCATGAACCCCTGGAGCGGTTGCTCGGCCACACCAGCGCGCTGCGGTCCGTGCGGGCCCTGGAGATCATGCCCAACCGGCGGCTCGCCGTCGCCAACGCCGCCCGCGTCGTCGGCCTCGACCAGGGCCGTGCGTACGACTGGCCGGCGCTGGCCCGCGCCACCTGGCTCGGCGGCCTGCCCGAGCCATGGCTCGTGGACTGGATGTCCGGCTACTGCGCCACCCACACGGTCTTCCACCTCACCGACTGGGGCGCACGCCCCGCGGGCCTGCCGGCCGACCTCACCGCGTATGTGGGCGCGTGGCTGCCCGTATGGATCGACATCTGGGCGGAGATCGAGCAGTGGGACCTGGTCGGCGAGCTGATGCTCGTCGGGTGCTGCCTCGACGAGCCCTACTGCGAGCCCGCCGACTGGGAACGGCTGGCCGGGGTCCAGCACGCGGACGGCCTCGTCCCGCGCGACGGCGACCCGGTGTCCGAAGACCCCGCGCGGCGGTTCACCGACCAACAGCACACCACCGTGGTCACCGCCATCGCCGGCACCCTCGCGGTCTCCCGCACGCTGGGCGGCGGAACGGCGGCGACGACGTGACCCACGACGACCCGCCGTACACCGGGGGCGATGGACGACCGCCGTACACCGGAACCGGAGGCGCTGGCCGACCACCACACGCCGACCGCGACGGAGAGCCGCCGTACGTCGAGCATCACGGTGAACCCCCGCACGCCGATCGCGACGGCCAGTCACCGCACGCCGACCACGACCGTGAACCGCCACACGCCGAGGGTGACGGCGAGCCACCGCACGCCGACCGCGACGGTCAGTCACCGCACGCCGACCGTGACCGTGAACCCCCGCACGCCGACCGCGACGGCCCATCGCCGTACGTCCGGTTTCAGGGCGGCGTGCCGGGTGGGCCCGCGTGGGCCGACGCTCTCCTCGGCGGGCTCCGCGATGCCGCGCCCCGGGCCAGCGCGGTGGCGCTCGCCGTGCGGCGTGGGCCGGAACGGGCACTGCTCGCCACCGGCGGGACGGTGATGCGGGGCGGGGCCGCGGCCGGGCCCGACACCCGGTTCGAGATCGGCTCGCTCACCAAGACCTTCACCGCCCTGCTGCTCGCCGAGATGGTCGCGCGCGGCGAGGTCGCGTACGACGATCCGATCGACCATTTCCTGCCCCACGGCGCCGCCCCGCGGCTGCGCGGCTCCCCCATCACGCTCGGCCACCTGGCCACCCACACGTCGGGGCTGCCCCGGCTGCCCCCGGGGTTCCTGCGCGGCAGCGCGCCCGCCTATTTCAGCAACCCCTACGCCCACTGCTCCCCCGCCGACCTGTGGCGAGCCCTCGCGCGCACCCGGCCGCGCGCCGCCCCCGGCACCCGCGTGCGGTACTCCAACCTCGGGGTCGGGCTCCTCGGTGAGCTGCTCGCCCGCGCGGCGCACGGCCCCGGCGGCACCTATGCCCCGCTGCTCGACGAGCGCGTCCTGCGGCCGCTGGGCCTGACCCGTACGAGCTGCGACACCGGGCTGCCTCAGGCCACCGGCTACTGGCACGGCCGGGCCCGCCCCGCCTGGCGGATTCCCGCCCTGCCCGGCGCCGGGGCCGCGCGGTCGAGCGCGCGCGACATGCTGACGGTCCTGGACTGTCTGATGGACCCCGCGTCGGCGCCCGCGGACACTCCCGGCCCGCTACGGGCCGCGCTCGCCGACGTCGTCAGGCCGCGCATCGCGCTGCCGCGCACCGGCCGGCGCATCGCCCTGGTCTGGAACATCCGCCCGCGCCCCGGCCACGACCTCTACCACCACTCCGGGGGCACCCGCGGCTTCACCGCCTTCGCGGGCTTCGACCCCCGGCACCGGATCGCCCTCGCCGCGCTGGCCAACACGCACCCCGCCGTGACCGGCGCGTTCATCCAGCGGGCGTATCTGGCGCTGTGGGCGCTCGCCCAGGAGGAGTCGCTGAGGCGCGTGTGAACATGCGTGAGCGGCCGCGTCTCTGTCCCACGAGGAACGCGGCCGCCCATTTCACACACCCGACACCGCCCACTGACCATTCACAGCGGTGCCTCACAGGTTGTCACCCCTGTACTTCCTCGACTGCCCCGAGCGACGGGGCCTACACCCCCCGGAACCCATCCAGTTCGCGGAACGTGGGAACGCGGTGGCCGGCGCCCGTCAGACGGTGCCGAGGTCCGAGGAGTACCAGCGCTCGGGGCGCAGGTAGTAGACGGCCTGCTCGCCGTGGTCCTTGGCGGCCGACTCCATGTACGCGTCCACGTTCTCGGCCGGGAGGTAGCGCGCCGAGATCTCCCGGAGCTGCTCGGTGGTCGCCTCCTCGGTGCGCACCACGGGGCCCTCCACGGAGACGTACCGGATCGTCGGCTCCAGCCGGTCGACCATCAGCGAGAAGCGGCCTGCCGCCTCGATCAGACGCCCCTTCCTGGAGTGGCGTCCGGTCATCACCCACAACTCGCCGCCGGGCGCGTACTGGTACCAGATCGGCAGGGTGAGCGGCGCCCGCCCGTCACCCGCCGCCACGGCCAGCGCCCCGATGTGGGGTTCGGCAAGGAACTGTTCCCGCTCTTCGACACTGAGGGACATGACTTCTCCTCCGGAGATACGGCGAGCCGAGCTGGGGCCTGTCCTGGTCCTCAACCCGGCGGCGGCGCGCGGATATTCCGTACCTGCGCAGGAGTTTCAGCGCTCGCCGAGCGACGTCCCGCACCGTGCGCAGAAGCGGGCGTCGCGCTCGGTGGCGAGGCGGCCGCACTCGGGGCAGACGCGGTCGAGCAGGCAGGCGGCCTCACCCGCGTCGGAGGGGCGCGCGGAGCCGATGCTCATGGGCGGCCTGCGGCGATGGGCGGTCGTGTACGTGAGCCCGTCAGGTCCCGCGTGGACGGAGCGGGTCGTGCCGGCGGGCAGCCAGGCGAGGACGCCGGGTTCGAGCCGGAAGGCCGCGTCCGGCGTACGCACCTCGCCCGAACCGGCGAGGACGGTGACGAGGACGCCGAGGACGGTTTCGGTGTGCTCGGCGATGTACGCGTCGGGCGCGAGACGCACGACGTTGGCGTCGAGGTCGCGCGTGGGGCCGGTGAGCGACCACGTCACGCTGATCGGGCCCAGTCCTGCCGCTCCGGTCTGCTCCTTGCCGACGTACTCTGCGGCGGCGGGCGGCGGCGTACTCATGGCGACTCCAGTCGACGGGGGTCGGGTCACCATAGCCAAGCCGTCGGCCACCCGCCCGCGCGCCCCGGGCCACCTGCCCGCGCGCCCCCGGCCGCCTGCCCGCGCGCCCCGGGCCATCTCCCCGCGCGCCCGGGCCGGCCTACTCCGACCCGCGGCCCGCCGCGATGAGCCGCGGTTATGCTCTGGAAGCATGACCATCGAGCTGCGGCACCTGCGGGCGTTCCTCGCCATCGCCGACGAGGGCAACGTGACCCGTGCCGCCGCGCGGCTCCGGCTGAGCCAGCCCGCGCTCTCGCGGACCTTGCGGCAACTGGAGGACCACCTGGGCGCCCGGCTCGTCGACCGCTCCACCCACCACCTCGAACTCACCGCGCCGGGCCGCACCTTCCGTGACAAGGCCGCCGCCGCCATCGCCGCCGTCGAGACCGCCCTCGATCCCGGCGGCCTGAGCGGCTGGCCGCTGCGTCTCGGGCACAACTGGGCGGCGCTCGGCGACCACACCGTTCCGCTGCTGCGCCGCTGGGACGAGACCAGGCCCGGCGTGCCGCTGGAGCTGCTCCGCTTCGACGACCGCACGGCGGGGCTGATCCAGGGCAAGGTCGACGCGGCCCTGCTGCGCGGCGCGGTGACCGCCGCGGGGCTCCGCACGGAGCCGCTGCGGCACGAGGAGCGCGTGGCGGTCATGCCCGCCGACAGCCCGCTGGCGGCCCTGCCCCGCGTCACGCTCGCGGATCTCGCCGCCCATCCGATCGCGCTGAACAGCGTCTCGGGCACCACGACACCGGACCTGTGGCCGCCCTCCGCCCGTCCCCGCAGGACCGTGGACGTCTCCAACACCGACGAGTGGATCATGGCGATCGCCGCGGGGCGCGCGCTGGGGGTCTCGACGTCGGCGACGCCGAGCAGCCACGCCCATCCCTCGCTGGTGTACCGCCCGCTCGCGGACGCGCCGCCCGTCCCTCTCGTCATCGCCTGGCGGGACGGGCCCGGGCACCCCGCCATCCCGGATCTGGTCGCGCTCGCCCACGAGATCCTCGCGGAGTGAGCGCGGCGCCACCTCAGCCGCGGCGCGCGCGGTACAGGTCACGGAGCAGGGCGATCTCGGCCCCGTGGTGCAGGACTTCCTGGTTGACCCACCACACGACCTCGATGAACGGCTCCTCCTCGTAGCTGCCGTGCGGGTAGGTGCAGTGGCCCTTGGTGTCGAGCGCGGCGTCGTCCGCGTCCTCCAGGGCGGCCCGCCAGGCGGCCGCCGCGGCGCCGAAGGCGGCCACTGCCTCCGCCGCGTTCCCGCTGATGGCGTAGTCGTCCCGGGTGAGCGTGCGGGTGCCGATGGTGTGGTCGGCGGCGACGAACAGCAGCTCGCTGAGGTGGCTCAGCCGCCAGGCGAGGGTCGTGAACGGCGGCGGCCACGGATGCGGGTACGCGGCGGCGTCGCGGCCCCAGTCACCGGCGCCGGCCAGGGAGGTGGCGCGCGGCCCCGGCCCGTCGGCGCGCCGCCGGACCGACCAGCAGTCGGGCACCGGCTCCCAGAGGTACTCCTCGTCCGTCAGGGGCCCGGTCCTGGTCTCCGTACCGTCACCGCTGTCCATGACGGGGCCCGCCAGGCGGCCCGTGAGGCGTTCACACGCGAAGGCGAACTGTTCGAGCAGCGGAGTCAGGCGGGGTGGTGTCACGGGGCGCTCCTGTCAGGTGCGGCGGTCTGCGCGGGGGGGCTTTCGGCGGGCGATCCTGCCACGGCGTGGTGTGACGGCGCCTGCCGTTTTCCGGGCCCCCCGATCGCGGATCCTCACATTTCCGGCATGCCGGAACGTGTGTCCTGGCTCAGGCTGGATACGCGGTCACCGCACCGACCACGCCCGACGAGGGAGCCAAGTGTCATGGGAGCCGATGTGTTCCACTCGGAAGTGCCCCTGACGGTGAACGGCGAAGCCCGCCGCCCCACCGTCGACCACCGCTCGACGCTGCTGGACGTCCTGCGCGAGCAGCTCGGCCTGACCGGCGCCAAGAAGGGCTGTGACCACGGCCAGTGCGGCGCCTGCACCGTCCTCGTGGACGGGCGCCGCGTCAACAGCTGTCTGCTGCTCGCGGTCGCCCTCGAAGGGTGCGACATCACCACCGTCGAGGGGCTCGCCCCCGCCGGGGGTGACGACCTGCACCCCTTGCAGCGGGCCTTCGTCGACCGCGACGCCTTCCAGTGCGGCTACTGCACCCCGGGGCAGATCTGTTCCGCCGTGGGCGCCATCGCGGAGGCGCGGGCGGGCCGCGCCTCCCATGTGACGGCACCGGCCGCCGACCGGGGCTCGCCCGTGGAGCTGACCAGGGACGAGATCCGGGAGCGGCTCAGCGGGAACATCTGCCGCTGCGGCGCCTACCCGCACATCGTCGAGGCCGTCGAGGACGTGACGCGATGAAGTCCTTCATGTATGTGCGCGCCCACAGCGTCGACGAGGCGACCGCGGCGCACGCGGGCCGCCCCGGCTCCCGCTACCTCGGCGGCGGCACCAACCTCGTCGACCTGATGAAGACGGGCGTGGAGCGGCCCCGGACGCTGATCGACGTCAGCAGGCTGCCGCTGGACGCGGTCGAGGAGCTGTCCGACGGCTCCGTGCGGGCCGGGGCGGCGGTGCGCAACAGCGACCTCGCCGCCCACCCGCTGGTGCGTGACCGCTACCCCGTCCTCGCCCAGGCGCTGCTCTCGGGCGCGTCGGGGCAGCTCCGCAACGCGGCGACGACCGGCGGCAACCTGCTCCAGCGCACCCGCTGTCCCTACTTCCAGGACCTCGGCAAACCGTGCAACAAGCGGGAGCCCGGCACCGGCTGCGGTGCGCGCGAGGGCGTCCACCGCGACCACGCGGTGCTCGGGCACTCGCCGCAGTGCATCGCCACGCACCCCTCCGACATGGCGGTGGCGCTCGCCGCGCTCGACGCCCAGGTGGAGCTGCACGGGGCGCGCGGCCGGCGGACCGTTCCCGCCGCCGAGTTCCACCGGCTGCCCGGGGACCGCCCGGACCTGGACACCGAGATCGCGCCCGGCGAACTCGTCACCGGAGTCCGGCTCCCGGCCGCGACGGCCAACCTGCCCTCCGCCTACCGCAAGGCACGCGACCGCGCCTCGTACGCCTTCGCGCTCGCCTCCGTGGCCGTGGTGCTCGACGTCGAGGACTCCCTCGTACGCGATGTGCGGATCGCGTTCGGCGGTCTCGCCCACCGCCCCTGGCGCGCGCTGCGCGCCGAGCGGGCCCTGCTGGGCGGCCCGGTGACCGAGGAGGCGTTCCGGCAGGCGGTCGACGCCGAACTCGCCGCCGCCGAACCGCTGCCGGACAACGCGTTCAAGGTGCCCCTCGCCCGCAACATCGCCTGCGACGTCCTGCGGCGCCTGAGCACGGCGTCCACCGCCGCCTGACCTCCGCCACCGAGGGAGAAGAACCCATGCCGGACACCACCAGCGCTCTCGGGGCGCCCACCGAGCGCAGGGAGGGCCCCGCCAAGGTGACCGGGGCCGCCGCTTACGCCGTCGAGCGCATGCCCGAGGGCTGCGCCTACGCCTGGCCCGTGCCCGCCACGGTCGCGCGCGGCGAGATCACCTCCATCGACGACACGGCGGCCCTCGCGGTGCCCGGCGTCGTCGGCATCCTCACGCATCTGAACGCGCCGCGCCTTGCCGAGGCGGACGACGCGACCCTCGCCGTGCTCCAGGACGCCCGGGTCCCGCACCGCGGCTGGTACGTCGCCCTCGTCGTCGCCGACACGCTGGAGGCCGCCCGCGAAGGCGCAGCCGCCGTGACGGTCGCCTACTCCGAGGAGCCGCACGACGTCACCCTGAACGCCGGCAGTCCCGCGGCCTACGTGCCCGAGGACCCCGACGGCAACCCGGACGAGCACACGCGCGGGGACCCCGACGGGGCCTTCGCCGACGCGCCCACCCGGGTCGACGTGACGTACGAGATGGCGCCACTGCACAACCACCCCATGGAGCCGCACGCGGCCACCGCCCTCTGGCGGGACGGGCGGCTGACCGTGTACGACTCCAGCCAGGGCGCCACCACCGTCCGCGAGACCCTGGCGAGCCTCTTCAAGCTGCCCGAGGAGCAGGTCACGGTCGTCTCCGAGCACGTCGGCGGCGGCTTCGGCTCCAAGGGCACGCCCCGCCCGCACGTCGTGCTCGCCGCCATGGCGGCGCGCGAGACCGGGCGGCCCGTCAAACTCGCCCTTCCCCGGCGCCACCTGCCGACCGTGGTGGGTCACCGCTCGCCGACCGTGCAGCGGCTGCGGCTGGGCGCGGCGGCGGACGGCACGCTGACGTCGGTGATCCACGAGGTGACCTCCCACACCTCGCGCATCAAGGAGTTCGTCGAGACGGGCGCCGCCGTGTCGCGCGTCATGTATCCCTCGCCGCACGCCCGCACCAGCAACCGGGTGCTGCCGCTCGACGTGCCGAGCCCCTCCTGGATGCGGGCCCCCGGCGAGGCGCCTGGCATGTACGCCCTGGAGTCCGCCATGGACGAGCTCGCCGTGGCGCTCGGCATCGACCCCGTCGAACTGCGGCTGCGCAACGACACCGACACGGAACCGGACAGCGGCAAGCCGTTCAGCAGCCGTCACGTCGCCGAGTGCCTGCGCGAGGGCGCCCGCCGCTTCGACTGGGCCGGGCGCGACCCACGGCCCCGCTCGCACGCCGATGGCCCTCTCCTGATCGGCACCGGAGTCGCCGCCGCGACCTACCCGGTGCTCGTCTCCCCTTCCCAGGCGAGCGCGCACGCCTACCCGGACGGCGGCTACGTGGTCCGGATCAACGCCACCGACATCGGCACGGGCGCCCGTACCGTGCTCGTCCAGGTCGCCGCCGACGCGCTCGGCGTGCCGGTGGACCGCGTGCGCACCGAGGTCGGCAGCAGCGACCTGCCGTCGGCGCCGCTCGCGGGCGGCTCCTCCGGCACGTCCTCCTGGGGCTGGGCGGTCCACGAGGCCTGTACGCGGCTCGCCGGGCGCCTCGCCGGGCAGCACGGGCAGCAACTGCCGCCGGAGGGCGTCGGTGCCTCGGCCGACACGGCGGGCACCGCCGACACGGAGGGCAACTACGCGGAGAGCGACTACGCGCGCCATGCCTTCGGCGCCCACTTCGCCGAGGTAGCCGTCGACTCCGTCTCCGGCGAGGTCCGCGTGCGCAGGCTGCTCGGCGTCTACGCCGCGGGGCGCATCCTCAACGCCCGCACGGCGCGTTCGCAGTTCATCGGCGGAATGGTCATGGGCCTGGGCATGGCCCTGACCGAACACAGCACCATGGACAAGGCCTTCGGTGACTTCGCGGAGAGCGACCTCGCCTCGTACCACGTACCGGTGAACGCCGACGTGCCCGCGATCGAGGCGCACTGGATCGACGAGGACGACCCGCATCTCAACCCCATGGGCAGCAAGGGCATCGGCGAGATCGGCATCGTGGGCACCGCCGCGGCGATCGGCAACGCCGTGCACCACGCCACTGGGGTGCGGCTGCGGGAGCTGCCGATCACACCGGACAAGATCGTGACCGGTCTCTGACCGGGTAGTTCGGGAGGCGGTGGGCTGCGAGCGGGGCGGGGCTTCAAGTGAGGCGGGGCTTCAAGTGGTGGCTCTGGCCCGGCTTTCGCGGGTCCAGGCCACCACCTCGTCCGCCGTCCACGTCGTGACCACCCGCTCGGCAGGGACACCGCACTCCTCGGCCCGCGCGCACCCGATGATCTGCCAGTCCAGTTGGCCGGGGGCGTGCGCGTCGGTGTCGATCGAGAACAGGGTGCCCGCCTCCACGGCACGCTGGATCAGTCTGCGCGGCGGGTCGAGCCGCTCGGGCCTGCTGTTGATCTCCACCGCCGTCCCGGCCCCGGCGCAGGCGGCGAAGACCTCGTCCGCGTCGAACTGCGACTCCGGCCTGCCGCGTCCGGTGACGAGCCGTCCGGTGCAGTGCCCGAGCACGTCGGCGCGGGGGTCGCCGACGGCCCGGACCATGCGGCGGGTCATGGCGGCGGCGTCCATGCGGAGTTTGGAGTGCACCGACACGACGACCACGTCGAGGCGGTCGAGCAGCTCGGGTTCCTGGTCCAGGGAGCCGTCGTCGAGGATGTCGCACTCGATGCCGGTGAGGAGCCGGAAGGGCGCCCAGGTCTCGTTGAGCGCGGCCACCACGTCCAACTGCTCGCGCAGCCTCTCGGGAGACAGGCCGCGGGCGATGGTCAGGCGCGGCGAGTGGTCGGTGAGCGCCGCCCACTCATGGCCGATCGCGCGGGCCGCGAGGCCCATCTCCTCGATCGGGCTGCCGCCGTCGGACCAGTCGGAGTGCAGGTGGCAGTCGCCGCGCAGCAGCGCACGCAGCTCGCTTCCGCCCTCCGCGAGCGGGTCGCCCGCCTCGCCTTCGAGGCGCTCCAGGTAGCCGGGCACCCCGCCGGCGAGTGCCTCGCGGACCACGCCGGCGGTCTTGGGCCCGACGCCCTTGAGCTTCTCCAGGCTGCCGTCAGCGGCGCGCCGCGCGGCCTCACCATCGGCCAGGCCCGCGATCACCTCGGCCGCGGTGCGGAAGGCCCGTACACGGTAGGTCGGGGCGCGGCCGCGCTCCAGCAGAAAGGCGATCCGTTCCAACGCCTCCACGGGCTCCATCGGCACCTCCGGCCCGCCGGTGACTTCGGCGGCGTTCGCGTCCTTACAGCCTCGCCGACGGAGCGCCGCGCGGCACGGCGAGCGGGCGCCGGGGTGAGCCGTCAGCCGGTGGGCTCCTGCGCTTCGGGGTCCTCCTCGACCCCTGTCCCGTCGGACTCGGGCGCTTCGCGTCGGCCGGTGCCGCCCTCGTCCGTCCGGGGGACGTCGTCCCCGGAGCGCTCCTTGCTGCCCGCGTCGGCGGCCGCCACATCCATGTCCAGGGGGTCCTCCTCATCCGTGGCCTGCTGGTCCGGGAGGTCCCTGGGGGTGGGCGGACCGTCCTCGCCGGGGGCCGCGGGGTTGCGCTCGACCATGGGTCTGTCTCCTTCGGTGCGTCTGCTGTGTGACGTGTTGGCGTGTGGGCGTGTGGGCGTGTGGGCGTGTGGGCGTGTGGAAGCGCAGGTACCCGGCGCCGCCGTGACGACACACGGGGTGGGTGCCCGCTGAGGTCACGCCGCCGCCGGCCGCCTGGCGTGCTCGTGCCCGTGCTCGTGCCCGGGGTCGGCCTCGGCGCGCACGCGGGCGCAGCTCCGGCTGATCAGACGCGAGACGTGCATCTGGGAGATGCCGAGTTCCTCGGCGATCCGGCTCTGCGTCATGTCCTCGAAGTAGCGCAGGTAGAGGATGGTCCGCTCGCGCTCGGGGAGCCGCCGCAGGCCCGCCTTGGCCGCCTCGCGGTCGTTGACGTGGTCGTACGCGGGGTCGGTCGCGCCCAGCGTGTCGACGAGGCTGAACCCGTCGGGCTCGGCGGAGGAGACCTCGGCGTCGAGCGACAGGGCGCTGTAGCCCTCCATGGCCTCCATGCCGTCGCGGACCTCGGCCTCGGTCAGTCCCGTCCGCTCGGCCAGCTCGGCGATGGTGGGCTCGTGGCCGCTGCCGCCGGGCCGGTCGAGGAGTTCACGGCGCGCGGCACGGACCTTGTTCCGCAGTTCCTGTACGCGTCGTGGGACCCGCACGTCCCACATGCGGTCGCGGAAGTGGCGGCGCAGTTCGCCCGTGATGGTGGGGACCGCATAGCTCTCGAACGCGCCGCGGCCGGGTTCATACCGGTTGACGGCCTTCACCAGGCCCATCGCGGCGACCTGCTGGAGGTCCTCCAGGCTCTCGCCCTTGTTGCGGAAGCGCCTGGCGATCCGGTGTGCCATCGGCAGCCATGCCTCGACGATTTCCGCGCAGAGCACCTCGCGTTCGGGGCCGCTCCCGAGGGTGGCCAGGCGGGCGAATTCCACCGCCGTGTCGGGAGCGTCGCTGTGGGAGTGCCGATTCGCCGAACGGCGGCGTGCGGAATATTCGGTGAGATCTGTGAGCATGAGGGAAAACGCCTCTCAACGGTGCCGTCAAACAAGTGACCGCGAGAAACGGGACGCCCCATCAGCGGACATCCACCAGGAGCTGAACACACCGCTCCCCGCGAACGCGCCTCCGGTCCGAAGCACGGTATTCGCCTGCCCTTCGAATCTGTGCGCAAACAGCCGCCGTCACGAAGACTCCGTACGCGTGCTGACGCTCCGTCGGATGACGGCCGGGCGTTCGCCGCATCGCCCGTTCGGGGGACGCGGCGCATAGGCCGGTGAGTACGGGGCACACGCGCCCCGGGGTGCGATCGCGTCGGAACGGCCTTCGGACGCCTTCCTCACCGGTCGGCCGCATTGGGGTGCGGCCGACCGGCCTCCTCGCCCCTCACTCGACCGTTCCGCGCGGCTGCCGCGTCACTCCTCGCCCGCGAGGACCTCACTGTCCAGGTGGTCCAGCATGTCGGCGGGGTCCGCGTACACCTCGGTGGCGCCGGCCGCCTCCAGGTCGGCGCGCGGGATCCCGCCGGAGAGCAGTGCGACGGCGCGTACGCCCGCCTTGGTGGCCGCCTGCATGTCCCACACGGAGTCGCCGACGAACAGGGCGTCATCGGCGGTGCATCCCGCGATGTCCAGGGCGTGCTGGACGGGGTCGGGGGCGGGCTTGCCCGACGACACGTCGTCGGAGCTCGCCACGCCCGCGATGACGTCGTCGGCGTCGATGGCCCGGCGCAGCGCGTCCAGCTCGAACCCGCCCGCCGAGGTCGCGAGGACGATGCGCCGGCCGCGCTCGTGCAGGGCGTACAGCAGATCGCGCGCGCCGTTCAGCGCCGAAAGGCGGTCGAAGTACGTGCCGTACAGGGCGCTGTGCGCGGCGCTGATCTCCTCGTCGCCTTCGCTGTCGCGGTCCTCGCCGAGGCAGTGGGCGACGAGGTCGGCCGAGCCGAGGCCGATGGCGTGGTGGATGTCCCGCATCGCCACGGTGTGGCCCGCCTGGCGGAACGCCTCCCACCAGGCCACCACATGCAGATGGTTGGTGTCGGTGAGGGTCCCGTCGACATCGAAGAGCGCCGCACGCGCCATGACTTCACACCTTTCCTCTGAAGCCTTTCGGCTTACTGCTCCAGCCTTTCGGCTTACTGCTTCGCGTCGCGGTCCTTGTTCCGGTGAATGGCTTCCTGTGCCTTCGGGCTGGGCGTCAGGGTGTCGCCCGCCTCACCGTTGTCATCGTTTTCATCGCTGTCGCGCCGGTCGCCGGGAAGGCGCGTTTCGGCGGCCTCGACTTCGTCGAATACCTCTTCGGCGGCCGTTTCCGCGTGGTTGCCGTTCTTCTTTTCGTGGCTCTGCTTGTGGCTCATGAAGACGGTCCTTTCTTGTACGTCGCCATGGTGCGTCTCAGTGGGTTTCCGCGATGACGAAACCGCTGCGCGGCTTGGTCGGCATCCGGTTCAAGGGGATGCGCAGGTCCTGGTCCGGGACGCGGTAGTCGAGCCGCGCCAGGCGCGGCAGCAGGGTGCTCAGGACCGCCAGCGTGACGTCCTCGCCCGGGCAGCGGTGCCCCTGCGATGCCTCGCCGCCGCCCTGCGGCACGAGTTCGTCGCGCCCCGGCTCCCGGCCCACGAACCGCTCGGGGTCGAAGGTGTACGGGGACTCCCACAGGGCGGGGTCGTGGTTCTGCCCGTACAGGTCGAGGAGGACCATGGTGCCCTCGGAGATGTGCTCGCCGTGCCATTCGATGTCGCCGGGGGCGACGCCCGCGACGAACGGCGCGAACGGGTAGAAGCGCCGCACCTCGTGGGCGAACGCCCGGGCATGGCCCTCGCCGCCCGTGGCCAGGCGCTGCCGCAGCGACGGGTTGCGGTGCAGGGCGTGGGCGCCGAACACGGTGTACCAGGTCACGGCGGCCGTCGGACGGATGATGTTGAGGATCTCCACGGCGGCCGTGCGCGGTTCGAGGAGTTCGCCGTCGGCGTCCCGGTGGACGGCCACGGCCTCCACGGCGGTGGTCGCGGGGCCGCCCTCGCCGGTCGTCTTGGCGCCGGCCGACCTGATGTCCTCCACCAGCCGGGCCAGACGCTCCTCCTGACGCTGCCGGGCGCGCCGGGCCTTCCAGTGCCGCGGGCCCGCCGTGGCGAAGCCGTCGACCATGGCGATCAGGTCCTGCGCGGTGCGCCGCGCCTCGGCGTCGGGTTCGGCCTCGGGTTCGGCCTCGGGTTCGGGTTCGGGTTCGGCCTCGGGTTCGGGTCCGCCGGTGAGCGGGACGCCCGCCCATGCGCACACGGCCCGCGTGATCAGGACACTCACCTCGTCGAAGAGCGTCACCTGGGGCCGGTCGGACCACTCCTTGCAGGACCGCTCCCACTCGTCGGCGACACGTTCCGCCAATGCGGTGACGCCGGAGGTGTCCTTGAGCACCTTGATGAACAGTTCCTTGCGTTTACGGTGCTCCGCCCCGTCCAGGGTGTGCACCGCGGTCTTGCCGAAGAGCGTGGCGAGTACGGGCTCGGGCAGGGCTGTTCGGCGGCGCACATGGTCCTCGTCGTAGAAGAACCCGACGGCTGCCGGGCCGCGCAGCGCGATGGCGGGCTTTCCCATCAGCCGGGTGCGGACCGCGCCTGGACCCTTGCGGCGGCTCAGATCGGGAAGCCACGCGTAGCCCCGCGCGAGCAGCGGAAGCGTGTTGTCCAGCATGTGGTCCTCCTGGGTGAAGCGTCGCAGGCCGGGACGTGGACGGGCGGTGGCGCCCCTCAGAATCCTGACGGAACCAGGACACCCGTGCATGTCACCGTCCCGCGCTCGGATCGGTCCGGCGGTGATCTGGCGATCACGACGAACGGGTGCCCCGAGGCGCATCGCTGAACCCGGCGCGGCCGGTGGCGAGCGGCTGTGGAGGCCTGCGGGGAAGCGTTCGCCCCCGGCGGGACAGGTGTGCGGCTCGGCGGGACAGGTGTGCGGCTCGGCTAATCTGGATCTTTTACCCGCAGGAGGAGTTACACCGGTGGAATTTCGGCTGCTCGGAGCGGTTTCCGTCGCCACTGAGGTCGGGGTGCTGCCGCTGGGCCCCGCCAAGCGGCGGAGCCTGCTCGCCGCCCTGCTGCTGCGGCCCAACCACCCGGTTCCCGTCGACCGGTTGACGGCGGCGCTGTGGGACCACGAGCCGCCGTTGCGCTCCCGCGGGGTCATCCAGGGGCACGTGTCGCGCCTGCGGGTCCTGCTCGGCGCCGCCGACGCCGAGACGTTCGGCGTCGAACTGGTCACCCAGGGCACGGCGTACGTCCTGCGGATGCCGGAGTCCCTCCTCGACGCCCACCGCTTCGAGGAACTGGTGACCCTGGCCCGCGGCCGGCGGGCGCCCGCCGACGCCGTGGCGATGTACCAGGAGGCCCTGTCGCTGTGGCAGGGACCCGCGCTGACCGGTGCCTATCCCAGCCAGCCGTTGCAGGCCGCGGCCCAGGCCCTCGAAGAGCTGCGCCTGGCCTCCGTGGAGTCGCTGGCCGGTGCCTGGTCGCGGATGGGCGAGCACGCCAGGGCCGCCGCCGTGCTGCGCGCCGAGGCCGGCGCCCATCCCTTGCGCGAATCGCTGTCCGCCGCGCTGATGCGGGCGTTGCAGCGCGCGGGCCGCCGCACCGAGGCCCTCGACTGGTTCCACCGCACCCGGCGGCTGCTCGCCGACGAGCTGGGGGTCGACCCCGGCAGGGAACTGGCCGACGCGTACGCGCTCGCTCTGCGCGGTGCGGACGAGAGCGAGGAGGAGTACGGCGCAGACCGTGCCGCGTGGCGCGGCCCCGCGCAGGTGACGGGGCCGGACACCCTCGCGGTCGCGGCGCCCGCGGCCACAGCCGTCACCGTCCCGACGCAGCCCCCTCCCCCGCTCCCCGCCGCGATCGACCTGCTGCCGCGCATGCCCCGCGGCTTCCACGGACGGGCCGCCGAGCTCACCGCGCTGTCCCGGGCCGCCGCCGGTGAGGCGCCCGTCTGTCTGGTCACCGGGCCCGCGGGCGTGGGCAAGACAGCGCTCGTGACGCACTGGGCGCACCGCCACCGCGACCAGTTCCCCGGCGGGCTGCTCTACGCCGACTTGCGCGGCTTCAGCGACACCGGGGAGCCGACGCTCCTGGAGGTGCTGCGCGAGTTCCTGCTCGGCCTCGGAGTGGCGCCGCGCCGGATACCGGAGTCGGCGAACGCCGCGGCCGCGCTCTTCAGGTCCCTGTGCGCCGAGCGCCAGCTCCTGGTCGTGCTCGACAACGCGCGCGCCTCCGAGCAGGTACGGGAGCTGCTGCCGGGCGGCGCACGCTGCGTCACCGTCGTCACGAGCCGCTACCGGCTGCGCGGCCTGATCGCCTCCGACGCGGCCCGCCCCGTACCCGTGGACGTGCTGGAACCGGAGGACAGTGCCGCCCTCCTCGCCGCCGTGCTCGGCACGGAACGGGTGCTGGCCGAGGAGGTGGCCGCGCGGCGCCTCGCCGAACTGTGCGGCGGGCTGCCGCTCGCCCTGCGGGTG
The DNA here is from genome assembly GCF_055587985.1 of Streptomyces sp. NPDC046335. Lineage (NCBI taxonomy): Bacteria > Bacillati > Actinomycetota > Actinomycetes > Kitasatosporales > Streptomycetaceae > Streptomyces > Streptomyces sp. NPDC046335. The sequence continues at coordinate 265,532 of NZ_JBVJFF010000013.1, read as the reverse complement.
GCCGCCGCCCGGCTCGCGGACCAGCCGGAGTCGTCGCTGAGCGCGATGGGCGAGGAACTGGCCGACGAGTCACGGCGGTTGAGCCTGCTCGACGTGGAGGACACGGGTGTGCGCGCCGCGCTGCGGCTGACCGTGCGCCGGCTGCCCGCGGGCGCCGCGCACCAGTTCGCCCACCTCGGCCGCCACCCCGGCAGGTACGTCGACCGGTACAGCGCGGCGGCCCTGGCGGGCACCGACCCTGCCACCGCCGAGGCCGCCCTCGACACGCTGACCGCGGCGCATCTCGTCGTGCGGGCCGCGCCCGACCGCTGGACGCTCCACGATCTCGTACGGCTGTACGCGCGCGGCCTGGACGCGGAGAGCGACGCCCTGCTGCGGGTGCTCGACCACGCCGTGGTCACCGGCCTGGCGGCGGCGGAGGCGGCCGAGCCCGGTGCCGAGTCCTGCTTCACGCTGCCCGCGGACTTCCGCGCGCCGAAGGGGGTGCGGGAGTTCGCCGGCCGTGAGGAGGCCATGGACTGGTACGCGGCCGAGCGCGAGGACCTGACGCCGGCGGCGGCCGCCGCGGACGCCGCGGGGCTGCACGGCAGGACGTGGCGGATCATCCTGGCGATGTGGCCGCAGATCGTCTGGCGGGTGCGGGACGGCTGGACTCCGCTGCTCGCCACGGCGCTCGCGGCGGCGCGGGCCGATTCCGATGCCCGTGCCGAGGCGCGGGTCCTGGCGCTGCTCGGGTGGGTGCTGACCGAGGAGGGCCGCGTCAGCGAGGCCCTGGTCCACCTGGAGGCCGCGCCTCCGCTCGCCGCGCGGGCCGGCGATCCCCGCGGCGAGGCGACCGCGCTGATCAACCTGTCCCTCGCGCAGGCCGCGCTCGGCAGCCCCGATGAGGCCGCCGAGGGCTGTGCGCAGGCGGCGGAGCTGGCGCGCGGAGCCGGTGACCGCAACACGGAGCGCCTGGCGTTCAGCCATCTCGCCCGGCACCACCTCGACGCGGGGCAGTGGCAGGACGCCCACGACACGGCCCGCACCGCGCTCGGCCTCGACGCCCCGGAGGACACCCCGGTCGCGACCAGGATTCTGCTGCTCATCGCGCTCGGCGAGGCCATGGTGGCGATGGCCGACGAGGCCGGCGGCATCGGGCATCTGGAGGCGGCGGCCCGTGAGGCGGAGGCCTGCGGCTATGACGACGGAGCCGTACGCGCCCTGGGCGCCCTGCTGCGGGTCTCCCCGAACGCAGGCCTGCGGGCCCGCCACGACGCGGCGAGATCACGACTCCTGAACCACGCCCCGAACCCCTGAGCACAGCAGCCGCCGGATGCCTTCAGTCCGCACCACGCCACCGGGTCAGCCCTCGGCGGGGCGCGCCGCCGGGTCAGTCCCCGGCTGTGCGGGCCGCGTGGTTCGTGAGTTGTTGGTGGACCTCTTGGGTCTGTTCCGTCAGCTCGCGGGCCCGCTCCTCCGCTCGGTCCGCCCTGGCGTTGATGCGGGCGATGTCCTCCTCGATGACCCTCATGGCCAGCTCGGCCGCGGCGTCCGCGTCCTGCGGGGGAAGGTCCTCGGGGAGGGCCTCAAGGGCGCTCCGCACCGCGGGGATGCCGCCACGTGCGTGGATGTCTTTCCAGAACTCGTAGTCCATCCCGTCATCCTGACCGATCCACCGCGCACGGCGCGAGGCGCCCCCCGGCGGCCGCTAGGAAGCGGCGTCCGCGGGTGCGCTCAGGCGCGGCGGGGTGCTGAAGTCCAGGACGTCCTGTGCCGTCTGCCGGGTCTCCTCGGCGGCCTTGCGCGCCGTGGCGAGGACATCGCCGTGCTCCTGTACGAGGGAGTGGTAGATCGGCGCCTGGATGACGTCATTGGCCGGCATGAACTGCGGCTCCTTGTTCGGGGACAGTGGAATCGGGTCGCCCCGCGGGGGGCGGCCGACCCGCGACCTTACGCGAAACCTGTGCCCCGATGGCACCCGACCCCGATCATGAGACGGCCGCTTGTGACGTCTTTCACAGGCGCGCGGGCCGTCGCGTCAATTCGGTCGCCCGCCCGGCCACCCGGCCGCTACGGTCATCCGCATGAAGCGTGCCGCGATGAAGACGACGACGCCGGAGAGTGTCCCGGCGCGCTGACCGATGTCTTGAGTCGAAGCCCCGGGGCGAGTGCCCCGGGGCTTCGCGCTGTGGTCACTCGCCCGATCCACGCGAGGAGACCGCCATGCACGACCACCGCAGACTCGGCCGTGACCTTGAGCTGTTCGGCACCGATCCGCTGATCGGCGCGGGTCTGCCGTACTGGCTGCCCGACGGCGCCGCCGTACGGCACGCCCTGGAGGAGTACGTCCGGGACGCCGAACGCCGGGCGGGCTACCGCCACGTGTACTCACCGGTCCTCGGCAAACGCGAGCTGTACGAGATCTCCGGGCACTGGTCGCACTACGGCGAGGACATGTTCCCGCCCATGGACGTGGGCGGCGAGCAGGTCCTGCTGCGGCCGAGCCTCTGCCCGCACCACGCGCTCATCTACCGCTCCCGCTCCCGCAGTTACCGCGAGCTTCCGCTGCGGATGGCCGAGCTCGGCGGCATGTACCGCGCGGAGCTCTCCGGTGTGCTCGGCGGGCTGAGCCGGGTACGGGCCATCCATCTCAACGACGCCCATGTCTTCTGCACCCTGGACCAGGCCGCCGAGGAGGCGCGGGCCGCCCTGGAGATGATCGGCCGGGCGTACGAGGCGCTGGGCATCCGCCCGGCCCGCTTCCGGCTCTCCCTGCCCGGGCCCGGCGGCAAGTACGTCGCCGACCCGGAGAAGTGGCGGCGGTCCACCGCCCTGCTGAGGGAGGTGCTCGACGCCTCCGGGCTCGCCTACGAGGCGGTGGAGGGCGAGGCCGCGTTCTACGGTCCCAAGATCGACGTCCAGATCGTCGACGGGGCGGGCCGGGAGTCCACCCTCTCCACCGTCCAGATCGACTTCCACCAGCCCGAGCGGTTCGGCCTGCGCTACGTCGGCGCGGACGGCGCCAAGCACCGCCCGGTGATGGTCCATCGCAGCGTCATCGGCAGCGTGGAGAGAGCCGTCGCGCATCTCATCGAGGAGCACGGCGGCGCCTTCCCCGCCTGGCTCGCCCCCGTCCAGCTCGTGGCCCTGCCGGTCTCCGATGCGCAGGTGCCGGACGCCGACGCCTTCCTGCGGCGCTGTGCCGCGCTCGGGCTGCGGGCCGAGCAGGCAGGGCCCGAGCACGGCAGCCTCGGCGCGCGCATCAGGGGCGCCAGGCTCGTCCCGTACCAGGTGGTCATCGGGGCGAAGGAGGCCGCCGACGGCCGGGTCGCCCTGCGGCTGCGCGACGGGCGCCGCGTCGGTCCGCTGCCCGCCGATGAGGTCCTGGCCCGCGTCGGCGCGCTGGTCTCGGCGTACGCGACCGAGCTGTGGGACCGGTAACGGCGGCCCGCGTCAGAGCGCGCCGATGACCAGGGTGAGGCCCATGGCCGCCATCATGACGGCGATCAGGGCGTCCAGGGCCCGCCAGGCGGCCGGGCGCGCGAAGAAGCCGCTGAGCAGGCGTGCCCCGTAACCGAGTGCGGTGAACCAGACGACGCTGCCGAGCATCGCGCCGAGCCCGAAGGCCCACCGCAGTCCGTCGTGGCCCGCGGCGACCGAGCCCAGGAGCAGGACCGTGTCGAGGTAGACGTGCGGGTTCAGCCAGGTCATGGCCAGGCAGGCGAGCAGGGCTCCGCGCCGGCTGCCCGCCGTGGCGCCCGCGGCCGACATCGCCGCGGGCCGCAGGGCGCGGCGCGCGGCGAGCACGGCGTACGAGAGGAGGAACGCGCCGCCCACCAGGCCGACGATGGTCAGCGCCGGCGGCCAGGCCGTCACCGCCGCGCCGACCCCGGTGACGCCCGCCGCGATGAGCACGGCGTCGGACACCGCGCAGACGGCCACCACGGTGAGCACGGCGTGCCGGCGGATGCCCTGGCGCAGCACGAAGGCGTTCTGCGTGCCGATGGCGACGATGAGTGAGAGGCCGGTGCCGAATCCGGCGGCTGCGGCCGTCAGTGCTGATCCCATGCCGTCGACGTTATGGATCACCGGCCGCATAAGTACAGGTAAAGATTCTCAGGTACCTTAAGTAATTGTGATGTCTTTGCACGGCGGTCTCTCGGAGCTGCCCCTCGAACAGGTGCGGACGCTGCTCGCCGTCGTCGACGAGGGCACCTTCGACGCGGCGGCGGCCGCCCTGCACGTCACGCCGCCGGCCGTCAGTCAGCGCGTCAAGGCGCTGGAGCGCAGGACGGGCCGGGTGCTGCTGATGCGGACCAAGCCGGTGCGGCCCACGGAGTCGGGTCAGGTCATCGTGCGGTTCGCGCGGCAGCTCGCGCGCCTCGAAAGGGACGCGCGCGCCGAGCTCGGCATCGGCGACTCGGGCCGGGGCGCGCTGCTGCCGGTGGCGGTGAACGCGGACTCGCTCGCGACCTGGTTCCTGACCGCGCTGGCCCGGGTCCCCGACGAGCTGCGGGTCTGCTTCGAGCTGCGCCGCGAGGACGAGGAGCACACGACGTCGCTGCTGCGCGAGGGCGCGGTGATGGCCGCCGTCACCTCCTCGCCGGACGCCGTGTCGGGCTGCACGGTGCGCCGCCTCGGGCGGGTGCGCTACCTCCCTGTCGCCTCGCCGGAGTTCACCGAGCGGTGGCTGGGCGACTGGCCGCGGGTGCCGCTGGGGCAGGTCCTCGCGGACGCCCCCGTACTGCTCTTCGACCGCCGCGACTGTCTCCAGGACCAGTTCGCGCGGGAGGTCACCGGCGGCCGCGGGGCGGGCCCCCTGCGCCACTACGTCCCCTCGTCGCGGGGGTTCGCGGAGGCGATCGAGGCGGGGCTCGGGTGGGGCGTGGTGCCGCGGGCCCAGGCGGAGCCGCTGCTGCGGGGCGGCAGCCTGACGCTGCTCGACCCCGAACGGGTCGTGGACGTACCGCTGTTCTGGCAGCAGTGGAAGCTGGACTCGCCCGCGCTCGCGGCGCTGGCGGAGGCGGTGGTGAGTACGGCGGCGGAGGCGTTGGACCAGTGAGCGTGGCGGGGCCCGCCGCCGAGTCCCGAAGCCCACAGCCTTGCCCGTGACATGACATGCGCACGTCATCAGCACGCACTCCCTCAGAGACCCCTCATGCCCGAGAAACCAGTGCCGGCCCCCCTTCCGCTTCGGACCGGCCCCGGGTTACCCCTGAGGGGAGACGAGAGCCCCCGCAGGAAGCGAGACCGACGTGAACGACTCCACCATCCCGCTCCCCCCGTCCAGCGGCTGGTCCGTGGACGACCGCTGCACCAACTGCGACGTCGCACGGCAGCTCGCGCCCAACCTGGTCCACGAGGCCGGCCACCGCTCGGAGGTCGTGCGCCAGCCCCGCGACGACGCGGAGGAACGCCTGCTGTACGCCGCCGCGTTCGCCTGTCACACCCGCTCCATCCGGCCCGCCTCGGGCCGCCTGGACGAGGCGCGCGACCCCTACCCCCTGCCGGTGGACGACTCCGTCCTGTTCTGCGGGCACAACTCCCCGCGGACCGCGGGAGCCAACGCCTATCTGCTGCGCCGCCCCGCCGGGAACCTGCTGATGGTGGACACCCCGCGCTGGAGCGAGGCGCTGGCCGTGCGGTACGAGGCGATCGGGCCCGTCACCGACGTGCTCCTCACCCACCGGGACCACGCGGCGCACGGCCGCAGGTACGCCGACCGCTTCGGGGCCCGGCTGTGGATCCACGAGGGCGACCTGGACGCCTCGCCCGACGCCGACCACGTCCTGCGCGGCACGGACGACGCCGAGGTCGCCGACGGCGTCACCGCCCACCCGCTGCCCGGCCACACCCGGGGCAGCGTGCTGTACGTCGCCGACGGGCGGTACTGCTTCAGCGGGGACAGCTTCTACTGGTCGCGGTCGACGGGCGACGTCGAGGTGGCCGAGAGCGTGACCTGGTACTCCATCGAGGAACTGGCCGCCTCGTTGGCCCGCACGGCCGAACGGCTCCGCTTCGAATGGCTGCTGCCCGGCCACGGCGACCGCAGGCACCTGCCCGCCGCCGAAATGGCGGAGCGCATGCGGGCGTTGACGGCCAGGGCCGCGACGCTACGGCCCCGCCCGGTGGACTTCACCGCCCTGCGGTGGTGACCACCCGCCGGCGGCGACACACCCCGCCGCCCGGCGGCGAATACATGCGGCGAGCGCCACTCCTGTCTAGCGTCGCCCGCATGGCGACTGAACCGCGAAGGACCGACCCCGAGCTGCCCGAGCCGCAGGCGTTCGAGCTGCTGATCGTGCCCGAGTTCAACGAAGACGGTACGGAGACCGCCGACACCCGCGGCACCCTGCGCTCCGCCCTGGTGCGGGCCACCGGGGAGACCGGCGCCTCCGGCTATCCCCGGTACACCGGTGACGGCATGGAGGCCGACATCGACCCCGTGACCCGGGCCGTGGAGGCCCTGCTCGTCGACGGGGCCGAGCTGGCCTACGGCCTCATGGTGCGCGTCGCGGACCACATGGGCGACTGAGCCCGCACGCCCAGCCGCCCCGCCACCGCTACCGCGCCCCGCCCCGCTACCGCGCGCCGCCGGGGCGGCGCGCCGCGGCCCGCTGCGCCCGGCGGGAGACCCGGCCCTCGGAGGCGGCGGCGGGGGCCTCCGCCGGTGTCTCGGGGGCGATGCCCAGCTCACCGCTGAGGTCGGTGACGAACGAGCGCACGGTCGGGTACTCCACGAACGCCGACGAGCGCACCGGGTGGGCCAGTTCGTCGCTGAGCTTGGCGATGACCTCGATCAGGATCAGCGAGTCGAGGCCCATGTCGAACAGGTTGGTGTCGAGGTCCACGGTCCGCGGGTCGGGCGCGCCGAGGATCGCGGCGATCTCCTGCCTGATGACCCCGGTGAGCAGGGCGCTCTTCTCCGCGTCCGTGGCTCCCTCGAAGCGGTCCCGCAGCGTCCGCGTCGCGGGCCCGGCGGCCGGTGCCGCGCTGCCGTGCGGCTCCGTCCAGTGCCGTACGCGCTCGAAGGGGTAGGTGGGCAGCGGCACCCGCCGTATCCGCTCGCCCCGGTGGAACGCCGCCCAGTCGACGTCCTCGCCCGCCGTCCACAGCCGACCGACGAGGCCGAGCAGGAACGCCGTGCCGACGGGGGCCGACGCCTCAGGCAGCAGAGCGATGCCGGGCCGCCCTGCGCCCGCGGTGTGTTGTGCGCCGGTCTCCGCCAGGAGGCGCAACGCCGCGTCGGGCAGCTCGGTGCGGTCGGCGGCGACCACGGGGGCGGTGATCCCCCAGCCGGTCAGTGTCCTCGCGGTGGCGTACTGGACGGCGAAGTCCGCCGCCGGGCTCCCCGCACCCAGGAGTTCGTCGGCGGGTGTCCCCAGCTCGGCGGCGCACCGGTCGAAGTGCTCGCGGAAGGCCGCGGATTCCTCGTACAGGTCGGCGGCGTGGCCGGGCACGGAGCCGCCGGCCGCCAGGTCGAGGACCGGTCGCTCGTCGGCCGGGCCGGCGGTCAGGACCCGGCTCTCGTCGCCCAGGGCCAGGGCGAGCGCGGCGTCCCGTACGTCGGTGGCGACCAGCGCGCGCCGGTAGGGGTGCGCGCGGCGGCCGAGCGCCAGCGTCTGTGCCACGGCGGGCAGGTCGAGGCCGCGGTCCTTGCGGAGCCCGCGGGCGAGGTCGGCGGTGGCCGTGTCCAGGGCCGCGGGGGAGTTGGCTGAGAGCACCAGAAGCCTCGGCCCGGCGTCCGCCGCGTCGGGGGCGGGAGTGACGGCGGGCGGTTCCTCCACGATGACGTGGGCGTTGGTGCCGCCGATGCCGAAGGAGCTCACGCCGGCCCGGCGCGGTAGCGGTCCGGCGGGCCACTGCCTGGTCTCGGTGCCGACGTAGAAGGGCCCCGCCGCGAAGTCGATCTCCGGGTTGGGGGCGTCGAAGTGGAGGCTGGGGACCAGCGTGCGGTGGCGCAGCATCAGGATCGTCTTGATCAGGCCCGCCATGCCCGCGGCCGTGTCGAGGTGGCCGACGTTGCTCTTGACGGAGCCGATCGCGCAGGATTCCGGGGCGAGCGTGCCGCCGTCGCGGCCGAAGGCCTGGTTGAGCGCGGCGATCTCCACCGGGTCGCCGAGCGGGGTCGCCGTGCCGTGGGTCTCCACGTACGAGATGGTCTCCGGGCCGACGTCGGCGATCTGCTGGGCCTCGGCGACCACGGCGGCCTGTCCCTGGACGCTCGGCGCGGTGTAACCCGTCTTGTCCGAGCCGTCGTTGTTGACCGCGGTGCCCTTGATGACGGCGTGGACGGTATCGCCGTCGGCCAGCGCGTCGCTCAGCCGCTTCAGGACCACGACGCCCACGCCGTTGCCGATGACGGTGCCCTGCGCCTTGGCGTCGAAGGCCCGGCAGTGGCCGTCCGGCGAGAAGATCATCCCCTCCTGGTGGAGGTAGCCCTCGCCCTGGTCCGCCTGGACGTGGGCGGCGCCCGCGAGCGCCATGGTGCAGTCCCCGGAGAGCAGGCTGAGGCAGGCCAGGTGCACGGCCACCAGCGAGGTCGAGCAGGCGGTGTTGGTGCTGACGCTCGGGCCCCGGAGGTTCAGCTTGTAGGAGGTTCGGGTGGCGACGAAGTCCTTGTCGTTGGTGATCATCATGCGGTAGCGGTCCACGGACGAGGCGGTGCGGTAGCGCTCGCCGAGGTTGTGCAGCAGGTAGGTGTTCAGGCCCACTCCGGCATAGACGCCGATCTGCTGCTCGCCGCGCCGCGGGTCGTAGCCCGCCCGCTCCAGGGCCTCGTGCGCGCACTCCAGGAACTGGCGCTGCTGCGGGTCGATCAGCTCCGCCTCGTCCCGGGTGACGCCGAAGAAACCGGCGTCGAACTTGTCGGCGTCCGCCAGGACCTGCCCGGCCTTCACGTACCGGTCGTCGGTCAGGAGGTGCTCGCCGACCCCGGCCGCGCGCAGCTCCTCGTCGGAGAAGTACGTGAGGGTCTCCCTCCCCTCGCTCAGCACCTTCCAGAACGTGTCGGGGGTGTCGGCGCCGGGGAACCGGCAGGCGAGCCCGATGACGGCGATGTCGGAGTCCCGGACCTCGAAATCCTGGCCCTGCTGCTCTGTCCGCTGGTCGTTCATGTCTTCTCCTCAACCCACCCTGATACCGAGGTCCGCCGCCACCGAGCGCATGTCCAGGAACGTCTCCGCGATGAACCTGGCGCCGTCGTCGGTGGTGTCCATCTGCTTGAACAGCTCCACGAGCGCCGCGCGGTGCTCCTCGCGGTCGCCGTCACCGGCGGCTATCTCCAGGACCACCCGCTTCAGCTTCTCCTCGACCTCGGGCAGGTCCAGGGAGCGCGGGAACTTGATGCTGAAGGTGGAGCGGTCGTAATCCTTGTTGCGGCTCACCGCGCGGGTGTAGCTGGACGCGTTGAGCTTGTAGAACATGCAGTCCCAGTTCTTGAACGAGTAGTAGTTCAGGAGGGGGAACAGCGTGCAGTGCGTCTCCATCGGCGAAGAGGCGTAAAGGCCCTTCTCCTTCAGTTCCGCCACCATGCGGTCGGGGTCGTAGTCGTGCCGCATGGCGATGAACGGAAACACGATCTTGGGGAGTTCGTCGTCCTCGGCGAAGAGGATCTCCTCGATCTCACCGTCGAAGAGTTCGCTCGCGAGCTCGGGTCCGAAGGACTTGTAGAAGCCGCGCACCACCTCCCGGACGTTCGACTCCATCGTGAGGATCTGCTGCGGGTCCGCGCACAGGGCGATGTAGGGAATGCGCTCACGGAAGGCGTGCAGGATGGCGCGGATCACGAAGAACGTACGGCAGGAGACGCAGGGCAGTTTCTCGTCGAGATACTGTCCCGGCTTCTTCGGGCGCGGCCGGTTGAAGACGTCCCGCATCATCTTCTTGATGTTGTCGTCGTCCGCGTCGACGATGAACGTGGCGGGCAGTTTCTCCTTTGCCAGCTTGATGTTCTGCGCGGCGTGCGTGCTCTCGAACGGCACGTCGAAGGTGTACGCGAGGGTCCGCTTGCCGTACTCGTTGACGAACTTGTCCAGCATGTACGTGCTGTCCTTGCCGCCGCTGTACATGAAGAGGCAGTCGAATGCGCCGCGCGGATTCGGCGGTGCCGCCTGGAATTCGGCGAACACCTCATTGGTGTACTTGTAGTTGACGAGCAGGTCGCCCGCGAAATCGAGGTTGCAGAGACTGCACACCCGCTGGTCGTCGAGGACGACCCCCGGGTGCCCTTCCTTGAGCGAGCAGATCTTGCAGCGGACGATGGTGGGTTCCACGTTGCCTCCTGGAGAAGATGTGTCGCCGCCCGGCCGAGCGGCCGGCTCAGCGTTCGGCGCCGGACCTCCGGCGGCGCGCTCCGAGCAGGGACCTGTCCCTGCCGCCCTGCTGCCGCCCGCGCACCGGTGGCCGGGCCGCGGCCCCGTCCTCGGCGAGGTGGCGGGCCATCGTCCGGATCGTCGGGTGACGGAACATGTCGAGCCGGGTCAGTGAGGGGCGCAGCTCCGCCCTGAGCCGCGCCACCACGTGGGTAAGCCGCAGGGAGTCGCCTCCCGCGTCGAAGAAGTTGACGTCGGCCCCGACTCCCTCCAGGCCGAGCGCGCTCTGCCAGATCGCGGAGATCCGCTGCTCGAGTGCGCTGCGGGGCACGGCCTGCTCCGGCCCTCCGGCGGCGGCCGCCACGCCGTGCGGGGCGGGCAGGGCCTTGCGGTCGAGCTTGCCGTTGGGCGTCAGCGGCAGCGCAGGCAGCGGGACGACGGCCGACGGGACCATGTACGCGGGCAGCCGCGCCCGTACGTGTGCGCGCAGCTCGGCGGCGCCCGGCACCTGTCCCGTTCCTTCGGCCACGGCGTAGGCGACGAGTCTGCCGCCGCCGGGCCCGTCCTCGCGTACGACCACGGCGGCCTGGGCGACGGCGGGGTGGTCGCGCAGGACGGTCTCGACCTCGCCCGGCTCGATGCGGTAGCCGTGCAGTTTGACCTGGCCGTCCACCCGGCGCAGATACTCCAGGCGGCCGTCGGGCAGGTGCCGCACCAGGTCACCCGTGCGGTAGACGCGGCCGGGCGCGAACGGGTCGTCGAGGAATCTGGCCGCGGTGAGCTCCGGGCGGCGGTGGTAGCCGTCGGCCACCCCGTCACCGCCGATGTACAGCTCCCCCGGGCTGCCGGGCGGCACGGGCCGCAGCCGTTCGTCGAGCACGTACATCCGCGTGTTGGCGAGCGGACGGCCGATCGTGACCGGCCGTCCCGCCTCGACCCGGTCGGCGGAGGACCAGATGGTCGTCTCGGTCGGCCCGTACATGTTCCAGACCCGGTCCGCCCGCCGGACGAGACCGGCGGCCAGGTCGTCGGACAGCGCCTCGCCCCCGCACAGGACGGTCAGCCCGGCACCGCCCTGCCAGCCCGCGCCGATCAGCATGCGCCAGGTGACGGGCGTCGCCTGCATGACGGTCGGCCGGTACGCCTCGACGAGCTCACGCAGCGCGAACCCGTCGGCGGCCGTCTCGGCGGACGCCACCCGCACCTCGCCGCCGGTGACCAGCGGCAGGTACAGCTCAAGCCCCGCGATGTCGAAGCAGGCCGTGGTCACCGCGAGCAGGGAGTCGTCGGGGCCGAAGCCCGGCTCCCGCGCCATCGAGGTGAGGAAGTTGGTCAGCGCGCGGTGGCCGACCCGCACGCCCTTGGGCAGGCCGGTGGAGCCGGAGGTGTAGATGACGTAGGCGAGGTCCTTGGCGGAGGCCCGGTCGGGGAAGTCGTCGTCGGCCTCCGTGTCACCTTCGGGGCCGGTCTCCACCACCCGTGCCGGGCAGTCCCCGGGCAGCGCGGAGGCGAGCGCGGGCTCGGTGAGCACCAGGAGCGCGCCGGAGTCGTCGAGCATGTGCCGGATGCGCTCGGGCGGGTAGACCGGGTCGAGCGGCACGTACGCGGCGCCCGTCCTCAGCACCGCGAGCAGCCCCGTGAGCAGGTCGGCCGAGCGGTCGAGGAACACCCCGACGAGCGTGCCGGGGCCCGCGCCGAGGCGGGCGAGGCGGTGGGCGAGCCGGTTGGCCCGGCGGTCGAGTTCGCCGTACGTGAGGACGGTGTCGCCGGAGCGGACCGCGGGCGCCTGCGGCTGCCGGGCGGCCCACTCGGCGACGAGCTGGTGCACGCACCGGTCGGCGGGGTAGTCGGCGGCCGTGTCGTTCCAGGTGTCGAGCACCTGGCGGCTCTCGTCGGCGGACAGCAGCGGAAGCAGCCCGGCGTCTTCGTCGGGCCGTTCGGCGGCCGAGCGCAGGAACCGCTCGAAGCGGGCCGCCAGTTGGTGGGCGGCGGCCGCCCTGCCCTCGTCGGCCGGAACGAAGGCGAGGCTACGGGGCGTTTCACCGGGCCCGCCGAGCCGTACCGTCAGGGCGGACCCCGCAGGGTGGCGCGTGGTGCCGTGGCCGTCGCTCAGGTCCACGGTGACCGGCAGCGCGGTGCCCGCGAGGGCCGCGCGTTCGCCGAGGCCGGGCATGCGCAGGTGCGCTCCCCGCAGCGGGGCGCCCCGCTCGGCCGACGCGGCGAGCCGCCGGGAGACCGCTGCCGCGAAGGCGGCCAGGGGGCGGCCGTGCTCCGCCCCGGGAACGCGGAACGGCACGTCGGACGCCGTGGGCCCGGCCGCCGGCCCGGTCAGGCGGAGCGCCACGTCGAACCCGCCCGCGCTCTCCCCCGCCATCCGGCCCAGGAACAGCAGGAGCGCGGCGAGCAGCCAGACCCTGGCCTCCTCGGCATCCTTGGCGGGGATGTCCGGCGGGGCTTCGGCCCGGGCGAGCGTGCGGGCGAGGGCGTGGGCGGTCGTGCGGGCGGTCGTGTCGGCGCCGGGCGCCGCCGCGGGCTCCGGAGCCGCGGGCCAGGGGACTTCGAGGGGCGTCCGGTCGGCGAGCAGGCGCAGCCAGTGCCGCTCGTGCCGCCGCGCGGCGCGGGCGGCACTCGCCCACCGCTGCCGGGCCGCGTCGTCCAGCTCCGTGAACCGGTCACCGGGGCGCGGCCCGGCCTGGTCCGACGGGCCGCCGTCCAGCTCTGACAGCTCCGTCAGGCGCACGTCGAAGTCCGCGGTGGCGACGGTCACCGCCGGGCCTTCCACGGCGACCACGGTGCCGGGCGGGCTCGCCGACGGGCGGCCCGTGACCTCCGCCTTCCGTACGGCGAACAGCCGCTCGTCCAGGGCGAGCAGCGCGAGGCCGAACGCGTTGCGGTGCGGCCCGAGGTCGGTGGCGCGCACCAGGGCGTCGAGGTCGGCGGCGGGCCTGCGCCAGGAGAACAGGCCGCCGTCGGGCGGGCCGTCGTGGAGCCCGTGGTAGGTGCGCAGGGCCAGGTCCTGCGGGGTGCGGGTCTCGGTGCCCGCGGCCAGTTCGTCGACGAGCTCGCCGAACGTGGCGGCCGCGGCCTCGTAACAGGCGAGGTTGAGGGTGTACGCGGTGTCGTCGGGGCCGACCGGCACCGCCCGCTGCTTGAGCAGATCGCCCGTGTCGGCCTCGCGCTCCATGACGTGCCAGGAGACGCCGTGCTCGGCGGCGCCCTCCAGGACGGCCCAACTGGTGGCGTGCAGACCGGCGTGCCGTGGCAGCAGCGCGTCGTGGAAATTGACGGGCATCCGCTCGGGCAGCGCGAGGACGTCGTCGGGGAGCATCCGCAGGTTGGTGACGCTGAACAGGTACGCGAACCGCAGCGGACGCAGCCGCTCCGCGAGGCCCCGGCCGGGATCGACCACGGTCACGCCGTGCCCGGCGGCCCAGCGGCGCAGCCCCGGGTCCTCGGCGACCACGGCGGCCACGTGGTGGCCCCGCGTCAGCAGATGCTCGCCGCACTCGGCGAGGAGCGGCTCCTCGCCGATCAGGACGGCGCTGAAGGGCGTGGTCATCGCTGCTCCTCCTGGTCCTGGAGAACGCTGCTCAACTGCCGCAGCAGGCGGTCCACCTCGGCGTCGGAGAGGCTGTCGACGATCTGCTCGATGCCGGGTTCCCGCGCCACTTCGGGCTCTGGCTCGGGTGTCTCGCCGGTCACCGGAGTGGCCAGGTGGCGGGCGAGGCGCTCGATGGTGATGTGCTCGAAGAGCAGGGTCGACGGCAGCGGCCCGTACTCCCCCTCCAGCTCCTTGGTGAGGCTGAGGACCACCAGTGAGTCGACGCCGTAGTTCTCGAAGGTGGCCCGGGGGTCGAGCTGGTCCTCCGGCATCTCCAGTACGCGCGCGAAGACCGCCTTGACCCGGCGCTCCGCCACACGGACCGGGTCGGTCTCGGCGGGCTGTCCTGCGGGCTGTCCTGCGGGCTGTCCTGCGGGCTGTCCTGCGGGGGCCGTACGCACGGTCCGGGGCGCCGGTTCCACCGGGGCGGGCGTGCCCGGCGCGGTCGGTACGGGCACGAAGCCGTCGCTCTCGGCCACCAGCACGCACTGGTGGGTGGCGCCTTCCGGGCGCGGCCCCTCGGTGATCCGGCGGAAGCCGTTGTGGGTGAGGACGTCGCGCCAGGCGGTCGTGGAGAGGAGCGGGGAGTGGGGCAGCCGGTACTCCGCGTCCTCGGACAGCCACCAGCCGGTGGCCAGGCCGAAGATCAGGGACATCTGGTCGCGCGGCTCCACGCCCTCGTTGAGCACCAGCACGCCGTTGGTGCCGAGCAGCCGCTTGGTGTGGGCGAGGGTGCGGTCGATGCTGCCGGTCGCGTGGAACACGTTGGTGGCGAGCACCAGGTCGTGGCCGCCGCTCTCGATGCCCTGCTCCTCGGGGTCGCGTTCGATGTCCAGTGCCCGGAAGCGGGCGAAGGGGTGGTCGGCACCGAAGCGCTTGCGGCCGTGCCGCACGAACCCATCGGACACGTCGGTGCAGAGGTACTCGACGTGGTCGCCGAGCCCGGCCTCCGCGATCGCGCGCAGGACGCAGGCGCTGGTGCCGCCGGTGCCCGCGCCGACTTCGAGCACCCTGACCCGGTCGCCGGGCCGGCCGCGCAGGCGCTCCGTCACGTACCGCAGCACCGTGTCGGCGACCTGCTCGTTGCACCGGTCGGTGACGGGGTCGCCCGCGTAGACGGCCTCGACCAGGTCGAACGAGCCGCCGGGGAAGAGCACGTCCATGTGTCCGCGCCGCCCGGTCAGTACGTCGGGCAGCGCGTCGACGCAGCGCAGCAGCAGGGTCGTCACCGCCGCCGCCTCGGGATGGCGTGCCGTCAGGTCGGCCGCCGCATCCTGCGGGTGCTCGACGCAGCGGCGCAGGGCCGGGTCGTCGGCCAGGGCCGTGGACACCAGCTCGTCGCCCTCGGCGCGGAGGTGGCCCGCGCGGAGCAGGATGTCGACGAGGAGGCCGAGGAGCCGTTCCTGTGCCGCGACGACGCCGAGGCGGCGGCGGAGCCCGTCGCGGGTGTGCCGCTCGCCCGGGCCGCGCAGGACGCCCATGGTCCGCAGGGCGCCGACGAGCAGCCGCCGGGCGAACGTCTCGACGTCCGTGGACGCGCCGCCGCCGTGCGTGGCCTGCCCCAGCGGCTCGCGGTCGGGTGCCGTCAGGACGGGCGGGGCGGGCAGCTCCGGCTGCGCCCGCAGCACGGTGTCCGGGTCGACGCCGAGACCGGCGAGGATCTTCGGGTCGGCCTTGACGACGAGCGCCTGCGGCAGCGCGCCCGAGAGCACCCGCTCCACGGCCGCCATGCCCTCCTCCGCGCTGATGGGCCGGATGCCCGCGGCGGCGAAGCGGCTCAGGACGCGTTCGCGGTGGGCGTCGCCCGCGGCGTGCCAGTAGCCCCAGTTGACGGTGCGGACGGGGTGGGGCGCGGTGCGGGCCGCGGCGAGCGCCAGCGCGTCGGCGGTGTGGCAGCCCGCCGCGTAACCGGCCTGGCCGTGGTTGCCCTCCAGGGTGACCGCGGAGGAGTGGAGCAGCACGAAGTCCGGCCGCTCACCGCGCAGGGCGTGGAACATGCTCCACACCGTGTCCGCCTTGGCGTCAAGGGCGGTTCGCAGCTCGGGTTCGGAGAGCTCCCTGATGGGCTTGTCGACGAGCACCATCGCGGAGTGGATCACGCCGTGGAGCGCGCCGAAGCGGTCCTTGGCCCCGTCGATGACCTGGCGCAGGGCCACCGGGTCACCGGCGTCACACCGTACGTACGACACCTCGGCGCCCAGCTCCTCCAGTGCCGCGAGGTCGGTGCGGCGCCGCTCGTCCAGCGCCCCGCGGCCGACCAGGACCAGGCGGGCGCGGTAGGCGCGGGCCAGGTACCGGGCGGTGTCGCGCCCGAGCACCCCGAGGCCGCCGATGACGAGATACACCCCGCGCTCACGGAAGCGGGTCGGGGCGGCGGCAGCTTCCACCGCTTCGAGCCGGCGGACGCGCCGCACCCCGCCGCGCATCGACACCGGACGGACCTTGGCCCGCACCGGCTCCTGGACCAACGCGGCCAGCCCGGCGTCGGGTTCATCGCCGCGCACATCGAGGCAGGCCGCGCTGAGCTGCGGGAACTCCTTCGCCGCGACCTCGCAGAAGCCGATGAGCCCGGCGGCCTCGGGGCGCACCGCGTCGTCGTCGCCGAGCGGCAGGCCGTCGGCGGTGAGCACCTTGAGGGCCATGGGCCGGTCGAGCATGCCTGCCCGGTCCAGGCCGCGGATCAGCCGGTACAGCGAGACGGCGCCGCGATCGCGCGCCGCGTGCAGCCCGGCCCTGTCGTCGGCGGGTTCGTGCGGCCCGCCGACGCCCAGGAAGTACACCAGGTCGAGGTTCGGTACGCGGGCCAGTAGCTCGTCCGTCGCCCGCTCGTCCAGGCCGCCGTCGCCGATGGTCAGCCGTACGTGTTCGGCGTCCGGGTGGGCCTCACGCAGGGCGTCCGCCGACGGCGTCCCTTCCTCGCCCGTCACGGTCAGGACCGTCCGGGGGGTGGCGGTGTCCGCGACGGCCGGGGGCGCCACCGCCCAGCGGAGCCGGTAGTCGATGGACAGCTCCGGTTTCAGCTCCCGCAGGACCAGGCCGACGACGCGTACGCATACGTGGCCTTCGGCGTCGGTGACCGTCACGTCGAAGCGCCGTGAGCCCAGGTCGCGGACGTGGGACCAGCCTTCGTCGGGCAGGGCGGCGTGGATCTCCACCCTGTCCGCGGCGAACGGCAGCAGCGGCCGGCCGCTCGCGCCCCCGTCGGCGAGCAGCAGGGACAGCGGGTGCAGCGCCGCGTCGAGTGTGCCGGGGTCCAGCGGTCCGGGGGCCGCGCCGGAGTGCGGCCGCGGTCGTCGCAGCCGGGCGAGGGCGGTCCGGTCGCCGGTCCACGCCTGCGCCACGCGCCGGAAGTGGGGTCCGTAGGGCAGGCCTTGGCGGCGCAGGCCCTCGTACAGCTCCTCGTGGCTCACCTGGCGCGGGCAGTCCGTCTTGATCAGGTCGATGACGAGGGGTTCGGGGCGGCCTGGCACGGAGTCGATGACCTGGCCCTGCGAGAACACGGCGCTCTCGCCGGTCGATCCGTCGCCGGTCGAGGGCGCCGTCAGGCGGTAGCCGAGCGCGGGGGCGGCGTCGGGGTCGGCGTCGGGCTCGGTCGTGAGGGTGACTTCGGCGCCCGTGTCCGGCACCACGAGCGGGGCGAGCCAGCGCACGTCACGGAAGACCCGTGCCGCGTCCTCTCCCAGGGCGCGGGCCACCAGGTCCAGGTGGCCGACGCCGGGCAGCACCGCACGGCCGCCGACCACGTGGTCGCGTACGAGCGGGTCGGTGGGTGCGAGGTTCAGGGTCCTGGTCGCCGCCCGGGGTGGCGGCGTCGACCGTGTTCGCGTCTTCTCCGGCGGCCGGGGCACGTCGGTCAGTTCCGTACGGGTGACGGGCAGCCAGTGGCGTGGGCGCTCGAACGGGTAGCCCGGCAGCGGCACCGTCCGGCAGTCGCGCGCCGCGCGCTCGTCCAGTGCCGTCCATTCGGCGAAGGCACCACAGACCCAGAGTCTGGCCAGCCGGACGTGGTCCCCGGCGGCCGCGAGCGTCCGCAGGAAGCCGGGGCCCTCGCCGTCGGTGAACACGTCGGCCAGCGCCGTGTGCCGGCCTGCGTCGCCGGTGATCGCCGAGGGGACGCTCGCCCCTTCGGCGAAGGCGGCGAACTTGTCGGCGGCGTCGTCGGTGTCGGACGCCAGGAAGGCGAGGCGTTCGGGCAGCGCCTCCCGGCCGGTGCGCAGGGTGTGGCCGGTGTCGGCGAGGGCGGGGCGCTCGCGGCGCAGATGCGCGGCCATCTCGGCGGCGTAGACGCGCAGCCGCTCCGGGGTGCGGGCGGAGAGCACCAGCAGCTCTGGGCCGCCCGAGAGGGCGTCGGGCCGGTCGGTCTCGGCGCGGTACTCCTCCAGGATCACGTGCGCGTTGGTGCCGCCCGCACCGAACGAGCTGACGCTCGCCCTGCGCGGCTGCTCCACCCGCACCCCGTCCACCTCGGTGACGGGCCGCGCCCAGTCCGCGAGGTCGCGCTGCACGCGGAACGGCGACCGGGTGAAGTCGATGATCGGGTTGGTCTCCTCGGAGTGCAGGGAAGGCACCAACTGGCCGTGGGTGAGCTGGAGCACGGCCTTGGTGACGCCCGCGATGCCGGCGGCGCCCTCCAGGTGGCCGATGTTCGACTTCACCGAGCCGAGGGCGATGGCGCCCATGTCCCGCGTGGCCCCGGTGAAGGCCTGTTGCAGGGCCGTGTGTTCGATGGGGTCGCCGAGGGCGGTGCCCGTGCCGTGCGCCTCCACGTAGCCGATGGTGCCCGGGTCGATGCCCGCGCGGTCCAGGGCCTCTTCGATGAGGGCCTGCTGTGCCTGCGGGTTGGGCACGGTGTAGCCGCCGGTGCGGCCGCCGTGGTTGACCGCCGTCGCCTTGATCACGGCGTGGATGTGGTCGCCGTCGGCGACGGCCTCCGAGAGCCGCTTGAGCAGCACCGCCCCGACGCCCTCGCCCGGCACGTAACCGTCGCCGCCCGCGCCGAAGGACCGGCAGCGGCCGTCGGTGGAGAGCATCCGCATCCGGTTCAGGTGCGCGTACTTCGACGGGTGCGCGGAGACGTTGACACCGCCCGCGAGGGCGTAGCGGCACTCTCCCCCGCGTACGCTCTCGCAGGCCTGGTGCAGGGCGACCAGCGAGGCCGAGCAGGCGGTGTCCACGACGACGCTCGGGCCGCGGAAGTCACCGAAGTAGGAGACCTGGTTGGCGATGGCCGAGCGGTTGGCGAGGACCGTGTGGTGGTTGCCCCTGGCGGCCTCCTCGGCGGCGAGCTGGGCGTAGTCGCCCCACATCACGCCGGCGAAGACGCCCACGTCGCGGCCCTGGCCGCCGAAGCGGGGGTGCGGAAGGCGCGAGGGCGGGTAGCCGGCGTTCTCCAGCGCCGACCAGGCGGCCTCGAGGAACAGGCGTTCCTGGGGGTCCATCAGCTTGGCCTGGGAGGGCGGGATGCGGAAGAACAGCGAGTCGAAGGCGTCGACGTCCGCGAGGAAGCCGCCCCACGTGCCGTGGCCGGCGCCGGGAGCCGCGTCGTCCCCGGCGACGTGCGCACCGGCGTCCCAGCGGTCGCGGGGCACCTCGGTGACCGCGTCGTGGCCCCGGCGCAGGTTCTCCCAGAACTCCGTCAGGTCGCGGGCGTGCGGGTAGCGGCCGCCGATGCCGATGATCGCGATGTCGTCCTCGGCCTCGGGCCGGCGCGGGGGCACGGTGGGGGCGACGGGCCGCCGCTCGACGGGCGTCGGGGGCGCGGCCGGTGCGGCCTCCCCGGGGAACAACCGCCGGGCCGCTTCGGGGTGTTCCTCCAGGAGGTGGGCGGCGAGGTCGTGCACGGTGCGGTACTCGAAGAGCAGGGTGCCGCGCGCGCCGGGGAAGTCCCGGTCCAAGTGCTCGTTGGTCTCCATGACCAGCACGGAGTCGAGGCCGTAGGCGTCCAGGGCGGTGTGGTCGTCGATGCGTTCCGCCGAGAGGCCGAGCACCTGGCCGAGCAGGGCTCGGACGTGGTCCCGCATGCGGGTCAGCAGGGCGGCGGTGGGTGCGGGTGCGGCGGGCTGTGCGGTGACTGCCGAAGCCGCCGGGGACGCGGCGGCAGGGGTGGTGTGCGGCGGGCGCGACGGCACCGCCGGTCCGGTCGCGCCCGCCGCGCGCGGCAGCAACGCCGCGTCCACGACCTCCAGGTCGCCGACCGCCGGTACGAGCCGGGGCAGGCCCGTCCGCCAGGCCAGTTCCAGGGCCCGCAGCCCCTCGTCGCCGGTGAACTCCCGCATTCCCGTGCGGTGGCGGTAGCCGGCGCGCTCCTGCTCGCCCATGAGGGCGTCCACGCCGCCGACCCGCCAGAGCGGCCAGGCCAGGGAGAGGGTGCGGCCGGCGGCCAGGCCCTCGCGGACCCGGAGGTCGCGCAGGTCCGCGTAGGAGTCGAGGAAGCGGTTCGCCGCCGCGTAGGCGCACGCGCCGAAGTCGCCGACGACCGAGGCGATGGAGGAGAAGACCACGAACAGGTCGAGCGGCTCGTCGGCGGTGAGGGCGTCAAGGAGCCGGACCCCGTGGGCCTTCACCGACAGCAGCTCGGCGAAGCGGGCGGCGTCCGCCTCAAGGAGCGAGCACTGGTCGGCGGCGCCCGCGAGGTGGAAGACGCCGTCGAGGTGTCCGAAGCGTTCCCTGGCCCGCGCCACCGCGGCCCGCATGCCCGCCGCGTCCGTGGTGTCGGCGGCCACCAGGAGCACTTCGGCGCCGGACGCGACCAGCCCGTCCGCCGCCTCGCGCGCCGCGGTCCTGTCGGCGGAGCGGCTGATCAGCACGAGTCGCGCCCGGTACGTCGACGCCAGGTGGCGGGCCAGCTCCAGGCCGATGCCGCCGGTGCCGCCGGTGATGAGGTAGGTGCCGCCCTGCTTGAGGGGGACGGAGGCTTCGGTGCCCGTCGCCTCGGCCCTGCGCAGGACGCGGACCTGGCGGCCCGCCGCCGAGTGGCGGATCTCCGCTCCCGCCGGACGCCCGCCCTGCGCCAGCTCGGCGGCGAGCAGACCGGGCAGCCCCGGCCCGTCGGCGCAGGCCACGGTGAACAGTTCGAAGCGCGGCAGCACCCCGGTGAGGGAGAGCGCGAAGCCCGCCACGGCCTCCTGGTCGGGGCGTGGCCCCTGCTCCGTATCGGCGAGTACGTAGGCACAGCGCACCCGGCCGGTGAAGCGGGCGGCGTCCAGGGCGAGGGCGAGGGAGCGCAGGCTGTGCAGGCCGCGCGCGAAGGCGCCGTCGAGCGCGGCTGCGGCGTCGGCGGACGCGCCCTCGCGTCCGTAGTCGACGGGCTCGGCCGTCAGGCCCCACAGGTGCACGACGTCGAGCGAGCGGACGCCGTCCCGTGCCAGGTCCGCGAGGAGCCGCTCGAAGTCGCCTGGCCTCGCGGGGTCGAGGGCGTACCGGTCGGGCCCGGTCCTCGCGAACTCCGGCGCCACCCGTACGTCGATGACGCGCCGCCCACCGGCCGGCCCGGCCAGACCGCGGGCCACCTCGTCTTCGTCCCCGAGGACGAGCACGGCGTCGGCGCCGGGACCGGCGCCCGCCACGAGGTCCTGGTCCTGCCAGGCCTGCTCGTAGAAGAACGGGGCCTCTTCCTTCGTGAGGTGACGGCCGCCGAAGTCGTCGATGCGGACCAGCTCGGCCCCCGACTCGTCGAGAACGCGTACGTCGAACTGCCGCAGACCGGGCGCCGCGCCGCTCTGCCGGGCGGGCACGGCGTGCGCGAGGCACCTGCGCGGCAGCCGTCCTCCCTGCGCCCGGATCTCCAGGGCGCCGAGGCTGAACGGCACGGCCAGGCCGCCGCTCTCCCGCTCCGGCTGCCGGTCCGCCCAGTGGCAGGCGCGCAGCGCGCCGTCGAGCAGCGCCGGAGGAAGGAGCGTGACCCCGTCCTGCTCGGGCAGCGTGAGGGTGAGGAGCGCGCCGCCGTCGCCGAACCGGGCCTCCTCGATGACGTCGAAGGCCGGCCCGTAGGCGAAGCCCGCGCTGTCGTAGGCGGCCCGGATCTCCGCGGCTCCCAGGACCTGGGGGCAGCTCGCGCGGAGGGTGGCGAGGTCGATGGCGTCGGTGGTTTCGGCAGCACCGGCAGGGCTCGTGTACACCGTGCCGCGCACGTGGACGGTGCGGTCGGTGCGTTCGGTGCGTTCGGTGCCCTGTGACGTCCAGACGGTGAAGGCCAGTTCGCGGCTCGCGCGGTCCTGCCCGCGGGTCAGGCCGACGTACACGTCGACCGGCCGCCCGTCCTCGATCACCACCGGCCGCCCCCACAGCACGTCCCGCACGCCGAGCGCGTCGTCGAGCCCGGCGAGACCGGCCGCCGCGCGCGCCATCTCCAGGCAAACCGCCCCGGCGAGCAGGGCCCGCCCTTCGATGACGTGGTCACGTACGAGCGGCTCGTCGGCCAGGAAGGTACGGCGGAAGCGGATCTCGTCGACGGTGGACTCGTTGGCGTCGAGCAGGGGGTGGAGGCGGGCGGCAGGGCTGCCCGCGCTCCGGTCTGCCGCGGGCACCCAGTAGCGCTCACGGGCGAAGGGGTAGCGCGGCGCGGAGACGCGGCGGGGCTTCGGGCCGCCGGGGGCGGCCCCGCTCCAGTCGGCCGCTCCGTCGCGCGTCCACCGCGCGGCGATGCCGAAGGCCGGGCCATGCTCCTCCGGCTGCCCGGACCCGGCGGACGCGCTGGTCAGAAGCCCTGCGCAGGGAGATCCGTCCTGGAAGGCGCGGAGCGCCCTGACGAGGGCGGCGCCGTCGTCGGCGACCACCGCGAGGCGTTCCTCCATGACCTCGCGGCCGTGTTGCAGCGTATGGGCGAGGTCCTCGGCGCGGACGAGTTCGCGTTCGGCGAAGTCGGCGAGGCGGCCCGCGTAGGCGCCGAGCCGTTCCGTGTCCCGCGCGGAGAGCGGGAAGACCAGCGGCTGCGCGAAACGCTGGCCGACGACGGGTCGCGCGGCGCGTTCGGGGCCCTCTCGGTACTCCTCGATGACCAGGTGGGCGTTGGAGCCGCCCGCGCCGAACGAGCTGAGCCCGGCGCGGCGGGGCGCCGGACCGTGCTCCCCGGCCGGCTCGGGCCAGTCGGCGGCCTCGCGCTGCACCTGGAACGGGGCGCGCCCGAAGTCGATGTTCGGGTTCGGCTCGTCGGCGTGCAGCGAGGGGACGAGCCGCCGGTGCTTGAACTGGAGCAGCACCTTGGTGAGTCCGGCGATCCCCGCGGCCGATTCGAGGTGGCCGATGTTGGACTTCACCGAACCGATGGGCCACCGCCGGCCGTCCGCCGTCGACGCCCCGAAGGCCTTGGCGAGCCCGGCGACCTCGATCGGGTCCCCGAGCGAGGTGCCGGTGCCGTGGGCCTCGACGTATCCGATGTCGGCCGGTTCGAGACCGGCCACGCGCAGCGCGCGGCGCACCGAATCGGCCTGCGCGTGCGGGCTCGGCACGGTGTACCCGTTGGTCCTGCCGCCGTGGTTGACGGCGTGGCCCCTGATCACCCCGTAGATGTGGTCGCCGTCGCGCTCGGCCGCCGCCAGCGGCTTGAGCAGCACCGCGCCGACGCCCTCGCCCGGCACGTACCCCGTGCCCCCGGCGCCGAAGGCGCGGCACCTGCCGTCGGCGGAGACGAAGCGGCCCTGGCTGAGGAAAACGTACTTGTACGGGTGCAGCGAGAGGTTCACCCCGCCCGCGACGGCCACCTCGCTCTCGCCGCCGCGCAGGCTCTCGCAGGCCAGGTGGATCGCGGTCAGCGAGGACGAACACATGGTGTCGAGCGCGATGCTCGGCCCGTTCAGGCCGAGGGTGTACGAGACGCGGTTGGCGATGGAGGCGAACGACGAACCCGTGACCCTGATGCCGCCGCGCTCGGCGTCCGCCGCGCCGTAGAGCTGGTACTCGCCGTACATCACGCCGACGAAGACACCGACCGGGCGGCCTGACAGCTCGTCCCTGCGGTAACCGGCGTCCTCGAACACATGCCAGGCGTTCTGGAGGAACAGGCGCTCCTGCGGGTCCATCAGCTCCGCCTCGCGCGGCGAGATGCCGAAGAACAGCGGGTCGAAGCGGTCCACGTCACGCAGGAAGCCGCCCCACTTGGAGAAGGCGCGGCCGCGGGCCGACGGGTCGGCGTCGAAGTAGCGGTCGTGGTCCCAGCGGTCGGCGGGGATCTCGGTGACGCAGTCCCGGCCTTCGGCGAGGTTCTCCCAGAACTCGTCGACGTCGTCGGCCATGGGGTAGCGCCCGGCGAGGCCGATGATGGCCACGGCGTGGGCCGCGTCGGCGGAGTCGGGCCGATGGCTCGCGGCACCGGTGGCCGTGGCGGCGACCGCCGGACGGGCCTCGGGGTGACGGTCGACGGCGTCCCCGGCGGGCACGGCGCCCGCGGGCGCGGCCTCACCCGCCGGACCGCCGGCCGACGCCGCCAGTTCCCCGAGCCGGTCGGCGTGTTCCGCCACGAAGTACTGGGCCAGTTCCTCCAGCGTGGCGTACTCGAAGAACAGTGTCTTCGGCAGGTCGTCGAAGTGCCGCTCCAGGTCGGCGTTGAGCTGGGTGATGACCAGGGAGTCGATGCCGTAGCGGTCGAACGGCAGGCGCGGGTCGAGCTCCTGCGCGTCGAGCTTCGTCCGCTCGGCGAGCAGTTCCCGCAGGAACGTCGCGGCCCACTCGGTCAGGTCGGTGCCGGACGGCTCGGCGCCCGTCGCTCCCCCGGCCGTGACGTTCCGCCGTACGGGGGCGGGTGCGAGGGCCGCCGCGACCCGGCCCAGGTCCCCGTGGCCGACGAGCAGCGCGCCGCCGTCGCCGTCCTGCCGCAGCGCCTCGTCGAAGGCGGCGAGACCGGCGTCCGTGGGCATCGGGGAGAGGCCCGTACGGTGCCGCAGCGCCCGGGCGGCGTCCTCGTCCTGGCGCATGCCGCCCGCCGTCCAGAGCGGCCAGCCGAGGGAGAGCGTGCGGCCCGAGCGGCTGCCCGCGGCCACCTGCGCGCGGCGGCGCTCGGCGAAGGCGTCGAGGAAGGCGTTGGCGTACGCGTAGTCGCTCTGGCCCGCGTTGCCGAACGCGGCGGCGATGGACGAGAAGCAGACGAAGAGGTCCAGCGGGTCGTCGGCGGTGAGCCGGTCGAGGAGCTCCGCGCCGAGCGCCTTGGGGCGGACGACCTCGGTGAACTCCTCCCAGCTCTTGTGCAGCAGATAGGCGTCGCCCAACGTGCCCGCCGCGTGTACGACCGCGCGTATCGCCCCGTGCTCGGCGCGGACGGACTCGACGGCCTCGCGCAGGGCAGCCTCGTCGGTGACGTCCGCGTGGCGGAAGGTGACGTCGTGCCCGGCCGTCCGCAGGGCCTCGATGCGCTGTGCGGCTGCCGGTGCGGGCGCGGTCCTGCCGAGCAGGACGAGTGGGGCCCCGGTACGCCCGGCGAGGTGCTCGGCCAGGATCAGACCGAGGCTGCCCGCGCCGCCGGTGATCAGGCAGGCGCCGTCCTGCGGCAGCAGGGCGGTTTGGGTCGCGGCCGGGCGCCGGTGGCGCCGCACGTGCCGGATGCCGCCGCTGTGCCGGGTCTCCCTCTCCCCATCGGCCGTGCGGGCGAGTTCGTCGACCAGCGTGGGCAGGAGCGCCGTCCCGGCGTCCAGGCCGACCAGGCGGTGGGTGACGCGCGGGTTCTCCAGCGTGACGCTGCGCGCGAATCCGGCGAGGGCCGCCTCGGCGGGGTTCGCGCCCTGCGCGTCGGTCCGGTGCGCGACCAGCAGCGCGGTGCGGTCGCCGCCACGGCGCGCGAGCAGCGCCTTGGTCAGCGCGAAGACCGAGCGTGGGCCGTCGTGGTCGCCGGTGCCACCGGCCGCGCACCAGGTGTGCAGCACCGTGGACGGGGTGCGGTCCGTCCCGTCGAGGCTGTCGAGGAGCGCCGCGAAGTCCTCTTGGCGGGAAGGGTTCACGGTGTAGTGGTCGCCGTCCACCCGCGTGAACTCATCGCCGGGGGTCGCGAGAACCACCACGGGGTCCGCGTCACCCGCGCCCCGGAGGGCTTCGAGCAGCTCGGCGCGGAGGGCGGGGTCGTGCGCGAGGAGGAGCCGGGGGCCCGCGGGCAGCGCCGCCGGGGCCTCCGGGCCGACGGGCTCCCAGACCCCGGCGAAGAGGGCGGTCCCGGGCTCGTCGTGGTCGTGCCGGAGCGTACGTACGGACAGGTCACGCAGGCGGGCCAGCAGCCGCCCCCCGGTGTCGAGGAGGTCGATGTCCGCCCTGGTCTGCTTCTCCCCGGCGCCGTGCGCGGGCAGCCTGACGTGGGCGAGGCAGTGCCGGGGCAGCGGTGCGAGCACCTCCAGCTCGCCGAGCGCCAGCGGCAGGTACGTGGTGCCGTCGTCCTCGCGGGCGGCCAGCAGGCCCACCACCGCGTGCAGGGCGGCGTCGAGCAGCGAGGGGTGCAGGACGAAGGCGTCGGTGCCGCGCTCCCCCGCCGGGAGGGCGTCGTCGGACAGTTCGAGGACGCCCAGGGCCTCGTCACCGCCGCGCCGCAGCTCGCGCAGGGACCGCATGGCGGGGCCGTAGTCGAGGCCGCGGGCCCGCAGCAGGTCGTACAGGTCCGCCGCGACGAGCAGGTCGGGGCAGCGTGCCGTGATGACGGCCGGGTCCACCGGGAGCGGGGCCACGGGGGCCGCGGCGGCTGCGGGGACGCCGCAGGAGACCTCGCCGCGGGCGAAGACCTCGGGCGCGCCCGTGGCTCCCGCCGCGTCCCCGGTGATCGCGAACCGTGCGGCGTCGTCCCCGTGCGGGGTCAGCTCGACGTGCACCGTACGCGGTCCCCGCGCGAAGGACAGCGGCCGTTCGAAGGAGACCCTGCTGAGGGACGGCGCCCCAGTGGGCAGGGACAGGGCGCCCGCGGCACGCGCCATCTCCAGGTAGCCGACGGCGGGCATGACGGCCCGGCCCTCGACGCGGTGATCGGCGATGAAGAACTCGTCGCCGGTCAGGGTGGTGGCGTAGCGGTGCTCGGCCAGGGTCGAGACATTGGCGCCGAGGAGCGGATGCAACGCTTCGGCGACGGCCGCGCCCGCGGTGTCCGGGGGCGGTTCGAGCCACACCCTGCGGCCCTCGAAGGGATACGTCGGCAGCGGGACACGGCGGCGCCGCTCGCCCGCGTAGAACTGCTCCCAGTCCACCTCGGCGCCGTCGAGCCAGGCGGTGCGCACGGCGTCCAGGAGCGCGTGGCCCGCGAGGTCCGGGGCGGGCGTGAACGCCCGCCGCTCGGCGGCGTCCTCGGTCTCACCCGTCGCGCGGCCGGGCTCGGCGCGCTCACGCAGGGCGCGTACCGCCTCGGCGGGGTCGGCGCAGAGCACGGCGCGCCGGTAGCGGTGGACTTGGCGGCCCACCGCGAGGGTGTACGCGGCGTCGGCGAGGTCGGTGGCGGGGTCGGCCTCGAAATGGTCGGCGAGGGCTTCGGTGAGGGTGTCCAGGGCGGTAGGGGTCTTGGCGGAGAGCACCAGGAGCTGCTGCTCCCGCGCGGAGGGGGCGCTCGGGCCCTGCTCGGGGGCCTCCTGGAGGATCGCGTGCGCGTTGGTCCCGCCGATGCCGAACGAGCTGACCCCGGCCCGCAGCGGCCCGCTGCCCTGCCAGGGCCTGGTCTCGGTGTTGACGTAGAACGGGGTGGCGGCGAAGTCGATGGCCGGGTTGGGGCGTTCGTAGTTGAGGGTGGGCACGAGGGAGCGGTGGCGCAGCATGAGCGCCGTCTTGATCACCCCGGCGACGCCCGCGGCGGCGTCCAGGTGGCCGACGTTGGACTTGAGGGAGCCGATGGCGCAGAAGCCGGTGTCGGGCGTGCCGCGGCGGAACGCGGCGGTGAGCGCGGAGACCTCCACGGGGTCGCCGAGCCGCGTCGCGGTGCCGTGCGCCTCGACGTACGAGACGCTGTCCGGTTCCGTGCCCGACACGGCGTGCGCCTCGGCGATGACGGCGGCCTGGCCCTCCTTGCCGGGAGCGGCGTAACTGACCTTCAGGGAGCCGTCGTTGTTGGTGGCGGTGCCCTTGATCACGGCGTGGACCGTGTCCCCGGCGTCGAGGGCGTCCTCCAGGAGCTTGAGGACGACGATGCCCACGCCGTTGCCGAGGACGGTGCCGCCGGCCTCCGCGTCGAAGGTGCGGACCCGCCCGTCCGGGGAGAGGATCGCGCCCTCCTCGTACAGATAGCCGCGCGCCTGCGGCAGCTTGACCGTCACGCCGCCCGCCAGCGCCATGTCGCACTCGCCGTTGATGAGCCCCTGGCAGGCGAGGTGGATGGCGACGAGCGAGGTCGAGCAGGCCGTCTGGACGCTGTAGCTCGGTCCGCGCAGGTCGAGCTTGTAGCTGACGCGGGTGGCGAGGAAGTCCTTGTCGTTGCCGACCATGACCTTGAAGTGGTCGGAGGTGGCGGTCTGGTCGATGCTCGGCAGGACGTTCCGCTGGAGGTAGGTGTTGACGGCGGCGCCGCCGTAGACGCTGATCAGCCCGTCGTAGCGGCGCGGGTCGTACCCGGCGTCCTCCAGCGCCGTGTGGCAGCTCTGGAGGAAGAGGCGCTGCTGCGGGTCGATGACCTCGGCCTCGGCGGGCGTGAACTCGAAGAAGCCGGTGTCGAACAGGTCGACGTCCGGCAGGATGCCGTGGGCCCGTACGTACGCCGGGTCGGCGCGCAGCGCGGCGGGCACCCCGGCGTCGGCGAGCTCCTCGTCGCTGAACCGGGTGATGCCCTCGCGGCCCGCGCGCAGCAGCTCCCAGAGTTCCTCCACGCTGTCGGCGCCGGGGAAGCGCCCGGCCATGCCGACGATGGCGATGTCGTTCCCGGACACTTCGGTGGCGTCGTGCGAACTCACGGTCGTTCCCTCTTCCCTCGCGGCTCGGCGAACGCGGCCGCGCGGTCGCGCAGCAGTGCCGCCGTCTCGGTCATCAGCTGCTCGGCGATCGCGTCGACGTGGCGCGACTGCCAGGACTCCAGGACGGTGCCGCGCACCCAGGAGTTGAAGGCGCCCATCGCGGGCCCGCAGTAGATCAAGTAGTCGACGGTCCTGCCGGGTTCGCCGCGTCGTGCGAGGTCGAAGCCTCGGTCGAGGTAGGTGCGGAAGGCGTCGGCCATCCGCCGTTTGGGGTCGCCGCCCGGGGGCGCCTCAAGCGGCCCGCGCAGGAACTTCTCCTCGATCTGGCGGCGGGTCGCCGGGTCGAGTGCGTCGAGCGAGTCGTGGCGGCGCCACAGGTCGTGCAGCTTTCCGGCGCGCGCCGCCAGGAACACTCCGCGCTTGACGACCTGTGCGCGGACGCCGAGTTCGAACATCTCGGCGGCGGGCGCGAGGGCCACGTCGTGGACGTCGAGCGTCTGGAGCAGGTCCTTGACGGCCGTGCTGGTGTCAGCCTCGGGCGTGCACTGGTTGATGGACCCGGTGAGCAGGAAGTCCGCGCCGAGGACGAACGCGGCGGCGGCCGCCTCCGGGGTGCCGATGCCTCCCGCGGCGCCGACGTGCACCCTCGGTCCCGGCCCGGCCGCCGCGTCGCGCAGGCGGAGCACGGCGGGCAGCAGGGTGGCGAGGCTGCCGACGGCGTCGTACCAGCCGGAGCCGGTCTCCACGCACAGGTCGTCGGCGAGCGGCACGTCCGCGTACCGGGCGGCGTCGGCCCCGGAGACCTGGCCCGAGTCGACCAGCTCCCGGACGACCGTGTGCGGGGCGGGTGCGAGGAAGGCGGCGGCCATGTCGGTGCTCGACACCTTGGCGAGCACCCGGCCGCCGCTGAGCCGGTACTTCACCAGGGCCGGGGTGACGCGCAGGAAGCCGGAGGCCTCGACGGTGCGGACGCCCTTGCGGAGGAAGAGGTCGACCAGGGCCGATTCGCGGTGCGGGTCGGTGTGCTGGTGCAGCAGGTTGGCGCCGTAGGGTCCGTCGGCGCCGAGGTCGGCGCGCACCGCGTCGAGGCCCGTCCCGACCTCGTCCAGGGAGAGCCCGGCGGTGCCGAAGAAGCCCATGCCGCCCGCCTTGGCGAGCCGCACCAGGAGGTCCGCGCCGGACACGCCGCCGTACATGGAGCCGGCGAGGTAGGCGTGGCGCAGGCCGTAGCGCTCCCGGAACGCGGCGGCGCCGAGGGCGGCGTGGCCAACACCACCGGGCCGGATCTCCACCGGTCCCGCCGCCTCCCCGAGCGACGTCTCCGGCTGGGCCTCCGCCACCAGCGGCTCCGCCTCCGCCCTGATCTTCGTGACGAGCTTGCCGAGGACCCGCCCGGGGCCCAGTTCCACGAACTCGAAGTCGCCCTGGCCCATGAGGTGGCGGATCGTGTCGGTCCACCGCACGGGCGAGGAGATCTGGCGGGCGAGCTGCCGCGCCACCTCGCCGGGGCGGTAGGGCCGGGCGTCGACGTTGGCGATGACGGGGACGGCGGGGTCGCGCAGGGTGAACCCCTCCAGGTAGCGGCCGAACTCCTCCGCCGTGTCCCGCAGATAGCGGGAGTGGAAGGGGGCGCTGACGTTGAGCTGTACGTAGCGCGCGCCGAGGCCCTCGAACACCGGCTTGGCGGCGGTGATCTGCTCGGCGGGACCGGCGAGCACGAACTGGCCGGGCGCGTTGTGGTTCGCGATGTCCAGGCCGGTCAGGCCGTGCTCGGCCAGGGTCCGCTCGACGGTCGCGAGGTCACAGTTGAGGACGGCAGCCATCCGTCCGCCGTCGGCGCGGCCCATCAGCTCGCCGCGGCGGGCCACCAGACGCAGGCCGGTCTCGAAGTCGAAGGCTCCGGCGGCGAACAGCGCCACGTACTCGCCGAGGCTGTGCCCGACGAAGCAGTCGGGCGGCACGGGGTTCACGCGCCGCTCGCGCAGCCAGGCGAGCGCGCTGACGACGTACAGGGCGGGCTGGGTGAACCGGGTGAGTCTCAGTTCGCGGCGGGGGTCCTCGACGCAGAGTTCGCGGATGGAGTAGCCGAGCACGGAGTCGGCGAGCGCGGTCTGCTCGGGGAACTCGTCGAAGAGGTCCTTGCCCATGCCCTTGGCCTGGCTGCCCTGGCCCGGGAATCCGTACACCTTCATGACGCCGTCCTTGGATACGGGGGTTGCGGGGGCCGCCGGGGCCGCGGGGCGCCTGGTGGCCGGCACGGCGGCGCGCACGGCGGCGAGGGAGCGGGTGTCGTCGCCCAGCGGGCTCAGCAGCGGCAGCGACCGGGAGCGCGAGGACGCGGGCAGGCCGTTGCGGGCGAAGTTGTGCAGGGTGCCCGACGGTCCGAGGTCCACGTACTGGAAGGGACCGCGCCGCTCAAGGGCGGCCAGCGTGTCGGCGTACTCGATGGGCAGCCGGGTCGCCCGCCACAGGTGGCCGACGGTGACGCGGTCCACCGCGCCGCCGGTGGCGCAGGAGATGACGGGGACGCGCGGTGGCCTCAGCTCGGTCCGTGCCATGGCGGAGCGGAACAGCGGCTCGCCGGAGTCCATCCGCCGCGAGTGGAAGGCGTACGGGACGGGGACGCGTTGGCACACCACCTTTCGGGCGCGCAGCTCCTCCTCGGCGGCCACCAGGTCCTCGTGCGCGCCGGAGAGGACGAAGTGCCCGGGGTAGTTGCGGGCGGCGACCTCGGTGCGCTCCCGCAGCAGCGGCACGCGTTGGTGCAGTGCCACGTCGTCGAGTACGGCGAGCATGCCGCCGCGCGGCGCGGCACGCAGGGCGGCGGCCTGGCGGACGATCAGCCGCAGGCACTCCTCGGCGTCGAGGACGCCCGCGAGGACGGACGCGGTGAACTCGCCGAGGCTCGCGCCGAGCAGCAGGCCGGGCTCGATGCCGTACGCGATGAGGGTCTCGGCGGCGGCGAGTTCGACCATGACGATCGCCGGGTGGGTGAACGCGATGTCGTCGAACGGTTCGGCGCGGCCCCGGCCCGGCGCGTACAGGGCCGCGAGCACGGACGCGCCGAGCTCGTCCGCCGCCGCCGCGTCGAGGCGGTCCATGACACGGCGGAACACCGGTTCCGTCTCGTAGAGGGCCGCTCCCATGCCGCTGTACTGCGAGCCCTGTCCGGAGAACTGGAAGACGACGGGGCGGTTCAAGCGCGTTCACCGCCCTGCTGTTCGCGTATGTCCGCGACGCGGAACTCGCCCTCGTGGAAGACGCCGAGGCCGGGCGGCGCCTCGCGCTCCTCCAGGGCGGCGTCGGCGAGTTCCCCGACGGTCCTGTCCAGGCCGCCGAGCATGGCTTCGAGCACGGACCGCAGGCCGAGCAGGAGCCGGGTCGCGGCGGCGTCGGTGACCTGGTCGCGGTGGTGGGACAGGTGCACGGTGACGACGTTGGTGGGGAAGACGTCGAGGCGCAGCGGGAAGCCCATCTTGGAGACGAAGAACGCGGTGCCCGAGCGCTCCATGGTGTCCACGCCGACGTTCTGGAACACGATGTAGCTCTCGCAGGGCAGGGTGCCGTGCGGCAGGTCGCTCCAGCCGAGGACGGTGTCCAGGGGGGTCGTCTCGTGGCCGCCCATCTCCACGAGGGCGCCCAAGACGTCGTGGAGGAACGCACTCGCATCGCGGTCGCGGTCCAGGCGGGTACGGAGCGGCAGGATGTTGAAGGCGGGGCCCACCATGGTGGACAGCGCCTCGGGGTCGGCGACCGGCGAGGAGCGACCGGCGAGGAGCACGCCGTGCGTGACGTCGTCGGATGCGGTGTACGCGGCGTTGACCAGCGCCCAGGCGCCCTGGAACAGGGCGTTGAGCGGGAGGTGGGCGCGCTGGGAGAGGCGGCGCAGGCCGAGGGTGGTGTCCCGGTCGAGGGTGATGATCTGCCGTGCGCAGCCGTCCTCGGCCGGTTGCGCGGGCAGCGTCGCGCGCACGCCTTCGGACAGGGCGGTCGGCCGGGTGAGTCCGGCGAGGGCGCGCCGCCAGTACGTCTCGGCGGGCCGCGCGGGCAGCTCACGTACGCCTTCGACGAACCTCTTGAACGCCAGCCTCTCCGGTGCGGGTTCCGGGGAACGCCCTGTGGCGGCCGCGTCGAGCAGCTCCTGGAGCCGGTCGGTGACGATCTCGAAGCTCCAGCCGTCCAGGCAGAAGTAGTTCAGGCTCACCACGACGAGCGCGGTGTCCGCGTCGAGCAGGGCGACCAGGTAGCGGAGCGCGGACGCGGTGCCGAGATCGACGCCGCGGTCCCGGTCGGCGGCGAGGTAGGTCTCCAGGCGGGCGTCCTGCTCGGGCCCCGCGAGGCCGCGCCAGTCGGCGAAGACCGTCTCGGGCGCGGCCTGTTCGTGCACCACCTGCACCGGTTCGGCGAGGCCCTCCCAGGCGAAGGTGGTGCGCAGCAGCGGGTGCTCGGAGATGAGCTGCCGGAAGCAGTCGACGAAGACGCCCTCGTCGAACTCGGAGACCTTCAGGAGCTGCATGCGGTGCACCAGGAAGAGGCCGGGCTCGGGACGCTCGCGCCACTCGCCGAGCGCCCACTGCTGGAAGGGGGAGAGCGGGTAGACGTCGACCACGCCGGGCGCCTCGGACAGCTCGCGCAGCGCCGCGTCCGCGTCCCCCTCTATGGCGGCCGGGCGCTCGGGGGCGGCGGTGTCCGCGGCGGCCCGCTCGTCGAGGGCCGCGGCCAGGGCGGCGATCGTGCCGTGCCGGAAGACGAGCTGCGGGGCGAACTCCAGGCCGCGCTGCCGGGCCTTGGCGACGACGTGGATGGTGTGGATGGAGTCGCCGCCCAGCTCGAAGAAGTTGGTGTGCACGCCCACGTCGTCGACGCCGAGCACCTCCGCCCACAGCTCCGCGAGGATGTGTTCGGTGGGGGTGGTGGGTTCGGCGGCGGTTCCCTCGATGTCACCGTGGTCGGGCACCGGCGGCAGCGCGTCACGGTCGAGCTTGCCGTTGACGCCGACCGGCAGGGCGCGCAGCGGCAGGAACGCGGAGGGCACCATGTAGTCCGGCACGCTGTCCTTGAGGAAGCGGCGCAGGCCGCGCACGAGGTCGGTGCCCGCACGGTCGAAGGCGGGATCGTTGGTCAGGGGCCCGGCAGGCCGGGAGTCCGTCAGGTCCAGGCGGTGGGTTCCGGTGCGGCTGAGCAGGACCGCGTAGCTGCCGTCGGTCGCGTCCGGCATCCAGGAGACGGTGACGGCGCAGCCGGTGTCGGCGCCGAGCCGCCACCACTCCTCGGGGTCCACGTGGCCGGCGGGGTCGGCATCGGTGTCACGGACGAGTTCGCCGACGATCTCCTCGGCGTCCCGGTCGCGCAGCCGGTCCCGCTTGGCGTTGACGGCGGCGAGGCGGGCGTTGGGCACGCCGAGCACGGCGAGCGCCTCGGGCCGCTCCTCGTCGAGGCGCCGGCGCACCTCCGCGGGGCTGCCGCCGTCGGCCCGGTCGAGCGTGACGATGCCCGTGCCGGAGCCGGGGGGCCGCGGCGTGACGTGCAGGACGGCGTCGTAGCGGTACCGGGTCAGTTCGTTGGCGTGGCGGCCACGGCGGAGCTGTACGTCGACGTCGCGGATGGCGGACCGTTCCTCGCGCAGGGCGGTGAAGAACGCGGGGTGGACGAGGAGTTCCTGCTCCTGGCGCGTCTGGCGGGCGATGCGGCCGCGCAGGCGCCCGACGGGCAGTTTCGCCGTCGCGCGGCTCAGCTCGACGTCGGTGTGGAAGGTGTCGAGCAGGGCGAGGTTGCGCAGGTCGCCCACGAAGACGGCGCCGTCCCCGGTGAGGCTGTCCAGGGCTTGGCCGAGCACGGTGCGCAGGTAGGCGGCGTCGGGAAAGTACTGCGCGACGGAGTTGAGGATCACCACGTCGTACGGCTCCTCGTCGCACCGGGCGCTCTCGTCGGCGGCGCGGTGCGAGAGGGTGACGCCCGCGAGTTCGGGGCGCTCGGCGATCAGCCGGGTGCGGACGAAGTCCAGGGCTTCCGATGAGATGTCGGTGCCGTGGTAGCTCTCGCAGTACGGGGCGATGCGGGAGAGCAGCAGGCCGGTGCCGCAGCCGATTTCGAGGACCCGGCGGGGCGCCAGGGCGAGGATGCGTTCGACGGTGCCGTCGATCCACTCCCGCATCTCCTCGGCCGGCAGCGCCTCACCGGTGTAACTGCTGTTCCAGCTGGCGATGTTGAAGTCGGCGTCGCGCGGTCCCGTGCCCTGCGCGTAGGCCTGGTCGAAGACCTCCGCCCACTCGGCGACCCGCTCGGACAGCGGGTCCCGGTCGTCGGAGGCGCGCGCGGCGGGTGCGGGGTCGGGCACGACGTAGGCGACGAGCTGCTTGTGGTCCGCCTCGCGCGGGTCGTCGCGGGTGACGACGGCGGCCTCCAGGACGTCGGGGTGCCGGGTCAGGGCGGCCTCGACCTCGCCGGGCTCGATGCGGATGCCGCGCACCTTGACCTGGAAGTCGGCGCGGCCCCGGTACTCGATCGCCCCGTCGGGCAGCAGCCTGGCCAGGTCGCCGGTCTTGTACAGCCGCTCGCCGGGGGCGCCGAACGGGTCGGGGACGAAGCGCTCCTCGGTCAGCTCGGGCCGGCCGTGGTAGCCGCGGGCCACCTGGACGCCGCCGATGTGCACCTCGCCGACGACGCCGACCGGCACCGGTTCGAGCCGTTCGTCGAGGACGAGGACGCGGGTGTTGGCGATGGGGCGGCCGATGGGCACGACGCCGCGCTCGTCGCCGGGCACGCACTGCCAGGCGGTGACGTCGACGGCCGCCTCGGTGGGCCCGTAGAGGTTGTGCAGCTCGGTCCCCGGCAGCCTGGCGAAGAACCTCTCCTGGAGGGCGAACGGCAGCGCCTCACCGCTGCACATCACGCGCCGCAGGGCCGCGCAGCGCCCGGCGAGGCCGTTCTGGCCGAGGAAGACCTGGAGCATCGACGGCACGAAGTGGGCGGTGGTGATCCGCTCGTCGCTGATCACCTCGGCGAGCCTGGCCGGGTCCTTGTGCTCCTCGGGGCCCGCGACGACGAGCGTGGCGCCGGCCAGCAGCGGCCAGAAGAACTCCCACACCGAGACGTCGAAGCTGAACGGCGTCTTCTGAAGCACCCGGTCGGTGCCGTCGAGACGGTAGCGGTCCTGCATCCAGAGCAGCCGGTTGACGATGCCGCGGTGGGTGTTGAGGACGCCCTTGGGCTCGCCCGTGGAGCCCGAGGTGTAGATCATGTAGGCGAGCGTGTCGGGGCCCGCGCCGTGCTCGACGGGCCCGTCGGGCTGCTCGGCGATCTCCGCCCGGCGGGTGTCGAGGGCGAGGACCTCCGCCTCGGTGGGCGGCAGTCCGGCCCGCAGGTGCTCCTGGGTGAGCACGATCCGCGGGGCGGCGTCGCCGAGCATGAAGGCGCGTCGCCTGGCGGGGTGTTCGGGGTCGACCGGCACATAGGCGGCGCCCGACTTGAGCACCCCGAGCAGCGCGACCACGAGGTCCACCGAGCGCTCGGCGCAGACGGCCACGGTGTGCTCCGGGCCCGCGCCTCGGGCGCGCAGCCAGTGGGCGAGCCGGTTGGCGCGGCGGTCCAGTTCCGCGTAACCGACCTCTTCGCCGCCGAAGACGACCGCGGGCGCGTCGGGGGTGCGTGCGGCCTGGTCGGCGATCAGGTCGTGCAGGCAGCGCTCCGCGCCGTCGTAGGCCTTCGCGGTGTCGTTCCACTCCTCGACGATGCGGCGGCGGTCGGCCTCCGGCAGCACGGGGAGCCGGGAGACGGCGAGCTCCGGGCGGGCGGCCGCGGCCTCCAGCACGACGCGGAAGGCGTCCATCAGACGGCGTACGGTGCCGGGTTCGAAGACGTCGCGGTTGTACTCCACCTCCACCAGGAGTTCGTCGGCGCGGTCGACGACGCTGATCCACAGGTCGAACTTGGAGGTGCCGATCCTTACGCCCTCGATCGCCTCGATGACCAGTTCGTCACCGGGTTTCATCTCCCTGGCGGGCAGGAAGTTGAAGCAGACCTGGAACAGCGGGTTCTGCGACAGGTACCGCTCGGGCCGCAGCGCGTCGACGAGGACCTCGAACGGCACCTCCTGGTGCTGCTGGGCGCCGTTGACGACCTCCTGGACCCGCCGCAGCACTTCGCGGAAGCCGGGGTCCCCCGCCATGTCCGTCCGGTAGACGAGGGTGTTCACGAACATGCCGATCAGCGGCTCGATGTCGACGTGGGTGCGGTTGGTCACCGGCGAGCCGACGGGGATGCCGCGCTGGCCCGTGTAGCGGTGCAGCAGGACGTTCAGCGCGCCGAGCAGCACGACGAACAGGCTGACGCCCTCGCGGCGGCAGAGCGCCTGCAACTCGTCGCGCAGG
The DNA here is from genome assembly GCF_055587985.1 of Streptomyces sp. NPDC046335. Lineage (NCBI taxonomy): Bacteria > Bacillati > Actinomycetota > Actinomycetes > Kitasatosporales > Streptomycetaceae > Streptomyces > Streptomyces sp. NPDC046335. The sequence continues at coordinate 228,439 of NZ_JBVJFF010000013.1, read as the reverse complement.
GCGGCCGGGTACACGTCCCTGAGGTCGCCGCCCTCGAAGGTCTGGACGGGCGGCCGGGGCCGGTCGAGGGGCAGCTCCAGGTTCTCCGTGCCGTCGCCCAGTTGCCGGCGCCAGTAGTCGAGCTGGTTCTCCAGGCGGTCACCGGAGAGGTACTCGCGCTGCCAGACGGCGAAGTCCGCGTACTGCACCTCCAGTTCGGCGAGCGGGGAGGGCCTGCCCGCGGCGAACGCCTCGTACAGCGTGAAGAGTTCCTGCCAGAACAGGCCGAGCGACCAGCCGTCGACGACCACGTGGTGGGCGTTGAGCAGCACCACGTGCAGTTCGGGGGCGAGCCGGTAGAGGGTGACGCGCAGGAGCGGTCCCGTGGCCAGGTCGAAGGGGCGGCGCCCGGCCTCGTGGACCAGCGCGTCGAGCCGCGCCGGGTCGTCGGTGAGATCGACGAGTTCGACGGGGACCCGGACGTCGTCGACGATCTCCTGCCACGGTTCACCGTTCTCGCTGGGCAGCCGGGTGCGCAGCGACTCGTGCCTGCGCACCACTTCCCCGGCGGCCCGCTCCAGGATGTCGCGGCGCAGCGGCCCGCGGACGCGGAAGCTCATCGGGACGTTGTACGCGGGGCTGTCGGGCACCATCTGGTCGAGGAACCACAGGCGGCGCTGGGCGAAGGAGAGCGGCGGCCGGTCGTCGGCGGGGCGGCGCGGGATGCGGGTGGTCCCCGACGTGCGGGCCGCGCCGCTCAGCTTCTCCAGCAGGGCCCGCTTCCGCGGGGACAGCCGTGCCTTGCGCGAGGTGGCGAGATCTTCGCGGGACATGTGGGGGAACTCCTTGGTGGTCTCGGCGGCGTCCTGGCTCTCGCCGGTTCACGCGAGCGGCGGGCGTACGGTCCGGTTCACGCGAGCAGGGTGCTTTTCACGCGAGCAGGGTGCTGACGGTCTCCTCGGGCAGCTCGTCGATGCGCTCGATCAGCTCGGCCTCAAGCAGCTCGACCATGTCGGCCAGGGTGCGGGCCTGGAACAGCTCCCCGAGGTCGAGCTCGAAGGGGAAGCCGCTCTTGAGCCGGGAGATGATCTGGGTCGCCAGGATCGAGTCGCCGCCCACCTCCTGGAAGTCGTCCTCGGGGCGGACCGTGGTGACACCGAGCACGTCGCGCCACGCGTCGGCCACCAGTTCCTGGAGTGAACCGCCGGGCGCCTGTTCGCCCGCTGCGGCCTCGGGGAGCGGTTCCGCCACCGGAGTGACGGCGACCTGGGCCGGGGTGTCGGGCAGCTCCGCCACGGGCTCCCCGGAGTCGCGCGCGCCTTCCTTCTCCGCGAGGACGACCGCCTGGTACGCCTGGTCCTCGCGCACGGGAGCCGGGGAGAGGCCGCGGACCGCGCGGAAGCCGCCGCGCTCCAGGGCCTGGCGCCACAGGGAGACGCTGAGCAGCGGGGACCCCGGGATGCGGCAGTCGTCCTCGTAGGCCCACCAGCCGCCCATCAGGCCGAAGGTGAGCGTGAAGAAGTCCTGGGCCCGCGTGGTCTCCAGGAGGATCAGCACGCCTCCGGGGCGCAGGAGCTGCCGGGCGTGGGCGAGGGTGTCGTCGATGCTGCGGGTGGCGTGCAGCACGTTGCAGGCGAGGACGACGTCCTGGCTGTCCGCCTCGAAGCCCTGCTCCACGGGCGCCGATTCGATGTCCAGCGGCGCGAAGGTCACATAGGGGTGGTCGGCGCCGTACTGTTTGCGCCCGTACTGGGTGAAGCCGCGCGAGATGTCGGTGTAGACGTAGCGCAGCCGCCCGTCGCCGCCGTCGAGCGCGGGCAGCACCTTGGCGGTGGTGCCGCCGGTGCCCGCGCCGATCTCCAGGACGGAGAGGGTGGCTCCGGGGTCGCGCTCGCGCCGCGCGCGGACGTAGCGGGCGACGAGTCCGGCCACCAGGCCGTTGGTGTCGCCGTCGCTGTGGTAGACGGCTTCCACGGCGTCGAACGAGCCGCCGGGGAAGAGCACTTCGTGGGCCTTCCTGCGGCCGGTGAGGACGTCGGGCATCTCCTCCAGGCAGAGCGTCAGGAGGTGGAAGTACCCGTCCATCTCGGCGTACTCGGCGGTGACGTGGCGCTTGAGGTCGGCCAGTTCGCTCTCGTCCCAGTGGAGCCGGCCGGGTTCGGCGACGAGGTCGGTGGTGACCAGGTCGGTGGTGAGCAGGTCGGTGGTGAGCAGGTCGTCTCCGTCGGCGCGCAGGTAGCCGCCTTCGGTGAGGACGCCGAGCAGCCCGTGGAAGAGCGCGCGGTGCTCGTCCACGATGCCGAGTCTGTCGGCCAGTTGGGCCTCGGTGTACCGCTCGCCCGCGCTCGCGAAGACGTCCATGCGGCGCAGCGAGGCGAAGAGCATCCTGCGGCAGACGCCGGTCAGCTCGCGGACCATCACGTCGGAGCGCAGCGCGGCTTCGAGGTCTCCGGCGGCCGGGTCGGACCGCAGGTGCTCGGCGGCGGCGTCGTCGAGGTCGGCGAGGACGGAGGGCACGGCGTTCGCCGCGTACGCGGTACGGGTGCCGCCCTGGTCCGCGGGGCCCGGAGCGGTGCCGTCCGCCCAGGCGTGCGGGAAGACCTCGCGTACGAAGGGGTGTCCCGGCAGGGCGATGCGGCGCGGTGCGGTGCCGGTGTGCAGGCGCGGCCAGTCCACGGGGGCTCCGGTGACCCAGGCCGCCGCGAACTCGTCGATGTCGCGGCCGGCGGGGCTGGCCGCCGGCCGGCGTTCGGCGGCGCGTCCGCTGTAGGTGCCGGGCACCGCGGCGGCGCCGTCGGCGAACGCGTCGAGGCGGCCGAGCAGTTCGCCGGTCGATCGGGCCGTGACGGCCAGGCGTTCGGCGAAGGGTTCGCGCCCCACTTGCAGGGTGTACGCCACGTCCTGGAGCGTGATGTCACCCGGTCCGGCCGCGCGCAGGTGGGCGGCCAGCGCGGCGGCCTTCTCGCGGAGCTGCTCCTCGCTCTTGGCGGAGAGCGGTACGACCATCCGGCGCTCGGGCGTGGGCAGGGCCGCGGGGCGGGCGGGCAGGTGTTCCTCGATGATGACGTGCGCGTTGGTGCCGCTGTACCCGAAGGAGCTGACACCGGCCAGGCGGGGTTCCTCGCCCGCGCGGTCCCAGTCGGCGAGCTCCCGGCTGACGTAGAGCGGGCTCTCGTCGAAGTCGGCGTGCTTGTTCTCGGTACGGAAGTTCGCCGCCGGGGGCAGTTTGCCGTGCCGCATGCACAGCAGCACCTTGATGGCTCCGAGGACACCGGCGGCGCCCATGGTGTGGCCGATGTTGGCCTTCACGGAGCCGACGGCGCAGAACCGGGCGCGGTCGGTGAACTCCGCGAACGCCTCGGTGAGGCCGTGCACCTCGATCGGGTCGCCGAGGCTGGTGCCGGTGCCGTGCGCCTCCACGTAGCGCAGGCGGCCCATGTCGACGCCGCTGCGGCGGTAGACGTCGCGCAGCAGCGCGCTCTGGGCGGCGGAGCTGGGCGAGGTGATGCCGGAGGTGCGGCCGTCCTGGTTGGTGGCGCTGCCCCGGATGACGCCGAGGATACGGTCGTTGTCGCGCACCGCGTCGGAGAGGCGCTTCAGTACGAGTACGCCGACGCCCTCGCCGACGAGCATGCCGTCCGCGTCGGCGTCGAAGGGGCGGCAGGCCCGCCCCGGCGAGACCGTGCCCAGGGCCTCCATGGTGACGAACGTGCCGGGGTGGTTGGCCACGTACACGCCCGCGGCGAGCGCGAGGTCCGACTCGCCGTCGAGGAGCAGCCTGCGGGCGATGTCGACGGCGACGAGGGAGGACGAGCAGGCGGTGTCGACCGTCATCGCAGGCCCGCCGAGGTCGAGCTGGTAGGCGAGGCGGGCCGCCATGATGCTGGTGTCGGCGCCCATCAGGGCGTGCGCGGAGTACTCCGTCTGGGGCGCGAGCCCCGTGCTGCCGACGATGGTGGCCACGGCGCGGCCGCGGAGCGCGGAGGCGTCCTGGGCGGCGTCCTCCAGGGCGTGGTAGCAGGATTCGAGCAGTACGCGCTGGGCGGCGTCCATCGCGGCGGCCTCGCGGGGCGCGATGCGGAAGAACGCCGGGTCGAAGCGGTCGCTGTCGGCCATCTTTCCGTAGCGTGGCGGGGCCACGTCCGGGAAGTGCTCCTTGAGCAGGGACAGCGCCACCGGGTCGTCGACCTCGGTGGTGCGGTCCTCGCCCGAGCTGATCACCTGCCAGAGTTCGTCGGGGCTCTGCGCGCCCGCGGTGCGGCAGTGCATGCCGATCACCGCGACGGCCTCCGGCGGTGCGGCGCCGTCGAGCCGGCCGGACACGCGGGCGGCGAGCGCGTCGAGGTCACCGGCCTCCAGCACGGCGTCGGTCGGGAGCGTGGTGCCGAACCGGGAGTTGATCTCCTCGGTGAGCGCCACGGCCGCCGCAAGGTCGAGGCCCAGCTCATCGAAGGACGTACGGGAGACCCGCTCGGGGGTGGCATCCAGGACACGGGCCGCGAGTTCCGACAGCGCCTGCTTGACGTGGGGCGACATTGACTCTGTATCTCCTTCAGCTCCGCGGGGTGCGCGGCTGCGCGGTGGTCTCGGCCAGATGTGCCCGGTTGGTCCGCAGGCGGTCCTCCTGGGTGCCGGAGGCCGCCTTGCGCAGGTGGAACAGGCGGCGTTCGATCCAGCCCCGCCGCAGTGGCTCCGCCAGGTCGGGGTCGGGGTTCTCGGCCGCGGAGTGGTCGACGCCCGTCTCCTCGACCACGAAGCGGTTGTACGCGAAGACCTCGGCCCAGGTGCGGCCGGTGGGGACGCTGACCCCGGCGGCGGGGTCGACCAGGTCACCGCTGAGCGTGCAGAGGTAATCGGCGAGGAGGAGGCGCCCACCGTCCACGACGGCCGCGTCGAGCCGGGCGAAGAGGGCCTGCTTGTCCTGTACGCGGTGACTGGCGTCGATGCCGTACGCCAGGTCGTACTGCCCCGGGAAGGCGTCGAGCGGCCCACCCCGGTGGAACAGCCCGACCCGCCCGCCAAGACCGGCCCGACCACCGATGTCCCGCCGGCCACGGTCGACGACCTCCTTGTCGGAGGTCACGCCGTGCACGATGAGCGCGGGATACGTGTCGGCAAGCCCGACGAGCGACCCGACACCACGACAGCCGAAGTCGAGGACGGCACCGAGGTGTTCCAGGGCTGCGTGGGCGAGGAGGGGATGGGGGGAGACGGGGGGCGGCTCGGGGGGCGGGGTGGTGGCCGCCGCCGGAGGCGGTGTTGAGGGCACCTGCGGGGTGGGCTGTGCCGACGGTGGGCTGGCAGCGGGTGTGCTCTCCGGCATTGCCTCGTGGGCGCCCTTGGGCCGCGTACCGGCCTTGGCGGCGGTCGTCAGGCGGCGTTGTAGGTACGTGGCCAGGGGGCCCGGGGCCGGGTGGTCGAAGACCAGGGTTACCGGCAGGCGCAGGCCCGTCGCGCGGTTGAGGCGGTTGCGGAGTTCGACCGCCGTCAGGGAGTCAAGGCCCAGTTCGACGAAGCCGGTGTCCGGGCCGATGGTGGCCGGGTCGGTCACCAGGACCGAGCCGACCATCTCGCACACCAGCTCAAGGAGTACCGCGAGTTGCGCGTCCGAGGGGAGATCGGCGAGCCCGGCCAAGTCCACGTCGAGGCGCCCGCCCACCCGGTCGGCGGTGACGGCGGCCGCCCGCGGCGCGCTCCGCAGCAGGGCGCGGTGGAGCGGATGCCCCTCCCCCGACTCCGCCTGCGTACGCAAAGCTTCGAGGTCAAGGCGCATCGGGACCTGGAGCGGTTCGTCCGCGCCGCGGGCCAGGTCGAAGAGGGCGAGGCCGTCCCCGGAGGGAAGCGGCAGCAGCCCGCCGCGGGCCATCCTGCCCGTGTCGCCCTCGCTCAGGTGCTTCGTGAGGCCCGTGGCCTGCTCCCAGTATCCCCAGGCCAGCGAGGTCCCCGGCAGCCCGTGCGCCCTGCGGTGCTGGGCGAGGGCGTCGAGGAAGGAGCTGGCCGCCGCGTAGTTGGACTGCCCGGGGTTGCCGAGGACACCGGCCGCGCCGGAGAACATCACGAACTCGGCGAGGTCGGCCCCCCGGGTCAGCTCATGGAGGTTGAGGGCACCCTCGGCCTTGGGCCGCAGGACCCTGTCGAGCCGCTCGGGGGTCAGCGCGTCGAAGACCCCGTCGTCGAGGTCGCCCGCGGTGTGCACGACGGTGCCGAGCGGATGCCCGGCGGGGATGGCGTCGAGCACCTCCGCGAGCCGCCCCCGGTCGGCGACGTCGCAGGCCACGACGGTCACCTCCGCCCCGGTAGCGCGGAGTTCGGCGGTCAGCTCGGCCGCCCCCGGCGCGTCCGGACCGCGCCGGGAGAGCAGCAGCAGGTGCCGGGCGCCGCGCGCGGTCACCAGGTGCCGGGCGAGCATGCCGCCCAGGGTGCCGGTGCCGCCGGTGATGAGGGTGGTGTGGCCGGGGTCCGGTCGGCGCGGCACCGTCAGCACGATCTTGCCGATGTGCCGCGCCCGGCTCATGAACCGGAACGCCTCCGGCGCCCGCCGCAGGTCCCAGGCGCGCCGGGGCAGGTGGGCCAGGACGCCCCGCTCGAAGAGGCCGACGATCTCGGCGAGGATCTCCCCGATGCGGCGCGGCCCCGCGTCGACGATGTCGAACGCCCGGTAGCGCACCGCGAAGTGCTCGGCCGCGACCTGCGCCGCGTCACGGATGTCGGTCTTGCCCATCTCCACGAACCGCCCGCCGCGCGGCAGCAGCCGCAGCGAGGCGTCGACGAACTCACGGGCCAGGGAGTCCAGTACGACGTCCACGCCCCGTCCGTCCGTGACGGTACGGAAGTGTTCCTCGAAGCCGAGGTCGCGCGAGGAGGCCAGGTGGTCCTCGGGTACGCCGAGGGCGCGTACGGCGTCCCACTTGCCCTCGCTCGCGGTGGCGAAGACCTCCGCGCCCAGATGCCGGGCGAGCTGCACGGCGGCCATGCCCACCCCGCCCGCGGCGGCGTGCACGAGGACCGACTCGCCGGAGCCGAGGCCGCCCATGTCGACCAGGCCGTAGTACGCGGTGGCGAACGCCACGGGGACGGCCGCCGCCTCTTCGTAGGACCACCCGGCGGGCATCGCCACGACCGTGTGCGCGTCGGCCACGCAGACCGGCCCGAGGCCGCTGGGGAAGAGACCCATCACGCGGTCACCGGCCGCGAGGTGGGTCACGTCGGCGCCGGCGTCGAGCACGACACCGGCCCCCTCGGCGCCGAGCGTCAGCTCGCCGGGGTACATGCCGAGCGCGCCGAGCACGTCACGGAAGTTGAGGCCCGCCGCACGCACCTCGATCCGCACCTGGCCGGGGCCGAGCGGCGCATCGGCCGCGGGCCAGGGCAGCAGGGCGAGGTTCTCGAGCGTGCCGGCGCCACGGGTGTCCAGGCGCCATGCGGTGCCGTCGCCCGGCGGCACGAGCGCGCTGTCCGAGCCGAGCGGGGCCAGGCGGGGCACCAGGGCCTCTCCCGCGCGCAGGGCGAGCTGCGACTCACCGGCGGCGACGGCGGACGCGACCGCGGCGGGCAGCGCCGCGGCGGACGCCTCCTCGCCGTCCACGTCGACCAGGAGGAGCCGCTCGGGGTTCTCCGCCTGGGCGGCCCGCAGCAGCCCCCACACCGGGGCGTGCGCCAGGTCGCCGACGTCCTCGCCGACGTGCGTGGAGACGGCCCGCCGGGTCGCGATCACGAGACGTCCCGCGGTCTGGTTCTCGTCGTTCAGCCACGCCCGCACCAGGTCGAGGGCGCGCGCGGTGGCCGCCCTGATCCCGGCCGCGAGGCCGTCCGCCGGCTCGGCGCCCAGGGAGAGCAGCGAGGTCTCGCCCCCGTCCCTCACGTCGACGCCCGCGTCCCGCAGGGCCGCGGCGAGGCCGAGTTCGTCCGGGCCCGCCACGGCCCAGGCGCCGCCGGGGGCGTCGACCGGCGTGAGGGGCGTCCATTCCAGACGGAGCAGCTCGTCCGGCAGGGCGGCGGCGCCAACAGACTGCCGGGCCGTGCCGGTGATCGGTCGCAGCACCAGCGAGTCGAGTACGGCCAGCGGCCTGCCGGTGGCGTCGGCGACCGCGGCCGAGACCGCGTCGGTCCCCGCGCCGGTGAGCCGCACCCGTACCGTGGCCGCCCCGCCCCCGAACAACCGCATCCCGGTCCAGGAGAACGGCAGCAGCCCGCCGCCGTCCCGGACGAAGCCGCCGAAGCCCATCGCGTGCAGGGCCGAGTCGAGCAGCGCCGGGTGCAGGCCGTAGCGGGCCGCGTCGGGGGCGTCGTCGAGCGTGGCCTCGGCGAAGACCTCGTCGCCGCGCCGCCAGACCGCGCGCAGCCCGCGGAACGCGGGACCGTAGGCGTACCCGGCGTCGGCCATCACCTGGTAGTAGTCGTCCACGGGTACGGACTCGGCGCCGGCCGGCGGCCACACCCCCCATCCCTCGAAGCCGGCCTCGGCGGCATCCGTGGCCAGCAGTCCGGCGGCGTGCCGCGTCCATGCCCCAGGCGTCCGCTGCTCCTGTGCCGCCGAGTCGTCGGCGAGAGGCCGCGAGTGCACTTCCACGGGACGGCTGCCCATGGCGTCGGGCGCTCCCACGACGAGCTGGAGCCGGACGCCGCCCTGTTCCTCGTCCGTGAGGGCGAGCGGGGCCTCAAGGGTGAGCTCTTCGAGGCGCCCGCAGTCCAGCGTCCGCCCGGCGTGCAGCGCCATCTCGACGAAGCCCGTGCCGGGGAAGAGCACCGTGCCGGACACCGCGTGATCCGCGATCCACGGGTGCGTGGCGAGGGACACCTCGCCGCTGAACACGGTGCTGCCGTCGGCCAGTTGCACCTGGGAGGTGACGAACGGGTGCCCCGCGGCGGAGGCGGGAACGTGCTCCCGGGCCGCAGGGGCGGGCTCGTCGACCCAGCAGACCCGACGCTCGAACGGATAGGTCGGCAGCCCCTGCACCCGTACGACCCGACTGCCCCCGCCCCCGCCTCCGTCTCCGCCTCCGTGGAGGGCGGGCCAGTCGACGACCGCGCCGCGCACCCACAGGTCCGCGACCCGGGCGAGGTCCCGCTCGCGCAGGGCGGCATCGAGACCCGAGACGTCCACGCGGGCGGCCGTGGCCGAGAACACCGCGTCGGAGGGTCGGCCCCGGCGCCACCGCGTCAGGTGCCCGCGCAGCTCCTCTGCCCCGGAGGCGATGACGGCGAGGCGGTGGGTCAGGTCCGTGCGGCCCACTTGCAGGGTGTACGCGATGTCCGCCATGGCGGCCTCGGGCCGCTGCCCGAGGAAGTCGAGCCAGAGGTCGGCATAGGCGTCGAGGCGTTCCCGGGTGTGCGCCGAGAGGACGAAGAGGACGGGACCGCGTTCGGCCGGCCGGGGGCGGGAGGCCGGCTCAGGAGCCTCTTCCAGTACGACGTGCGCATTGGTGCCGCCCCCGCCGAGGCCGGTGATCCCGGCGCGGCGCGGTGCGGCGGCCCCGTCGACCGTGACCCGGTCCCAGGCCACGGGGGCGCCGGACAGCTCGAAGGGGAGCCGGTCGATGTCGATCGCCGGGTTGTACTCGTCGGGCAGCCGGGTCGGCGGCAGCGTGCGGTGCCGGAGCGCGAGGATGACCTTGAAGAGCTGCGCCATGCCGGCGGATGCCTCGCCGTGGCCGATGTTGGGCTTCAGGGAGCCGATGCGGTAGGGCCCGCGCGCGTCCTGCCGGTCCTCGAAGACCTGGGTGAGGGACGTCATCTCGACGGCGTCGCCGATCTCGGAGCCGTTGGCCGTGGCCTCCACGTAGCCGACGGTCCGCGGGTCCACGCGGGCGTCCCGCAGGGCCTCGCGGATCACCTCGGCCTGCCGCTGGGAGCTGGGGCTGGTGAAACCGATGGTGCGGCCGTTGTGGTTGACGGCGCTGCCGCGGATGACCGCGTGCACCGGGTCGCCGTCGCGCCGCGCCTGCCGCAGCGGCTTGAGCAGCACCGCGCCGACGCCTTCGCCGGGGACGATCCCGGCGGCCTCCGCGCCGAAGGACGCGCAGTCGTCGCGGTCGGAGAGCAGCCCGACCGTGGCCAGTTCGACGTACGTGGACGGGTGCAGGTAGAGGTTCACGGCTCCGGCCAGCGCCAGGTCGCAGCGGCCCGAGCGGAGACTCTCGACCGCCTCGTGCAGGGCCACGTGGGCCGAGGAGCAGGCGGTGTCCACGGCCTTGCTCGGGCCTCCGAGGTCGAACTGGAACGAGACCCGGTTGACCATGTCGCCGAACGACGTACGCGGCATCTCCAGGCGCCCCTCGGCACCGAGCTGCGTGAAGCCGTGCTTGGCGCCGCCCGCGAAGACGCCTATGCGGCCCCGTATCTCCGGCGGGAGCTTCGACGGGGCGTGGCCCGCGTCCTCCAGGGCCTTCCAGCACTCCTGGAGGAAGAGGCGCACCTGTGGGTCGGTGTTGCGGGCCTCCTGCTCGGTGAAGCCGAAGAGGGCGGGGTCGAACGCGTCGAACCCGTCGAGGAAGGCGCCCCACTTGGAGTGGCTCTTGCGCACGACATCCGCGCCTTCGGGCCGCGGATCGTAGTGCTCACGCCAGTCCCACCGCCGCTCGGGTATCTCACCGACAGCACTCCGCCCCTCCATGAGCAGCCGCCAGAAACTGTCCTGGTCGGGGGCGTCGGGGAAGGTGCCGCTCATGCCGATCACGGCGATGGCACCGTCGAAGTCATCGAGACCGAGGTCGACGTCATCGACCACCGGGTCCGAGGCCCGGACCGGGACCGGGCCTGGGGCCGGGGCCGGGGTCGGGGCCAGGGTCGGGGCGGCGCCCTGCGGCACCCCGGCCCTCCCCAGGAACGCCCTGCAAGCGTCGGGGAAGCGTTCGACGAGATGCTCGGTCACGTTCTCGACCTTGGCGAACTCGAAGAACAAGGTGCGGGAGGCGGCCGGGAACGCATCGCTCAGGAGTTGGTTCAGGCGGGTGCGGGTGATGGAGTCGATGCCGTAGCGGTCGAGCTGCTCCCTCGGGTCGACCTCACCGTCGCCCTCCGTGCCGCCGAGCAGCTCCGTGGCCATGAGGGCGATCCGCCGCTCCACCGCCTCCGCGAGCCGCTCGGGCGGCTGTTCCACCCGCTCGGCGGCCACCGGGGCCACCGGGGCTGCCGGGACCGCCACGGGAGCGGGGGCCACCGTGGTCGCGGGGATACCGTGGCGGGTCTCGGCGAAGGGGTAGCCGGGCAGGGAGATCCTCGTCGGCGTGCCGTTCCGGTGCAGTGCGGACCAGTCCACGGGGCCACCCCGTACCCACAGCTCCGCCGCCCGGGTCAGCTTGCCGCGCTCCAGCCACTTGCCCACGGCCTCGCGCAGCTCGTCGTCGGCGAAGAGCCGGGCGACGTCGGACCGGCCGTCTCCCTCTCCCACCCAGCAGTTGTCGGGCAACTCGGTACCCGCTGCCAACGCCCGCAGCCCGGCGGTCAGTTCCTCCAGGTCGCTCACCACGAGCGCCGCGCGCGACGCCAGTTCCGCGCGGCCGAGCTGCAACGTGCGCGCCACATCGGCGAGCGAGAGCGACGCGCCCTCGCCGCGGACGTCATCGGCGTCACCGGCGGTGCCCCCGGACACGTCGGCAAGGCGCGCCAGCTCGGCCGCCGTACTTCCCTCGTGCAGGGCGTCGCCGTCGACGCGACCGCCGAGCGCCGCGTCCAGTGCCTCGCCGATGCGGGCGAACTGCTCCGGCCGTACCCCGTAGGAGTCCAGGGGCTCGTCCGGGTCGATCTCGTCGGCGTCGACTCCCAGGACGCCGGCCACCACGGCGCACACCCGCGCGGGCGCCACCACCGGGCGCGGGGCAGGCGGGACGGTGGCGGTGGCGTCCGCCAGGTGCTCCGCGAGGGCCTTCGCGTACGCGCGCAGCCGCTCGGGCGTACGCGCCGACAGCGGCACGACCTGCGGAACCACGACCCGCGGCCGCTCCCGACCGGCGACGGGCACGTACTGCTCCACGACCACGTGCGCGTTGGTCCCGCTGTGGCCGAAGGAGTTCACCGCGGCCATCAGCGGAAGCCCGCCGGGGTGCTGCCAGGGACCGGCCGCCGCGTCGGCGACGAACGCCGACTCCGCGAGGTCGATCAGCGGGTTGAGGCCGCGCAGCGTCGGCATGCCGACGAGCCGGCCGTACCGCATCGAGAGCAGCACCTTGATCATGCCGACGACCCCTGCGGGGGCACCCGTGTGGCCGATGTGCGCCTTGGCGCTGCCGAGGGCGGCGAACCCGCGCTCATCGGTGAGCCGCCGGAACGCCCGTACCAGCGCGTTGGCCTCCACCGGGTCGCCCAGGGCCGTGCCCGTGCCGTGGGCCTCCACGTATCCGACGCGCTCGGCGGGGATGCCGAACCGGCGGTAGACGTCGAGGACCAGCTCTTCCTGGGCGGTGCCGTTCGGGGCGGTGATGCCGTTGCTCGCGCCGTCCTGGTTCATGCCGGTGGCGCGGATGACGCCGTGGACGTGGTCGCCGTCGGCCACCGCGTCGGAGAGCCGCTTCAGTACGAGGACGGCCACGGCCTCGGAGTAGACGGTGCCGTTGGCGTCGGCGTCGAAGGTGCGGCACTCGCCGCTCGGTGACATCGCGCCGCTCTCGACGAGGAGGTCGAGGCCGCGCGCGTCCAGGCCGGCGTTCACGCCGCCGGCCAGCGCCAGGGTGGACTCTCCGGAGCGCAGACTCTGGCAGGCCAGGTGCACGGCGGCCAGGGAGGAGGAGCAGGCCGTGTTGACCACGAGGGCGGCGCCGCGCAGGTCGAGGAAGTACGAGAGCCGGGAGGCGACCAGCGCGTCGGAGGCGCCGGTGAACGACTCGTGCGGGTAGCCGGTGGGCTCGGCGCCGATGAACAGGCCCGTACGGGAACCGGCGAGCGACGTCGGGTCGATCGCGGCGTCCTCCAGGGCGTGCCAGCTCTCCTGGAGCAGCAGCCGCTGGTTGTGGCTCATCAGGTCCGCCTCGTGCGGCCGGATGCCGAAGAACTCCGCGTCGAAGTGGTCCCTTTCGGAGAGGGCGCCGCCCCAGCGGTATCCTGCCGGGTCGTCCGGGGCGAGGTAGTGGTCGGGCAGCTCGCCGTAGCCGACGCGGCCCTCGGTGAGGTTGCGCCAGAACTCGCGTACGTCCGCCGCCCCCGGGAACTGCCCGGCCATGCCGACCACCGCGATGTCCAGCATCCGCGAACGGTCGAGGGGGCCCCGGCCCTCGTCCTGGTCCCGCTCCTGGTCCTGGCCCCGGTCCTGGCGGCGCGCGTCGAGGAGAGCGCGAGCCTCCTCCGCGCCGACCGCGCCCTTGACGTATCCGTCGAGGATGTCGCGGAAGTTGGCGCTGCTCATCGTTGCTCCTTCGTGGCCGGCGGTTCTGCGTCGAGCAGGTCGAGCACCTCCGCGGCGGACAGCTCTCCGGCCGCGAACCGTGCCTCCAACGTCACGATCAAGTCGTCCGGGACTTCCGGCGGTGGCGTCGCCTCCGGTGGCCGTGGCGGCTCCGTCGCCTCTCGCGCGCCGCCCAGCAGCCCGTCCAGATGCTCGGCGAGCCGCTCGACGGAGGAGAACTCGTACAGCGCCGCCGCGTTCAGCTCGACGCCCAGTTCCTCCCCGATCCGGGCGACGAACGTCGATCCGGTGATGGAGTCGACCCCGAGGTCCGCGAAGGCCGTCGACGCCGACACGTCCTCCTTCGGCACCCGCAGCGTCTTCGCCAGGCGCTCCACGAGCAGGCCCCGCAGCTCCGGGCGCCGTTCACGGCCGACGGGCGCGACCCGCTCCGACCGGTCGGGCCGGTCGGCCGCCTCGCCACGAGCCGTGGGGCGCTCCGGAACCCGCATACCGATGACCTGCCGGTGGCGGCCCGCCCGCAGCAGCCGCACCGCCGTGTCGAAACAGGCGGCCCCCTCGTCGTCGTCCAGGAAACCGAGGGCCGGGTAGTCCCGCGCGGCCTCGCCGAACGAGGCGCGCCAGGCGCCCCAGTTGACGATGCCGACCGGGAACGCGGCGGCCGGTGCGACGGACCGGGCGAAGGCGTCGGCCGAGGTGATGCCGGCCGCGTAGGCCGCGTGGGTACCCGCGCCGCCGAAGGAGAAGGCCTGGGCCGACGAGAAGTAGCAGAGGAAGTCGAGCGGCTCGTCCGCCACGGCTTCGTACACGTTCCGCGCGCCCGAGGCCTTGATGTCGTAGTGCGCGCGGAACTCGTCCTCGCCGAGGCCGGCGAGCGCGCCCGGCGCTCCGGTGATGCGCGTGGCCCCCGCGAACAGCACGCCGTGGATCTCGCCGAGCAGCCCCTTGGCCTCGGCGATCGCCCGCCGTGCCTGGCGCGGGTCGGTGACATCACCTTGTACGTAGCCGACGCGGTCGCCGTAGAGCGCCTCGCGAACGGCGGGGTCGCTGTGCGGGCGGCGTCCGACGCAGACGACCTTGGCGTCGTAGCGGTCGATGAGGTGGCGGCTGACGACGCGTCCGACGGAGCCGCTGCCGCCGACCACCACGTAGGTGCCGCCGGGCCGGATGCCCGGCCCCGGCCGGGCGGCCTCGGCCGGGGTCACCGGGGCGACCTCCTGGCGGTACCGTCGCCCGCCGCGCAGCGCCACCAGGTCGGCGGCCGGGGAAGCGGGTTCGTCGGCCACCAGGGCGGCCACCGCGGCACGGTCGTCGGGCGTCCGCAGGTCGGCCGCCGTCACGTCGAGGTTGCGTACGGCGAAGCGGCCGGAGTCCCGTGCCACGAAGTAGGCGAGACCGGCCAGGCCCGCGCCGTGCGCGGCGCTCGGCTCACCGGCGACCGACTGCGTGTCCCGGGTGACGACGCAGAGGTCCGTGCGCCCGCCGTCGAGCCGCTGGACGGCCTTGACCAGCCGCAGCAGCGCGAGTTCGGGCCCGGCCGTGCTGTCGTCGGCGGGCGTGCCCGAGCCGCTGACGAGGACGATCCGGTCAGGTGCCGTCCCCGTCAGGGCGAAGGCGTCGTCGAGCGGCCGCTCGGTCACCTCGGTGACGCCGCCGCGCCGGAAGTGCGCGGCCAGCGCCCCGGCGAGCCCGTCCCCCGGCTCATCGGCGGCGATCAGGACCCTGCGTGGCGCGGGGCCCGCGGCGGGCGCGCCGGGCGCCTCCGCCCATCGCGGCACCCCCAGCAGCCCGCTCGGCGGCACGACGGACGACGCGTCGTCGGCTGCGGGCGCCTCACGCGCGGCGCGGACGTCAACGGCCCCGCCCCCGGGAATCCAGTGCCGCTCCCCCGCGAACGGGTACGTCGGCAGCGCCACCCGCCGCGGCCGGTGCTCGCCGTAACGGATGTTCCAGTCCACCATGGAGCCGCCCGCCCACCGCCGTGCGACCTCGTACGGCTCACCGCCGCCGAGCACCGGGCGCACCCCGTGGTCCGCGAACTCGCCCACCTGCCGCGCCAGTTCACTCGCGTCGCGCGCCACGAAGGCCACGCGCACAGGCCACTCGACCCGGCCCACCTGCAAGGTGTACGCGATGTCGCGCAGCGCGTGCCCTGCGCCGTCCCCGGCGAGCGCGTCCCGCAGCCGTGCGGCGGTCCGCCGCAGTTGCTCCTCGGTGCGTGCGGACAGCGGTACGAGGACGGGCTCCTCGGGGGCGGGGGGAGGCTCGGCGGCGGGTCCGTACTCCTCCAGGATGACGTGCGCGCCCGCCCCGGTGGCCCCGAACGAGCTGAGCCCGGCCCTGCGCGGCCCCTCGGGCGGCGCGGGCCATGCCTCGGTGGCGCGCTGGAGGCGGAAGGGCGTGCCGTCCAGGGCGAGCAGCGGGTTCACGGTGTCCGCGTGCAGGGAGGGGACCAGCGTGCGGTGGTGCAGTTGCAGCGCCGCCTTGGTCAGGCCCGCGACACCGGCGGCGGACTCCGCGTGCCCGATGTTGGACTTGACCGACCCGAGGGCGCAGAACCCCGTGTCCTCGGTGTGTCTGGCGAAGGCGGTGGACAGGCCCCGGATCTCGATCGGGTCGCCGAGCGAGGTGCCGGTGCCGTGCGCCTCCAGGCAGCCGATGGAGCGGGCGTCGACGCCCGCCTTGTCGAAGGCGGCCGAGATGACGGCGGCCTGGCCGACCGGGCTCGGCACGCTGAAGCCGCTGGAGGAACCGACGTGGTTGACGGCGGATGCGGCGATGACGGCATAGATGTGGTCGCCGTCGGCCTCGGCGGCGGCCAGCGGCTTGATGACGACCGCGCCGACGCCCTCCGACGACACATAGCCGTCCCCGCCCTCGCCGAAGGAGCGGCAGCGGCCGTCGGAGGAGTGCATGCCGACGGCGCCGTAGGTGCGGTACTTGCCGGGGTGCAGCGAGAGGTTGACGCCGCCCGCGAGGGCGACCTCGCACTCGCCGCGGCGCAGTGACTCCACGGCGAGGTGCACGGCGGTGAGGGAGGACGAGCAGAGGGTGTCCACCGTCATGCTCGGGCCGTGGAAGTCGCAGACGAAGGAGACGCGGTTGGCGATCTGCCCCTGGTTGAGGGCCAGCGGCACGGGTGCGGACGCCTCGGCGGCGACCAGCGTGTAGTCCTTGTGCATGGCCCCGGCGAACACGCCGACGGCTCGCCGCCGGTCAGGGCCCCCGGCTTCGGCGAGCCCTGCCGGGGTGTACCCGGAGTCCTCGATCGCCTCCCAGCAGGTGCGCAGGAACCAGCGCTCCTGCGGGTCGGTGATCTCCGCCTCGGGACGGGAGATCCGGAAGAAGTCGGCGTCGAAGCGGCCGACGTCGTCGAGGAACCCGCCCCAGCGCGAGCCGTCCCCCTCCGCCGGGGTCCACCGCTGAGCGGGCACTTCGGAGACGCTGTCCTTGCTGTCCTTCAGGTTCGCCCAGAACGCGGCGAGGTCTTCCGCGCCGGGGTAGTGGCCCGCCATGCCGATGATCGCGAAGCGTTCGGCGCCCACGGCGGGCAGGCGGCGCCGCTTGAGGCGGGGGCGCTCCAGCGGTGCGCGGCGCCCGGCCCCCGTCCCGTCCCGCCCGGCCAGGATCGCGTGGGCGTTGGTGCCGCCGTCCGCGAAGCTGGAGACGGCGGCGACCAGCGGGGCGTCGGGCCACGGGACGAGCGCGCGCTCGAAGCGCAGGGGCGTCGCGGCGAAGTCGAAGTGCTGAAGGGGCTGCTGACCGCTGAGGAACGGCACGATGGCGCGGTTGCGGAGCATCAGGACGGTCTTGATGACCCCGGCGATGCCCTCGGCGCACTGCGGGTGGCCGATGTTGGGCTTGACCGAGCCGAGCGAGCAGGGCGTGCCGGAACCGTCGCGGTAGACGTCCGCGATGGCCTTCAGCTCGATCAGGTCGGGGATCTGTGAGCCCGCCGCGTTGGTCTCGATGTACGTGACGTCGTCGGCGGCGACCCCCGACCTCGCGAGGGCGCGGGCCATGACGCCGCGCTGCGCGGCGGGGTTGGGGGTGGCGGGGCCCGCGGTCCTGCCGTCGTTGTTGACGGCCACCGCCTTGAGCACCGCGTGCACGCGGTCGCCGTCCGCCTCGGCCGCGGCGAGCGGCTTGAGCAGGAGGACGCCGACGCCCTCGGCGGGTGTGAAGCCGTGGGCCCGCCGGTCGAAGACGTGGAACTCCGTGCCGGTGTTGAGCAGCCCCCGCTTCTCGAAGAGGCGGTGCCCGCCGGCGTCGGGCAGCAGCGTGATGCCGGCGACCACGGCCGCCTCGATGTCGCCGGAGCGCAGGGCCTGGGCGGCGTGGTGCATGGCCACGAGCGCGGAGGAGCAGGCGGTGTCGACGACCGTGCTGGGGCCGCGCAGGTCGAAGTAGTGCGACAGGTTGGCGGCCAGGTAGTTCTGGCCGACGGCGACCACGGGGTTGCGGCTGCGGCCGAGGGTCGCCTCGTCCGGTGCGTGCCGGGTGCGGCCGCCCACGTACACGCCGATGTCGCGCCCCTTCAGCTCGTCGGGGGTGTGGCCCGCGTCGCAGAGCGCGAACAGCGTCTCCTCCAGGAGCAGCAGGGCCTGCGGGTCCATCGCGGCGGCGTCGGCGTCGGAGAGGTGGAAGTGGCCGGGGTCGAACCCGTCGAGGTCGAGCAGGCCCGCGGTGTACCCGGCCCCGCTCCCGCTCCCGGTCCCCCAGCGCCCGGCGGGCACGGCCGCGATCGCCGAACGCCCCTCGCTGAGCAGCCGCCAGTAGGCGTCGAGGTCCGGGGCTCCGGGGAAGCGGCCGGACATGCCGACCACGGCGATGTCGTACGGGGTGTCGGCGGGTGCCTGGTGGCGCTCGGCGGGGACGGCGGCGGTGACCGGAGCCGGAGAGGGGTCCGCGACAGCCGCGGTCGCCGTGCCGCCGAAGGCCTCGGACGCCGTGCCGCCGAAGGCCGCGGCGACGGCCTGTCCGTGGTGGGCGGTGAGCCAGCCGACGAAGGACTCCACGGTGGGGTGGTCCACGAGGACCGACGGGTCGAGGTCGACGTCGAGTTCGGCGCCGACCGTGCGCAGGATCTGGACCATCATGATCGAGTCGGTGCCGTAGTCGGAGATCGGCACGTCGGCGGCGAGCCGCCCCGCGTCGAAGCCCAACTCCCGGGCCAGCAGACCGATCAGCCATGCCTCGGCCTTCTCGGCGGCGCCCTGACCGCTCCCGACGTGAGCGGCCACCGAAGCCGTGGCCGAAGCGGGAGCCACAGCGGGAGTCGGAGCCGAAGCGGAAGTCGGAGCCGTCGCCACGGCCGGCGCACCGGCCCTCTTCGCCCGCAGCGCGTCCGGCGTCCACTCCGGAGCGACGATCGCCGGCAGCACCACAGGGCCCGCCCCGGTGGACAGGACGTGATCGAGCAGCCGCAGACCCTCCGCCTCGGAGAGTTCACCGAGGCCGGTGGCCCGGTAGCCCGGCCCGGGGCGCTCGCTGCCCATGCCGACGCCCCGCCAGCTCGGCCAGGCCACGCTCACCACGGGCAGCCCGTGGGGCGCGCGGCGGGCGACGGCGTCCAGGTGGGCGTTGGCCATCGCGTAGTCGCTCTGCCCCACCGCCGCCGCGGGGACCGTCGAGGCGACCGAGGAGAACAGCACGCAGAACCGCAGCGGATCGACGGCCAGCGCGTCGACCAGGGCGTCGAGCCCGGCCACCTTGGGGGCGAGCACCGCGCGCACGGCCTCGACCGGCTTCCGTACGAAGGCGAGGTTGTCCCGGTCCACGAGCCCGGCGGCGTGCAGCACTCCGCCGATCGGCCCGAGCTCCCCGCGGATCTCGTCCAGGGCCGCGCGGACGGCTGCCGTGTCCTCGCCGAGGGGCAGCGAGAGGAGCTTCAGCCGGACCCCGTCACGCTCCAAGGCGCGCAGCCCGTCGAGCTTGCGGCCGAGCGCCGTGTCCGTGCCGTACCGGTCCCACTCCGCGCGCGGCGGCAACTGCTCCCGCCCGGTGAGGACGAGGGTCCGGGCGCCCCACTCCGCGACGGCGTGCCGGGTGAGCGCGAGGCCGATGCCGCGGGTGCCGCCGGTGATGAGCAGCGGCTCGCCCGCGGGGAAGCGGACCGGTGCTCCCTTGGCGGCGGGCAGCGCCTGAAGGACCGCCCTGTGCCGGGTGCCCTGCCGGTAGGTGACGTCGATGTCGTCGCCGCCGTCGGCCAGTTCGCGCGCCACGAGGTCCGGCAGGTCCGGGTCCGCGGGGTCGGCCTCCAGGTAGCGGGAGCGGACGCGCCCGTACTCGCTCCCCAGCATCCGGTAGAGCCCGGCGCGGGCGTCACCCCTGCCGACGCCGAGCAGCGTCGCCTCACGTCCGGTCATGCGCTGGAGCACCGGCAGCCAGTCGGCGAGGTCGAGGCCGCCGAGGTCGACCAGCGCGTCGAAGCCCTCGTGCAGGTCGGCGGCGGTGGTGATGAGCCGGCCGCCGGGCAGGGCTGCGGCGAGCCGGGCGGCGTGCTGCCCGGCCCCTAGGACGGCGACCTCGGCGGGGCCGTGGCCCGCGGTGGCGGGAGCGGGCTCCCACCCTCGTACGAGCAGACGTGTGCCCTCGGGCGGTGCCACCTCGCCGGGACCGCGTCGCGCGACGAAGACCTCACCGAAGGCGTCCGGCTCGGCGACCGGCCGCCACACCTCGTCGTAACCGGTGGCGTGCAGCACCTCCTGCCAGCGGGGTGCGGACAGGAGCGGTGCGCCGGGGAGCCGTACGTCCTCGTCGTCGTAGAGCCACCAGCCGTCGAGCAGGCCGAAGGTGAGGGTCAGGACGGCGGACTTGCGGGTGACCTCGTTGACGACGAGGACGCCGCCGGGGCGCAGCGCCGCGGCCAGGTTGCGCAGGACGGCGCGGATGTCTCGGGTGGCGTGGAGCACGTTGGTGGCCACGATGACGTCGCAGTCGCCGCCGGTGAGCCGTTCACCGGCGCCGGCCCGGGTCACGTCCCAGCGGCCGTAGCGCAGATGGTCCCTGCCGGGTCCGAAGCGGTGCTCGGCCTGGTCGAGGAAGGCCGGGGAGAGGTCGGTGTACCAGTACTCCAGGCGGTCGGCGTACGGGTCGAGGCGGGGCAGGACGACGGCGGTGGTGCCCCCGGTGCCCGCGCCGGCCTCGGCCACGCGGACCGTGGCCGACGGGTCATGGGCGAGGCGTTCGCGCACCGCCGTGGCGGTCACCTCGGCCACCACGTCGTTGAGCCGGTCGGCGACGGCGTTGCCCTGGTACACGGCGGTGAGCCTGGCCATGGAGCCGCCGGGGAAGAGCACGTCGGTCGCGGGCACCGTGCCGGACAGGATCTCGAGGAGCCGTTCCACGCACTCCTGGACGAGGGAGAGCTGCGCGTCCCAGTACGGGTCGGCCGCGAAGCGCTCGCGCACGGCCGTCCACGCGGTGTCGTGCGCCGGGGGCCGCTCGTCCGCGAGCTCCAGGACGTCGCCGTGCCGCCGCGTCAGACCGGTGGCGGTCAGCAGCCGGGCGGCCTCGTCGAGCCAGCGCCGGTACTTGTCCACGACGCCGAGGCGCCGCGCGATGCCGTCCACGGACTCGGTACGGGTCGTCGTGAAGACGCCGGACGCGCGCAGGCGGAGCAGTACCTGTCGGGCGATCAGTCGGTCGAGTTCGTCGGCGGGGAGAGCGGCGGGTGCGGGGGCGGGTGGGATGACGGCGTCCTGCCGCAGCCGGCTCAACCCGGTGCCGGTGGAAGTGTCCGCGCTCCCTGCGGCCTCGGAAGCGGCTCCGAAAGCGGACTCGGAAGCGGCCTCGGAAGCGGCCTCGGAAGCGGTCTCGAACGCGGCCCCGAACGCGGCCGGGAAGCGGGCCGCGAGGTGGGCGGCCAGGTCGCGGACCGTGGTGTACTCGAAGAGCAGCGTGGGTTCCAGCTCCTGCCCCACCACGTCCCGTACGGCCTCGACCAGGCCGAGGACCTGCACGGACTCCAGGCCGAGTTCGTAGTACCCGGCGGTCGCGGACACCGACTCCGGGTCCGTGCCCAGGCGTTCGGCGAGCAGGCGCCGCAGGAAGTCCTCGACGTGGCGGGCCTCGGGCACGGCGGCCGGGCCCTGAGCGGCGGGCCTGGCCGCGGTGGACGTCCCTGCCACGGCTTTGCTTGACAGGTCGGAGAGTTCGGCCACCTGGCGGCCCTGGGTGTCGAAGAAGTCCACGGAGAACCGGGCGACCTCGCCCCGGCGGCTCACCGAGGCACGCCGCACCCGTGCCGTGCAGGCCCCGGTCAGCGGCCCCGCCGTACGGAACGAGCCGATGTGCAGCGGCAGGAACGCCTCGCCACCGGTGTCGAGCAGCGACCCGGCGGCGACGGCGCCGGCGAGCAGCAAGGCGGGGTGGACGACGAAGTCGCCGCCGGAAGCGTCGAGTTCGGCCGTCAGCAGCTCCTGGTCCGCGCGTACGAGACCCTCGGCGCGCGCCGCGCCGCTGTAGTGCTGGCCGTTCCCGCCGTCCCTGGCGTAGGTCTCGGCGAGGGGGGTGGGTGTGCCGTGCGGGTGGCCGTCGAGCCGTTCGCGGAAGTCGGGGGCGCCGGTGCGGAGCACCTCGGCCGTGGCGTAGGGCTCGCCGTCGGTCACCGTGACGTGCCAGCGGTCGTCCCCGGCCGTGGTGCAGCGGATCTCGGCGGCCACGGGCCCGTCGGTCACGTCAAGCGGGCGCAGCGCGGTGAGGTCGCGCACGGTGAGCCGTTCTACGGCGTGCCCGTGGTCGCGGAAGACCTTGGCGATGAGGTCGACGTAGGCGAGGGCGGGCAGCAGCGCACGTCCCTGGACGCGGTGTCCTGCGATGACCGGCGTCGCGGTGGAGAGCACCACCTCGCCGTGGGGTTCGGCGGCGGTTGGCCGCCGCACCGCGTCGTCAGCGGCAGGCAGCCAGCAGCGCTCGCGGGCGAAGGGGTAGCCGGGCAGGGAGACGCGGGGGCCGCCGGGCCAGTCGACGGGGGCGCCGCGCACCCAGGCCGCGGCGAGTTCGGGCGCGGTGCCGCCGGTGGCGGGTGCGGCCGAGCGGTTCGCGGTGCCGGTCAGGACGCGCGGCGAGCCCGACCCTGCGAGGTGGCCCGCCAGGGCGTCGGCGAGGTCGTCCACGCCGTCGAAGACCACGGCGAGGCGGTGCGCCATCGGCTCGCGGGTCTGGAGCGTCGCGGCGACCGCGGCGGGGTGGGCGTCACGCCCCTCGCCGCGCAGGAACTCGGCCATGCGCGCGGTGTGTTCGTCGAGCCGCTCGGCGTCCCGCGCGGAGAGCACGCACACGTGGGGCGGCTCCTGCGCGGGCGGCTGCGTGGGGGGCACGGACTCCTCCAGGATCACGTGGGCGTTGCTGCCGCCCGCGCCGAACGCGCTGATTCCGGCGGTACGGGGCAGGGCGCGGCCCGCGGCGTCGACGCGCGGCGTCCAGGGGGCCTGCTCGCGTTGCGGGCGGAAGGGGGTGGCGTCCAGGTCGAGGTGCGGGTTGAGGCGTTCGGCGTGCAGCGAGGGCACCAGCTCCCCGTGGCGCAGTTGCAGCAGGACCTTGGTGAGCGCGGCCATGCCCGCGGCCGACTCGGCGTGCCCGATGCCGGACTTCACCGAGCCGATGGGGATGCGTACGCCGGTCAGGTCGTACCCCTGGAAGGCGCGCATGAGGCCGGTGATCTCCACCGGGTCGCCGAGCGAGGTTCCGGTGCCGTGCGCCTCCAGGTAGTCGAGGTCCTTCGGGGTCAGACCGGCCCGGTCGAGGGCCTCGCCGATCAGTACGCCCTGCGCCCTGGGGTTGGGCACGCTGAAGCCCTTGCCCGCGCCGCCGTGGTTGACGGCCGTCGACCTGACCACCGCGAGGATGCGGTCGCCGTCGGCCTCGGCCGCCGAGCGGCGCTTGAGGAGCACGGCTCCCGAACCCTCGGCGGGCACGTAGCCGTCGCCGCCCTCGCCGAAGCTGCGGCACCGGCCGTCGGTGGAGAGGAACCCGCCCTTGGCTAGCTGGAGGTACTTGAGCGGGTGGCTCGTGACGTTGACGCCGCCCGCCACCGCGGTCTCGCAGTCGCCGTCCCTGATCGCCCGGCAGGCGAGGTGCAGGGCGGTGAGCGAGGACGAGCACATGGTGTCGAGGGCGATGCTCGGACCGTCGAAGCCGAAGAAGTAGGAGACGCGGTTGGCCACCGAGGCGTACGAGGACGAGGTGGCCGCGCCGGTGCCGCGGAGCGCCTCGTCGACGCCGTAGAGCTGGTAGTGGCCGTACATCAGGCCGACGAACACGCCGGTGCGGCCGTTGGAGCGGGCCAGGGCCTCGCGTGAGGTGCCCGCGTCCTCCAAGAGGTGCCACACCGTCTGGAGGAAGATCCGCTCCTGCGGGTCGATGTGTTCCGCCTCCACCTGGGACATGCGGAAGAACATCGGGTCGAAGGAGGCGACGTCGGAGAGCCAGCCGCCCCACTTGGCGTAGGTCTTGCCGGGTTTCGTGCGGTCGGGGTCGTAGAACCGGTCGTGGTCCCAGCGGTCCTCGGGGACCTCTTCCACGCAGTCCCTGCCGTCGCGCAGGTTGCGCCAGAACTGCCCGAGGTCGTCGGCCTTGGGGTAGCGGCCCGCCACTCCGACGATCACGATCTCGTCGTCGTCCCGTACCGGGCGCGGCGCGGGCGGGGCGGCGTGCACGGCCGGTGCGGGGGTGACCGCCGTCTCCTCGACGCCGTCCCCGACGGGAGTGACGAGGCCGCGCGCCTCGGCCGGGTGGTGGGCGACCAGGAAGTCGGCCAGCTCACCGATGGTCAGGTACTCGAAGAACAGCGTCTTGGAGAGCGGTCCGAAGCGTTCCTCCAGCGCCCGTGTGAGGCTCAGGACGAGGAGCGAGTCGACGCCGTAGTGATCGAAGGCGTCGTCCTCGGTGATGTCCTCCGGGGCCATCTTCAGTTCGTCGGCGAGGAGTTCACGCAGGTACGTGACCATGGGCGCGCGCAGGTCGCCGCTTTGCCTGCCCTCTGCGGACTCGGGGGGCGTCGCCGCCTGCCGCAGCGGCTCGGCGGTCCTCCGCAGCGCCTCGTCGATCCGCGCGGGGTCGCCCGCGGTCAGCAGCACGCGGGAGGCACCGCCGCGCAGGGCGGCCTCCAGGGCGTCGAGCGCCGCCTCCGACGGCAGCGGCTCCATGCCGAACTCGCGCCGCATCGCCGCGCGGGCGTCCGCGCCGAGGGTCATGCCGCCGTCGCGCCACAGCGACCAGTCGACGGTGAGGCCGCCGCCGGGGCGCCGCTCCAGGTAGTGGCCGAGGAAGCTGTTGGCGTACGCGTAGTCGGTCTGGCCGACGTTGCCGAAGACCGCGGCGGTCGAGCCGAACGCGACGAAGTAGCCGGGGGCGTCCGCACGCGTCGCCTCGTCGAGGTGGACCAGGCCGCGCACCTTGGGCGCGAGCACCGCGTCGGCGTCCGCGCGGCTCTTGTGCAGCGCGAGCCCGTCACGCAGCGTGCCGGCCGCGTGCACCACTCCGGCGACGCGCCCGAACCTGCGCCTGGCCTCGGCCACCGCCCGCTCGACGTCCTCGCGCACACCGACGTCGGCCCGGACGTGCAGCCAGCCCTCGGGCAGCGGCTCGGCCGGGGCGGACCGGCCGACCAGGACGACCCCGGCGCCCGGATGCCGGGCGATCCGCTCGGCCACCAGCATGCCGAGCTTCCCGGTGCCGCCCGTGACGAGGTGCGCCCCTGCCGCGGCCAGGGGTGAGGCCCCGGTTTCGGGGAGCGTGCTCTCACGCCAGGCGCGGACGAGCCTGCGGCGCCCGTCGGTACGTACCTCCGGCGCGGCGCCCGGAAGTTCGGCCAGCACGAGTTCGGCGAGGTCACGGACGGAGGGCGAGCCGGTGCGCGTGAGCACGCTCAGCCGGATGCCGGGGTGTTCCTGGCCGATGCTGCGGGCGAACCCGTCGAGCGCGGCGTGCGCCGCTCCCGCGGCCCCGGCCCGGTCCTCGTGGACGAACAGGTAGCGCAGCGGCCCGCCGTGGTCCGCGATCCGGGTCCGGCACACGTCGAGGACGGTGTGGAATCCGTCGCGCAGCGCTTCGTCGATATCTGCGCCAGCCCCTTCGGCGAGGTGAACGAGGTGCGAGGCGCGCGACCGGTCACCGACCACGACGTCCATCTCCGGTGCGAGCGCCGCGAGTTCGTCGCGCAGGGCCTCGGCGCGGCCGTCCCCCGTGCCGATGACGGACAGCAGCTCGACGTGCCCGGCCTCCGTGACGGCGGCCGGTGCCTCCTGCCAGAACGGCTCGAAGGCGAGCACGCCGCGCTCCGCGGTCCCGGGCGGGACGCGCCGGGCGTCCGGCACGGCCCGCAGGGTGAACCGTTCGACGCGTGCGAGGACCGTGCCGTCGGGGGCGGCCAGGCTGATGTCGAAGACCTGCGTGTCGGCCGGGCCGTCCACGGCCATGACGTGGGCGAGGCATGCGTCGGGCAGCTCGTCGAAGAGGCGTACGGAACCGATCGAGTACGGCAGGTGTGCCGTCGAGCCCCGCACCAGCAGGCCCGCGGCCTGGAGGGCACCGTCGAGCAGCGAGGGGTGGAACCGGTGGTCGCCGACCTCGGGGCGGCGCAGCCGTGCCAGGGCCTCGCCGTCGCCGAGGGCCAGCTCCTCGATGACCTGGAAGGCGGGACCGTACCGGAAGCCGAGGTCCGCGAAGTAGGCGTAGCAGTCCTGGCGGGTCCTGCGCTCGCCGCAGCGGGCGCGTACGGCGGACAGGTCGATCGGCGCGGGCGCCGCGTCGGCTTCGCCGCCGTCCTGCCCGAACACCAGGCGGCCCCTGGCGTGCGGGCGCTCACCCGTGATCTCGAAGGCGCCGGAGGGCTCGACCACCACCCGGATGTCCCGCGACCGGCCGGGCGTGAGCGCCACGGGCGCGGCCCAGACGATCTCGTCGACGCGCCGCACCGGGGCGGTGCCGTGGGCGCGCTCGCCCGCCAGCCGTGCCATCTCCAGGTAGACGACGCCGGGGAGCACGAGTTCGTCGCCGACCTTGTGGTCGGCCAGGTAGAACTCCGATCCTGTGAGGCGCTTCGCGAAGGCGGCTTCGCCGAACGTCGAGACGTTCTCGTCGAGCAGCGCCGACGACGCGGGGCGTGCGGCGGCCGTGGCCGGGGCGCCGGGGGCGGCGTCGACCCAGTGCCGGGTCGGCTCGAACGGATACGTCGGCAGCCCGATCCCGCGCCCTCGCGGCAGCCAGGACCAGTCCACGTCGGCCCCGTCGGTCCAGAGCCGGGCCAGGGATTCGAGGTCGCCCTCGGCGGACAGGGCGCGCACGAACTCCCGCCACGCGTCGCCGCGCGTGGCGGCGGCGCGGCGCTGCCCCGCGCCGACCCGGGCGCGCAGCACGCCCGCGGGGGTGCGGCCCTCGGCGCAGGCGTCGAGGCGGTCGAGGAGTTCGGCGCGGCCGCGGGCCACGAAGGCGAGCCGTTCGTCCATGGCCTCGCGGCCGACGCGCAGGGTGTGGGCGACGTCGGCGGGCGCGGGCTCCTCGGCGCGTACGTGGGCGGCGAGCCGCCCGGCCTGCGACCGCAGGGCCCGCTCCGTCCGCGCGGACAGGACGAACAGCTCCGCGTCCGCGCTGTCCTCGCCGGACGCGGCGTCCGCTCCTGCCGCGGCCTCCTCGATCACCACGTGGGCGTTGGCGCCGCCGAAGCCGAAGGAGCTGACGCCCGCGCGGCGCGGCAGCGCCGAGCCGTCATCGGCGAGCGGCGCGGGCCAGGGCCGGGTGGTGTCGACGATCTCGAAAGGGCTCCCGTCCAGTTCGAGGTACGGGTTGCGCTCGCGGAAGTGCAGGCCGGCCGGGATGGTCCGGTGGCGCAGCGCGAGGACCACCTTGAGCAGCCCGGCGATGCCCGCGGCGGCCTCCAGGTGGCCGATGTTGGTCTTCACCGACCCGATGCCGCAGTGCGGCGCGCGCCCGGCTCCGGTGGCCCCGCCGTCCTCGGCGAGCCGCGCGAACGCCTCGGTCAGGCCGCTGATCTCGATGGGGTCGCCCAGGGCCGTGCCGGTGCCGTGGGCCTCGATGTAGCCGACCGTACGGGGGTCCACGCCGGCCGCGCGGTAGGCCTCGACGAGCAGTTCCGCCTGCGCGTTGGGGTTGGGCGATGTGAAGGAGGTGGTGCGGCCGCCGTGGTTGACGGCGGCGGCCTTGATCACCGCGGCCACGCGGTCGCCGTCGCGGCGGGCCGCCGTGTGGTCCTTGAGCACGACGACGCCCACGCCCTCGCCCCGCACATAGCCGTTGGCTGAGGCGTCGAAGGCCTTGCACCTGCCGTCCTCGCTGAGCATCTCGTTCCGGCTCAGGGCCTCGTAGAGCCGGGGGTCGAGGATGAGGCTGACGCCGCCCGCGACGGCGAGGTCACAGGTGCCGTCGCGCAGCGCGCCGACGGCTTGGTGGACGGCGGTGAGCGAGCTGGAGCAGGCCGTGTCGACCGCGACGCTGGGTCCGCGCAGGTCCAGGAGGTACGAGACGCGGTTCGGGATGACCGACAGCGCGGCGCCCGTGAGCGTGTGCGCCTCGGCCGACCTGCCGCCGGCGCGCTGCACCTCGGCGTAGTCGGAGTTGGTGGTGCCGATGAAGACGCCGACGCGCTTGCCCGCCAGGTCACTCGCGCGGTACCCGGCGTCCTCGACCGCCGTCCACACCACTTCCAGGAGCAGCCGCTGCTGGGGGTCCATCAGCTCGGCCTCGCGCGGCGAGATGCCGAAGAAGGCGGCGTCGAAGCGGTCCACCCCGGGGACGAAGCCGCCCCAGCGCGAACGGGAGGTGCCGGTGTGCGCCCGCCAGTCCCAGCGGTCGCCGGGGATCTCGGTGACGAGGTCCCTGCCCTGCTCCAGGTGGTCCCAGAACTCCGCGAGGCCGGCGGAGCCGGGGAACCGCCCGGCCATGCCGACGATGGCCACGTCGGCGCCGGGGGCGGCGGGGCGGTTCCCGGTGGGGGCGGCTTCGGTCGGGGCGGTCCCGGTGGCGGCCTGCGTGGTGCCGGACTCCGCGAGCCCGCCTGCGTCGGCGTCGGTGTCGGTGTCGGCCTCCCCGAGTGCCTCGCTCAGGTGCGCGGCGACCGCGGCGAGCGTCGGGTAGCGGTAGAACAGCGTGGGCAGGACCTCGATCCCGTACCGCTCGCTGATGCGCGTACTGAGGACGGTGAAGCTGATCGAGTTCATGCCGAGCCGGCCGAGCGGCACGTCGGCCGGGATGTCCGCGGGGTCCGTATCGAGGATGTGCGCGATGAGCTCGGCCAGTTCGGCGATGTGGGCGGAGTCACCGGCCCTGCGTGCGGAGGCGCGCCCCGAACGACGCGGCGTGCTCGCCGCCTCCCCTCCGCGCAGCTCCGCCAGCGGCGCTCTGCTCAGTCGGCCGCGGTCCACCTTGCCGTTGAGCGTCTGGGGCAGTGTGGCCAGCTCCACCAGGACGTCCGGGACCATGTGGGCGGGCAGCCGCTGGGCGAGCGCCTCGCGGCGGGGGGCCGTGGCGTTCTCGTCGAGGGCGAGGAAGGCGTGCAGGACGTTGTCGCCGCCGACCCGCCGCGCGACCACGGCGGCCTCGCGTACGCCGTCCTGTCCGCGCAGCACGGCCTCGACCTCGCCGGGCTCGATCCGGAAGCCGCGCACCTTCACCTGGTCGTCTAGTCTGCCCAGGTACTCGATGCGGCCGTCGGACCGTTCGCGCACCAGGTCACCGGTGCGGTAGCAGCGCTCGCCGTCGAGGGTGACGAAGCGTTCGGCGGTCAGTTCCGGGCGGCCGAGATAGCCGGTGGCGAGACCCGCGCCGCCGATGTACAGCTCCCCTGGCACGCCGGGCGGCACCGCTCTGCCCCGCGCGTCGAGGACGTACAAGCCGGTGTTGGCTATGGGACGGCCGATGGTGACGCGTTCGCCGGGCGCGAGCCGGCACACGGCCGACCAGACGGTGGTCTCCGTCGGCCCGAACATGTTCCACACCTGGCCCGCGCGGGCCAGCAGTCGCTCTGCGGTGTCCTGGTCGAGTGCCTCTCCCCCGCACAGCACCTTCAGCCCAGGCGAGCCCTGCCAGCCGGCCGCGAGCAGCATCTTCCACGTCGCGGGGGTCGCCTGGACGACCGTGGCGGGACCGGACTCCAGAAGCCTGCGCAGGAGGACACCGTCCCGCGCGACCTCCGCGGGCACGATCTCGACCCGGGCGCCGACGATCAGCGGCAGGAACAGTTCGAGCGCGGCGATGTCGAAGCAGACGGTCGTGAGCGCGAGCAGGTGGTCCTCGGCCGTCAGGCCGGGCTCCTCGGCCATGGAGAGAAGCAGGTTGGCCAGCGCCCGGTGCGGCACCTGGACACCCTTGGGGCGGCCCGTCGACCCCGAGGTGTAGATCACGTACGCGATGTCGTCCGGGCCCGGTGCCGGGATCTCCCCCGTCTCGGGACCGCCCAGGGGCTCGTCGTCGGCGTCGAACGCCAGGACCGGCGCGCCGAGGTCGGCGCGGGCCCCCGAGTCCGCGATCAGCAGGTGCAGTCCGGCGTCCTCGGCCATGTGGCGCAGCCGCTCGACCGGGTAGCCGGGGTCCAGCGGCACATAGGCGCCGCCTGCGGCGAGAACGCCGAGCAGGGCGACGAGCATGTCGGCGGACCGGTCGAGGAGCACGCCGACGTTGCGTCCGGGCGCCACCCCTCGCCCGCGCAGGCGGGCCGCCGTCGCCGCGACCCGCGCGTCCAGTTCACGGTAGGTCAGCGTCGTGCCGCGGTCGGCCACCGCCACGGCGTCGGGGGTGCGGCTCGCCTGCTCGGTGAGGAGCGTGGGCAGCACGCTGCCGGCGGGGTGGTCGCCCCGCGTGAGCTGCTGCCGCTCCTGGGCGCGGGCCGTGTCGTCGGGCCTCAGCAGGGACAGTGCGTCCAAGGTGCGGTCCGGGGTGGCGAGGGCCGAGTCGAGCAGCAGGCGGAAGTGCTCGCCGAGCCCGCGCACGGTGTCCTCGTCGAAGAGGTCCGGGTCGTACTTCAGGCAGTAGCGGGCGCCCTCGGGCTC
This sequence comes from Streptomyces sp. NPDC046335, assembly GCF_055587985.1. Classification (NCBI taxonomy): domain Bacteria; kingdom Bacillati; phylum Actinomycetota; class Actinomycetes; order Kitasatosporales; family Streptomycetaceae; genus Streptomyces; species Streptomyces sp. NPDC046335. Next base: position 198,118 of record NZ_JBVJFF010000013.1, on the reverse strand, counting down.
CTCGACGACCTCCAGGGTGAGGTCGAACTCGCCCTCCTGGTGGACGCCGTGGAACACGTCGGCGACCGGGCGGACGTCGGTGTCGTCCTCGACCCAGTTCTGGAAGTAGAAGGCCGTGTCGAACAGGCGCGAGGCACGGAGCTCCTGGGCGAGGCTGAGCAGCGGGTAGTCGCTGTGCTCCAGGGCCTCCAGGGTGGTGTCCCGCATGTCGCGCAGCAGGCCGCGGAAGTCCTGGCCGTCGTCGAAGTCGTGTTTGAGGACGACCATGTTCATGAAGTAGCCGAGCACGTCGGCGTAGCGGGCGGAGGGCCGTCCGGCCACCGGGGTGCCGATGAGCACGCGGTCCTGCCGCGAGTAGCGGTGCAGCAGCGTCGCGTAGACGGCGAGGAGGACCACGAAGAGCGAGGTCCGTTCGTCGCCCGCGAGCTGCCGCGCGGCCCGGACGGGTGCCGCGTCCAGGCGGCCCTCGACGGAGGCGCCCCGGTGTCCGGGCACCGCCGGACGGGGGCGGTCGAGGGGGAGCTGAAGCGTGGGCAGGTCGCCGGAGAGCCTGCGCAGCCAGTACGAGCGCAGCCGCTCGCCGCGCTCCGAGCCGAGCAGCTCCGTCTGCCAGTCGACGAAGTCGGCGAAGGTGGCGGGCGGCTCTGAGGTGGGCGGCTCGGTGGTGGGCGCCTGCCCGCGGTAGAACGCGGACAGTTCGCGCAGGAAGACGGCGATGGAGAGGCCGTCGAAGACGATGTGGTGGAAGGTGAGCAGCAGCACTTGCCTGCGGTCGCCGAGCGTGAACAGCGTGACCCGCAGCAGGGGCCCGCGCCGCAGGTCGAAGGGCTCGCGGACACACTCCTTGGCCGCCTCGCGCACGGCGTCTACGGAGGTGGTGTCCAATGCCCGCTCTATAACCGTGAGTTGCTGGTGCGCCTCAATGACCTGGTGGTCGCCGTCCAGGCGGGCGCGGAGCTGGGGGTGGCGGTCCACCATGGACTGCAACGCCTCGCGGAGGGCGGTCGGGTCGGTGTCCGGTTCCAGCCAGAACGCGAGCGGCAGGTTGTAGGCGTACGTGCCCGGCGCCATCTGCTCGATGACGCTCAGGGCCCGCTGCCCGGCCGACAGGGGGAAGCGGACCGGCTCCACCGGGGCGGGGTGAGCGGGCGCGGCGTGCTCAGGCGTGGCGTCGGTCAGTTCGCCGATGTGGTCGCTCAGCTCGCGCAGGGTCGCGTGTTCGAGCAGGTCGCTCAGCCGCAGCCGGACGCCCAGGTCCTCCTCGATGACGGCGGCGATCTTCATGCCGCTCAGCGAGTCGAAGCCGTAGTCGGCGAGGAGCCGGTCGGGGTCGGCGGGTTCGTCCAGCTTGAGGGTGGCCGTCACGATGTCGCGGAGCCGGTCGAGCGGACCGAGCGGGCCGTTGCCGGAGCCGGAGGCCGCGGCGGACAGCACGGTCCTCTCGGGAGCGGCCGTCGGTGCGCGGTGGCCGACGTCCGCGTTCACGCCGACGATCACGTGCTGGCCGAGGTGGGTGCCCCGGTCCAGTACCAGGGCGTCGGTGAAGCCCTCTTCGAGGAGGAGCCGCTGCCAGGTCTGCGCGGTGGCCAGGGGCGCGTCCTTGATGCGGAGTTCCGGGTCGGTGAAGGCCCACCAGCCGTCCAGTACGCCACCGGTGACGGTGATGCTGCTGCGGATCGCGGTCAGTTCGTTGAGTACGATCCTGCCGCCGGGTCGCAGCAGTTCCCGCGCCTTGCGCAGGGTGGCGCGCAGGTCACCCGTGGCGTGCACGACGTTGGTGGCCACGACGATGTCGACGCTGCCGGGGGCGTAGCCCTGTTCCGCGAGGCCTCGTTCGAGGTTGAGCGTACGGAACGTGGTGAACGGGTGCCGCGTACCGAACCGCTGCTCGGCGCTCTCCAGGAACTGCGGCGAGATGTCGGTGAAGACGTACTCGACCCGGTCGGCCCAGGCGGAGAGGGCGGGCAGCACGCGCTCGGTGGTCGCCCCGGTGCCCGCGCCGAACTCGACGACGCACAGCCGCCGCCGCTCACCCGCCCCGAGTTCTTCGACGCGCTGCCGGGCGTGGTCGGTGACCGCTTCGGCGACGAGTTCATTGAGGGAGTCGGTGAGCGGGTTGCCCCGGTAGAAGTCCTGGACGAGATCCATCGACGCGTTCGGGAACATGATCTCTGTCGCGCCGGTCTCGCCGCGCAGCACCTGCGGGTAGCTCCGCAGGAACAGCCGGGTCAGCTCCACCGTGGCCCTGATGTCCGGATGGCCGGCGGCGATCCGGTCGAGCTCGCGCTCGGCGTGTTCGGCGCTCGTGCCCACCCCCGCGTCCGGGTCCGCGTCCGCGGCAAGGACCTCCACCGCGTCGCCGCGCACGGTCAGGTGCCCCGCGTCGGCGAGGATGTTGAGCAGCGCCGCGTGCAGCCGGTGGTACTTGGGCACGATGCCGAGCCGGTCGGCGAGCGCCGTGACGCTGTCCCGCTCGCCCTGCCGGGTGAGGGCGCCCATCCGCCGGTAGACGCCGAGCAGTGCCGAGTCGCAGAGCGCGGAGAGGCGGTCGTAGCCCTCGATGACGGCGTCGGCGCCGGGCCCGGCAGGTGCGGGCGCGGTGAACCGCTCGCCGAGCGGCGACGCGCGGTGGCCGAGGGCCGCCAGGGCCCGCAGGTCGGCGCGGATCGGCATGATCTGGACGGGGCCGTCGGCCAGCACCCGCTCCAGGCAGTCGAGGCCCTCGCGCACGGTGAACTCGGCGACGCCCGTCCTGCGGAACACCTCCCGCAGCCCCGGCTGAGCCCCGGAGCCGACACGCCCCCAGTAGCCCCAGTTGACCACCCGTACGGGATACGGGAGCCGGGTCGAGAGGTGACGGCCGTAGGAGTCGAGGAAGGAACTGGCCGCCACGTAGGCGGCGTTGCCCGCGGCGCTGACGAAGGAGCCGACCGAACTGAAGAACGCGAGGAAGTCCAGGGGCTCGTCGCCCAGCGCCGCCACGAGCGCGAGTGAACCGTCGACCTTGGCGGCGAGTGCCGCCCGCAGCTCCGGTTCGGTGAGTTCGTCGATGGTGCTCGCGTTGAACGTCATCGCCGCGTGGAAGACGCCGTGCGGCGCGCCGAACCGCCGCTTGGCCTCGGCGACGGCCTCGCTCAGCGCCGTGGGGTCGGACGCGTCGGCCCTCAGGTGCAGCAGCCGCCCCCCGGCCTCGCGCACGCGGTCGGCGGTGGCTCGCTGTTCGGCGTCGAGTTCGCCGCGGCTGATCCACACGATGCCGGCCCGGTACCGCTGGGCGAGCTCCTCGGAGAGTGCGCGGCCGATGCCGCCGCTGCCGCCGACCATGAGGTAGGTGCCGCCGGTGCGGTAGGGCGGGCGCCGCGGTGCGGGTGCCGGGGTGCGCACGAGCTGCCGTACGTGGCGGCGGCCGCCCCGCAGCAGGACCGCGCGCCCGGCCGGGTGCGGAGGCTCTGCGAGCAGTGCGGGCAGCGCGTCCACGGCGTCGGCGCCCTCGATGTCGACGCAGGTGACGTCGGTGTGGGGGCATTCGGCGGCGAGGACTTGGGCGTATCCGAGGATGCCCGCCGCGTGGGGGTTGTCGTCGTGGGCACCGGCGGTGACCACGGTGATCCGGGGGCCTGCGCCATGGGTGCGGAAGAGGGCGAGGACGCCGTCGCGCAGGGCGGCTTCGAGGCTGTGGGGCCGGTGCAGTCCGCCGAGGTGATACAGGTGCCGCACGGGCCGGGTGAGCAGCTCCGCCGGGTCGTCACGGTCGAGCCGGATGAGGCGGGCGCCGGGGTGGTGACGGAGTAACACCTCGGCGAGAGCGCAGGGTTCACCGGCGGTGAGGACGGCCACCTCGTGGCCCGCGGCGGTGTCGGTGTCGGGGGCGGTAGTGCGGTGCGCGGGCTCGGGGAGTTCCTCCGGGCACCAGACGGGCTGGTAGAAGCCCAGCTCCGGAGTCTCCTCACGCGGCTCCGACGCGGGCGGCGCGGGCGGCGCGGGCGGCGCGGGCGGCGCGGGCGGCGCGGGCGGCGCGGCTTCGGCCGCCATGGCGGGGGCGGGTATGGGCTCCCTCGCGGAGGTGCGTATGGGGTCGGTGCGCAGGGGGACGGCACATATGGGCGGCTCGGCCCGTATCTCCTCCGGCAGCGACAGCCCCGTACGCCCCCCACCCTCCGTACCCCCCATACCCATGGACGCGTCACGTACGGCCCCCGCTGCCCCCGCTGCCCCCGAGGGCTCCGGTATCCAGTAGCGCTTGCGGGCGAACGGGTACGTGGGCAGGCCGATGCGGCGGGCGCCGCCGCTGTCCGGCCACTGGGCCTCAGCGCCCTGGGTCCACAGCCGGGCGGCTTCGGTCAGGTCGCCGTCGGTCAGGGCGCGGGTGAGGCGCTCCGCCGCGTCGGCGGCCGGCGAGCGGCGGCTGCGTGCCGCGTCGTTCAGCGCGACGCCGCTCTCCACGCCGTCCGCGACGTCAGCCAACACCCCCCGTACGTAGGCCAAGTCACGCGCCGGGAAGGCGAGGCGTACGTCGAGCTGCTCCCTGCCGACGCGCAACGTGTGCGCGAAGTCGGCGAGGGACACCGCGGGTTCGGGCCCGTCATGGGCCAGCTCGCGGAGGGTGGTCCTGTCGGAGACGGTCGTCGTGAGGCCGAGGCGTTCGCTGAGCCCGGCCAGTTCGGCCGCGCCCAGGCCGTACTCGGCCAGTTCGAGGTCGGCGTCGAGATCGTGCGGCTGGACCCGGAGGACGTCGGCGGCCATCCGTACGCACTCATCCAACGTCTGCCCCGTGACCGGCTGCCGGTCGAGGAAGTCGGCGAGCTCGCGCGCGTAGGCCCGCAGTCGCTCCTCGCTCAGCGCGGACAGGACGATCAGCTCCTCCGACGGGCCGCCGGGGGTGGGCGTGCGGCCGTCGGCGGGCTGTGCCACGTACTCCTCGACGATCAGATGGGCGTTGGAGCCGCCGCCGCCGAAGGAGCTGATGCCGGCCCGGCGCGGCCCTTCCGTCTCCCGTCCGTCCTGGTCGCGCAGCACGGGGCGGTGCCAGAGCGCGGCCTCCTGCTGTACGTGGAAGGGCGTGCCGGTCAGGTCGATGTCGGGGTTCAGCTCGGCCGAGTGCAGGGAGGGCGGCACGACGCCGTGCTTGAGCTGCATGAGCACCTTGGTCAGGCCCGCGATGCCGGCCGCCGACTCCAGGTGCCCGATGTTGGACTTGAGGGAGCCGACGGCGCAGCCGCCGGGTGTGGCGTTCGCGTCCTTACCGTCACCGTCGCGGAAGGCCTCGCGCAGTCCGGCGATCTCGATGGGGTCGCCGAGGGGGGTGCCGGTGCCGTGCGCCTCGACGTAGCCGATGGTGTGCGGTGCGACGCCCGCCCGGCGCAGGGCCGCGGTGATCACTTCGGCCTGGGCGGTGGGGTTCGGCACGGTGTAACCGCTGGTCCTGCCGCCCGCGTTGACCGCCGATCCCTTGAGCACCGCGTAGATCCGGTCGCCGTCGGCCTCCGCCGCCCGTAGAGGCTTGAGCAGGACGGCGCCGACTCCTTCGCCGTCGACGAAACCGTCCGCGTGGGCGCCGAAGCTGCGGCACCTGTCGCCGCGGGAGATCATCTGACGGTCGGCCAGCATCCGCAGGTGCATGGGGTGCAGGATGAGGTTGACCCCGCCGGCGAGCGCCGTGGCGCACTCGCCGCGGCGCAGGCTCTCGCAGGCCAGGTGGATGGCGGTCAGCGAGGCGGAGCACGCGGTGTCGACGGTCAGACTCGGCCCACGCAGGTCGAGGACGTACGAGACCCGGTTGGCGATCGACCAGTGGGCGGAACGTGCGTGCGTGTGCTCGCCGAAGGCGCTGCTGTGTCCCGCGAGCCATTCGTAGTCGTTGTTCATCACCCCGGCGAACACGCCCACCGCGTCGCGCTCACCCAGCCCGCGCGGGCGGTACCCGGCGTCCTCGATGCTCGCCCAGGCGGTCTCCAGGAAGAGGCGCTCCTGGGGGTCCATCTCCTCGGCGTCGGAGGGGGAGATCTGGAAGAGCAGCGGGTCGAACTTGTCGACGTCCTCCAGCCAGCCGCCCCACTTGCTGTACGCGCGCCCGTCCTTGGCGTCCGGGTGGTAGTGCGCGTCCACGTCCCAGCGGTCGGCGGGCACCTCGCCTACGCAGTTGCGGCCCTCGACGACGTTGCGCCACAGCTCGTCCGGTGTCCGCGCCCCCGGGTAGCGCCCGGCGAGCCCGATGACCGCGATGTCCTCGGCGGGGCGCCGCGGCGCGGTGACGGGAGCGGCCTGTTGCCGCACGGATGCCAGCAGCTTCAGGAGAAGAGCACGCTTGTCGTCCATAGACCTTCGTCTCATCCGGGTGCCTTGAGGCTCGAATTTGGGCGGCCCACAGCACCGCACCACAAAGTGGCGCAGTTCAAGGTGAACAATTCGTCAATAAGGGCTGAAGAGACTCGCGGAAGAGACTCAGCGCCGGGCCGGACCAACGGCTCTCGGTCGGCCTACATGAGCCGGAACCCACATGCGCGTGGAAAAGATGCCCGCCTGTGCGACGAAGCGTCAGTATCGGGGCTGACCGGACGATCGGTCACGGGGTTGACCGGACAAAAGGAATTGCCGCGCCCGGCGACTCCACATACATCACTGTCCGTAAGCATGGTCAGCGGTCGACCCCCCGTCAGCTCCATCGGTCAAGCGGAATCTAACACTTGATATCCAGCAGCGGCAAGCATGTGATCATTCACGCGTCCACCACTCATCACTCATTCAAGTAAATTGCGCTAAACCCTGGTTGGCCAGCGAAAACATCTACTCCACGACGTTCCGCTCGCCCTCACCAGGAGGTATCCCGGTCGAACGTTTCCGGACACGATCCCCGCCGGGGCTCGGCCGCCAGCAGGTAACCCGACCCACGGGGTCCGCGCACCGTCCGTAGCGCAAATCAGCCCTCCTGTCCGTCCGGTTGTGCCCAATTGCGGCACCTTGGGCTGCTTTTGCGCGATGTAGCGTCCCGCACCGTCCACGCCTCCTGGAGGTGTGCGGGCAGCGTGCGGGCCGAACCCGGAAACGTATTCCCCGCCTGCCCCCGACATATTCACGGAAGGAGAAGAAGACGAGGAAAAAGAGAGAAGCCGCAGGCTGTACGGCATTCACGGCGGAGAGACCCGGGATTCGGGAGCTATTGGCCTCTGGCGCCACCCCAGAACAATCATGCTACGGTCGTCCGGCGCCGGATCGAAGGGGAGGAACGTGGCGTCGCATTGCGACCCGTCGAGCATCTCGTGAACGAGGCCCGACGTTTCCGGAATGGAGAATTCCGCCGGGGCGCCGCCGCGCGATGACACGGCGCGATGACGCGGCGCAGTGACCCCATAAGGCGATATCCCCAGGCGGCCCGCGCGCGCCGAGCGAAAATCCATACCCGCTTCCCGAGCGAACCATTCATCTATGTCGACCGCCAGGCAAGGGGAGGTATGCGGTGACAGAGGAAGAACCCACCCCGCGGCTGGCCGTTCTGGGCGCCGGTGTCATGGGGGTCAGCATCACCACGCTCGCCATCGGGCAGGGCGTGCCGGTGGTCCTGATCGAGACCGATCCGGCGACGCGGGCCGACGCCCCGGCCAGGATCGAGCGCGAACTGCGCATGGCCCAGCTCATGGGCGTCCACAGCCGGCAACCCCGCGCGGAGCTCGTCACCGGCGCCTCCCCTGCCGACTGCGCGGGCGCGGACGTGGTGATCGAGGCGATCACCGAGGACGCCGCCCTGAAGACCGCCGTACTGACCGAGGTGAGCCGATCGGCCGGCGCGGACACCGCGCTGGTCACCAACACCTCCTCCATCCCGGTGGACGAACTGGCGGCGAAGCTCCCGCGCCCCGAGGCCCTCCTCGGTGTCCACTTCATGAACCCCTCGTACCTGATCCGCACGGTCGAGGTGATCCGAGGCTCACAGACCTCGCCCGGGGCCGTGGACTCGGTCACACGGCTCCTCACCGCGCTCGGCCGGCGCGGCGTGTTCGTCGGCGACGGACCGGGGTTCGTCACCAGCCGCGTACTGCACCGCATGATCAACGACGCGGCCCGCATCGTGGAGGAGGGCCGGGCGAGCGCCGAGGACGTCGACACGCTGATGCAGGACTGCCTCGGGCACCGCACGGGGCCGCTGCGCACCGCCGACCTGATCGGCATCGACAACCTCGTGGACTCCCTGCGGGTCCTGCACGAGCGCACCGGCGACGAAGGGTGCCGCCCGTGCGAGCTGCTGCTGCGCAAGGTGCGCGCCGGCGAGCACGGCCGCAAGAGCGGGCAGGGCTTCTACTCCTATACGGGGGCCTACACGGGGACCTATACAGGGGCCTATACGGGAGAACCCTCCTGATGGCCGGGCAGCTCAGCGTCGACGAGACGCTCCTGGAGTACGTACGGCAGATGTCGCTGCGCGACGACGACGTACTGCGTGATCTGCGCGCCGAGACCGCGGGCATGCCCATGCTCCAGGCGATGCTGGCCCTGCCGGAGGAGGCACAGCTCCTCGCTCTCCTGGTACGGGTCACCGGGGCGCGGCGCGTCCTGGAGGTCGGCACCTTCACCGGCTACAGCAGCCTGTGCATGGCGCGCGCCCTGCCGCCCGGCGGCACAGTCGTCACCTGCGACATCAGCGAACGCTGGACCGCCGTCGCCCGGCGCTACTGGGAGCGGGCCGAGGTCGCGGACCTGATCGACCTGCGGCTCGGCGACGCCGCGCGGACGCTCGACTCCCTGACCGCGCGGCACGGCCCCGGCAGCTTCGACCTGGCCTTCGTCGACGCCGACAAGGCCAACTACGTCCGCTACTACGAGCAGGCGCTCGCCCTGGTCCGCCCCGGTGGGCTGCTCGTACTGGACAACACCCTCTTCTTCGGCAAGGTCGTCGACCCCGCCGCGCAGGACCCGGACACCCTGGCCATCCGCGAACTCAACACCCTGCTGCGGGACGACGAGCGCGTGGACATCTCCATGCTCGCCGTAGCCGACGGCCTGACCCTCGTCCACAAGAAGCCCTGAGAGGAAGCACGGAGATGAGCGAGCCCACCACCACCCCGCCCCTGTCGGCGGAGCACGTCCGGACCGAGCTGAAGCGGTTCCTGGAGGAGCGCACCAAGACGGACTGGGCGGTGGACACCGACCTCTTCGCGACCGGCGGGGTCTCCTCCCTCTTCGCGATGGAGCTGGTGGTCCACGTCGAGAAGACCTTCGGCATCGCGGTCGAGGGCCCCGACCTGCGGATCGACAACTTCCGTACGGTGAACGCCATGACGGCGCTGGTGCTCCGGCTCGCCGAAGCCGGTTCCGGTGAGTGACGGGCTCGCGGCCCTGATCGGCGCGGAGGCCGCCGACCGGGCCGCGGGGTGGGACCTGGCGGGGGCGATCCCCCCGGAGGTGCTGCGCGGGCTCGGTGCCAAGGGCGCGCTGTGCGCCGAGGTGCCCGTCGAGTACGGCGGACACGGTCTGACGGGCCGGGCCAACGGCGAACTGACCGCGCACGCGGGGGCGTTGTGCAGTTCGCTGCGGTCGGTGATGACCTCGCAGGGCATGGCAGCCTGGACCATCCAGCGCTTCGGCACCCGCCGTCAGCGCTCAGAGGAGCTGCCCCGGCTCACCTCGGGCGGCCTCGCGGCCGTGGCGTTCAGCGAACCGCAGGCGGGCAGCGACCTCTCGGCGATCGCCACCACGATCGTGGACGACGGCGACGAGGTGGTCCTGAACGGGCACAAGGTGTGGTCGACCGCCGCGGCCTACGCCGACGTCCTCATCGTCTTCGGCCGCTACCAGGACGGCGCGGCGGCCGTGGTCGTCCCCACCGACGCCCCGGGTGTCACGGTGAGCCCCATCGCCCAGCCCCTCGGCTGCCGCGCGGCGGGCCACGCGGACGTGGTCCTCGACGGCGTACGCCTGCCCGCCGGCCGGGTGCTCTCGGGCGCGAGCCAGTCACTCGGCCTGCTGACCACCATCGCCCTGACCTATGGCCGCCTGTCGGTGGCGTGGGGGTGCGTCGGCATCATCCGCGGGTGTCTGCGGGCCGCCGCCTCCCACGCCCGCCGCCGCGAACAGTTCGGCAAGCCGCTGGCCCAGCACCAGCTCGTCGCCCGGCACCTGTCGGAGCTGCTGGTCGCCGAGCAGAGCGCCACTCGGGTGTGCGAGCACGCCTCGGACCGCTGGGACAGCGGATCGCCCGAGCTGTCCGGCGAGGCGGTGCTCGCCAAGCACGTCTCCGCGGGCCATGCGGCGCACGCCGCGGCCACCGCGGTGCAGGTGCTCGCCTCGGCGGGCTCGGTGGACGGCGAGCCGGTGGCCCGCGCCTACCGGGACGCCAAGTTGATGCAGATCATCGAGGGCAGCGACGAGATCTGCCAGCTGATCCTCGCGGAACGCGCGCTGGAGAGTGTGGCATGACGACCGAGGCCCTGGAGGGTGTGGCATGACGACGGAAGCCGGGGACATGGGCACCGGAGACATCGGCATAGGGGCGATCCACTGCCTGCTGCCCGACGAGCGGGTGCCCGTCGCGGACCTGCCGGAGCTGGCCAGGCTCACCGACGACGAGCTGAAGTTCGCCGAGCAGGCCGGCATCAAGTCGGTCGGCGTCTTCCCCGACACCGAACCGACGGAACTCGCCGCACGGGCCTGCCGGGAGCTGCTCGCCGCGCACCCCGGCGTCCCCGACCTGATGCTGCACATCGGCTCCCGCGCACCCGACGTACTGATCGGCTCGGACGCGGGCAAGATCGCCCACCTCGCCGGGCTCACCGGCGTCTTCCCCTTCACCGTCGACGGCCTGGGCTGCGCGGGCTCCTCCGCGGCCTGGGGCCTGGGCCGCGACCTGCTCCTCGGCGACCCGTCCCGGCGGAGCGTCCTGCTCACCTACGGCAGCCGCCCCACCGCCGCCGACCGGGTGCGCCGCCCCGTCACCGTGATCGGGGACGGCGCGTTCGCCATGACCCTGGTGCGCGGCGGCCGGCCGCTGCTCAGGGCGCACCGCATGGAGGCGGACAGCTCCTTCCACGACCTGTTCAAGGTGGAGTACAAGAACAGTCCGTGGTCGCAGTGGCGCGAGGTGTGCGACGACAACGACCGCTACTCCTTCGAGCTGGCCATGCACAGCCGCACCAGGCTCGGCAAGCTCGTCGACCAGGTGCTCGCGGACGCGGGCATCGGCAAGGACGACGTGGCCGCCACCCTGATGCAGAACGTCACCTCCAGCGCCTTCGACTTCTACAAGGCCACGCTGGGGCTCGCGGTCCACCCGGTCTGCGCCACCCACCTCGCGGAGCTGGGCCACCTCGGCCCGATGGACGTGGTCCTGAACCTGGACAGCCTCCTCGCCACCGGTGAGGTCGGCCCCGGACAGCACGTCCTCGTCCTGAGCAACAGCCCCGTCGCCGCGTGGACGGTGACGCTGTGGGAGGTGTGAAGCCGGTGACCGACACGCAGCCGACGGTCAAGTGCCTGGTCTGGGACCTGGACAACACCCTGTGGCGCGGCACGCTCCTGGAGGACGGCGAGGTCGCCCTCCACGAGGGCCTGCGCGAGGTGATCGTCGAACTGGACTCGCGCGGCATCCTCCAGGCGATCGCCAGCCGCAACGACCACGATCACGCCTGGGAACGCCTGGAGAAGCTCGGGATGGCCGAGTACTTCGTGCTGCCGCGCATCAACTGGGGCGCCAAGTCGGCCTCCGTACGGGCCATCGCCGACGAGCTGAACTTCGCGCTGCCGACGATCGCCTTCATCGACGACCAGCCCGCCGAGCGCGCCGAGGTCGCGTTCCACCTGCCCGAGGTGCGCTGCTATCCGGCGGAGGAGGCCCTCGCTCTGCCCGGCCGCCCCGAGTTCACCCCGGCCGTCGTCACCGGCGACGCCCGCAGGCGGCGGCAGATGTACCAGGCGGGGGTCCGGCGGGAGGCGGAGCGCACCGAGCACGTCGGCACCGACGAGGAGTTCCTGCGCTCGCTCGGCCTGGAGCTGCGTGTCGAGCGCGCCGGTGACGAGGCGATCTCCCGGGTCGAGGAGCTGACCCTGCGCACCAGCCAGATGAACGCGACGGGCGTGCACTACTCCGACCGGGCCCTGCGCGACCTGATGGCCGACGAAGGGCACGAGGTGCTGGTCGCCTCGCTCGTCGACCGGTTCGGCCCGCACGGCGCGATCGGTGTGATCCTGCTGGAGCGGCGCCCCGCGTCCTGGCACATCAAGCTCCTGGCGACCTCCTGCCGTGTGGTGTCCTTCGGCGTGGGGACGGCGCTGCTGCGCTGGCTCTCCGACGAGGCCGCCCGCGCGGGGGTCCTGCTGACCGCCGGGTTCCGGCGCACCGAACGCAACCGCATGATGGAGGTCGCCTACCGCTTCGCGGGCTTCCGCGAGCACACCTGCGGCGCCGGGGCGGCGGAGGCGGACGGCGTCCAGACCCTGGCCCTCGAACCCTCCCGGCAGGACGCTCCCGCGCACCTGTCCGTGGTGGCGCCCCGCCTGTTCGATGCCTGCCGCGCACTCACTCCGTGGCTTCCGCCTCCACCGGCTTCGGGATGAGGAAGGACGTGGCGAAGGCCGCCGCGATGAGGACGACACCGGCGATCATGCCTGCCGTGTAACCGGCGGGTGAGGTCTTGTCGGCGGGTTCCGCCGCGGTCTGCACCGCGTACAGGACGGCGAAGCTGAGCCCGGCGCCGAGGTTGAAGGCGCCCGCGTTCAGACCGGGCAGGAAGCCCGGGTTCTCCTTCGGGGAGAGCACGATGCCGAGGCCGTTGAGGACGATGTTGCCCACGCCCGCGTAGGTGACGCCGATGAGGACCGACGCGGCCAGGAGCAGCACCCGCGAGTCGCCGTGCAGGGTGACCAGCATCAGTGCCACCGTCACGGCCGAGCCGATGAGACCGATGCGCAGGATGCGGCCGTAGCCGTACGTGGCGGCCATGCGCCCGGCGACGGGGCCCATGGCCAGGCCCGCGAGGGCGTACGGGGTCAGGGTCCACCAGGCGGATTGCTCGGCGCTCATGCCGAAGCCGGCCTGGGCGTCCTGGGCGAAGGCCGGGATCATGCCGTTCATCACGGCGAAGACGCCCGTCATGGTCAGGACGGTGGTCAGGAGCAGCGCCCAGGTGGAGCGTCGGCGCAGATGGCGGGTGGTGACCAGCGGGTGGCTGCTGCGGTCCTCGGTGCGCCAGAACAGGGCGAAGGCGATGGCCGTGACGACGAACAGGCCGATGACCAGCGGCCAGTTGGCGGCGCCGAGCTTGCCCGCCTCGTTCAGGGCGATGAGGGCGGCGCCGACGGAGACCACCAGGAGGGTGACTCCGGGCCAGTCCATACGGCTGTCGGCGGTGTCGGCGGCCTTGGACTCCGGGGTGAGGGTGGCGACGAGCAGCGCGGCGAGCGCGGCCACGCCTGCCATCGCCCAGAACACCGACTGGAAGCCGTGGTGGTCGGCCAGGTAGCCGCCGGCCAGGGAGTCGACGCCCGCGATGCCGCCGTTGACGGCGGTGATGACGCCGAGGAGGGTGCCGTACTTCTTGGGCTCGTGCACTTCGTTGCGCAGCATGATCAGGCAGAGCGGCACGGTGGGGCCCGAGACGCCCTGGATGACACGGCCGACGAAGAGCATGGGGACGCTCTCGGCGAGCGCCGCGACCACGCAGCCGACGACCATGAGCGCCAGCATTCCGCCGAGCACCTTGCGCCGTCCGATGAGGTCGCCCAGGCGCGGCAGGAAGAGCGAGAAGAGCGCGGCGGAGGTGAAGAACGCGGTCTGGGTCAGGCCGATCTCGGCGGAGGTCGCCCCGAGGGAGTCCTCGATGTTCTTCAGGGCCGGGCTGAGCATGCTCGCGTTGAGCTGGAAGGCGAAGCACGCCGCGAGGAGGGCGGCGACCAGGACACCGACGCGCACCGGGCGGGAGCCGCGCGCGCCGCCGGGGGCGGCGGCGGATTCGGTGAGGGCGTTCATGCGCGGACGTCCCCGATCCGCTCGAGGGCGTCCACGACGAGGTCCCAGAACCGCTGGTGGTCGAGGTCGACCGCGACCTGGGTGTGGCAGTCGTCGGGGGCGGGCGCGCGGAAGTCCGTCACGGTCATGCCGAGGGTCAGGGTGCCGGTGAGCTCGATGTCCACGGGGGCCTTGCGGACCGTCATGACGTCCGGGTCGATGACGTACGCGACCGCGCACGGGTCGTGGACCGGCGGCGCGTCGAAGCCCTGGGCCTCCAGGTACATGGCGCCGAAGAAGTCCAGGAGCTCGGTGACGAAGACGGCGGGCCCGGTGCCGACCTTCGCGATGCGCTCGACGACCTCGGGGGTGGCGAGCGCCTGGTGGGTGAGGTCGAGGCCGACCATGGTGACCGGCCAGCTCTCGTTGAAGACGATGTGCGCGGCCTCGGGGTCTATCTTGATGTTGAACTCGGCGACGGGGCTCCAGTTGCCCGTGTGGTAGCCGCCGCCCATCAGGACGACCTCGCGGACGCGCTCGACGATGCGGGGCTCCTTGCGCGCGGCCAGGGCGATGTTCGTCAGGCCCGCCGTGGGCACGATGGTGATCTCGCCGGGCTCGTGCGCCATGACCGTGTCGATGATCAGGTCGACGGCGTGGCGGTCGTCGAGGGCCAGGGTCGGCTCGGGCATGACGGGGCCGTCGATGCCGCTCTCGCCGTGGATGTCCGGGGCCGTCTCTATGGTGCGGATCAGGGGGCGGGAGCAGCCGGCCGCGAAGGGCACGCCGGTGATGTTCGCGATGCGGGCCACCGACAGGGCATTGCGGGTGACCTTCTCCAGGGTCTGGTTGCCCACCACGGTGGTGACGGCGACCAGCTCCACATCCGGGTTTCCGTGCGCCAGGAGCATGGCGATCGCGTCGTCATGTCCGGGGTCGCAGTCCAGGATGATCTTACGGGGCATCGCGGAACCTCTTTGTTCGGCTGAGCCGCCGCCACGGGGCGGCGACTCGGGAAAACGTTCTCCGAAGACTGTGTGCACGAGTGCGAATTCTGTCAATGGCCGAAACCACACCTCGGGCAAACGCGCCCGGAACGGACAAGGGCCGGAGTGGGCCAACCACGGCTGAATCGGCGGTAACCGCCCAGAAAATCAGGTCTGGTCGAGGCGCCCGCCCGCTGATAACGTTTGCCGAAATTTGATCAGCTTGACCGAAAGGTGACCGCGGCGTGGCCGACGTAACGCTGAAGGACGTGGCCCGGGCCTCCGGCTGCTCCATCGCCACGGTCTCCCGGGTCCTCGCGGGCACACGCCCCGTCGGCGCCGAGACCGCCCGCCGCGTCCGGGCGACCGCCGAGGCGCTGGGCTACCGGCCCAACCACGCGGCACGTGCCCTGCGCAGCCGCGCCACGGGCACGGTCGGCCTCGTCCTGCCGCAGATCACCAACCCGTTCTACCCCACGCTCGTACGGGAATTGACGCACGCCCTGCACGCCGACGGCCGGGCCGTGCTGCTCGCCGACTGCGACGACGACCCGGCGGCCGAGGCGGAGCACATCGCCGACCTCCTCAGCAGACAGGTCGACGCCCTTCTGGTGATCCCGGCGGACGAGGAGCGCAGCCGGGCGGCGGTGGCCGCGGCGGCGGCCCGGGTGCCGCTCGTCCTGATGGACCGCGGCTGCGGGCCGGGGGTCGCCGACTCCGTCGCGGTCGACAACACCGCGGGCATGGCCCTCGTACTCGATCACCTGGCCGCCACGGGCCGGCGCACCGTCTGCTTCATCGGGGCCGAAGGCACGACGTCGGCCGCCGCCGAGCGGCGCGGCGCCTACGCGGCCGAGGCCGGCGCCCTCGATCCCGGCGCGCCGCGGCGGGTCGCGCTCGGCGACTTCTCCGTGGAATGGGGGCGCGCCGCCGTCGACCAGGTCTGGCAGGACCGGCCCGACGCCCTGGTCTGCGCCAACGACCTCATCGCGATAGGGGCCCTTCAGCGGCTCCACCAGCTCGGCGCCGGCGTGCCCGGTGAGGTCGCCGTCACCGGCTTCGACGACATCCCGATGGCGGCGCTCTCCGCGCCCGGCGTCACGACCGTCCGCCAGCCCGTGGCCCAGCTCGCCGCCGAGGCCGCGCGGCTCCTCGCCCAGCGCCTCTCCGGCGGTGACGCCGGACCGCAGCGGGCAATACGGCTCGCGCCGGAACTGGTCGTACGGGAGTCGAGCGTGCCGAAGCGGGCGGCACGCACCTCCGCGTAGGAGTGCGTGCCGCCCGGTTCAGGGGCCGGTCAGCGCCGCACGCGCCAGGTGAGCGTGTCGGTCAGCTCGGTCCGCAGCCTCGGGTCGCGGACCGCGTCCGTCGGGTCGGTGGCGCGGACCGACAGCGTGTGGCTCCGGCCGTCCGCGGGGACGCCGAGCGCGCGCGGGGTCACGGCGCTCTTCCCCCTGGCCTGCCGCGCCTCAAGGCCGTCGACGGACCAGCGGAGCCGGATGCCGTCAGCTACCTCCACGCCCACCTTCGTGCCGCGCCGCAGCGTGCGGTCGGTGGGCGTGAGGGCGGTCAGGACGGAGGCGTGCCGGTGGAAGCCCGCGATCATGGCCTCGCGCCCCGGCAGGTTGAACTCGCGGCCGAGCGTGCGCATGATCGAGTCGGCGGTGGGCCGGTAGAGACCGCGCGGGTAGTAGCCGCCGCCCTCGTGGGCGCCGACGGTGCCGCCGTCCGGTGAGGTCTGGCCGATCCAGCGGTACCACTTCTTCTTCTGGGCGGTGAGCTGCGCGGCGGTGAGCTTGCTGGTGTTGGCTTCCCAGGGTTCCGCGCCCTGGTAGGTGCCGTACTCGTCGTACCAGTACTCGTCGGCCAGCTTGCCCAGGGAGTGGCCCGTCTCGTGGACGGCGACCTGGTCGGACTGGGCGTTGTCGGAGGACGCGGTGGCGATGCCGTCGTAGCCGGAGGGCGAGGTGATGTCGTTGTAGCCCGCGCCGCCGTACTTGGTGGAGTTCGACAGGACGATCACCAGGTCGGGGTCGGCGGCCTTCTTCGCGTACGACTCGACCTTGTTGGTGTCGACGCAGAGCAGGCGCTCGATGCCGTCGCAGAAGAAGGCGGAGCCGAGGGCGGTGTCCTTGACGACGTCACTCGTCGGGTCGCCGGAGACGCCGGACTGCCGGGACACCGCGTCGACGGCCCAGACGTTGAAGAGGCTCTTGTACGAGGCGTACGGCTCCACGGCGGAGATCTTCGACCACTTGGCGCGGACGTCGGCGTGGAAGTCCTCCTGCTGGGCGGCGGTGTAGCCGTCGCCGACGAAGACGACGTCGAGCTTGGAGCCGGTGGGGCCCGCCTGCACGATGGGGACGACGTCGCCGTCCCCCTCGATCTCCGCGTGCTCCTTCGCGGAGAGCGGGGCGTCGGCGGGCACCTCGGTGTGCCGGGGGTGGGTGCCGGGCCCGGTGAAGTACTCGACGCGCTCGGTGCCGCGGGCCGTCGTGGCGGGGTCCGCTGTGGTGGCCGTGGCCGCGGGAGCGGTGGCGGCGAGGGCCGCGGCGAGGGCGACTCCGGTGGCGGCGGTGATCCGCAGGGAGGTGCGTCTGGTCCGGCCGGGTATTCGATGCGTGGGGGGCATGGGCTTCCTTCCGAAGTCCGCGGTATAAATGGCGGGTTAAGCGGGGTTAAGGCGCGGCTCAACGTAGGGGTTCCTGCGGTCCCGGGCAATGGCTGGGTCTCAAGTCGCTGATGGTGTCCGTGAGTTCACACAGCGACAGCGGACCCGGCGCGCATCCCGGCACGCGACCTGTGGAGACAGCGGTGGCACAGAACAGTCCCGAAGGTGTACGGCGTGACAGTGCTGAAGGGGTACGGCGTGACCGTCCCGAAGCGGCGCGGCATGAGGGTGGTTTCCGGTGCGATGGGCCCGTCGAGGTCGGTCGGCGGGTTTTCCGGCTGCGTACCGAACGTGGGCTGACGCAACGGCAGTTGGCCGAGCCCGCCTACACTCCCGCCTACGTCTCCACCCTGGAGTCGGGGAAGGTGCGCCCGTCCGAGGCCGCGCTGCGCCACCTCGCCGGGCGTCTCGGCGTCAGCCATGAGGAGCTGGCCACCGGCCGCCCCGCCGAGCTCGCCACCGGCCTGCGGCTGCGGCTCACCGACGCCCGGCTCGCCCTGGCCTCCGGTGCGCCCGAGGACGCCGCCGCGCTGTTCAGGGCGCTGCGCGAGGAGGCCGTGCGGCACGCGCTCGCCCCGGAGCAGGCGGCGGCGCTGCTCGGCCTCGGCGACTGCCTGCTGGAGTCCGGCGACCTCATCGACGCCCGCGACTGCTTCGCCTCCGCCGAGCGGCTGCTCGCCGACGAGCCGCTGCCGCGCCGGGTGCCCGCCATCCGGGGCCGCGCCACCGCCCATCTGCTCACCGGCGAACTGCGCTACGCCTGCTACCTCCTGGAGAGCGCACTCGACGAACTGAACGCGTCGGGCCTGCACGACCCGGAGGCCCTGCTGCTCCTCTACACGGCGTCCATCGCGCCCTACATGGACATGGGCGCGCACGTCCGCGCGGCGCACGCCGCCGAGCTGGCCCTCGCCCTCGCCCCGCGCGTGAGCGACCCGGCGCTGATCGCGGGCATGCACCGCGGGGTGGCCCGCACGCTGATCGCCGAGGGCCGCATCGCCGAGGCCGACGCCTCCCTCGCCAAGGCCCAGGAGCTCTACCGCCAGCTGCAGATCCGCACCGAACTCGCCCACTGCCACTGGATGCGCGGCTACGTCCACGCCCAGGACGGGGACCTGGAGCACGCCGAGAGCGAGCTGCGCCTCGCCCACGGCATCCTGGCCGCCAAGCGGGCCGCGCTCTTCACCGAGCAGGTGGAGGTCGAGCTCGCGGACGTCCTGCGGCGGCGCGGCAAATCCGAGGAGGCCGAGTCACTGCTCCGGCCCCTGCTGACGGACGACCTGAGGGGCGACCCGGGGAACGACCTCACGCGGGACGGCGCGGGCGACGGCACAGGCGCCCTCGGGGCCGGCCGTGGCGCGGTCCACGCGGGCGGCGCGCACCGGCTGCTCGGACTCATCGCCGAGGACCGCGGCGACACCGAGGCCGCGGAGGAGCACTACTGCACGGCCCTGTCCCTGCTCGAACGCTCCAGCGCGGCGGGCGATCTGGCCGACCTCTGCCGCCTCCTCGGCGACCTGCTGCGCCGCACCGGCCGGGTGCGGGCCGCGATGGACGCCTACCGCACCGGCCTCGGCCACCGCGCGGCCCCCGGCACGACGACGCTGGGCCCGGCACCGGCGACGCCGCCGTTCCAGGGCTTCTGACGCACCCCCGCCCCGGGGACCGTCAGGCCGCGCTCTCCCGCAGCCGGCGTACGGCTTCGAGCGCGCGGTCGGCGTGGGCGCTCATGCGGATCTCACTGCGGACCACCTCGACGACGGTGCGGTCCCGGCCGATGACGAACGTGACGCGCTTCGTCGGCGCCAGGGAGAAGCCCCGCGTCACGCCGAACCGGTCGCGCACCACGCCCTCGGGGTCCGAGAGCAGCGGAAAGCCGAGGCCGTGCCGCTCGGTGAACTCCATCTGGCGCTCGACCCCGTCGGAGCTGATGCCCACGGGCCGCGCGCCCGCCGCGGCGAACTCGGCCGCCAGATCGCGGAAGTGGCAGGCCTCTGCGGTGCACCCGGGAGTGAGGGCGGCCGGGTAGAAGAACAGCACGACGGGGCCGTCCTCCAGGAGTTCGCCGAGGCCCCGCGGGACGCCGGTCTCGTCCGGCAGCGTGAAGTCCTCGACGGTGTCACCGACCGCCACGCGCGCCGTCATACCGGACTTCCCTGGGACAAACGACCGATGAGCGACACGGGTGCCTCCTCAAGTGACGGGAGCGCAAACCCTACTCGATGGTAGGAGCCCGTCGGTGAGCGTCCGTCACCGAGACCGCGCACACCCCCTCCGACCAGCCGTGATCCCCGCCCACACGCTCGTGCGATGCTGGGCAGCGCCGGAAGGCACCGAGCAGACGCAAGCGGGGAGCAGCGGATCGCGATGACAGCGGCACAACGGACAGCGAAGGGCGTCTGGGACCGTTTCTCGGCGTCCGACCCGGGGCTTCTGCGCCTCATGGCGGGACTGCGCACGGTGGGGGCGATCCTGCTCGCCCTGGCCGTGCTCGCCCTCATCGGCACTCCGGTGACGCACCTGGTCGCGGGCGCGATGACGGCGATGGTCGCCACCTTCGCGATCCAGGAGAAGGAGGTGCGCGGCCAGGCGGTCACGCTGGCGCTCGGCCTGCCCGTGGCGCTCGCCGCGATAGCCCTGGGAGCGCTGCTCAACTCCCGCGTGATCGCGGGTGACATCTTCTTCGTCCTGTTGATCTTCGGGGCGGTGTACTCGCGCCGGTTCGGCGACCGGGGCACCTCGCTGGGTCTGATCGGCTTCCAGGTCTACTTCGTCTCGCTCTTCGTGAGCGCGCCCGTCTCCGCGATCCCGGGCCTCTGCCTGACGCTGACCCTGGCCTTCGCGTGCAGCGCGTTCGTACGGTTCGCGGTGGTGCCCGAGACGCCGGAGCGCACGCTGCGGCGGCTGCGCGAGGCGTTCCGGGCGCGCCTCGCCCAACTGGTCGCCCACCAGATCGACCTCCTCGAAGCCGACGCCGACGACGTGGACAAGGTCCTCGACGACCTGCGGCGGAGCACCGCGCGGCTGCACGAGGCCGCGCTGATGATCCAGGGCCGCCTGGAGGAGGGCACGCGCGACGCCTCCGCGGCGGCGCTGCTGCAACGCAGGGTCGCCGACGCCGAGATCGCCGCCGAGCGCCTGGGGGTCCTGCTCCTGAACGCCCGCAGCGCCGAGCGCGTCGACACCCTCACGCTGCACCTGCCGCAGGCCGCCGCGCCCCTGCCGCCGCGCGCGAGGCTCGCGGACGACGCCGGGTCGGCCCTGCGCAGGGATCTGCGGGCCCTGCACCTGCTCGTGGTGCGCCTGGTGCCCGACGACCGCGGCACGGCACTCCCGTACGTACGCAACCGCCTGCTCGGCTACCGCGAGGAGCAGGGCCTGCCCAAGGGCTCACCGGCGGTCCAGGACTGTTTCCGCGCGGTCGGCGAGGCGGCGCGCGCCATCCTCGGGCTGCGGCTCGCGGTGGACGGGGCGCGGGACGAGGAGTACGACACTCCCGAGGCGGCCCGTTCCCGCGAGGAGTTCGAGGCGGAGGAGATCTCGATCTCCGGTGAGGCGGCGGACGCCGCGGAGGAGGAACCCGCCGGGCTGCGGCGCCCCACCACCAGGGCGGCGGTGCAGGTCGCGGTGGGCTCCGCGCTCGCGATCGTCGGGGGCGAGTTCCTCTCCACGCAGCGCTGGTACTGGGCCGTCCTCACCTGCTGGGTCGTGTTCCTCAACACCGCGTCGACCGGCGAGATCCTGGTCAAGGGCTACCGCCGCCTGCTCGGCACGGTCCTCGGCGTGGTGGCGGGGGTGGCGCTCGCGGGGGCCGTGGGGAACCACACCTGGATCGCGTTCGCCCTCGTACTGCTCTGCGTCTTCGGCATGTTCTTCACCGCGCCGCTGTCGTACGCGCTGATGTCGTTCTTCGTCACGGCGATGCTGGGCCTGCTGTACACGCTGCTCAACACCTACAGCCTCGACGTCCTCGTGCTGCGCGTCGAGGAGACCGCGCTCGGCGCGGCCTGCGGCATCATCGCGGCCGTCCTCATCCTGCCGGTACGTACGTCGCACCGCACCGACGAGGAGCTCGGCACCGTCCTCGCCCGCCTCCGTGACGTCGTGTCGGCCGCGGTGGCCCAGCTCAGCGGCGGGCCCCCGGTCGACCTCGTGGACCTGGCCCGCGACCTGGACACCGCCCTGGACGGTCTGCGCAGCTCCACCAAGCCGCTGACCCATCCGATCGCCCCGCTGCGGGCCAGGCGGCAGACCGCCCGCTATGTGATGGCGCTCCTGGAGACCTGCGCCTACCACGCGCGTTCGCTCGCGGCGACCGCGGAGCTCGTGCCCTCCAGCAAGAGCGTCGCGGCCGACGCCCGGCTCGCCCTGGCCGGCCGCCGCATCACCCACAACATCGACCTCATCGCCGCGCACGTACGCGCCGAGGAGACCACCGGCACCATCGAGTCGGGCGCCAGCATCGCCTCCATGCTGGACAGCGGCCGCCATGAGGTGCTGCGCACCGGCTCGGTGGCCTTCCGCGTGCTGCGCCATCTGCAACGCCTCGACGAGGGCATCGTCGGCCTCGCGCGACCGCTGGGGGTGCCGCTGGAGACACGGGAGGAACAGCGCCCGTGATCGCCCTGCTCGTCTCGGCCGCGCTGCCGCTTCGCGCTACGACCGCCTCACGGTGGCGGCGGTCGCCGCGAGGTGCGGATTCAGCAGCCCCAGCCAACTTCAGCCGGCGGCTTCGGCGGAGCGGGTGACCGTTCAGGCCCCGTGCAGGGCGGTGTGCAGGGTGTCGGTCACCTGGATACGGGCGGCCTTCGACGCCTCCGTGGAGCGGAGCAGGTCGAACAGCGGGAAGCCGCGCAGCCCGCTCAGCGGTGCGCGCAGCGGGGAGACGACGCCGCCGGCAGAGGTCGGCGAACGGCTCGGCGGCTTCGTGACGACGGCGATCCGCCGCTACATCGACCACCACCTGGGTGACCCGGAACTCTCCGCGGAAAGCGCCGCCGGGGTCGAGCGGTGCGCGCGGGAACTCGCCGCGGCAGTGGCGCCGCATGGTGACAGCAGAATCCGGCGAATCGGCAACCGGCTTTCCCCATTCTCCCGGAAATTGACAGCGACGCGATGATGTGGCCCGACTGGTCGCCGAATGCGAAATTGACAACTGCCTTTCCGTATGGCTCGGTTGACCTCCCAAAATGGGAATTGACAGGGGTTTGAGAATTGCCTACGGTCCGGTCGTTCAGAAATCCTGCCGAGCGGACCAGAAGGTATTCATGACGACATCCCCGACGTTGCCCAAGTCCAGGCAGCAGTTGATCCTTGCCGTTCTCATGACGTGCTCGCTGCTGATCTGGCTGGACAACACCGTCCTCAGTACGACCCTGGAGACACTCGCGGACCCGGACCGTGGCCTGGACGCCGGGCCCGGCCAGCTCCAGTGGGCCACAGGCTCGTACACCCTGGCCTTCGCCACCCTGATGTTCACCGCGGGCGCGCTGGGCGATCGCTTCGGCCACCGGACGGTGCTCGCGACCGGACTGGTGATATTCGCCGGGTCGTCAGTGTGGGCGGCGTACGCGGGCGACGCCGACCAACTGATCCTCGCGCGGGCCGCGATGGGAGTGGGCAGCGCACTGATCATGCCCGCCAACATGGCCATCCTGATGTGGACGTTCACCGGTCCCGCACGGGCGACCGCGGTCGCCATTTCCTCGACGTCCGCCGGTGTCGGAATGGCCGTGGGCCCGGTGTTGGCGGGACTGCTTCTCGACCATTTCTGGTGGGGCTCGGTCTTTCTCGTCAATGTCCCGGTCGTAGCGGTCTCGTTGCTCGGAATCGCCGTACTGGTGCCGAACTTCCGCAGCCCCGTCCCGCGCCCCCTCGACCCGGCCGGAATGCTGCTTTCGATCAGCGGACTCGCGGCGGTCGCCTACGGGCTGATCCGCGCGGGGCAGGTGGCCGCCTGGAGCCGTACCGATGTCTGGGCGCCGATCGCCGTCGGACTGATCCTGCTGGCCGCGTTCGTACTCGCCGAACTGCGGAGCAAGGCACCCAGCTTCGATCCCCGGCTTCTCGCACAACGCGTCTTCGGTGGCGGAAACGCGGCAATCGGGCTGCTTCTCTTCGCCATTGCCGCCATCACCTTCTACAACGCGTTCTACCTCCAGGGCGCACGCGGCTTCTCGCCGATGGAGGCGGGCCTGGCCGGTCTCCCGACCGCGCTGGGTGCCGTCCTGGGGGCGCCGCTCGGCGCGCGTCTGGTCCGCCGCTGGTCGCTGTTCGCCGTCGCCACACCGGCGCTCACGGTGGCGGCGCTGACCATGGGCGCTTACGGACTGTTCGGCCTGCACACCCCGCTCGCCCCGATCGAGATCCTGCTGTTGGTCCAGGGGCTCTCCATCGGCATGGTGCTCGGTCCGGTGACGGCGGCCCTGATCAGCTCCCTGCCGCTGGAACGGGCCGGTGCCGGGTCGGCCGTCACCAACACCGTGCGCCAGACCGGCAGCGTGATCGGGATCGCGGTGGGCGGCACGCTCATGTCGCTCGCGTACCGGCGCGCGATCGAACCCTCACTGGACACTGTCCCCCAGCCGGTGCGGGAGCAGGCGCGGGTCTCCGCCGAACAGGCCCGCCATGCCGCCGCCACGATCCACCGGCCCTCCCTCGCGCACGCCGCCGATGACGCGTTCATCCACGCCATGCGGGTCGGCGCGGTCTGGGTCATGCTCATCGCCCTCGTCGGAGCGGCTGTACTTGCGGTCGCCCTGCGCCCGGCCCGCCCGGTCGGCACACCCGAGCGGCCGGCGCCGGTACGGCAACCGCAAACCTAGGCAACGCCTACGCCGCCCCGGTCCGGCCGTCGCGCCAGTCGCTCGGGGACATGCCGTACGCCGCGCGGAAGCTGCGGCTGAAGTGCGGGGCGACGGTGCCACTCGCGGAAGGGCCCCGTCCGCTCAGGGCGCCGACCTGGTGGTCGATGAGTGCGCGGCGCGGTATCCGCACCAGGTGCAGTAGCACCCGCTCGCCCGATGAGGGTGGCGCGGCCGAGGGTGTGGAGGCCGAGCAGGACGTGCGGGGCGGTGCTCGCTCGCTCCGCGGGCTCGTACCGCAGGGACCCCGCCGCTCCCCGTTCCGTGCGCACGCGCAGAAACACGGCGCCTGCTGCGGGCAGGGGCAAGGGCCGTGCACGGTGGGGCATGGAGTCATGCGGACGGACACACTGCCGGGGCCGTGGTCGGGCGGCCCCGTCCCGCCCCGCTCGGCTCAGCGCTTCAGCACACCGTCCAGCCACGCGATGGCCTCGGGAGTCACCGGGTCGACCAGATCCGCGTACTCCTCGTGCTTCTTCAGGAACTTCGCCACGTAGGGGCAGATCGGCACGATGCGCCTGCCCGTACCGCGTACGTCGTCCAGGGCCTCCCGTACGAGGATGGAGGCGAGGCCCTGCCCCGCGTAGGCGTCGTCGATCTCGGTGTGGAAGAAGACGCGCCGGTCGTCGCGGTCACGGAACGCGGTGAAACCCGCGCTCTCACCCTCGACCAGGATCTCGTACCGGTGCCTGGCCTCCACGAGCCGGACGGTGGGGGTGACTGCGGGCTGGGTCATCGTCGTACTGCCTTTCTGCTGCCTGGCCATACCAGGCGTTCCGCTGCTTCGCGCAGGTCGGAGGGTGCGGGGTGGGCCGTGCAACGCCGAGGCGAGCAGGGCTCAGGCGGCGGACGGCTCGATCTCCCCCGCGAAGACGATGACCTGGTCGATGAGGCCGCGCCGCAGATGGACGACGTCCGTCCCCGCCAGCCGGGGGCCTCCGTTCGGGGTGGTGAAGGCCCACCGGTACCGGGCCCACTCGTCCGGCATGTCCACCGCCGAGCAGCGCACCATCGTGCCGGTCCCCGCCGGGTGGCGCCGGATGTCCAGTACGAACCGCTCGACCGCCGCGATCCCCTCACTGCGGCCCAACGGCCCCCAGAACACCACGTCCGAGGTCAGGGCCTGGGAGAGCAGCGCGGGCACATAGCTGTCGTCCGAGGCGTTGAACGCGGAGAGGAACGTGTCGATCGCGGACCGTACGGCTTCTTCATGCATGCACCAGTAATACCAGCCGCCTCGCGGAACGCGCCATCTCCCCCTCCCTTTCCGCGATTTGGGAGTCTCGCGCCGATATCCGCGTTACCGTCGTGAAGGGGATTCTCCATTCAGTGAGCGGCAAAAGAGAAGGGCGTTGCCTTCATGGCTGATCAGATCGAGTCCACCGACATTCTGCTTTCCTACGTCAGGGACGTGTCGCTCCGGGACGACGAGATCCTGAGAGGGCTGCGGGAGGAAACGGCGCAGCTCCCCGGAGGTACGACCATGCAGGTCATGGCGGAGGAGGGCCAGTTACTCGCCCTCCTCGTCCGGCTCACCGGAGCCCGGTCGGTGCTGGAGCTCGGTACCTTCACCGGTTACAGCACCCTGTGCATGGCCCGCGCCCTGCCGGCCGACGGCACGGTCGTGACGTGCGACGTCACCGGCCGGTGGCCCGACATCGGCGCCGCGTACTGGAAGCGGGACGGCGTCGACGACCGGATCGAGCTGCGCGTCGGGGCCGCGGCGGACACCCTGGACGAGCTGCTCACGGAGCGGGGCGCCGGAGCGTTCGACCTCGTATTCATCGACGCCGACAAAACCAACTACCGCACGTATTATGAAAAGTCGCTCGCCCTCACCAGGAACGGCGGCCTTCTCGTCATCGACAATACGCTCTTCTTCGGACGCGTCGCGGACCCGGAATTCGACGACGCGGACACCGTGGCCATTCGCGAGCTCAATTCGGCGCTCACCACGGACGAGCGCGTGGACATCTCCCTTCTTCCGATGGCGGACGGCATCACCCTGGCCCGCAAGCGCTGAGCGACGACGTCGCTCAGGCCAGGTCCACCGAGCTCACCCTGATCGTCGTCGACGCCGGGCGGGGCGCGGGCCGCAGATGCAGGCGCTGGAGGTCCTCCGGCGCCTGCGGGAGGGACGCGACGCAGGAACACGGGTCGCCGTCCACGAACCCCGCGAAGCGGTAGGCGATCTCCATCATGCGGTTGCGTTCGGTGGGCCTGAAGTCGGCCACCAGGTGGGTTCCCGCGCGGGCCGCCTCGTCGATGAGCCAGTTGAGGATGGTGGCGCCCGCGCCGAACGACACCACGCGGCAGGACGTGGCGAGGAGTTTGACGTGCCACGCCTCCCTGCCGCGCTCCAGGAGCAGTACGCCGACCGCGCCGTGTGGGCCGAAGCGGTCCGTGAGCGTGACCACCAGGACCTCGTGGGCGGGATCGGTGAGCAGTCGGCGCAGGTCGGCGTCGGAGTAGTGCACGCCGGTGGCGTTCATCTGGCTGGTGCGCAGGGTGAGTTCCTCGACGCGTGACAGTTCCTCGTCGGTGGCGCGGCCGATGCGCATGTCCAGCTCCAGCGAGCGCAGGAAGTCCTCGTCCGGCCCGGTCGCCTCGGCCCGGGCGGCCTCGCGCCGGAAGCCCGCCTGGTACATCTGGCGCCGCCGCCCGGAGTCCACCGTCCGCATGGGCGGTGTGAACTCGGGGCGGCCGGGCAGGAGCTGGGCGGCCTCGGCCTCGTAGCAGCGGACCTCGGGCAGGTGGTAGGTGACCTCTGCGCGTTCGGCGGGCTGGTCGTCGATGAAGCCGACGGCGCTCAGGGCGAAGCCCAGGGTGTCGGCGATCCGGCGTACGGACTCCGACTTGGGGCCCCAGCCGATCCGCGGCAGCACGAAGTACTCGGCGACGCCGAGCTTCTCCAGGCGGGCCCACGCCGTCTCGTGGTCGTTCTTGCTGGCGACGGACTGGAGGATGCCGCGGGAGTCCAGCTCCACGACGACATCGCGGATCGCGTCCGGCAGCGTCACCTCACCGTCCTCCAGGAGGGTCCCCTGCCACAGGGTGTTGTCGAGGTCCCAGACCAGGCATTTCAGTACGGGGGCGGGGTGCGCGGCCGGCGCGTCGTGCGTCCCCGTGGCCGCTGCGGGCGTGTTCGCTCCGGTTGTCGTCACTCCGATTCCCTTCACACACTGCTGTCGAGGACGTGCCGGGCCAGCATCAACTGGCACATCTCATTGCTGCCTTCGATGATTTCCATCAGCTTGGCGTCGCGGTGGGCGCGGGCCACCACGTGCCCGTCCCGGGCTCCGGCGGACGCCAGGACCTGGACGGCGGTGGCCGCGCCACGGGCCGCGTTGCCCGCGCTGACGTGCTTGGCCAGGACGGTGGCCACGACCTGCTCCGGTGAGCCCTCGTCCCAGCAGCGCGAGGCGTGCTCGCAGGCCCGGGTCGCGGTCTGCTCGGCGACGAAGAGCTCGGCGAGATGGCGGGCCACGAGCTGGTGCTCCCCCAGGACCACGCCGAACTGCTCGCGCGTGGCGGCGTGCCGGGCGGCGGCCGTCAGACAGCCGCGCAGGATGCCGACGCACCCCCAGGCCACGGACATGCGGCCGTGGGCGAGGGCGGTGGTGACCAGCAGCGGCAGAGGCAGCGCCGAGCCGCCGAGCACGTGCTTGGCCGGGACCCGCACCGCGTCGAGGGCGATGTCGGCGTGGCCGGCGGCGCGGCAGCCGAGTGGGTCGGCGATGCGCGTGACGCGTACGCCGGGCGCGTCCGCGGGGACGACGACGGCCACCGCCTCGCCACCGCCCTCCGCGCCCGCGCCGCCGCCTCCGTCGCCGCTTCCCGCACCGTCCTCGTACTTGCCGAACACGACGAGCAGGTCGGCGTAGTGCGCGGCGGTCACCCAGACCTTGTGTCCGTCGAGGACGACCTCGTCACCGTCGCGGCGCACCCTGGTCGTCATGGCGGACAGGTCGCTTCCGGCGCCGCGTTCGCTGAACCCGGCCGCCGCGAGCTCGCCGCCGGTGAGCCGGGGCAGGAACGCCGTACGCTGCTCGGCGGTGCCGAGGCGCTCGATCGTCCAGGCGGCCATGCCCTGCGAGGTCAGCACGGACCGCACCGAACTGCACAGGCTGCCGACGTGCGCGGTGAACTCGCCGCCGGCCGCGCTGGACAGGCCCCACCCGCCGTACGCGGCCGGCACCTGGGGGCACAGCCGCCCGGCGGCGCCGAGCTTCCGCAGCAGGGCTACGGGCAGCAGTCCCTCGCGGTCCCAGGCGTCGGCCTCGCCGGCCACCAGGGCGGTGACGGCGGCGGTCGCCTCGTCCAGGGACTTCGCCTCGTCCAGGGACTTCGCCTCGTCCAGGGCGGGTGAGTCGGTCAGTGGCCGGTCACTCACCGGGGCCTCCGGCCGCCGCCTTCTGGAGCCGCTCCACGAGCCCCGTCATCGACGTGACCGTACGGAAGTTGTCCAGCCGCAGATCGGCGCCGCGGACGGAGACGCCGAAGGACTTCTCCAGGTGCACGACGAGTTCCATCGCGAACAGCGAGGAGAGCCCGCCGGAGGCGAACAGGTCCGCGTCGGTCTCCCAGGAACGCTTGGTGCGCGCCTCCAGGAAGCGCAGGATCTCCTTCTCGGTGGCCGCGGTGGCCGCGGCGCCATCGCCGTCCTGGGTGTCCCGGGTGCCCTGGGTGCCCTGGGTGTCTCCGGTATTGAAGCCGCTCATCAGTTCTCCTCCTGGTACGCGTAGAATCCGCGGCCGGTCTTGCGGCCGAGGTCGCCCTGCCTGACCTTGTCGAGCAGCAGGTCGCAGGGGCGGCAGCCCTCGTCCCCGGTGCGCTGGTGCAGAACGCGCAGCGAGTCGACCAAGTTGTCGATGCCGATCAGGTCTGCGGTGCGCAACGGGCCTGTGGGGTGACCGAGGCAGCCCTCCATGAGGGCGTCGACGGCCTCGACCGTCGCTGTGCCCTCCTGTACGACCCGGGCCGCGTCGTTGATCATCGGGTGCAGGACGCGGCTGGTGACGAAGCCGGGGGCGTCCCGCACGACGACTTGGTCGCGGGCCAGGGCGGTCAGCAGAGCGCTGACGGCGGTCATGGTCCCCGTGCCGGTACGGGCGCCTCGGATCACCTCGACGGTCGGGATCAGGTAGGGCGGGTTCATGAAGTGCGTGCCGACGACGTCCTCGGCGCGTTCCGCGTGTCCGGCGAGCTCGTCGATGGGGATGGACGAGGTGTTCGAGATCAGCGGCGTGCCGGGGCGCACACGGGCCGAGACGTCCGCGAGCGCCTTGGCCTTCAGCTCGGCGACCTCGGTGATGGCCTCGACGACGGCGGTGACGTCGCCGACGCCGCCGGTGGTGGTGGCCAGTTCCAGGGCTCCGGCGTCGGCGGCGGCCGGGAGGCGGCCCATCAGCTGCGCCATGCGCAGCTCTCGGTCGATGTCGTCCCGGGCGTGGTCGAGCCGCTCCTCGTCGACGTCGACGAGCAGGACCGGCACGCCGTGCCCGAGGGCGAGCGCGGTGATGCCCACCCCCATGACCCCGGCGCCGAGGACGGCTATCCGGTGGGGACCGGCGGCGGACAAAGGATCGGGGGCTTCGTTCGGATCAGGGGCGGTATGCGGCGCTCGTGTCATGCGCCTCTCCTAGGGCTGGTGGGACGGCATGGGGTGGTGGTCGAGGGGGTGAGGACGGTGTCGAGCCAGTCGGTGACGGCCTGGGCCGTGGTGCCGACGTGCTCCTCCATGAGGGAGAAGTGGTCGCCGGGTACGTCGACGACGCTCTGGGCCGTCGGCCAGGTGGCGCGCCAGTCGCCCGCGCCGGGGTCCGGTGCGCCGAGCGGTTCCCGGGCGCGGACGAGGAGGGTGGGTGCCCGCACCGCGGGCGGCGTCCAGGTGTCGAGGAGGCGGAAGTAGCGGCCCATGGCGGTGAGCCGGGTGCCGTCCATGGGGGCGGCGCGTTCCTCCCGGGCGAACATTCCGCCGATCAGTACGTCGTTGAACTGGGTCATCCCTTCGTTGTCCGAGAGGTAGGTGTCGAGCAGCACGACCGCGGCCGGGCCCGCGCCCAGTTCCTCCAGGCGGGCCGCGACGCCGTGCGCGAGGGTGCCGCCGGAAGACGATCCCGTCAGGACGAGGGGCCGCTCGCCGAGTTCCTCGCGCAGGGTCCGCGCCTGGAAGTCGAGGAGTGCGGACATCGCGGCCGGGACCGGTTCGCCCGGCAGGAACCCGGGAGCCGCGAGGGCGCTGACGCCGTAGCGGTCCCGGAAGCGGGCGGCGAAGCGCGCGTACTGGTGTGCGCCGCCCAGCGCGACGACGGAGCCGAAGCAGACGAGCTGCGGGGCGCTGTCGTCGCGGCACAGGCGCAGCAGCTCTGGTCTGGCCTCGGCGGTCAGGAGTTCGCCGCCGGTGCGGAAGTCGGGGCGCAGGGCGGCGGCGTGCTTCAGGAGCGCGATGCCGTCGTCGACCCGGCCCAGTTCGCAGGCCTGCCGGAACAGGGTGCCGACGGGATCGGCGGTGGCCGTGGCCCGCTCGTCCGCGGGCTCGTCCTCGTCCACGGCCGCCGTCGCCAGTTCGGTGCGCAGCAGCTCGGCGAGGCGGGCCGGGGTGCCGCTGTCGAGGACCGTGGTGGGGCGCAGACGCAGGCCGGTGCGGGCGGCGAGCCGGTTGCGCAGCTCGACGGCGGTCAGCGAGTCGAAGCCTACGGAGAGGAACGCGTCGTCCGCGCCCAGGGCTTCGGGCGTGGCGTGTCCGAGCACGTCGGCGGCCTGGCCCAGGACGAGGTCGAGGAGGATCCGCCCGCGCTCGGCCTCGCCGGCGGTCGCGAGGCGTCGGCGCAGTGGCTCGCTGTCGGTGACGGTACGGGGTCCGGCCGACGCCTTGACGAGGGAACGCAGGAGCGGCGGCACGGCCTGGCCCCGGTAGGCGGCGAGGTCGAGGTGGACGGGGACGAGAACGGGCCCGTCCCGCTCGTCCCGGGCGAGCGCGCCGTCGAACAGCGCCATGCCCTCCGCCGCCGAGAGGCCGCGCACGCCGCCGCGCCGCATGCGCCGCAGGTCGGTGTCGGACAGCTCGGCGGTCAGGCCGCTGCGCCGCTCCCACAGCCCCCAGGCCAGTGAGGTGGCGGGCAGGCCGATGCGGTGGCGCTCGGTCATGAGGGCGTCGAGCGCGGTGTTGGCGGCGGCGTACGTGGACTGGCCGGGGCTGCCGAAGACTCCGGCGGCCGACGAGTAGACGACGAACGCCGTCAGGTCCGCGTCCCGGGTGAGGGTGTGCAGATGGTGCGCCCCGTCCACCTTGGGCCGCAGCACGGCGCGCAGCCGTTCGGCGGTCTGCGCCTCCAGCAGGCCGTCGTCGAGGACGCCCGCGGTGTGGACGACGGCGCGCAGCGGGTGCTTCGCCGGAATCCCTTCCAGGGCGCGGGCGACGGCTTCGCGGTCGGCGACGTCGCAGGCCGCGACCGTCACTTCGGCGCCGGACTCCCGTAGCTCTTCGGTCAGTTCGGCCGTGCCGGGGCTCTCGGCTCCCCTGCGGGCGAGCAGCAGCAGGTGGCGTACGCCGTGCCGGGTGACGAGGTGGCGGGCGAGGATGCCCGCGAGGACGCCGCCTCCGCCGGTGAGCAGGACGGTGCCGTCCGGGTCGAACGTCCCGTCGCCGCTTCCGGCGGGCTGCGCGGCACGTACGAGCCTGGGCGCGTACAACGCGCCGCCTCGCAGGGCGAGTTGGGGTTCTCCGGTGGCGAGTGCGGCGGGCAGGGCCTCGGCCGTCGCGACCGGGTCGTCGGTGTCCAGCAGGACGAACCGGCCGGGGTGTTCGAGCTGGGCCGAGCGCAGCAGCCCCCAGACGGCGGCGGACGCGGCGTCCACGGGCTCCACGCCGGGCCCGGCCGCGCCCCGGGTGAGGACGACCAGGGGGACGTCGGCGGACACGGCATCCGCGAGCCAGACACGCAGACGCTCCAGAACGGCCGCGGTGACGGCGTACACCGCCTCGGGAATGCCGGGCGCCGCCTCGGACGTGTCCGGCACCGCATCGGACGTGCCGGGCACCACCCCCGATGCGTCGGGCACCGCCCCAGACGCGTCAGACACCGCCCCAGACGTCCCGGGCCCCGTCTGCGGCGGGCAGGACACCGCCCCGAACGTGCCGCGCACCGCCCCCGATGCGTCGGGCACCACCCCGGACGCGTCGGACACCACCCCGGATATGTCGGGCCCGGTCTGCGGAGGGCAGGGCAGCACGGCCGCGGCCGCGCCGTCGATCGCGGTGGCCGTGGCGGTCGTGGTCGCGAATCCGGGCGGCAGCAGCCGGGCGTCGCACTCTCCGAGCACCGCCCAGCGGCCGCGGGCGGGTGGCTCGGGCGGCTGCTCCGCGCGGACCCAGTCCACGCGGTACAGCGAGCGGTCGGGGGTGCGCAGGCCGTCGTACGAGGCCATGCGCAGCGTCAGCGACCCGATGTCCGCCACGAGTCGGCCGTCCTCGCCGGTGATGCGTACGCTCACCGCGTCGGTGCCGTCGGTGCCGTCGGTGCGCAGGGACACCCGCAGCGTCCGCCCCGCTCCCTGGCCGAGGACCACGCGGCTCCACGAGAACGGCAGGGGGACGCCCGACGCCGGCGCGTCCCCACCGTCTCCTTCGCTGCCGGCGACGCCGGTGCGCAGTCCGGCCGTCTGGAGGGCCGCGTCGAGCAGCGCGGGGTGCACGGCGAAGGCGTCCGTCACGCCGTCGGGCAGGGTCACTTCGGCGAAGACCTCGTCGCCGCGGCCCCAGGCGGCACGCAGCCCCTGGAAGGCGGGGCCGTACTCGACGCCCTGGGCCTCCATGGCGTCGTACAGGTCCTCGACGCTCAGCTTCCGGGCGCCCTCCGGCGGCCAGACCGTGGGCCCGGCGGACGCCGGGTGCTCCGCCGCACCGGGTGCGAGGTGGCCGCTCGCGTGCTGGGTCCAGTCCTGGCCCGGCGCGTCCTCGCGCCGCGAGTGGAACGCCACCGGGCGCCGCCCGTGCTCGTCCACGGGGCCCACGGTGAGCCGGAGCTGGACGCCCGTGGCGTCGTCGGCGGCGGGCAGGGTCAGCGGGGCGGCGAGGGTCAGCTCGTCGACCTGTGGGCGGTCGAGAAGGCTACCGGCGTGGGCGGCCATCTCCAGGAAGGCCACGCCGGGCAGCAGGGCGGTACCGGAGACGGCGTGGTCGGCGAGCCACGGGTGGGCGGCCGTCGAGAGCCGCCCGGTGAACAGGGTGCCGCCGCCCGGCAGGTCGACCGCGGCGCCGAGCAGGGGGTGGCCGGGGTCGCTCTGGCCGGCCGTGGCCGGGTCGCCGCCGCGGGCGGGCGCGTCGAGCCAGTAGCGCCGCCGCTGGAAGGCGTACGTGGGCAGGTCGACGCGGCGGGCGCCGGTTCCCTCGTACGCGGGCCGCCAGTCGACCGGGAGGCCGGCCGCGTACGCCTCGCCCAGGGCGAGCAGCAGCCGTCGGGGGCCGCCCTCGTCGCGGCGCAGGGTACCGATCACCTCCACGTCGTGGTGGTCGGCGTCGGCCGCCGTGTCCGCGATGCCGTAGGTGAGCGTGGGGTGCGGGCTGACCTCGACGAAGGTGCGATGGCCCGCGTCGAGCAGCCGGCGCACGGCCGCGTGGAAGCGGACGGGCTCGCGCAGGTTGCGGTACCAGTACCCGGCGGTGATGCCGTCGGCGGTCAGCCAGTCGGCGTCGACGGCGGAGAGCAGCGGCACGTCGGGCGTGCGCGGGACGATGCCGTCGAGCGCGGTGTGCAGTCCGTCCCGTACGGCGTCGACGGCGCCGGAGTGCGAGGCGTAGTCGACGGGGATGTTCCAGGCCATGACGCCCTGCTCCGAGAGGTCCGCGACGAGGTCGCGGACGTCCGCGGAGGGTCCCGCGACGACCACGACGCGGGGGCCGTTGACGGCCGCGACCGCCACCTCTCCGCCGCGCTCAGCCAGGAGCCGCTCGGCCTCCTGCCCGGACATCATCAGGGTGGCCATGCCGCCCCCACCGGTGACTCCGGCCAGTGCGCGGCTGCGCAGGGCCGCGACACGGGCGGCGTCCTGAAGGGTGAGGGCTCCGGCGACGCACGCCGCGGCGACTTCGCCCTGGCTGTGGCCCACGACCGCCGCGGGCTCGACGCCATGGGCGCGCCACAGGGCCGCGAGGGACACCATCACGGCGAACAGCGCGGGCTGGAGGACCTCCACACGGTCCAGGGGCGGCGCGCCGGGGTCGCCGCGCAGCGCCGCGGTCAGCGACCAGTCGAGGTACGGGGCGAAGGCGCGCTCGCAGTCGGCCATGCGGGCGGCGAACACCGGTGACGTGTCGAGGAGCCCGGTCGCCATGCCGGGCCACTGCGCGCCGAGCCCGGGAAAGACGAACACCGCCTTGCGGCCGCCGCGCGGGGCTGAGCCGGTGGCGCCGTCGGTGAGCGGCTCGCCGCGCGCCAGTGCGCCGAGGCCGTCGAGGAGTTCGGCGCGGTCGTTGCCCACGACGACGGCGCGGTCGGTGAACCGGGAGCGGCCGGTGGCCAGGGAGAGGCCGATGTCGGCGGGGCGCAGCGCCGGGTCGGCCAGGACGTGGGCGTGCAGGGCGGCGGCCTGTCCGCGCAGCGCCGCCACCCCCTTGGCGGACAGCGGCCAGGCGACGGGCCCTTCGTGCACCCGCCGCGCGTCCCGCTCCGGCTGTTGTTCCTCGATGGGTTCCTCGGCGGGTTCCTCAGGTGCCTGCTCCAGGATGACGTGGGCGTTGGTGCCGCTCGCCCCGAAGGAGGAGACTGCCGCGCGGCGCGGGCGGCCCGTGGCGGGCCACGGCGTCGCGGCGGTGAGCAGGGAGACCGCGCCCTCCGTCCAGTCGACCTGCGGGGTGGGCCGGTCGATGTGCAGGGTGCGCGGCAGCAGGCCGTGGCGGATCGCGAGAACCGTCTTGATGACGCCGCCGACTCCGGCGGCCGCCTGGGTGTGGGTGAGGTTCGACTTCAGGGAACCGACCCACAACGGCCTTCCCTCGGGCCGTCGCTGCCCGTACGTGGCGAGCAGCGCCTGTGCCTCGATGGGGTCGCCGAGGACGGTTCCTGTGCCGTGCGCCTCGACGGTGTCGACCTCGGCCGGGGTGAGTCCGGCGCTGTCCAGGGCCTGCCGGATGACGCGTTCCTGGGCGGGGCCGTTGGGTGCGGTCAGGCCGTTGCTCGCGCCGTCCTGGTTGACGGCGGAGCCGCGGATGACGGCGAGGACCGGGTGGCCGTTGCGACGGGCGTCCGACAGGCGCTCCAGGAGGACCATGCCCGCGCCTTCGCCGAAGCCCGCGCCGTCGGCCGCGGCGGAGAACGACTTGCAGCGGCCGTCCGGTGCGAGGCCGCGCTGTCTGCTGAACCCCACGTAGAAGCCGGGCGTCGCCATCACGGTCACGCCGCCCGCGAGGGCAAGGGTGGCGTCGCCCGCCCGCAAGGCCTGGCAGGCCAGGTGGAGGGCGACGAGCGAGGAGGAGCAGGCGGTGTCCAGGGTGACCGCGGGCCCCTGTAGGCCCAGGGTGTAGGCGACGCGGCCGGACGCGACGCTGGCGATGGAACCGGTGCCGAGGAAGCCCTCCAGTTCCTCGGGCACCTGGGCGAGGCGGGAGCCGTACTCGCTGTAGATGACGCCCGCGTAGACGCCGGTGCGGCTGCCCTTGAGAGTGAGGGGGTCGATGCCCGCGCGCTCGACCGCCTCCCAGGAGGTCTCCAGGAGGAGGCGCTGCTGCGGGTCCATCGCGAGCGCCTCGCGGGGCGAGATCCCGAAGAAGCCGGGGTCGAAGGCGCAGGCGTCGTGGAGGAACCCGCCTGCGCGTGTGTACGAGGTTCCCGGCGCGTCCGGGTCGTCGTCGAAGACGCCTTCGAGGTCCCAGCCCCGGTCGGCGGGGAAGCCGGTGACGGCGTCCCGCTCCTTGACGAGCAGTTCCCACAGATCCTCTGGGGAGTCGACGCCGCCGGGGAAGCGGCAGCTCATCGCCACCACGGCGACCGGCTCGCGGGCGCCGTCGGCCTCTTCGGCGAGCCTGCTGTTCTGCCGGCGCAGGCGCTGGTTGTCGAGGAGCGAGGCCCTCAGGGCCTCGACCACTTGGTCCGTGGACATGTTCTTCCCTTCTTCCCGCGCCGGATCAGGCACGCTCGCCGCCGCCCAGTGCCATCCGCACGAGTGCGTCCACTTCCATGTCGTTGATCGCGCCGGGGTCGTCCGCGAGGTCCGTCCCTCCGCCGTCCGCTCCCCCGGTGTCCGCTCCCCCGCCGTCCGTTCCCCCGGCTTCGGTCTCGGTGAGGCGGAGCACCGCGTCCAGGAGTCCGGCCTCGCGCAGCCGCGCCACCGGGACAGCGGCGAGCCGCCGTCGCAGCTCCCGGTCGTCGTCCGGGTCGG
Organism: Streptomyces sp. NPDC046335; assembly: GCF_055587985.1. Taxonomy (NCBI): domain Bacteria; kingdom Bacillati; phylum Actinomycetota; class Actinomycetes; order Kitasatosporales; family Streptomycetaceae; genus Streptomyces; species Streptomyces sp. NPDC046335. Next base: position 161,290 of record NZ_JBVJFF010000013.1, on the reverse strand, counting down.
CGGGGGCCGCGGGTTCGGTGGCCGGTGCGAGGCGCGCGCTCATGTACGCGGCCGCGGCGGCCGGGGTCGGGTGGTCGAAGACGAGGGTGGCGGGAAGGCGCAGGCCGGTGGCCGCGTTGAGGCGGTTGCGGAGGTCGACGGCGGTCAGGGAGTCGAATCCGAGGTCCTTGAACGCCTGCTCCGGGTCGATCGCTTCGGGACCCCCGTGTCCGAGGACGTCGGCGACGCGGGCCCGTACGAGATCCTCGATCCTGTCCCTGCGCTCCTCAGGACCCAGGAGCGCCAACCGCTCGTGCAGCGACGCCGCTTGAGCGGCGTCGGACCTGGCAGCGGTGGGCCGGACGCCGCGCACGAGGCCACGCAGCAGCGGCGGTACCGAGCCGCGCGCGGCGCCTGCCCGGAGCCGGGCCGTGTCGAGACGTACGGGCACGAGCAGCGCGTCGTCGAGGCGCAGCGCGGCGTCGAACAGCGCGAGGCCCTGGGTGTCGGAGAGCGCGGCGACGCCGCCGCGTGCCATGCGCCGCAGTCCCGCTCCCTCCAGCGTGCCGGTCATGTCGCTGCGCTGTTCCCACAGGCCCCAGGCGAGGGACTGAGCGGGCAGCCCCTCGGCACTGCGGTGCTCGGCCAGGGCGTCCAGGTAGGCGTTGGCGGCCGCGTAGTTGGCCTGGCCCGCGTTGCCGATGACACCCGCCGCCGAGGAGAAGAGGACGAACGCGGACAGCGGCAGATGGCGTGTCGCCTCATGGAGGGTGAGGGCCGCGTCAGCCTTGGGCCGCAGGACGCGGTCGAGACGTTCGGGGGTGAGCGAGGTGAGGACGCCGTCGTCGAGGACGCCGGCGGCGTGCACGACACCCGTCAGGGGGTGCTCGTCCTGCACCCTCGCGAGCAGCTCCGCTACGGCGGCGGGGTCGGCGACGTCGCACGCCGCGAACTCCACCTCGCAGCCGAGGCCCTGGAGGTCCGCGAGCAGCGCGGCGGCCCCCGGCGCGTCCGCTCCGCGCCGCCCGGCCAGGAGCAGGTGTTTCACCCCGTGCGCGGCCGCGAGATGCCGGGCCACGAGCCCGCCGAGCACGCCGCCGGCGCCGGTGACGAGGACGGTGCCGTCGGGGTCCAGCGGTGCGGGGAGCTCGTCGGCTTCCTCCGGCGCCGGTACCCGGACGAGGCGGGCGGCCAGCAGTCGCGCGCCTCGCAGGGCGAGTTGGGGTTCGTCCAGGTTCAGGGCGTCCGGCAGCAGGGCGGGGAGGTCGTCGCCGTCCGGCGCGTCGACGAGGACGAGACGGCCGGGGTGCTCGGACTGGGCCGAGCGCACCAGGCCGCGTGCCGCCGCGGCCGCGAGGTCACTCAGGCCCTCGTCCGGTCCCGTGCGTACGGCGCCGCGCGTGAGGAACACCAGGCGCGTGTCGGCGAGCCGGTCGTCGGCGAGCCATGCCTGGAGCAGTTCGAGGGTGGCGCGGACGACGCCCGCCACGGCGTGCGCGTCGTCCCCTTCGGCCTCCGGGCAGGGCGCGAGGATGACGTCGGGGACGGCTGCCCCTTGACCGACGGATTCGGCGAGGGCCTTGAGGTCCGGGTAGGCCGGGCAGATGTCGGGCGGCAGTACGGCGCGGCCGACGGCGGCCCAGCGGGCAGGCCGGGCGCGGGCCCCGGCCGGGGCGGACACGGGTGTCCACTCCAGGCGGTACAGGGAGTCGTCCGCCGCCGGAGCGGTGGCGGCGCGCAGGGTGTCGACGTCGACGGGCCGGACGCCGAGTCCGTCCACCGTGACCACCGGGCGGCCGGAGAGGTCGTGCGCGGTGAGGGTCACGGTCCCTTCGGTGTTCGGGGAGATGCGGACGCGCAGTGCGGTGGCGCCGGAGGCGTGCAGGGTCACGCCGGTCCACGCGAACGGCAGCCGTGCGGTGCCCGGCGCGAGGTCCGCGCCCCCGGCGCCACCGGGGGCCAGCCACAGCCCCTGGAGCGCCGCGTCGAGCAGCGCGGGGTGGATGCCGAAGCGGGCGGCCGCCGCCTGCTGCCCCTCGTCCAGGCTCACCTCGGTGTACAGGTCGTCCCCTTGGCGCCAGGCGGCACGCAGCCCCTGGAAGGCGGGGCCGTATCCGTACCCGGCCGCGGCGAAGCGCTCGTAGAGGCCGTCGACGTCGACAGGATCGGCACCGGCCGGAGGCCGGCCCGCCCCGTCCACCGGCGGCCCTTCTGCGGCCGCTTCGGCCAGGAATCCGGCGGCGTGCGGCGTCCACGGCGCGTCGGCCGCGGCGTCCGGCCTGCCGTGTACGTCCACGGTGCGGCGGCCGGAGCCGTCCGGGGCACCGACGCGTACCTGGAGCTGCACGCCGCCGGTCGCGGGCAGCACCAGGGGCGCCTGGAGGGTGAGTTCCTCCAGGACGGGGCAGCCGGCCTCGTCCCCGGCGCGGACGGCGTGGTCCACGAACGCGGCGCCGGGCAGCAGCACGACGTCCGATACGGCGTGGTCCGCGAGCCAGGAGTGGGTACGCACCGAGATCCGCCCGCTGAGCAGCGTCTCGCCGGTGTCGGCGAGTTCGACGGCCGCGCCGAGGAGCGGGTGCCCGGTCGCGCCGAGACCCGCCGCCGTGACGTCGCCGCCGGTGTCCGGGCCCGGCACGGCCCAGTAGGGCTGGTGCTGGAAGGCGTACGTGGGCAGGTCGACCCGGCGGGCGTCGGTGCCCGCGAAGAGCGGCGTCCAGTCGACGGGGACGCCGTGCGCCCACGCTGCGCCGAGGGACAGCAGCATGCGCTCCATGCCGCCCTCCTCGCGCCGCAGCGTGCCGAGCACGGCCGCAGCGGCGCCCGCCGACTCCAGGGTCTCCTCCACGGCCGGGGTGAGGACGGGGTGCGGGCTCACCTCGATGTACGTGCGGTGGCCCGCCGCGGCGAGGGCGCGGACGGCGGACTCGAAGCCCACGGTGCGGCGGAGGTTGGCGTACCAGTAGCGGGCGTCCATGGTCGCCGTGTCCAGCCAGCGGTCCGTCACCGTGGAGTACAGCGGGATGTCGGACGCGGTGGGCTCGATGTCCTTGAGCGCGGTGGCCAGTTCGGCTTCGAGGGCTTCCATGTGGGCCGAGTGGGAGGCGTAGTCGACGTCGAGGCGCCGGGCGCGCACCCCGTCCGCCGCGCATGCCGCCGCGAGCTCGTCCAGAGCGTCCACGTCACCGGAGACCACCACCGCCGACGGCCCGTTGACCGCCGCCAGGGACAGCCGTCCGTCCCAGGCCGTGATCCGCTCGGCGGCCTGTCGCGAGGGCAGCGCGAGCGCCACCATGCCGCCGCGCCCCGCGAGCCGGGCGATCGCGCGGCTGCGCAGGGCGACGACCTTCGCCCCGTCGTCCAGGGACAGCGCGCCGGCCACCACGGCAGCGGCGATCTCGCCCTGGGAGTGCCCGACGACGGCGTCGGGGACGACGCCGTACGCCCGCCACAGGCGCGCGAGGGACACCATCACGGCGAAGAGGACGGGCTGCACCACGTCGACGTGCTCCAGGCCGCTGCCGTCGCGCACGACGTCGAGCAGCGACCAGTCGACGTGCGGGGCGAGCGCGTCCGCGCAGGCCCGCATGCCGGTGGCGAACTCCGGTGACTCGTCGAGCAGTTGACGGGCCATGCCGGTCCACTGCGAGCCCTGCCCCGGGAACATCAGGACGGTGCGGGCCTCGGGGTCGGCGGTACCGCTCGCCGCGGGGTCACCGCCGGCCGCCCACTCCTTCAGGGCGGGCAGCAGGCTGTCCTGGCCGCCGACGAGGACGGCGCGGTGGGCGAAGGCGGTCCGTCCGGCGAGGGACAGGGCCACGTCCGCCACGGGGGGCGCGTCCGGCCGTGTCAGGTGCCGGAGGAGCCGGTCGCCCTGGGCGCGCAGGGCGTCGGCGGAACGGGCCGACAGGAGCCAGGGCACGACCGGAGCGGCCGGGGGCGGCTCGGGCGTCGGGGCGGTCGGCTCGGCGGCCTGCCCGGTCTCCGCGGGTTCGGGAAGCTCCGGGGCCTGCTCCAGGACGACGTGGGCGTTGGTGCCGCTGAGACCGAAGGAGGAGACGCCCGCGCGGCGCGGCCTGCCCGTCTCGGGCCACCGGACAGCCTCGGTCGCCAGCGTGACATCGCCCTCGGTCCAGTCGACGTGGGTGGTGGGCCGGTCGGCGTGGAGCGTGGCCGGGACGGTGGCGTGGCGCAGGGCAAGGACCGTCTTCATGACGCCCGCGACGCCCGAAAGCGCCTGCGTGTGGCCGATGTTGGACTTGAGGGAGCCGATGAGGAGGGGCCGCTCGGCGGGCCGGTCCTGGCCGTACGTGGCGAGCAGCGCCTGCGCCTCGATGGGGTCGCCCAGGGTGGTTCCGGTGCCGTGGGCCTCCACCACGTCGACGTCCGCGCCGGACAGGCCCGCGTCGGCGAGGGCGGCGCGGATGACGCGCTGCTGGCTGGGCCCGTTGGGGGCCGAGAGGCCGTTGCTCGCGCCGTCCTGGTTGACGGCGGAGCCCCGCAGCACCGCGAGGACGGGGTGGCCGTGTCGGCGGGCCTCGCTCAGCCGCTCGACGAGCAGCACGCCGGCTCCTTCGCCCATGCCCATGCCGTCGGCGTCGTCCGCGAACGCCTTGCACCTGCCGTCGGCCGCGAGGCCGCGCTGCCGCGAGAAGCTGATGAGCGCGCCGGGTGTCGCCATCACCGCGACGCCGCCGACCAGGGCCAGCGAGCAGTCCCCCGCGCGCAGTGCGCGGGCGGCCAGGTGCAGGGCGACCAGGGACGACGAGCAGGCGGTGTCGACGGTGACCGCCGGGCCCTCAAGGCCGAGGGTGTACGCGACGCGTCCGGAGACGACGCTGGGGGCACTGCCGGTCAGCAGATGGCCCTCGCCTTCGGCTGAGCGGGCGACCGCGGCACCGTAGTCGCTGTAGTTGACGCCGGTGAAGACACCGGTACGGCTGCCGCGCAGCGTCTCCGGGTCCAGGTTCGCGCGTTCCAGTGCCTCCCAGGAGGTCTCCAGGAGGAGCCGCTGCTGCGGGTCCATGGCGAGGGCCTCGCGGGGCGATATGCCGAAGAAGGCGGCGTCGAAGTCGGCGGCGTCGTGCAGGAATCCGCCGTGCCGGGTGGTCGAGGTGCCCGGGTTCTCCGGGTCGGGGTCGTAGAGCGTGTCGAGGTCCCAGCCGCGCCCGGCGGGGAATCCGGTGACGGCGTCGCCCCGGTCGGCGAGCAGCCGCCAGAGTTCCTCGGGTGACGTGACGCCGCCGGGCAGGCGGCAGCCCATGGAGACGATGGCGATCGGCTCGTCGGCCGCTTCGGGGCGGGTGTCCGCCACCGCTGCCGCCGCTGTCTCGTCCGCGCCGAGCAGGCAGGACTTCAGGTGGGCGGCGAGTGCGGCGGCCGACGGGTGGTCGAAGACGAGGGTCGACGGCAGCCGCAGGCCGGTGGCCTTGTTGAGGCGGTTGCGGAGTTCGACGGCGGTGAGGGACGCGAAGCCCAGCTCCTGGAATGCCTTGCCGGGCGGTACGGCGTCGGCGCGGTCGTGGCCGAGGACGGCTGCGGCGTGGCCGCGGACGAGGTCGAGCAGCAGCCGGTCCCGCTCCACGGGCTGTCGCAGCGCGGTGAGGCGCCGCCGCAGGCCGGAGGCGGCGGGGGCGTCGCCTTCGCCGTGCCCCTCCAGGGCGCGGCGGGCTTCGGGGACGGTGCTCAGAAGCGGGCTGGGGCGGCTGGAGGTGAACACCGGGGCGAACTGCTCCCAGTTGACGTCGGCGACGGTCACGAGCGTCTCGTCGTCGTCGAGGACCTGCTGGAGCGCGCCGAGCGCCCGCTCGGCGTCGATCCGCGGCAGGCCGTGCTCCTCCAGGTTGAAGAGGCCGGCGTCCTCGGTGGCCGGCGTGCCGTCCTCGGCCACGGGCGCCGCCCGCCAGATGCCCCAGTCGACGGTGGTCGCGCTCAGGCCGCGGCCGCGCCGGTACTGGGCGAGGGCGTCGAGGTGGGCGTTGGCCGCGGAGTACGCGCCGTGGTCGCCGCTTCCCCAGACGCCGGCGATCGAGGAGAACAGCACGAACGCGTCGAGTTCGCGGTCGAGCAGGGCGTCGAGGTGCGCCGCGCCCGCCGCCTTGGCGGCGACGACACGCTCGTACGCCGATACGGGGATGGTGTCGAGCGGGGCGAGTGCGATGTACGCGGCGGCGTGCACGACGGCGGTGACGGGTGTGCCGTCCGCTTCGAGCCCGGCGATGAGCCGTTCGACCTGGCTGCGGTCGGCCAGGTCGCAGGCGGGCATCGCGAGTGTCGTGCCGGACGCGGCCAGCTCCGCGCGCAGCTCGTCCGCTCCGGGGACGTCATGACCGCGCCGCCCGGGCAGCACCAGGTGCGCGGCGCCGCCGCGGGCCAGCCAGCGCGCCAGGTGCGGGCCGAGGGCGCCGGTGCCGCCGGTGAGCAGGACGGTGCCCCGTGGCTTCCAGGCGCGCGTGGGGCGGCCGGGGCGGGGAGCGCGCACGAGTCGGCGGACGTAGAGGCCGGTGGGGCGCACCGCGAGCTGGTCCTCGCCGTCCGCGCCGCCGAGCGCGGCGCACAGCCGTTCTCCGGCCCGGGCGTCGACCGTGTCGGGCAGGTCGATCAGTCCGCCCCAGCGCTCCGGGTGTTCGAGGGCGGCGACCATGCCGGTGCCCCAGACCTGCGCCTGCGCGGGCGCGGTCAGCGGATCGCCCGCACTCGTGGAGACGGCACCGCGGGTGGCGCACCACAGGGGCGCGGTGACACCGAGGTCCCCGAGCGCCTGAACGAGCGCGAGCGTCAGGCCCGTGCCGACGGGCAGACCCGGATGGTCGGGCGCCGGACGATCGGCCAGACCGAGAAGAGAGAGAACCCCAGCGAGCGGACGGTCACCGACAGCGGCGGTGACGGTGGCAGCGAGGCGGACGCGACCGGCGGTAGGGCGGGCGTCGCGGTCGGGGTGGGAGTCGCCGTCAGGGCAGACACCGCCGTCCCCGCAGGCGTCACCGTCCCGGCGGGCATCGCCATCCCGGGGCCGGTCGTCCCCGGCGGTCACGTCGGTTGTCACGTCCGCCGTGAGCACCGCTGCCCCGTGTGCCCGAAGAGCCCGTACGGTGTCCCGTACCGTTTCGCTCTTCTCGTGGCCCTCGGGTACCAGGACCAGCCACGTTCCGCCGAGCGCGGGGGCCGCCGGGTCGGGGGCGGGGTGCCAGGCCACGCGGTAGCGCCAGGCGTCGGAGGCGGCCGGGGCGTTCCTGCGGCGCCAGTGGTCCAGGGCGGGCAGAACCTCGCGGAGCGGCTCGGTGTCGACGGCGAGGGCGGTGGCCGCTTCCGTGACGTCGCCGCGTTCCACCAGGTCCCAGAAGCCCGTGTCGCCATCGACGGGCGGCGGCGGCGATGCGGGCGTCAGCCAGTGGCGGCGCTGCTGGAACGGGTACGTGGGCAGGTCGACGCGGAGCGCGTCCCAGCCCCCGTACACCTTCCGCCAGTCCACCGGCACGCCGCGCGTCCACAGTTCGGTCAGGGAGGTGAGGGCGCGGCGGAGGTCGCCCTCGTCGCGGCGCAGGGTGCCGGTGACGACGGCGTCGGGGACGCCCGCGGACTCGGCGGTGTCCTGGACCGGCACCGTCAGGACGGGGTGCGGGGACACTTCGAGGAAGACGCCGTGGCCCAGCTCGGCGAGCGCGCGGACGGCGGTGTCGAAGCGGACGGTGCGGCGCAGGTTCCGGTACCAGTACCCGGCGTCCATGGCCGTGGTGTCCAGCCGGCCCCCGGTGACGGTGGAGAAGAGCGGGATGCGGGAGGCGGCCGGGGTAATGCCGGAGAGGGCCGCGAGGACCTCCTGCTCGATGCCCTCGACGTGCGCGGAGTGCGAGGCGTAGTCGACGGGGACCGTACGGGCCCGGACGCCGCTCGCCTCACATGCCCCGGTCAGTTCGGCGAGGGCCGCCGCGTCGCCGGATACCACCACGGACGCGGGGCCGTTGACGGCGGCGACCGAGAGCCGCTCGGCCCAGGGGGCGATCACCTCCTCGGCCCGCTCGTACGGCACCGCGAGCGAGACCATGCCGCCGTCGCCCGTGAGCCCGGCGATGGCCCGGCTGCGCAGGGCGACGACCTTCGCCCCGTCCTCCAGGGACAGCGCCCCGGCGACCACGGCCGCGGCGATCTCCCCCTGGGAGTGCCCCACCACCGCGTCCGGTTCGACACCCCAGGACCGCCACAGGGCGGCCAGCGACACCATCGTCGCGAAGAGCGCGGGCTGCACCACGTCCACCCGGTCCAGCGGGGCCGCGCCGGGCCCGCCTCGTACGACGTGGTGCAGCGACCAGTCCACGTAGGGGGTCAGCGCGTCATCGCAGGCGGCCATGGAGCGGGCGAACTCCGGTGCCGTGTCGAGGAGTTCGCGGCCCATGCCGGGCCACTGTGCGCCCTGCCCCGGGAAGACCATGGCGACCCGGCCGGGCCCTGGCTCCGCGAGGCCGGTGACGGCGGCCGTGGCGCTCTCCGGGGCGCGGGCCACCTCGTCGAGCGCCGCGAGGAGTTCACCGCGCCCGGCGGCCGTCACGGCGGCGCGGTGCGCGAACGCGGTCCGCGTGGTGGCGAGCGAGTAGCCGATGTCGGCGAGGCGCGCCTCCGGGTCGGCGGCGAGGCGCGCCCTGAGGCGTACGGCCTGGTCACGCAGGGCGGCAGCGGTGCGCCCGGAGAGCACGCACGGCACGACGTCCGGGGCGGTGCCCGTGGGCCCGGGCGGCTGCTCGGGCTCCGGGGCCTGTTCGAGGATGACGTGGGCGTTGGTGCCGCTCATGCCGAAGGAGGAGACGCCCGCGCGGCGCGGCCCGCCGGCCTCGGGCCACTCCCTGGCCTCGGTCAGGAGCGCGACGCCGCCCACGCTCCAGTCCACGTGCGGTGTCGGCTCGGTGATGTGCAGGGTCCGGGGCAGCAGCCCGTGGCGCAACGCGAGGACCGTCCTGATGACGCCCGCGACCCCGGCGGCGGCTTGGGTGTGACCGATGTTGGACTTCAGCGAGCCGAGCCACAGGGGCTGTTCGGCGCGCCGGTCCCTGCCGTACGTGGCCAGCAGCGCGTCGGCCTCGATGGGGTCGCCGAGGGTGGTGCCGGTGCCGTGGGCCTCGACGGCGTCGACGTCGGCGGCGGACAGTCCCGCGTCGGCGAGGGCGTCCTGGATGACGCGCTGCTGGCTGGGCCCGTTCGGCGCGGTGAGACCGTTGCTGGCGCCGTCCTGGTTAACGGCGGAGCCGCGCAGCACGGCGAGGACGGGGTGGCCGTTCCTGCGGGCGTCCGACAGGCGCTCCAGGAGGAGCATGCCGACGCCCTCGCCCCAGCCTGTGCCGTCGGCGGCGGCCGAGAACGGCTTGCAGCGGCCGTCGGCGGCCATCGCCCCCTGCCGGCTGAACTCGGTGAACACCGACGGCCGCGACATCACGGTCACGCCGCCCGCCAGGGCGAGCGAGCACTCCTCCGCGCGCAACGCCCGCGCCGCCTGGTGCAGGGCGACGAGCGACGCAGAGCAGGCGGTGTCGACGGTGACCGCAGGGCCCTCCAGACCGAGCGCGTAGGCGATGCGGCCGGACATGACGCTCATCGAGTTGCCGGTCATCAGGAAGCCCTGGACGATCTCGGCGGCTCCGGTGCCGAGCTGGGCGTAGCCCTGGTCGATGGCGGCGGCGAACACGCCGGTGCGGGTGGCGCGCAGTGCCGCCGGGTCGATGCCCGCGCGTTCGACGGCTTCCCACGCGGCCTGGAGCAGCAGCCGCTGCTGCGGGTCCATCGCGAGGGCCTCGTGCGGCGACACGGCGAAGAACTCGGCGTCGAAGTCGGCGGCGCCGTCGATGAACGCGCCCCGGCAGGGCACGCCGCCCGCGGTGAGCCGGGCGGTGTCCCAGCCGCGGTCGCCGGGCACACCGGTGACGGTGTCGCGGCCCGCGGCCAGGATGTCCCACAGCTCCTCGGGGGTACGGACGCCGCCGGGGAAGCGGCAGCTCATCGAGACCACGGCGATCGGCTCACGGCCGCGGGCCTCGGCCTCGCGCAGCCTTCGGCGGGTGTCCCGCAGGTCGATGGTGACGCGGTTGAGGTAGTCGCGCAGCTTCTGCTCGTTCTGTTCGCTCACCGGGACCCTCCGTGGGCGCGTCGGGACGGCGTGGTCGGGACGGGACTCACGAGATGCCCAGCTCCTTGTCGATCAGGTCGAAGATCTCTTCGTTGGTGGCGGACTCGACGGCTTCGGCGGAGTCCGCGCCGCCGTCGGCCCCTGCGGCGGCCGTCGCCGGTTCGAGGCGGGCGAGGGCGCCGCGCAGCCGCCGGGCCAGGTCGGCGCGGAGCCGCGTCCCTTCGGTGCCCGCGTCGGCGAGTTCGGCCGCGAGCGCGTCGAGCCGGTCGAGTTCGGCGGTGCCCGGCGGAGCTGCCGGTGCGGAACCGGTGAGGAGCCGGGCCGCGAGGTGGCGGGCGAGCGCTTCGGGGGTGGGGTGGTCGAAGACCAGCGCGGCCGGCAGCCGTGTCCCGGTCACCGCCATGAGCCGGTTGCGCAGCTCAACGCCGGTGAGGGAGTCGAAGCCGAGCTCCTTGAACGGCCGTTCCGCGCCGATCAGGTCGGTGGATGCGTGGCCGAGGACGGCTGCCGCGTTGCCGCGCACCAGGTCGACCAGGACCCGGTGCGCCTCGGCGGGCGACAGGCCCGCCAACTGTTCGGCGAGCGAGGACGCGGCGGGCCCGGCCGTCGCCGCGGGTGCGGCGTCCCTGCGCGCACCACGCACGAGACCGCTGAGCAGTGGCGGCAGCGGGGTGCCCGTGGCGACCGTCGCGCGCAGCCTGGCCGTGTCGACGGCGGCGGCCAGTACGTGCGGCTGCGCCGCGGTCAGGGCCACGTCGAGGAGCGCGAGGGCCGCTTCGGTGGACAGGGCGCCGATGCCGCCGCGCGCCATCTTCCGTACGTCGGCGTCGGTGAGGTGCCCGGTCAGGGCGCTGCGCTCCTCCCACATGCCCCACGCGACGGACACGGCGGGCAGCCCTTCCACGCGGCGGTGTGCGGCCAGGGCGTCGAGCGCGGCGTTGGCGGCGGCGTAGTTGGCCTGCCCCGCGCCGCCGAGGAGGGCGGCACCCGACGAGAACAGGACGAAGGCTGCCAGGTCGTGCTCCCGGGTCAGCTCGTGCAGGGCGAGCGCGGCGTCCGCCTTGGGCCGCAGGACACGTGCGAGCCGGTCGGGCGTGAGCGCGGTGACGGTGGCGTCGTCGAGGACTCCGGCGGCGTGCACGACGCCGGTGAGCGGGTGCGCCTTCGGTACGCCCGCGAGGAGTCCGGCGAGCGCGGCGCGGTCGGTCACGTCGCACGCCGCGACGGTCACGTCGGCGCCCGCATCGCCGAGTTCCCGCACGAGCCGTTCGGCCCCCGGGGCGCCCATGCCGAGGCGCCCCGTCAGCAGCAGTCGGCGAACGCCGTGGGCGGTGACCAGGTGGCGGGCGACGAGTCCGCCGAGGGTGCCGGTGCCGCCGGTGATCAGGACGGTGCCCTCCGGGTCGAGGGGCGCGGGCAGGGTGAGGACGTTCTTGCCGATGTGCCGGGACTGGCTCAGGTGGCGGAAGGCCTGCGGGGCCTGCCGCAGGTCCCAGCAGGTGAGGGGCAGCGGCGTCAGGACTCCCCGCTCGAACAGGGACAGGACCTCGGCGAGCATGGCGCCGATCCGCTCCGCTCCGGCCTCCATCAGGTCGAACGCCCGGTAGTGGACGCCGGGGTGGTCGCGTGCCACCTCGTCGGCGTCGCGTACGTCGGTCTTGCCCATCTCCACGAACCGGCCGCCGCGCGGCAGCAGCGCCAGCGACGCGTCGACGAACTCCCGGGCCAGGCAGTCGAGTACGACGTCCACGCCCCGGCCGTCACTGGCTTCAAGGAAGCGGTCGGCGAAGTCGAGGGTGCGCGTGGAGGCGATGTGGCCGTCGGCCAGGCCGCAGGCCCGCAGCACGTCCTGCTTGGCGGGGCTCGCCGTCCCGTACACCTCGGCTCCGGCGTGCCGGGCGAGCTGGACGGCGGCCATGCCGACGCCGCCCGCCGCCGCGTGCACCAGGACCGACTGGTCGCGCCGCAGCCCGCCGAGGTCGAACAGCCCGTAGTACGCGGTGAGGAAGACGATCGGCACCGACGCGGCCTGCGCGAAGGACCAGCCGGCCGGAATCGGGGCGAGGGTGCGCCGGTCGGCGACTGCGGTCGGACCGAAGGCGCCGCCGAAGACACCCATCACCCGGTCCCCTGGCGTGAGGTCACCGACGCCCTCGCCGACCTCCAGGACGACCCCGGCGCCCTCACTGCCGAGCGCCGCCTGGTCGGGGTCGAGCCCGAGGGAGACCACCACGTCGTGGAAGTTGAGACCCGCGGCCCGTACGGCGACACGCACTTGGCCCGCGCCGAGCGGGGCGAGCGCCTCGGGCGCGGGCACGGTCGTGAGCCCGTCGACCGTGCCGTCCCCGGTCAGGGCGATCTGCCAGCCGTCCGCACTGTCCGGGGGTGGCACCAGGGTGTCCCGGCCGGGCCCTGCGGTCAGGCGCGGCACGAGCACCTCGCCGGCGCGCACGGCTGCCTGGGGTTCGCCCGAGGCGAGCGCGGCGGGCAGGGCGGCACGCGATTCCGGCCGCCCGTCCAGGTCCACGAGCCGGAACCGGCCGGGGTGTTCGCTCTGCGCCGTCCGCACCAGCCCCCACACGCCGGACCGCGTCCAGTCCGCCGCCGTCCGGTCGCCGGGCCCGGTGGACACCGCGCCCTGTGTGACGACGGCGAGGACGGAGCCGTCGAACCTCTCGTCGGACAGCCACTCCTGCACCAGGGCGAGGCACTCGGCACTGACGGCGTGGAACGCGGCGCACTCGTCCTGGCCGCCGTGCGCGGTCTCCGGCCGTGGGCAGTCCGCTACGACCAGGGCGGGTACGGGGCTGTCCGGCTCGGCACGCAGGATGGCCAGGTCGCCCCAACTGACCTCTTCGGTAGTGCTCTTGGCTTCCGGCGCGGGCACCCAGTCCACCCGGTGCAACCCGTCCCGGCCGCCTCCCGCGCGCCGCGCCGCTCCCGCCGCAGCGGGGCGCAGGGCGAGCGAACCGGCCGACAGGACCTCCTGCCCCGCGATGTCGTACACGGTCAGGGCGACGACTTCGGGTCCCTCGGCGGTGAGCCGGACCCGTACGGCGGTGGCCCCCGGAGTATGCGAGGTCACGTCGTTCCAGCTGAACGGCAGACGCGCGGTGTCGTCGCGGCCGGGCAGCAGGGCGGCAGTCTGTAGCGCGGCGTCGAGGAGCGCCGGGTGCAGACGGTACGCGGGGGCGTCGGCGTGCTGCCGCTCGTCCAGGACGAGTTCGGCGCAGATCTCGCCGTCCCGTGCCCAGGCGGCGCGGATGCCCCGGAACGTGGGCCCGTACGAGTATCCGGCGGCCGCGAACCGTTCGTAGAGGTCCTCGATGTCCACGGCCTCGGCCCCGGGCGGCGGCCAGGCGACGAAGGCGGGCCCGGCGGGCCGGGCCGCGGGTGCGACGGTTCCGGTGGCGTGGGCGGTCCACGCGGGCACGGCCCCGGACTCCGGCTCGCTCTCGCGCCCGGTCTCACGCTGGGTGTCAGGCTCAGCCTCGCGGTCGGTCTCACGGTCGGCCTCGCGGTCGGCCCGCGAGAAGAGGCCGAGCGGCCGTCGCCCATCCTCGTCCGGCGCCCCGAGCCGCACCTGAACGCGGACGGCACCTTCGTCGGGCAGCACGAGCGGTGCGGCCAGGGTGAGTTCCTCCACCGTGGCGCAGCCGGCTTCGGCGGCGGCGCGCAGCGCGAGCTCCAGGAAGGCGGTGCCGGGGAACAGGACGGTGCCCTGGACCGCGTGCTCGGCCAGCCACGGGTGGGTACGGCGTGAGAGGCGGCCGGTGCACAGGAGTTCACCGGTGTCGGCGATCTCCACGGCGGCGCCCAGGAGCGGGTGCCCTGTGGTCCCGAGCCCCGCGGAGGCGACATCCCAACTGGTGGTCGGGACGTCCAGCCAGAGACGGCGTTCCTGGAAGGGGTAGGTGGGCAGTTCGGTGGGGGTGGCCCCGGTGCCTTCGAAAGCAGCCGACCAGTCGACCGGAATACCGTACGCGTGGGCCTGCCCCGCGGCCAGCAGCATGCGCCGCAGACCACCCTCGTCCCGCCGCAGCGTGCCCACCACCACAGCATTTGCCCCGGCCGCCTCCAACGTCTCCTCGACCGCCATGGCCAGCACCGGATGCGGACTCACCTCAACGAACGCACCAAACCCCGCACCCGCCAAACCCCGCACAGCACCCTCAAAACCCACCGTCCCCCGCAGATTCGCATACCAATACCCCGCATCCATCACCGAGGTATCCAGCCACTCCCCCCTCACCGTCGACCACAACGGCACCCCGCCCTCGACGGGCGTAATCCCGCTCAGGGCGTCAGCCAACTCCTGCTCAATAGCCTCAACGTGCGCCGAGTGCGAGGCGTAGTCCACATCGATCCGGCGTGCCCGCACTTCCTGCCGCTCGCAGGACTCCAGCAACTCCTCCAACGCACCGCTGTCCCCGGAAACCACCACCGACGAGGGACCATTGACCGCCGCCACCCACAAACACCCCGGCCACCCCCCAACCAACTCGCCAGCCCGCTCCGCGGACACCGCCAACGACACCATCCCGCCCCGCCCGGCCAACCCCACAATCGCCCGGCTGCGCAACGCCACCACCCGCGCACCATCCGCCAGCGACAAACCCCCCGCCACCACCGCCGCCGCAATCTCACCCTGCGAATGCCCCACCACCGCAGCAGGCACCACCCCGAACGAACGCCACACCTCCGCCAACGACACCATCACCGCGAACAACACCGGCTGCACCACATCCACCCGCTCAAGCCCCACACCCGAGCGCACCACCTCCCACAACGACCACTCCACAAACGGACCAAGAGCCTCCGCACACTCCTGCATGCTTGCCGCAAAGACGGGAGACTCATCCAGCAGCTCCCGCGCCATACCCGCCCACTGCGCACCCTGCCCCGGGAACACGAACACCGTCCCCCCGGACACCGACGCCCGCCCCTCCACCACAAACGCAGACGGCTCACCCAACGCCAACGCCCGCAGCCCATCGCTTAGTTGCTGCCGGTCACCCACCACCACGGCCCGGCAGTCATGCACCGCCCGCGTCACCGCAAGCGACAACCCCACATCACCGACCCGCACACCCTCACCACACACCTCAAACAACCGCCCCGCCTGCTCCCGCAACGCCCCAGGCGACTTCCCCGACACCACCCACGGCACCGGCCCACACACATCAGCAACCTCAGCAGAAACCACCTCCGGCACCTGCTCCAGAATCACGTGCGCGTTCGTCCCGCTCACGCCGAACGACGACACCCCGGCGCGACGCGGAGCCCCGTCGGCCTTCCACTCGCGGGCCTCGGTGAGCAGCCGTACCTCACCTGCCGACCAGTCGACCTGAGGGGTCGGTTCATCGACGTGGAGGGTCTGGGGCAGCAGCCCGTGCCGCATCGCGAGGACCATCTTCATGACGCCGCCGATCCCGGCCGCCGCGGAGGTATGCCCGATGTTGGACTTCAGGGAGCCCAGCCACAGCGGCCGCCCCTCCGGGCGTTCCTGGCCATACGTCGCAAGCAGCGCCTGCGCCTCGATCGGATCCCCCAGCGTGGTCCCCGTGCCATGCGCCTCCACCGCATCCACATCCCCCGCCGACAACCCGGCATCAGCCAGCGCCGCACGAATCACCCGCTGCTGACTCGGCCCATTGGGCGCCGTCAGCCCATTGCTCGCACCGTCCTGATTCACCGCACTCCCCGCCACCACCGCCAACACCCGACGGCCATGACGACGGGCATCCGACAGACGCTCCAGGAGCAGGATTCCGGCTCCTTCGCCGAAGCTGGTGCCGTCCGCGCCCGCGGCGAAGGACTTGCAGCGGGCGTCGGCCGCCAGGCCGCCCTGGCGGCTGAACTCCACGAAGAGTTCGGGGCTGGACATCACGGTGACCCCGCCCGCGAGGGCGAGCGCGCACTCGCCGCGGCGCAGCGACTGCACCGCTGTGTGCAGGGCCACGAGCGAGGAGGAGCACGCCGTGTCGATGGTGAGGGCGGGGCCTTCGAGGCCGAAGGCGTAGGCGATGCGGCCCGACACGACGCTGCCGGAGTTGCCGGTGCCGAGGAAGCCCTCGACGTCCTCGGGGATGTGCGGAAGGAGCCGTACCGCGTAGTCCTGCTGCATCAGGCCGACGAAGACACCGGCAGGGGTGCCGCGCACCGCGGCAGGGTCGATGCCGGCGCGCTCGAACGCCTCCCAGGTGAGGGTGAGCAGGAGGCGCTGCTGCGGGTCCATGGCGATCGCCTCGCGGGGCGAGATGCCGAAGAAGTCGGGGTCGAAGTCGGCGGCACCGGTGAGGAAGCCGCCTTCGCGTACGTACGAGGTGCCGGTGTGCCCGGGGTCGGGATCGTAGAGCGCGTCGAGGTCCCAGCCCCGGTCGGCGGGGAAGGCGGAGATGCCGTCGCCGCCGGACGCGACGAGCCGCCACAGGTCGTCCGGGGTGCGGACCGCTCCGGGGAAGCGGCAGCCCATCGCGACGATCGCGATCGGTTCGTCCACGGCGGACGCGGCTGACGCGAGTGCGGGCACGGTGGACCTGGTGCCCGTCCCGGTGAGTTCGTCCCGCAGGTGCGCGGCGAGCGCCTCCGGTGACGGGTGGTCGAAGACCAGCGTGGCGGGCAGCCGCAGGCCGGTGGCGGTGTTCAGGCGGTTGCGCAACTCGACGGAGGCGAGGGAGTCGAAGCCGAGGTCACGGAAGGCGCGCGCCGGTACGACCGCGCCGTCGGAGGTGTGGCCGAGTACCGCGGCGGCCTGCGCACACACCAACTGGACGAGTGTGCGCAGGGCTTCGGCCTCGGACAGCGCGGCGAGACGCTCGGGCAGTGCGGTGCCGCTGCCTCCGTGGGGCGCGTCGGCGGCCGCGGCCCTGCGTACGGGCACGGGTACGCGTACCAGGGAGCGCAGGAGCGGTGGCATCGGCTCCCCCTCTGCGGCCCTGGCCCGCATAGCGCGCGGGTCGAGCCGGAGCGGCAGCAGCGCCGGGGCGGCGACGGTGAGGGCCGCGTCGAGGAGCGCGAGGCCCTCTTCGGTGGTGAGCGGCGGCATGCCCGAGCGGGCGAGGCGGCGCAGGTCGGCGGCGTCGAGGTGGCCGGTCAGGGCGGAGCGCTGCTCCCAGAGGGTCCAGGCGAGGGACTGCGCGGGCAGGCCGAGGGCGTGGCGCCGCTGGGCGAGGGCGTCCACGTAGGCGTTGGCGGCGGCGTAGTTGCCCTGTCCGGGGCCGCCGAAGGTGCCCGCGGCGGATGAGAAGAGGACGAAGGCCCGCAGCCCCTTGTCCCTGGTGAGTTCGTGCAGGTGCAGAGCGGCGTCGGCCTTGGGGCGCAGCACGGTGTCGACGCGGTCGGGCGTGAGGGAGGTGATGACACCGTCGTCGAGGGCGCCCGCGGCGTGCACGACGGCTGTCAGGGGGTGCCCGGCGGGGACCGTGTCGAGCAGTGCCGACAGCGCGTCCCGGTCGGCGGCGTCGCAGGCGGCGACGGTGACGTGGGCGCCGAGTGCGGTGAGTTCCGCGGTGATTTCCGTGGCGCCCGGTGCGTCCGGTCCGCGTCGCCCGGCGAGGAGGAGGTGGCGAACGCCGTGCCTGGTCACGAAGTGGCGGGCCACGCGGGAGCCGAGCAGTCCGGTGCCGCCGGTGACGAGGACGGTGCCGTCGGGGTCGAGGCCGACCGGGACCGGGTCGGTGGCGGGGACCTTGGCGAGGCGGGGGACGAGAACCGTGCCGCCGCGTACGGCGAGTTGCTGTTCCGCGGAGTGGAGCGCCGAGGTGAGCGTCGAGTCGGGGGCCGCGGTGACGGTCTCCTCTGCCGTGTCCTTGTCCGGGTCCGGGTCCGGGTCCAGGTCCAGGTCCACGAGGACGAAGCGGCCGGGGTGTTCGGACTGGGCCGAGCGCACCAGGCCCCACACGGCCGCGCGGGCCAGGTCGGCAGCGGGCGCGTCGCCGACGCCGCCCCCGGTGAAGACGGCCCCCCGGGTGACCAGGGCGAGCCGCGTGTCGGCGAGACGCTCGTCGGCGAGCCAGGTCTGGAGGGTTTCCAGAGCCCGGTGGACGGCGGCGTGCACTTCCTCCACGTCACCCGCATCACCCGCATCAGCCACGGGGGCGTCACCGCACGGGAGTTGGGGCAACACCACCAGCCCGGGCGCTGCCGTACCCGCGTCGAGGGCGGCGAGGAGGGCTGCGGTGTCGGCATAGGCGGTCGTCGTCGGCAGGCCGGTGTCGTCGGGGCCGATGACCGCCCAGTCGGCGCCCGCGGGGGCGGGCGGGCAGCTGACGGGAACCCACTCCACCTGGAACAGCGAGTCGTGGTGGGTGCGGGCCGCGGCGGCATCCGGTGCGGCCGGGCGCAGGGTCAGGGACTCCACGGAGGCGACGGGGCTTCCGGTGGCGTCGGCGACGTCGAGGGCGAGGGTGTCCGGCGCGGTCCGGGTCAGGCGGACGCGTAGCGCGGCGGCGCCCGACGCGTGCAGGGTCGCCCCCGACCAGACGAAGGGCATGCGGCCGCCGTCGCCCCCCGTCTCGTCGGCGGTGAGCCCGGTGGCGTGCAGAGCGGCGTCGAGCAGCGCCGGGTGCAAGGTGAACCGGCGGGCTTCCTGGTGGAGTTCGGGCGGCAGCGCTGTCTCGGCGTACAGGTCGTCGCCGAGCCGCCACGCGGCCGTGAGTCCCTGGAAGGCGGGCCCGTAGGCGAAGCCGCCCTCGGCGTAGCGCGCGTACATGCCGTCGAGGTCGACAGGGTCGGCGCCCGGCGGGGGCCAGGGTGCCGGGTCGGCGGCGGACGGGGCGGGGGCCGCCGGGGCGAGGATGCCGGTGGCGTGGCGGGTCCACTCCTCGTCGGTGTCCGGGTCGTCGGGCCGCGCGTGCAGGGCCAGGGTGCGGGTGCCGTCGGCGGCCGGCGCGCCGACGGACAGGCGCAGCACGACGCCTCCCTCCGGCGGCAGCGTCAGGGGTGCTTCGAGGGTGAGGTCGTCGACGCGGGGGCAGCCGGCGCGGTCGCCCGCGAGGACGGCGAGTTCCAGGAAGGCGGTGCCGGGCAGCAGGGCGTTCCCCTGGACGGCGTGGTCGGCGAGCCAGGGGTGGGCGCGCAGCGAGAGCCTGCCGGTGAAGAGCAGGCTCTCGCTGTCGGCGAGCGCGACGACGGCGCCGAGGAGCGGGTGCCCCGAGGGGTCGAGGCCGAGCGAGGAGGCGTCACCCTCGGGCGTACCGGTGTCCTCGAGCCAGTACCGTTCTCGCTGGAAGGCGTACGTGGGCAGGTCGACGCGGCGGGGGCGGTGCCGGGTGAGGGCGGCGTCCCAGTCGACGCGGACGCCGCGCACGTGCACTTCCGCGAGCGCGGTGAGCAGGCGGCACGGGCCGCCGTCGTCGCGGCGCAGCGTGCCGAGGGCGAGGGCGTCGGTGCCGACGGCGGCTGCGGTGTCCTGGAGCCCCGCGGTCAGCACGGGGTGCGGGCTGACTTCGACGAGCACGCGGTGGCCGTCGGCCAGCAGGGCGTGGGTGGCCTGCTCGAACTGCACGGTGTGGCGGAGGTTCTCGTACCAGTAGGCGGCGTCGAGACGCTCGGTGTCCAGGAGGCCGCCGGTGACGGTCGAGTAGATGGGCACGGCGGCCGGGCGGGGCGCGATGTCCGCGAGGGCCTCGGACAGCTCCGCGCGGATCGTCTCGACGTGCGGGCCGTGCGAGGCGTAGTCGACGGGGATGGCGCGGGCCCGTACGCCGTCGGCTTCCAGGGCGGCGAGGAGTTCGGCAAGGGCATCGGGGTCGCCGGAGACGGCGACCGACTCGGGGCCGTTCACGGCGGCGAGGGCGATCCGCCCGCTCCAGGGCGCGACGCGTTCGCGTACGCGGTCGGCGGGGAGCTGGACCGACGCCATGCCGCCGTGCCCGGCGAGGGACCGCAGCGCCCTCGCGCGCAGGGCGACGACCTTCGCGGCGTCGTCGAGGGTGAGGGCCCCGGCGACGCAGGCCGCGGCGATCTCCCCCTGGCTGTGGCCGACCACGGCCGCGGGCTCGACGCCGTGGGCGCGCCACACCTCCGCGAGGGAGACCATCATCGCGAACAGGGCGGGCTGCACGACGTCCACGCGGTCGAGGCCTGGGGCGCCGGGGGCGCCGCTGACCACGTCCAGGAGTGAGAAGTCGGTGTACGGGTCGAGGGCGTCGGCGCACTGCGCGATACGGGCGGCGAACGCCGGGGAGGCGTCGAGGAGTTCCCGTGCCATGCCGGGCCACTGGGAGCCCTGGCCGGGGAAGACGAAGGCGACGGCCTCGCCGGTGCGGGCCGTGCCGCGCACGATGCCCGGCGGCAGCGGGTCGGCGTCGCGGGCGAGCGCGTCCAACCCGGCGAGCAGTGTCTGCCGGTCCTCGGCGATGAGGGCGGCCCGGTACTCGTGCGCGGCCCGGCCGACCGCCAGGCTGTGGGCGATGTCCGGCAGGCGCAGGTCGGGGTGCTCGTCCAGGCGGGCGTGGAGTGCGGCCGCCTGGGCACGCAGGGCGTCGCCGTCGCGCGCGGAGACGACACAGGGCACGGGACCGGTGTGCTCATCGGCGAGGGGTGGTGTGTCGGCGGGCTCGGCCTGTTCGAGGACGACGTGGCCGTTGGTGCCGCTGACGCCGAAGGAGGACACGGCGGCGCGGCGCGGACGGCCTGTCTCGGGCCAGGGTGTGGTGTCCGTGACGAGCTTCAGCGCGCCCGTGGACCAGTCGACCTGCGGGGTGAGGTCAGTGCCGTGCAGGGACGGCGGGACCACGCCGTGCCGCATGGCGAGGACCATCTTGATGACGCCGCCCACGCCGGCGGCGGCCTGGGTGTGGCCGATGTTGGACTTCAGGGAGCCGATGAGCAGGGGCTGTTCTGTGGTGTGCTCGCGGCCGTACGTGGCGAGGAGTGCCTGGGCCTCGATGGGGTCGCCGAGCGGGGTGCCGGTGCCGTGGGCCTCGACGACGTCGACGTCCGCCGCCGCGAGGCGGGCGTGGGCGAGGGCCTGGCGGATGACGCGCTGCTGGGAGGGCCCGTTCGGCGCGGTGAGGCGGCTGCTGGCGCCGTCCTGGTTGACGGCGGAGCCGCGTACGAGCGCGAGTACGGGGTGGCCGTTCCTGCGGGCGTCGGACAGGCGCTCCAGGAGGAGCATGCCGACGCCCTCGCCCCATCCTGTGCCGTCGGCGGCGGCCGAGAAGGACTTGCAGCGCCCGTCGGCGGCGAGGCCGTTCTGCCGGCTCATCTCCACGAACGGCACCGGCGTGGACATCACCATGGCGCCGCCCGCGAGCGCGAGCGTGCAGTCGCCGTGCCGCAGCGCCTGGCAGGCCAGGTGGAGGGCGACCAGTGACGATGAGCAGGCGGTGTCGACGGAGACGGCGGGGCCTTCGAGGCCGAAGGTGTAGGCGATGCGGCCGGAGGCGACGCTGTCGGAGCTGCCGTTGCCGAGGTAGCCCTGGACGTCGTCGGGGACCTGGCGCAGGCGGACCGCGTAGTCCTGGTACATGACTCCGGCGAAGACGCCGGTGCGGCTGCCGCGCAGGGTGTGCGGGTCGATCCCGGCGCGTTCGAAGGTCTCCCAGGTGGTCTCCAGGAAGAGCCGCTGCTGCGGGTCCATGGCGAGGGCCTCGCGCGGGGAGATCCCGAAGAAGCCGGGGTCGAAGCCGGCGACGTCGTCGAGGAAGCCTCCCTCGGCGCTGTAGGTGGTGCCGGGGCGCTCCCCCGCCGGGTCGTGCAGGTCGGCCAGGTCCCAGCCGCGGTCGGCGGGGAAGGGCGTGATCGCGTCGGTGCCTGTCGACACGAGGTGCCACAGGGCCTCGGGGGTCCGCACACCGCCGGGGTAGCGGCAGCCCATCGCGACGACGGCGACCGGCTCCCGGTCCCTGGCCTCGGCCTCGCCGAGGCGCTGCTTGGTCCGGTGCAGGTCGGCGGCCACCCGCTTGAGATAGTCGCGCAGCTTGTCGTCATTCACCGTGCATCGTCACCTTTGGTACGCGGGGCGGACGGGGGGCGTGCGGGCAGCGGGAGGGGTTATGTCATGGCCTGCCGAGTTCGCTGTCGATGAAGTCGAAGAGCTCGTCGTCGGTGGAGCCCATGCGGTCCTCGACGGCGATGCGGTCCTCGGCGGCGGCCTGTGCGGGGCCGGTGCCCGGGCGCAGCGTGTCCAGGAGGTCCTGGAGCCGGGCCGTGAGCGCGGTGCGTGCCCCGTCGTCGTGCGCGGCGTCGCGCACCGCGCTCTCCAGGCGGTCGAGTTCGGCGAGGACCGCGGGGGCGGGCCCGCCGGTGGCGTCCTCTGGGGCGAACTCCTCGGCGAGCCTGCGGGCGACCGCGGCGGCCGTCGGATGGTCGAAGAGCAGCGTCGCGGGCAGGTTCAGGCCGGTGGCGGCCCGCAGCCGGTTGCGCAGCTCCACCGCGGTCAGTGAGTCGAAGCCGAGGTCGAGCAGGGGCAGTTCGGGGCCCAGGGCCACCGGGTCGGGGAAGCCCAGTACCAGCGCGGCGTGGGTACGGACCACGTCGACGAGGACCCGTTCGCGCTGTGCCGGGGGCAGTCCGGCCAGGCGCTGCCGCAGCGCGTCCGCGGCGTCGGGGCCGGGTCCCTCACCCGCCGCGGCGCGGCGTACGGAGGTGCGGACCAGTCCGCGCAGGAAGGCGGGGACCCCGCCCGCGGCGGCCTGCCCGGCGAGGGCGCCGGTGTCCAGGCGCAGCGGCATGAGAGCGGGCGCGTCCAGGCCGGTGGCCGTGTCGAAGAGGGCGATCCCGTCGGACGGCGTGAAGGCGACGATGCCGCCGCGGGCGATGCGGGCGAGGTCGCTCTCGCCGAGGTGCCCGGTCATGCCACCGCCGGTGGCCCACAGGCCCCAGGCCAGCGAGGTGCCGGGCAGGCCACGGGCGCGCCGCCGGTGGGCGAGGGCGTCCAGGAAGGCGTTGGCGGCCGCGTAGTTGGCCTGGCCCATGCCGCCGAAGACGCCGGCGATGGAGGAGAACACGACGAACGCGGAGAGGTCCTGGCCCGCGGTCAGTTCATGCAGGTTGACGGCGGCGTCGACTTTCGGGCGCAGCACGCCGTGGAGCCGCTCGGGCGTCATGTCGGCGATGACGCCGTCGTCGATGACGCCCGCGGCGTGCACGACGCCGCGCAGCGGATGCTCCAGACCGTCCAGGACCTTCGCCAGGGCTTCCCGGTCGGCGGCGTCGCAGGCGACGATCTCGACGTCGGCGCCCAGGGCGGCCAGGTCGTCGAGGAGTTCGCCCGCGCCTTCGGCGGTGGGGCCGCTGCGGCTGGTGAGCAGCAGGTGCCGTACGCCGTGCTCGCCCGCGAGGTGGCGGGCGACCAGGGCGCCGATGGAGCCTGTGCCGCCGGTGATCAGGACGGTGCCGTCGGGGTCCCAGTGGGCGTCTCCCGCGGGCAGGGAGCCGGGGACGCGGGCCAGGCGTGCGGCGTGGGGCCGGCCGGCGCGCAGGGCGAGTTGGGGTTCTCCCGTGGCGAGCGCCGCGGGCAGGGCCTCGGACGAGGCCGGGTCGCCGTCGGTGTCGACGAGCACGAACCGGTCGGGGTTCTCGGTCTGTGCTGAGCGGACCAGGCCCCATGCGGCGGCGTGCGCCGGGTCGGGCACGTCGTCGCCGGGGTCCACGGGGACGCCGCCCCGGGTGACGAGGGCGAGCCTCGCCCCTTCGAAGCGTTCGTCGGCGAGCCATGTCCGGACCAGCTCCAGGACCTGTCCGGTGAGTTCGTGCACGGCCCGGGCCGTACCGCCACTGTCCGTATCCGTGTCCGTGCCCGTGCCCGGCAGGGCCTTCAGTGCGAGGTCGGGCACCTCGGCGCCCGCGTCGATCGCCGCTCCCAGAGCGGTGAGGTCGGCGAAGTCGTCCCCGAGCACGGCCATGGACCCGGTCCCGCGCGCGGAGGACGCGGCGGCGACGGGCCATTCCAGGCGGAACATGTCTTCGTACGCGCCCGTGCGGGACTCCTGGAGCCGCTCGGCCGTCACCGGCCTGAGCACCAGGGAACGGGCGGAGGCGACCGGGGCTCCCGTGGGGTCGGCGATCGTCAGGGCGACGGCGTCGCCCTCCGTGGGCGTCATGCGCAGCCGCAGGGCCGCCGCGCCCGACGCGTGCAGCCGCACGCCGCTCCAGGCGAACGGCAGCCAGCCCTGGTCGCTGCCTTCGAGTACGCCGAAGGCCAGCGAGTGCAGCACGCTGTCGAGGAGGGCCGGGTGCAGGCCGTAGCTGCCCGCTTCCCTCTGCTGCTCCTCGGGCAGGCGCGCCTCCGCGTAGATGTCGGTGCCCAGGCGCCAGGCGGCGCGCAGGCCCTGGAAGGCGGGCCCGTAGGCGAAGCCGCCTTCGGCGAGGCGCTCGTACAGGTCGTCGACGTCGAGGGGTTCGGCTCCGGTGGGCGGCCATGCCGTGAGGTCGTCGGCCCGCGTCGGCGTGCCGTCGCCGAGGCGGCCGCTCGCGTGCCGGGTCCAGGGTTCGTCGGGGGCGGCGGGCTCGGGCCGCGCGTGCACGGCGAAGGCCCGCCCGCCGGTCGCGTCGGGTGCCTGGACGGTGAGCTGGAGGGTGACGGCGCCTCGCTCGGGCAGGGTCAGGGGCGCCTCCAGAGTGAGTTCGTCGACCTCCGCGCAGCCGGTCCGGTCGCCCGCGTGGACGGCGAGTTCGAGGAAGGCCGTGGCGGGGAACAGCGCGCCGCCGTGGACGGCGTGGTCGGCGAGCCAGGGGTGGGCGGCCACGGACAGCCGGCCGGTGAACAGGAAGCCGCCGGTGTCGGCGAGCGGGGAGCCCGCGCCGAGCAGCGGGTGCGCGGAGGGCAGGAGACCCGCCGCGGGCATGTCGCCCGCCGCCGGGGTGGGCGGGAGCCAGTAGCGGGAGCGCTGGAAGGCGTACGTGGGCAGCTCGACGTGCTGGTCCGGCACGTCGGCGAACAGCGGTGCCCAGTCGACGCGCACCCCGTGGACGTGCAGGCGGGCCAGGGCGGCGGTGACCGCGGCGGGCTCCGGCGTGTCCTTGCGCAGCAGCGGCACGGGGGAGACGCCGTCGGCGGCCTCGGTCAGGCAGTCCTGGGCGAGCGCGGCCAGGGCGCCGTCGGGTCCGAGGTCCACCAGGGCGGTGGCTCCCTCGGTCTCCAGGGTGCGTACGACGTCGTGGAAGCGGACGGTGCCGCGGACGTGGCGGACCCAGTGGTCCGGGTCGCACAGTTCGCCGGCGGTGGCGAGGCGGCCGGTCAGGTCGGAGACGACGGGGATCCGCGGCTCGTGGTAGGTGACCCGTTCGGCGACGGCCAGGAAGTCGGCCAGCATGCCGTCCATGTGCGGGGAGTGGAAGGCGTGGCTGACCGTGAGCCGCCGGGCCTTGGCACCCTTCGCCCGCCAGTGCGCGGCGATCTCCTCGACGGCCGCGGCGTCACCGGACAGGACGGTGGCGGCGGGCCCGTTGACGACGGCGACCGCCATCTCGTCTTCCCTGCCCTCCAGTTGGGGCAGCAGCTCCGCCTCCGGCACGGTGAGCGCGACCATCGCGCCGCCGTCGGGCATGGCCTGCATCAGCCGGCCCCGGGCGGCCACCAGGGTGGCGGCGTCGGGGAGCGAGAGCACTCCGGCGACGTGGGCGGCGGCCAGTTGACCCACGGAGTGCCCTGTGACCAGGTCGGGCCGCACCCCGTACGACTCGACGAGCCGGTGGAGGGCGACACCGATCGCGAACAGGGCGGGCTGGGTGTAGGCGGTGGTGTCGAGCAGCGCCGCGTCGTCGCTGCCCGCCTCGGCGTGGACGACGTCGCGCAGCGGCCGGTCCAGGAGCGGGTCGAGCTCCGCGCACACCGCGTCGAAGGCGTCGGCGAACACCGGGGAGTACGCGAGGAGTGCGGCGCCCATGCCGAGGCGTTGGCTGCCCTGTCCCGGGAACATGAAGGCGGTCCTGCCGCCCCGTCCCGCGATGCCCGCGACGACGTCGGCCGAGGCGGTGCCTTCGGCGAGCGCGGTCAGGGCGGCCTCAAGCCCGTCCCGGTCGGCGCCGATGAGGACGGCCCGGTGTTCGAAGACGCTGCGGCCGGTGGCCAGGGCCCTTGCGACGCTGTCGGGGTCGGGCGCCGGCTCTGCGGTGGCGTGGCCGAGGAGCCGGCGGGCCTGGGCGCGCAGGGCGTCCTCGCCGCGGGCGGACAGCAGCCAGGGCAGGCGGGGCCCGGACGGTGGCGCCGCGGCGGGCGCCGAGGGGGCGGGGACGTGCTCCAGGATGGTGTGGGCGTTGGTGCCGCTGACGCCGAAGGACGACACGGCGGCGCGCCGCGGGCGGTCGCCGTCGGGCCAGGCGGTGTTCTCGGTGGGCACCCGCAGGTGGCCCGCGGACCAGTCCACGTACGGTGTCGGCTCGTCGATGTGGAGGGTCGCGGGGAGCGTGCCGTGCCGCATGGCGAGGACCATCTTGATGATGCCCGCAATGCCCGCGGCGGCCTGGCTGTGCCCGATGTTGGACTTCAGCGACCCGACGAGCAGCGGCCGTTCGGCGGGGCGCTGCTGCCCGTACGTGGCGAGCAGTGCCTGCGCCTCGATGGGGTCGCCGAGTTTCGTGCCGGTGCCGTGCGCCTCCACGGCGTCGACGTCTCCGGGCGCCAGGCCCGCGCCGGCCAGGGCCTGGCGGATGACGCGCTGCTGGGAGGGCCCGTTCGGGGCGGTGAGGCCGTTGCTGGCGCCGTCCTGGTTGACGGCGGAGCCGCGTACGAGGGCGAGCACCGGGTGGCCGTTCCTGCGGGCGTCCGACAGGCGCTCCAGGAGCACCATGCCCGCGCCCTCGGCCCACGCGGTGCCGTCGGCGGCGGCCGCGAACGGCTTGCACCGGCCGTCGGCCGCGAGCCCGCGCTGGCGGCTGAACTCGACGAACGCGCCCGGCGTCGCCATCACGGTGACACCGCCCGCGAGTGCCAGGGAGCACTCGCCGCCGCGCAGCGCCTGCGCCGCCATGTGGACGGCGACCAGCGAGGACGAGCAGGCCGTGTCCACGGTCACCGCCGGGCCCTCAAGGCCGAAGGTGTAGGCGATGCGGCCGGAGGCGACGCTGCCGGCGCTGCCGATGCCGAGGTAGCCCTCGAACTCCTCGGACGGCTCGGTGACGCGTGAGCCGTAGTCGCGGTAGCTGGACCCGACGAAGACGCCGCCGTCGCTGCCCTTGACCGTCCGCGGGTCGATGCCCGCCCGCTCGAACGCCTCCCAGGCGGTCTCCAGCAGGAGGCGTTGCTGCGGGTCGACGGCGAGGGCCTCGCGGGGTGACATGCCGAAGAAGGCGGGGTCGAAGTGGTCGGCGTCGTAGAGGAATCCGCCCTCGCGGGCGTAGGTGCGGCCGACCTTCTCCGGGTCGGGGTCGTAGAGGCCCTCCAGGTCCCAGCCGCGGTCGGTGGGGAACCCGGAGACGGCGTCGGTGCCCTCGGCCAAGAGCTGCCAGAACTCCTCGGGGCTGGTGACGCCGCCGGGGAAGCGGCAGCTCATCGCGACGATCGCGACGGGATCGTCGTCAAGGACGGCGCGGGTCGCGGTGGCGGGCACGGGAGCGGGCTCGGCGGTGGGTCCCGACGCGCCGGGCAGCTCCGCGCTCAGGTGGTCGACGAGCGCGGTGGTGGTCGGGTGGTCGAAGACGAGTGTGACGGGCAGCCGCAGGCCGGTGGCCTCGGCCAGGCGGTTGCGGAGCTCGACGGCGGTCAGCGAGTCGAAGCCGAGGTCCTTGAACGCGCGCTCCGGTTCGATCGCGGCGGAGTCGTCGTGGCCGAGGACGTCGGCGGCCCGCGCCCGCACCACTGCGGCCAGTTCCTCGGTGCGTTCGGCGTCGGACAGTCCGGCGAGCCGGGCGGCGAGTCCGTCCTCTCCCCCGCCGGGTGCGGCGGCGTCGTCGGCGAGGGCGCGGCGCACCTCGGGGAGGTCGCCGAGCAGCGCGCTCGGCCGCAGCGCGGTGTAGGCACGGACGAAGCGGTCCCAGGCGAAGTCGGAGACGATCAGGCGGGTCTCGTCGTCGTCCAGGGCCTGCCACAGGGCGTCGACGGCGAGCTCCGGATCCATGGCGGGCAGGCCGTCCCTGACGAGGCGTTCGCTGGTGGCGCCCGCGGCCAGACTGTCGCCGCCCCACAGGCCCCAGGCCACGGAGGTGGCGGGCAGGCCGCGGTCGCGGCGGGCCTGTGCGAGGGCGTCGAGGAAGGCGTTGGCGGCGGCGTAGCTGCCCTGCCCGGTACCGCCGATGGTCCCGGCGAGGGAGGAGAACAGCACGAAGGCCGTCAGGTCCGTGTCCCGGGTGAGCTCATCGAGGTGGAGTGCGGCGTCCGTCTTGGGGCGCAGCACTCCGGCGGCGCGCTCGGGGGTGAGGGTGTCGATGACCCCGTCGTCCAGGACGCCCGCGGCGTGGAACACGGCGCGCAGCGGGCGGTCGGCCGGGATGCCGTCGAGGAGCCGTGCGAGGCCGTCGCGGTCGGCGGCGTCGCAGGCCGCGATGGTGAACTCCGCGCCGCATTCGGTGAGTTCGGCGGCGAGCGCTTCGGCGCCCGGAGCGTTCTGGCCGCCGCGGCTGGTGAGCAGCAGATGTGCGGTGCCGCTGTGGGCGAGCCTGCGGGCGATGCGGGCGCCGAGCCCGCCGGTGGCGCCGGTGACGAGGACGGTGCCGTCGGGCGTCCAGCCGGTGCCGTCCGGCTCGCGTCGCGGTTCGGCGTGGACGAGGCGCCGTCCGAAGACCCCGGAGGCGCGCACCGCGAGCTGGTCCTCGCCTTCCGGGTGTGCGAGGGCGGCGGCGAGCCTGCCGCGGGCCCGCTCGTCGAGGCGTTCGGGCAGGTCGACGAGGCCGCCCCAGCGCTCGGGGTACTCGACGGCCGCGACCCCGCCGAGGCCCCAGAGCAGCGCTTGGAGGGGTGCGCCGAGGCGGTCGGAGCGGCCCACGGCGACGGCGCCCCGGGTCGCGCACCACAGCGGCGCGCGCACGTCGGCGTCACCGAGCGTCCGGAGCAGCGCGGTGGTGAGGGCCAGGCCCGTGGGCAGGGTCGTCCCCTCGGTGTACGGGGTCTCGTCGAGGGCCAGCAGCGAGAGCACGCCGTCGGCCGGGGATTTCTCGGCGAGGGCGCGCAGTCGGCCGGCGAGCGGTCGCCGCCCGCTCTCTTCGGCGTCTTGGGCGCCGAGTTCCACCAGGACGGGGTGTGCGCCGTGCTCGCGCAGGGCCTGGGCGCAGGCGGCGACGGCCGGGGCCTCGGCGGCGGCTTCGGGGACCGCGAGCCACCAGGTTCCCGCGAGGCCCGGATTCTCCTTACGGGCGAGGGCCTTGAAGGTGACGCGGTGGCGCCAGGAGTTCAGCGTGGACCGGCCCCGGCTGTCGCGCAGCCAGTCGGAGAGGGCGGGCGCCACGGTGCTCATGGCCGCTCGTACGTCGTCGTCCTCGATGCGCAGATGGGCGGCGAGGGCGTCCGGGTCCTGTCCGGCCACGGCGTCCCAGAAGCCCTGGTCGACGGGGTCGGCGCCACTCTTCGCCTCTCCCCGGGGCGAGGGCTCCATCCAGTAGTGGCGGCGCTGGAAGGCGTACGTGGGCAGCTCGCAGCGGCGGGCCCCGGTGCCGTCGAAGACCGTGTCCCAGTCCACCGGATGGCCCAGGACGTGGAGTTCGGCGAGCGAGGTCAGCACGCGGGCACGGCCGCCCTCGCCCCGGTGCAGGGTGCCCACGACACCACCGGTGCCGCCGGCCGCCTCCAGGGCTTCCTGGATCCATACGGTGAGTGCCGGGTGGGTGCTGATCTCGACGAACAGGCGGTGCCCGTCGGCGATGAGGGTGTCCACGGCCCGGTGGAAGACGACGGGCTCGCGCAGATTGCGGTACCAGTACGCGGCGTCGAGGCAGGAGGTGTCGAGCACGGTGCCGGTCACGGTCGAGCAGAACGGCACGCGGGAGGGGCGCGGGGTGATCCCGGCGAGGAGGGTGCGCAGTTCGTCGTGGATCTCGTCGACCTGCGGCGAGTGCCCGGCGAAGTCGACGCCGGGGATGGGCCAGCACAGGACGCCGTCGTCGGCAAGGGCGCTGTGCAGCTCGCTCAGGGCGGCGGGGTCGCCCGAGACGGTCACCGTGGTGGGGCCGTTGACGGCGGCGACGCTCAACCGGCCCGACCAGGGCGCGAGCCGGGCCTCGACGTCCTCCACGGGCAGCGGGATGTACAGCATGCCGCCCCGGCCGGTCAGCGCCACCAGGGCCTTGCTGCGCAGGGCGACGACGCGGGCGGCGTCATCGAGGGACAGTGCCCCGGCGACACAGGCAGCGGCGATCTCCCCCTGGGAGTGACCCACCACCGCGGCGGGTTCAACTCCGTACGACCGCCACACCTCCGCCAACGACACCATCACCGCGAACAGCACCGGCTGCACCACATCCACCCGCTCAAGCCCCTCACCCGAGCGCACCACCTCCGACAACGACCACTCCACATACGGACCAAGAGCCTCCGCACACTCACCCAACCGAGCCGCGAACACCGGCGAAGACTCCAGCAACTCACGCGCCATCCCCGGCCACTGCGACCCCTGACCCGGAAAGACGAACACGGCGCGGTGATCCTGGGCGGCGGTGCCGCGCACGGCGCCGGGGCCGGTGCGTCGGTCGATGAGGGTGTCCAGCGCGGCGAGCAGGCCCTCCCGGTCGCGGCCGACGGCGGCGGCGCGGTGCTCGAAGGCGGTGCGTGTGGTGGCGAGGGAGTGCCCGACGTCGGCGGGGCACAGGCCTGGCCGCTCGGCGACGTGGTCGCGCAGCCGCACGGCCTGCTCGTGGAGCGCCTCGGGGGTGCGCGCGGAAAGCACCCACGGCACGTCCACGTCCGGCGTCTTCGGGTCCGCGAGACCCTCCTGCGCGGGCGGCTCTTCGAGGAGGCACGCGGGCGGCTCTTCGAGGATGACGTGGGCGTTGGTGCCGCTGAGCCCGAAGGAGGAGACACCGGCGCGCCGGGGGCGGCCGTCCGCGGGCCAGGGCGCGGGTTCGGTGAGCAGCCGGACCGCTCCGGCCGACCAGTCGACGTTCGGGGAGGGCGCGTCCACGTGCAAGGTCGCGGGCAGCACCTCGTGGCGCATGGCCAGGATCATCTTCATCATGCCCGCGACACCGGCGGCGGCCTGGCTGTGCCCGATGTTGGACTTCAGCGAGCCCAGGTGGAGGGGGACCGCACGGTCCTGCCCGTACGTGGCGAGGATGGCGTGCGCCTCGATGGGGTCGCCAAGGGTGGTACCGGTGCCGTGGGCCTCCACGGCGTCGACGTCGGCGGCGGTGAGGCCGGCGTCGGCGAGGGCTTCGCCGATCACGCGCTGCTGGGCGAGGCCGCTGGGGGCGGTCAGGCCGTTGCTCGCGCCGTCCTGGTTGACGGCGGAGCCGCGCAGGACGGCGAGCACGGGGTGGCCCTGGCGCCGGGCGTCGCTCAGTCGCTCCAGGAGCAGCAGCCCGACCCCCTCGGCCATGCCGAAGCCGTCGGCCGACGCCGCGAAGGACTTGCAGCGCCCGTCGGAGGCGAGCCCGCGCTGACGGCTGAAGCCGGTGAAGGTGAGCGGCGAGCCGATCACGGTGGCGCCGCCCGCGAGTGCGAGGGAGCAGTCGCCGTCGCGCAGCGCCTGCGCGGCCATGTGGACGGCGACGAGCGAGGACGAGCAGGCCGTGTCGATGGTCACGGCCGGGCCCTGGAGGCCGAGGGTGTACGCGACGCGGCCGGACAGGACGCTGGTGGAGATGCCCGCGACGAAGAGGCCTTCGAGCTCTTCGGGGACATCGTCCATGCTGCCGCCGTACCCCTGGTAGGCGGCGCCCGCGAAGACGCCGGTGCGGCTGCCGCGCAGGGTGTGCGGGTCGATGCCCGCCCGCTCCAGGGACTCCCAGGACGTCTCAAGGAGGAGGCGCTGCTGGGGGTCCATGGCGAGCGCCTCGCGGGGCGAGATCCCGAAGAAGTCCGCGTCGAAGCGGCCCGCGTCGTACACGAAGCCGCCCGCCGCCGCGTGGCTGGTGCCGGGGCGGTCGGGGTCGGTGTCGAAGAGCGCGTCCAGGTTCCAGCCCCGGTCGGCGGGGAGTTCGGCGACCGCGTCGCGGCCTTCGGCGACGAGCCGCCACAGCTCCTCGGGGGTGGTGACGCCGCCCGGATAGCGGCAGCTCATGGAGACGACGACGATCGGGTCGTCGTCGTCCGCGGTGGCGCGCGCCACCGGCGCGGTGGGCGCCGGGGCCTCCTGGCCGCCCATGAGTTCGGTGCGCAGGTGGCGGGCGAGGGCGCCGGGCGAGGAGTAGTCGAAGACGACGGTGACGGGCAGGCGCAGACCGGTCGCCGCGGTGAGCCGGTTGCGCATCTCCACCGCGGTCAGCGAGTCGAAGCCGATGTCGCGGAAGGCGCGCTCGGGCGCGATGGAGCCGGCGTCGTCGTGGCGGAGCACGGCCGCGGCCTCGCCGCGCACGAGTTCGGTCAGGACGCGTTCGCGCTCGGGTTCGGTCAGGGCGCGCAGCCGGTCGCGGAGGTTCCCTGCGGCCGGCGCCGCGTCGTCGTGGCCTGGGGCGGTGGCCGGCTCCAGGGCGGCACGGGCCTCGGGGACACCGTCGATGAGGGGGCTCGGCCTGCTGGTGGTGAAGACCGTGGCGAACCGGTCCCAGTCGATGTCGGCGACCAGGGTGAGGGTCTCGTCGTGGTCGAGGACCTGCTTGAGGGCGGTGACGCAGGTGGCGGGCGGCATGAACACCACGCCCTGGGCGCGTAGTTGTTCCTCGGCCAGGTTCGCCGCCATGCCGCCGCCGTCCTCGGGACTCCAGATGCCCCACACGACGGAGGTGGCGGCGATCCCCCGTGCCCTGCGGTTCTCGGCGAGCGCGTCGAGGTGGGCGTTGGCTGCGGCGTACGCGCCGTGGATCGCGCTGCCCCACACGCCGGAGATGGAGGAGAACAGCACGAAGGCGTCGAGGGTGTCCCGGTCGAACAGCTCGTCCAGGCGCGATGCGCCCAGCGCCTTGGCGTGCAGCGTGTCGGCGAACTCGTCCAGATCCGTCTCGTCGAGGGCCACGAGTGAGCCCCCTGCGGCGGCGTGCAGCACGGAGCGGATCTCGCAGCCGTCCGCCGCCAGGCCCGCGACGAGCGCGGCGAGTGCGTCGCGGTCGGTGATGTCGCAGGCGGCGACCGTGGCGCGGGCGCCCAGGTCCGTGAGGTCCCGTACGAGTGCGTCGGCCCCGGGTGCCTCGGGGCCTCGGCGGCTGACGAGGACGAGGTGCTCGGCGCCCTCCTCGGCGAGCCGGCGGGCGATGTACGCGCCGAGGCCGCCGGTGCCGCCGGTGATCAGCGTCGTGCCGCGCGGGGTCCAGGTGCGGCGCGGCGCGGCGTCGCCGAGCGGGGCGCGGACGAGCCGGCGGCCGTGCACGCCCGCGCCGCGCACGGCGAGCTGGTCCTCGGCGCCGGGCGCGGCGAGCACCGCGCACAGCCGGGCCGCGGCCCGCGCGTCCGGTTCCGGCGGCAGATCGACGAGCCCGCCCCAGCGGCGCGGGTGTTCCAGTGCCGCGCACCGGCCAAGACCCCAGCTCACGTGCTGGGCGGGGCGCACGGCCGCGTCGGCGGGGCCTACGGCGACGGCGCCGCGGGTGGCCCACCACAGGGGCGCGGCGATGCCGGCGTCACCCAGTGCCTGCACCAGGGCGAGGTTGAGGGCGGCGCCGACGGGCACCGCGGGCCTGCGCGAATGCGGTCGTTCGTCGGTGGCGAGAAGCGAAAGGACGCCCGTGGGCACGGCGCCCGCCAGGGCGTCGGCGAGCCGGGCGGCGAGCGGGCCGCGTTCGGTGTCGGGCTCGTCGAGGGCGACGGTGACCGCGGTGGCCCCTGCGTCCTCCAGTGCGCGCACCCAGGCGAGGGTCCACGCGTCGTCGGCGGCCGAGGCGGGCGGCAGCACGAGCCAGGTGCCGGACAGGCGCGCGGTGGCGGGCTCGGCCAACGGCTGCCAAGTGGGCCGGTAGCGCCAGGACTCGATGGTGGCGAGCTCGGCGCGCCGCTCCCGCCAGGCGGCGAGCGCGGGCAGGACGGCGCTGAGCGGTTCCTCGGGCCCGACGCCGAGGGTGGCGGTCAGCTCGGGCAGGTCGCCGGTGCGGACGGCCTCCCAGAAGCGGTCCTCCACGGGGTCGGGGGGCGCGCCCGCCACGGCCTGCGTGGGGGGTGACTCCAGCCAGTACGTGCGCCGCCGGAAGGCGTACGTGGGCAGTTCGGCGCCCGCGTCGTGGCCTTCGAACACGCGGGACCAGTCCGGGGACAGGCCGCGGGCGTGGGCCTCGCAGACGGCGAGCAGGAAGCGGTCCCGGCCGCCCTCGTCGCGGCGGAGCGTGCCGAGGACGGCGGCGGGCCGCTCAAGGCCCGCGCGGTCGGCGGTCTGCTCCACGCCCACGGTGAGCACCGGGTGGGCGCTGATCTCGACGAAGAAGCCGTGGCCCTGGTCGAGCAGGCCACGGACGGCTTCTTCGAAGCCCACGGTCTGCCGCAGGTTGCGGTACCAGTACGCGGGGCCGAGGACCGTCGTGTCGGGCACCCGCCCGGCGTCGACCGTCGAGTGGAACGGCACCTCGGCGGCCCGCGGCGTGATGCCCGCGAGCATGGTGTGCAGCCGCTCCTGGATCTCCTCGACGTGCGCGGAGTGCGAGGCGTAGTCGACGGGGATGACGCGGGCCCGCACGTCCTGCTCGACGAGGGCGGCGACGACGTCTTCGATCGCCTCGGGGTCCCCCGAGAGGACCGTGGCCGATGGCCCGTTGACCGCGGCGACGGACAGCCGCTCGGCCCACGGTTCCATGTGCGGGGCGAGGTCGGTGGCGGACAGCGGCACGGACGCCATGCCACCGCGCCCCGCGATGTCCCCAAGGGCCTGGCTGCGCAGCGCGACGACCTTGGCCGCGTCGTCCAGGGACAGCGCGCCCGCCACGCACGCGGCGGCGATCTCCCCCTGGGAGTGTCCTACCACCGCGTCCGGCTCGATCCCGTACGAGCGCCACAGCTCCGCAAGCGACACCATGACCGCGAACAGCGCGGGCTGCACCACGTCGACGCGCTCCAGGGACGGCGCGCCGTCCGCGCCGCGCAGCACGTCCTCCAGCGACCAGTCCACGTGCGGCGAGAGAGCCCGCTCGCACGCCGCCATCCGGTCCGCGAACACCGGCTCCGCGTCGAGGAGGCCGACCGCCATGCCCGGCCACTGCGAGCCCTGCCCGGGGAAGACGAACACGGTCTTCCCGACGGGCCCGGTCGTCCCCCGCACCAGGCGCGGCGACGGGGCGCCGGCGGCGAGCGCGGTCAGCCCCTCGACGAACCCGGCCCTGTCGTCCGCCACGACGGCCGCGCGGTGCTCGAAGGCGGACCGCGTGGTCGCGAGGGCCCGGCCGACGGCGCCGTCGGTGGCCGTGCCTTCGCCGGCCGGGGCGGCCCGGCCGGGCTCGACATGCGTGAGAAGGCGTGCGGCCTGGGCACGCAGGCCGTCCGTGTCGCGGGCGGAGAGCACCCACGGCAGTGGGCCCGCGGCGGGTGCGGGCTCCGGCGTCGCGGCCGTCTCCTCGGTGTCCTGCGCGATGTCCTCTTCGAGGACGAGGTGGGCGTTGGTGCCGCTCACGCCGAACGCGGAGACTGCGGCCCTGCGCGGGCGCTCCTCCCGTTGCCACGGACGGGACTCGGTCAGGACGCGGACGGCGCCCTGCGACCAGTCGACGAACGGGGTCGGCTCGTCGACGTGCAGGGTGCGGGGCAGCCGCCCGTGGCGCAGGGCCATGACCATCTTGATGACGCCGCCGACGCCGGCCGCGCCCGAGGTGTGGCCGATGTTCGACTTCAACGAGCCGATCCACAGGGGCCGTTCGGCGTCACGGTGCTGCCCGTACGCGGTCAGCAGGGCCTGCGCCTCGATGGGGTCGCCGAGGCGGGTGCCGGTGCCGTGCGCCTCGACGGCGTCGACGTCGCCGGGCGCGAGCCGGGCGTCGGCGAGGGCGTCGGCGATGACGCGTTCCTGGGCGGGCCCGTTGGGCGCGGTCAGGCCGTTGCTCGCGCCGTCCTGGTTGACGGCGGAGCCGCGGATGACGGCGAGCACACGGTGGCCGTTGCGTCGGGCGTCCGCGAGGCGCTCCAGGACGACGACGCCGGCGCCCTCGGACCAGCCGGTGCCGTCGGCGGAGGCCGCGAACGCCTTGCAGCGCCCGTCGGCGGACAGGGCCCGCTGGCGGCTGAAGGCGACGAACGCGTCCGGGGTGGCCATCACCGCGACGCCGCCCGCGAGGGCGAGGGAGCATTCGCCCGCGCGCAGCGAGCGGACCGCGAGGTGCAGGGCGACCAGGGACGACGAGCAGGCGGTGTCGACGCTGATCGCGGGGCCTTCGAGGCCGAGGGTGTAGGCGACGCGGCCCGAGACGACGCTGGCGGCCGTGCCGGTGTCGAGGAGGCCCTGGAGTTCGGGGACGTCACGCGAGGCGCTGCCGTAGTCGTTGCGCATCGCGCCGATGAACACGCCGGTCCTGGTGGAGCGCAGCGCGGCCGGGGCGATGGCCGCCCGCTCGACGGCCTCCCAGGCGGTCTCGAGGACGAGGCGCTGTTGCGGGTCCATGGCGAGGGCCTCGCGCGGCGAGATCCCGAAGAAGGCCGGATCGAAGTCGGCGGCGTCGTGCAGGAACCCTCCGCTGCGCGTGGAGGAGGTGCCGGGGTGGTCGGGGTCCGGGTGGTAGAGCGCCTCGGTGTCCCAGCCGCGGCCGGTGGGCCAGTCGGTGATGGCGTCGGTGCCGCTGTCGACGAGGTCCCACAGCCGCTCGGGGGTGTCGGCGCCGCCGGGGTAACGGCAGCTCATGGCGACGATCGCGACGGGCTCGTGGCGGGCGTCCTCCGCCTCGCGCAGGCGCCGCCTGGCGTCCCCCAGGTCCGCGGTGGCACGCCTGAGGTATTCGAGGAGCTTGTCGTTGTCCGGCATGGGTGTCTCGCTTCTCCCTCAGGCGCCGTAATTGTTGTCGAGCAGTTCGAAGAGTTCATCGGCGGTGGCGGTGGTCGTGTCGGCGCCCTCCGCCCCGTCGGCGCCGCCGTCCCGCGTCCTGCGGCCGTCCCAGGCGCGCAGCAGTTCCCGCAGGCGGGCGCCGATCTCGTCGGCGTCGGCCGTCTCCGTGCCCGCGGTGGCCAGGGCGTCGGCGAGCCGGTCCAGTTGGGCGAGTACGGGCCGCTCGGGTTCGGGTGGCGCGCCGAGCCGTTCGTGGAGGTGGGCGGCGAGCGCGGCGGGCGTGGGATGGTCGAAGACCGCGGTGGGCGGCACCGGGATCCCGGTCGCGGCGCTGAGGCGGTTTCTGAACGTCATGGCGAGCATCGAGTCGAACCCGGCGTCGGTGAAGGGCCGTTCGGGCTCGACGGCCGCGGCGCCGGAGTGTCCGAGCATGGCGGCGGCTTGCGTGAGGACCAGGTCGAGGACGGTGCGGCGGCGGTCGGCCTCGTCCAGCGGGGCGAGCCGCGCGGCGAGTTCGGCCGCGGGATCCGCTTCGGAGGGCCCGGCGGCGGGTCGCGGGGCGGTGGGCGCCGCCGCCGTCGCCGCGGTGGCGGACCGGCCCGGGGTGGGCAGCCAGTAGCGCTCGTGCTGGAAGGCGTAGGTGGGCAGGGGGACGTGGGCGCTGGTGGGCGGGGGCAGCACGGCGGCCCAGTCCACGGGGGCGCCGTGCGTCCATGCCTCGGCGAGCGAGCCGAGGAGGCGGTCGGTGCCGCCGTCGTCGCGGCGTACGGTGCCGACGACAGCCACGGGCAGCTCCGCCCGCTCGGCGGTGCCCGCGACCGCGGCGGTCAGCACCGGGTGCGGGCTCATCTCGATGAACAGGTCGTGCCCGGCGGTGAGCAGGGTCTCGGTGGCGCGCGCGAACTCGACCGGCTCGCGCAGGTTGCGGTACCAGTAGGCGGCGTCCAGGGTGGCGCCGTCGATGATGTCCCCGGTCACGGTGGAGTACAGCGGCACGTCGGGCGTCCGGGGCCGTACGGCGGCGAGGGCGGTGCGCAGCGCGTCGCCGACGTCGGTGACCTGGGCGGAGTGGGCGGCGTAGTCGACGGGCAGCCGCCGGGCCCGCACGGTCTCGCGTTCGCAGTCGGCGAGCAGCCCCTCCAGCGCGGCGGGTTCGCCCGCGACGACGACGGCCTGCGGACCGTTGACCGCGGCCACACCGATCCGCTCGTCGTACGGCAGCAGCATCTCCCGTACGCGTTCCTCGGGCGCGGCCAGTGAGACCATGCCGCCGCGGCCCGCGAGGCGCAGGAGTTCCCGGCTGCGCAGGGCGACGACGCGGGCGGCGTCATCGAGGGACAGTGCCCCGGCGACACAGGCAGCGGCGATCTCCCCCTGGGAGTGACCCACCACCGCGGCGGGCTCCACCCCGTACGACCGCCACACCTGCGCCAACGACACCATCACCGCGAACAGCACCGGCTGCACCACATCCACCCGCTCAAGCCCCTCACCCGAGCGCACCACCTCCGACAACGACCACTCCACATACGGACCAAGAGCCTCCGCACACTCACCCAACCGAGCCGCGAACACCGGAGAGGACTCCAGCAACTCACGCGCCATCCCCGGCCACTGCGACCCCTGACCCGGAAAGACGAACACGGCGCGTGCCTCGCCCGCGCGGCCCGTGACGGCGCCGGGTGCGGGCGCCCCGTCCCCCAGGGCCGTGAGCGCGCCGAGGATCTCCTGCCGGGTGCGGCCGGTCACCGCGGCGCGGTGGCGGAAGGCGGTGCGGGTGGTGGCGAGGGCGTGGGCGAGATCGGCGAGGGGCCGCTCGGGTTCGGCCTCGGTGTGTTCGCGCAGTCGGCGGGCCTGGGCGCGCAGGGCGGGCGCGGAGGCCGCGGACAGCGGCAGCGCCACGGTGTCCCCGGCGATCGGTTCCGGTGCCGCGGGCGCGGCGAGCGGTGCGGCCACCGGGGTGTCGTCCGGGGCCTGTTCGAGCACGGCGTGCGCGTTGGTGCCGCTCATGCCGAACGACGAGACCCCTGCGCGACGCGGGCGGCCGGTGTCGTCCCACGGCCGGGCCTCGGTCAGCAGCCGTACCGCCCCCTTGGACCAGTCGACGTTCGTGGAGGGCGTGTCGACGTGGAGGGTGCGGGGCAGCAGGCCGTGGCGCAGGGCCATGACCGTCTTGATGACGCCGGCGACGCCCGCGGCGGCCTGGGTGTGGCCGATGTTGGACTTCAGCGAGCCGAGCCACAGCGGCTGGTCCCCGGTCCTGTCCCGGCCGTAGACGGCGAGCAGGGCCTGTGCCTCGATGGGGTCGCCGAGGGTGGTTCCGGTGCCGTGTGCCTCGACGAGGTCGACGTCGCCCCCGGTCAGCCCGGCGGCGGCGAGCGCCCGGCGCAGGACGCGCTCCTGCGCGGGGCCGCTCGGGGCGGTGAGGCCGTTGCTGGCGCCGTCCTGGTTGACGGCGGAGCCCCGTACGACGGCGAGCACGGGGTGCCCCCGGCGGCGGGCCTCGGAGAGCCGTTCGACGACCACGACACCGACGCCCTCGCCCCAGCCGGTGCCGTCGGCGGCGTCCGCGAACGACCGGCAGCGGCCGTCGGGCGAGAGCCCGCGCTGGCGGCTGAACTCCACGAAGGCGTCGGGGGACGCCATGACGGCGGCGCCGCCGACGAGCGCGAAGGAGCACTCCCCGGCACGCAGCGCCTGCCCGGCCAGGTGGAGGGCGACCAGCGAGGAGGAGCAGGCGGTCTCGACGGTGACGGCGGGGCCCTCGGTGCCGAGGGTGTAGGCGATGCGTCCGGAGGCGACACTCGTGACCGTGCCGCTGAGCAGGTGGCCCTCCACGTCGGCGGCCGGGTCGTGCGGCCCGCTGCCGTACCCCTGCCCGGCGACGCCCAGGTAGACGCCGCCCTGGCTGCCGCGGAGCGACCTGGGGTCGAGGCCCGCGCGTTCCAGGGCCTCCCACGAGGTCTCCAGGAGGAGCCTCTGCTGCGGGTCCATGGCGAGGGCCTCGCGCGGCGAGATCCCGAAGAACTCGGCGTCGAAGTCGCCCGCGCCGTCGAGGAATCCGCCGCCGGTCGTGTAGAAGGTCCCCTCGCGCTCGGGGTCGGGGTCGTAGAGGGCGTCGAGCGGCCAGCCGCGGTCGTCGGGCAGCGGGCCGATCGTGTCCCGCTCGCCCACGACGAGGTTCCACAGGTCCTCGGGGCTCCGCACGCCGCCCGGGAAGCGGCAGGCCATCCCGATGACGGCCAGCGGCTCGTCGGCGGCGGAGGCGGTGAACGCATGTGGTGCGTCCTTCGGCTCGGAGGCGGCGCCGGTCAGTTCGCCGTGCAGGCGGTCGCCGAGCGCGGTGGCCGTCGGATGGTCGAAGACGGTGCTCGCGGGCAGGGTGAGGCCGGTGGCCGCGGCGAGGCGGTTGCGCAGTTCGACGGCGGTGAGCGAGTCGAAGCCGATGTCGTGGAAGGGCCGTCCGGTGTCGACGGCCGCCGTCGAGTCGTGCCCCAGGACGGCGGCGGCCTCGGTGCGCACGAACTCGGTGAGCACGCGGCGCCGCTCGGCGTCGGACAGGCCGGCGAGCCGCTCGCGCCAGCGGGCGGCGGCGTCGGACTCCGCGTCCCGGACCGGCTCGGCCGCCGCCTCGGGAAGGTCGCTGAACAGGGCGCTCTCACGGCCGGAGCGGAAGGCCGGGGCGAAGCGCGGCCAGTCCATGTCCGCGACGGCGATGCCGCTGTCGTTCCGCTCCAGGGCCCGCCACAGCGCGCCGAGCGCCGCCTCGGGCGCCATCGGGACCAGGCCGAGGCGGCGCAGCCCCGCGCCGGTCTCCCCCTGTGCCATGCCAGGACCGGCCCACGGCCCCCAGGCCACGCAGGTCGCGGGGCGCCCCTGTGCGCGCCGCCGTTGGGCGACGGCGTCGAGGAAGGCGTTGGCGGCCGCGTAAGTGGCCTGTCCCGCGCTGCCCCAGACGGCCGAGACCGACGAGAACAGCACGAAGGCGTCCAGGTCATCGCCGAGCAGGGCGTCGAGGTGGGCGGTTCCGCGCACCTTGGCCGCGGTCTCCTCGGTGAGCAGCTCGGTCGTGCAGTGCGCGATCCGGGTGCCGGAGGTGACACCGGCCGCGTGGAAGACGGCCCGTACGGTGTCGCCGTCGGCCGCGAGACGGGCGAGGAGGTCCGCGAGGGCCGACCGGTCGGCGACGTCACAGGCCGCGACGGTGGTACGCGTGCCCGACGCGTCGAGCTCCCCGACGAGTTCGGCGACGCCTGGCGCGAGCGGTCCTCGGCGGCCCGTCAGGACGAGGTGGTCGGCGCCGCTGCGGGCGAGGCGGCGGGCCACCTGAGCACCGAGGCCTCCGGTGCCGCCGGTGACGAGGACGGTGCCGCGTACGGTCCACTCGGGCGCGCCGTGGTCCGGCGCGTGGCGGTCCGGCGCGTGGCGGTCATCGGCGGCGGCAGGCTCCCGGACCAGGCGGCGGCCGTACGGGCCGTCGTCGCGGACGGCCACCTGGTCCTCGGCGCAGCCGCCGTCGTGGGTGCGCACGGCCCCGGCCAGCAGGGCGCACAGGCGCCGCAGGGCGGTGCCGTCGGGCTTCTCGGGCAGGTCCACGAGGCCGCCCCAGCGCTGCGGGTGTTCGAGTGCGGCGACCCTGCCGAGCCCCCACACCTGGGCCTGTTCGGGGTGGTCGGGGCCGGTGCCGTCCACGGTGACGGCGCCGGTGGTGACGCACCACAGCGGCGCGTCGGCGCCCGCGTCGCCGAGGGCCTGGACGAGGAGGAGGGTGGTCTCGGGCCCGGTGGAGGGGGCGAGCAGCGACAGCACGCCGTTCACACCGGACGGTACGTGTGCCGCGAGCCCGGACCGGTCGGTGCCCTCGGGGACGGCGAGGACGGACACGTCGGCGCCGTGCTCGGTGACCGCGCCCCGGCACGCCTCGGCGAGCGGCGCGCCGGCGGCCGCCCCGGGCACGACGAGCAGCCAGGTGCCGGAAAGCCGGACGGGGGCCGGGTCGGGCAGGGCGCGCCAGGTGACGCGGTAGGTCCAGGCGTCCGCCGCGTCGGCGGGGCCCGCGGTGCTCGCCGGGCTCGGCGCGGGCCAGTACCTGCGGTGCTGGAACGGATAGGTGGGCAGGTCGAGCGGGGGCGCGTGGTCCGGGAGGCCCGCGGTCCAGTCGACGGGCACACCTCGTACGTGCAGGGTGGCGACGGCTTTGGCCAGCGACTCGGCTTCGGCGTGCCCCTCACGCAGCAGCGGTACGGCGCGGCAGTCATCCTCGGCGGTGCGGCACTCCTCGACGAGGCCGGACAGGACGCCGGGGCCGAGTTCGAGGCAGCTCGTGGTGGACTCCGCCAGCAGGGTGCGGGCGCCGTCGAGGAAGCGGACGGTGCCGCGCACGTGCCGCACCCAGTACTCGGGGTCGCACAGTTCCTCGGCGGTGGCGCGCTCACCGGTGAGGTTGGATATGACGGGGATGCGCGGCGGCCCGTACGTCATCCGCCGTGCCACGGTGCGGAATTCGTCGAGCATCGCCGCCATGCGCGCCGAGTGGAAGGCGTGGCTGACGGCGAGTTCCTTGGTGCGGCGGCCCTGTGCCCGCATGGCCCCGGCGAGACGCAGGACAGGTGTGCGGTCACCGGACAGGACGGTGGAGCGGGGCCCGTTGACGGCGGCGATCGAGACGCCGTCCGCGTCGGCGCCGGCTTCGGCGAGCAGCGCCCGTACCTCCTCCTCGTCAGCTTCCACGGCCGCCATGGCGCCACCGCCGGGCAGCGCGTCCATGAGACGGCCGCGCGCGCCGACCAGGGCGCAGGCGTCCGGCAGGTCGAGGACCCCGGCCACGTGCGCGGCGGCGAGCTCGCCGATGGAGTGCCCGAGCAGTGCGTCCGGCCGTACGCCCCAGTGCTCCATCAGCCGGAACAGCGCCACCTGAAGGGCGAACAGCGCGGGCTGGGTGCAGCCGGTGCGGTCCAGGAGTACGGCGTTCTCGGTGCCGGGGGCGGCGAACATGACGTCGCGCAGCGGAAGTCCGAGGTCCGGGGAGAGATGCGGTGCCAGGTGGGTGAGGACGTCGTCGAGCGCGTCGGCGAAGGCCGGTTCGGTGCGGTACAGCTCGGTGCCCGCGCCCGGCCGCTGGCTGCCCTGGCCGGGGAAGAGGAAGGCCGTGCGGCCGTGCGTGCCCGCGTGACCGGTGACGAGCCGCCCGGAGGACGCCCCGTCGGCCAGGGCGTCCAGGGCGGCGAGGACCGCGTCGGGGTCGTGGCCGAGGACGGCGGCGCGGTGGTCGAGCGCGGCACGCCGGGTGGCGAGGGCGTGGGCCACGTCCGCGAGGTCACCGGTGGGGTGTTCGCCGAGATACGTGCGCAGTCGGGCGGCCTGTGCGCGCAGGGCGTCCGGGGTGCGGGCTGACAGCAGCAGCGGCACGGCGACATCCGTGCCGGGTGAGCCGTCCGCCACCGGGGCCGCGGCGTTTGTCACCGGGACCGCGGCGTCCGTCACCGGGGCCGCGGCGGGTGGCGCCTGTTCCACGACGATGTGGGCGTTGGTGCCGCTGATGC
This sequence comes from Streptomyces sp. NPDC046335, assembly GCF_055587985.1. Classification (NCBI taxonomy): domain Bacteria; kingdom Bacillati; phylum Actinomycetota; class Actinomycetes; order Kitasatosporales; family Streptomycetaceae; genus Streptomyces; species Streptomyces sp. NPDC046335. The sequence continues at coordinate 117,743 of NZ_JBVJFF010000013.1, read as the reverse complement.
CGAACGAGGAGACCCCGGCCCGCCGCGGCTCTCGCGCCTCCGGCCAGGGCGTGGGCGCGGTGAGCAGCCGTACGTCGCCGCCGGACCAGTCGATGTGCGGGTTCGGTTCGTCGGCGTGGAGCGTGCCGGGCAGTTCTCCGGCGCCGAGGGCGAGCACCATCTTCATGAGCCCGGCGACTCCGGCCGCGGCCTGGGTGTGCCCGATGTTGGACTTGACCGAGCCGAGCCACAGCGGCCGTTCGGCGGGACGTCCCGCGTACACGGCCTGGAGCGCCTGCGCCTCGATGGGGTCGCCGAGCACGGTGCCGGTGCCATGCGCCTCGACGGCGTCGACCTGGTGCGGGCGCAGACCGGCGTCGGCGAGCGCGGCACGGATGACGGCCTGCTGGGAGGGCCCGTTCGGGGCGGTCAGGCCGTTGCTCGCACCGTCCTGGTTGACGGCCGAGCCACGGATGACGGCGAGCACCCGGTGACCCTCGCGCCGGGCGTCGCTCAGCCGCTCCAGGAGCAGCACTCCGGCGCCCTCACCCCACGCGGTGCCGTCCGCGCCCGCCCCGAAGGCCTTGCACCGGCCGTCGCGGGCCAGGCCGCGCTGGCGGCTGAACTCGACGAACAGGCGGGGCGTGCTCATCACCGTCACGCCGCCCGCGAACGCCTGGTCGCAGTCTCCGCGCCGCAGCGCCTGCGCGGCGAGGTGCACGGCCACCAGCGACGACGAGCAGGCCGTGTCCACGGTGAGGGCGGGCCCTTCGAGACCCAGGACGTAGGAGATGCGGCCCGACATCACGCTGGCCGTGTTGCCGGTGAGGAGGTGCCCTTCGGACACCTGGGGGTCGGCTCCGGCGATGCCCATGTAGTCCTGGCCGTTGGTGCCGACGAACACGCCGACACGGCGCCCGCGCAGCGCGGCCGGGTCCTGCCCGGCGTGCTCCGCGGCCTCCCAGGACGTTTCCAGGAGGAGCCGCTGCTGCGGGTCCATGGCGAGCGCCTCGCGCGGCGAGATCCCGAAGAACTCGGCGTCGAAGCCGGCGGCGTCCGTCAGGAACGCGCCCTGCGTGCAGTAGGTGGTGCCTGTCCGGTCGGGGTCCGGGTCGTAGAGCCCGGCCGTGTCCCAGCCCCGGTCCGATGGCCAGTCGGTGACCGTGTCCCGGCCCTCGGTGAGCAGCCGCCACAGCTCGGCGGGGCGCCGTACGCCGCCCGGGAACCGGCAGCCCATGCCCACGACGGCGATGGGCTCGCCGTCGTGGCCGGCCGGGACGGCGGACGTCGCGGACGTCTCGTACGAAGACCGGTCGCCGGCGGGTCCCTCTCCCGCACCCGGCCCACCGGGCGTCCCGAGTTCGCTCAGGAGGTGGTCGGCGAGGACGGCCGGTGTGGGACGGTCGAAGAGCACGGTGGCGGGCAGCCGTACGCCGGTCGCGGCGGCCAGCCGGTTGCGCAGCTCGACGGCCGTCAGCGAGTCGAAACCCATGTCGGTGAAGGCCCGTCCGGGGTGTACGGCGTCGGGGGCGGTGTGCCGCAGGACGGCCGCCGCGTGCGTACGGACGACGTCGGTGACGAACCGGGCCCGCTCGGCGGCGGGCACGGCGGCGACCCGCTCGCGGAACGCGCCTTCCGGCACATCGGGCCGGCTCTCGCCGCTGCCTTCGTCCCTGCCGGTCAGTCCGGCGAGCAGGGTGGCGGCCCGGGGTCCCGTCGTGTCGGCGAACCGCCGCCAGTCAGCGTCGGCGACGACCACCAGCTCGTCGTCCTCGGCGAGGGCACGCCCGATGGCGGTGACGGCCGCCGCGGGGTCCATGGAGGGCAGACCGCGGTCCCGCAGCCGCCCGGCGACCCCGTCGGCGAGCATGCCCTCACCGGCGGCCCAGGCACCCCAGGCGAGAGCCGTGCCGGGCAGGCCGTCGGCCCGCCGGGAGGCGACGAGGGACTCCAACGCGGCGTTGGCGGCCGCGTAGTTGGCCTGCCCCGCGTTGCCCACGACCCCCATCAGGGAGGTGAAGACGACGAAGGCCGAGAGGCCGAGGTGGGCGGTCGCCTCGTGCAGGACGTCGGCAGCGGTCACCTTGGCCCGCAGCGACACGGCGAGCCGCTCGGGGGTGAGGGCGTCCAGCATGCCGTCGTCGAGGACTCCCGCCGCGTGCACGACAGCGGTCAGCGGGCGGTCCCGCGGCAGCGTCCCGATCAGTTCGGCCACACGCTCCCGGTCGGCGACGTCGCAGGCCGCCACGGTCACGGCCGTACCCGCCTCCTCCAGCTCCGCCGACAGCGCGTCCGCACCCGGTGCCTCAGGCCCGCGCCGGCCGACGAGGAGCAGGTGCCCCGCGCCTTGCGCGGCCAGCCACCGCGCCACGTGGGCGCCGACGCCTCCGGTGCCACCGGTGACGAGGACCGTGCCGTGCCCGAACGCCTCGTCGGGGACGGGCAGGCCGTCGCGCACCGCGGCGGGCAGCAGCCTCCGGCCGTGGACCCCGGTCGACCGCACCGCCACGTGGTCCTCGTCGGTCACGGACGCCAGCACGGCGCACAGCCGCCGCAGAGTCCGCTCGTCCGGCTCGCGGGGCAGGTCGGCCAGCCCGCCCCAGCGGTCGGGGTGTTCCAGCGCGGCACAGCGGCCGAGCCCCGCGACGGCCGCGTACACGTGGGCCCCCGGCCGTTCCCCTGCCTCGACCACGGCCGCGCCGCGCGTCACGCACCACAGCGGCGCGTCGATGCCCGCGTCACCGAGCGCCTGCACGAGCGTGAGGGTGAGCGCGAGCCCGCCCGGCAGCTCCGCGTGCCCGGGGTGCGGCCGGCGTTCGTCCGCGAGCAGCGAGAGGACCCCGGCCACAGGTAACTCCCCGGCGGCGGATTCGAGTTGGGCGGCCAGCGCGGCACGGCTCGTCCCGGGCCCTTCGACGGGTACGACGGTGAGGTCGAGGCCGATGGCCATGAGCCCGCGTACGAGGGCCTCCGCGGCCCCCTCGTTCCCGGCCCCGTCGCCCGCGACCCCCTCGTCCGGACACACCGCGAGCCAGCGCCCGTCCGGCGCCGCGGCGGGCGGCAGGTCCAACGGCTGCCAGCCCACGCGGTGCCGCCAGGAGTCGACGCGCCGCTCCCGCGTCCGTTCGGCACGCCATGCGGCCAGCGCGGGGAGCACCTCGTCCAGGGCCGCGGGAGTCACCCGCAACGTCTCGGCGAGCCGCGCGGGCTCCGCGCCGACGAGCGCCTCCCACAGACCGTCCGTCTCACCGGTCCCATCGGCCGACGGCTCCGCGGTCTCCAGCCAGAACCGCTCGCGCTGGAAGGGGTAGGTGGGCAGTTCGGTGGGGGTGGCCCCGGTGCCTCCGAAAACGGCCGACCAGTCAACCGGAATGCCGTACGCGTGGGCCTGACCCGCGGCCAGCAGCATGCGCCGCAGACCACCCTCGTCCCGCCGCAGCGTGCCCACCACCACAGCATTTGCCCCGGCCGCCTCCAACGTCTCCTCAACCGCCATGGCCAGCACCGGATGCGGACTCACCTCGACGAACGCACCAAACCCCGCACCCGCCAAACCCCGCACAGCAGCCTCAAAACCCACCGTCCCCCGCAGATTCGCATACCAATACCCCGCATCCATCACCGAGGTATCCAGCCACTCCCCCCTCACCGTCGACCACAACGGCACCCCACCCCGAACCGGCGCAATCCCCTCCAGTGCGTCAGCCAACTCCTGCTCAATAGCCTCAACGTGCGCCGAATGCGAGGCATAGTCCACATCGATCCGGCGCGCCCGCACCCCCTGCCGCTCGCAGGACTCCAGCAACTCCTCCAACGCACCGCTGTCCCCGGAAACCACCACCGACGAGGGACCATTGACCGCCGCCACCCACAAACACCCCGGCCACCCCCCAACCAACTCGCCAGCCCGCTCCGCGGACACCGCCAACGACACCATCCCGCCCCGCCCGGCCAACCCCACAATCGCCCGGCTGCGCAACGCCACCACCCGCGCACCATCCGCCAGCGACAAACCCCCCGCCACCACCGCCGCCGCAATCTCACCCTGCGAATGCCCCACCACCGCGGCAGGCACCACCCCGTACGACCGCCACACCTCCGCCAACGACACCATCACCGCGAACAACACCGGCTGCACCACATCCACCCGCTCAAGCCCCACACCCGAGCGCACCACCTCCCACAACGACCACTCCACAAACGGACCAAGAGCCGCCGCACACTCCTGCATGCTTGCCGCAAAGACGGGAGACTCATCCAGCAGCTCACGCGCCATACCCGCCCACTGCGCACCCTGCCCCGGGAACACGAACACCGTCCCCCCGGACACCGACGCCCGCCCCTCCACCACAAACGGAGACGGCTCCCCCAACGCCAACGCCCGCACACCCTCCAGCAATTGCTGCCGGTCACCCACCACCACAGCCCGGCAGTCATGCACCGCCCGCGTCACCGCAAGCGACAACCCCACATCACCGACCCGCACACCCCCACCACACACCTCAAACAACCGCCCCGCCTGCTCCCGCAACGCCGCAGACGACTTCCCCGACACCACCCACGGCACCGGCCCACACACATCAGCAACCTCAGCAGAAACCACCTCCGGCACCTGCTCCAGAATCACGTGCGCGTTCGTCCCGCTGATCCCGAATCCGGAGACGCCGGCCCGCCGGGGGCGGTCACACTCCGGCCAGGGCCTCGGTTCGTCGAGCAGGCGTACGTCACCCGCGCTCCAATTCACGTACGGCGTCGGCTCGGTGATGTGCAGGGACCGAGGCAGCCTCCCGTGCCGCATCGCGAGGACCATCTTCATGACGCCGCCGACACCGGCGGCGGCCTGGGTGTGGCCGATGTTGGACTTCAGGGAGCCCAGCCACAGCGGCCGCCCCTCCGGACGTTCCTGGCCATACGTGGCAAGCAGCGCCTGCGCCTCGATCGGATCCCCCAGCGTGGTCCCGGTGCCATGCGCCTCCACCGCATCCACATCCCGCGCCGACAACCCCGCGTCAGCCAGCGCCGCACGAATCACCCGCTGCTGACTCGGCCCATTAGGCGCCGTCAGCCCATTGCTCGCACCGTCCTGATTCACCGCACTCCCCGCCACCACCGCCAACACCCGACGGCCATGACGACGGGCATCCGACAGACGCTCCAGGAGGAGCATCCCGACGCCCTCGGCGAGGCCGAAGCCGTCGGCCTGTGCGGAGAACGCCTTGCAGCGGCCGTCGGCAGCCAGGCCGCCCTGGCTGCTGAACTCCACGAACATGCCCGGCGTGGGCATCACTGTCGCGCCGCCCGCGAGCGCGAGGTCGCACTCGCCGCGGTGCAGCGCCTGTACCGCCAGGTGCAGGGCCACGAGCGAGGAGGAGCAGGCGGTGTCCACGGTCACCGCGGCGCCTTCGAGGCCGAGCGCGTAGGCGATGCGGCCGGAGGCGACGCTGCCGGTGTTGCCGGTGAGGAGGTGGCCGTTGCCGTCCTCCGCCTCGTGGAGGCGGGGGCCGTAGTCCATGGTCATCGCGCCTACGTAGACGCCGGTGCGGCTGCCGCGCAGGGTGTGCGGGTCGATCCCTGCGCGTTCGAGGGTTTCCCAGGACGTCTCAAGGAGGAGCCGCTGCTGCGGGTCCATGACGCGTGCCTCGCGGGGCGAGATGCCGAAGAACTCGGCGTCGAAGCGGTCGGCTTCGTGCAGGAACCCGGCCTCGCGCTGATAGTGGCGGCCGGAGGCGACGTCCTCGGGGGCGCAGGCGCCCTCGGTGCGCCAGCCGCGGTTGTCGGGGAACGGTGTCACGGCGTCGGTGCCGTCCGAAAGGAGCCGCCACAGGCGCTCCGGGCTGTCGGCGCCGCCGGGGTAGCGGCAGCCCATCGCGACGATCGCCACCGGGTCGTCGTTCGTGGCCGCGGCGGCCGCGCCGCGCGCCTCCGTGTCGTCTCGCCCGGCTTGTCGCTCGGTTCGCGGTCCCGCCTGGGACGGGCCGGGCAGCAGTTCGTCCCTGAGGGCCTCGGTGAGCGCCGTCGGCGTCGGGTGGTCGAAGACGGCCGTCACGGGCAACGCCTCGGCGCCGGTGGCCGCGGCGACGCGGTTGCGGATCTCCACCGCGGTCACGGAGTCGAGGCCGAGGCCGGTGAAGGTGGCGTGGGGGTCGATGGGCCCGGCGTCGCCGAGCACCGCGGCGACCTCCTGGCCGATGACACGCAGCAGCCGCTCGCGCTGTCCGGTGGCGGTGAGGCGGGACAGCTCGTCGCGGAGGGCGGCTCCGGGGTCCTCGGTGGTGGCGTCGTCGTCCGCTTCCCACAGGTCGTCGGGCAGTTCGGCGGGGCGGGCGCCGAGCCCCGCGAAGACGGCCGCGCGGTCCGGGGTGACACCGTGCGTGTACGCCTCGCCGAGCGCGGTGAGGAACTGCGTGCGGCCTCCGTGGCCGCGGCGCAGGGTCGCGCCGATGTGGGCGGTGACGTTCTGTTCGGCGGCGGTCGCCTGGAGGGCGGTGGTGAGGACCGGGTGCGGGCTGATCTCCAGGAGGGCGTGGTGGCCGTCCCGCAACAGGGCCTCGGTGGCTTCGTGGAAGCGGACCGTGCCGCGCAGGTTGCGCGCCCAGTAGCCGGCGTCCAGGACCGGTTCGGGGAGCCGGTCGCCGGTGAGGCCCGAGTAGTACGGCAGGTCGGCGGGGAGCGGCCGGACCGGGGCCAGGTCGGAGTGGAGACGCGGCACGATGGCGTCGATGTGCGGGGAGTGGGCGGCGAGCCCGACGGCGATACGGCGCGCGTGGACGCCTTCGGCGGTGAGCCGGGTGACGAGGTCCGTGGCGGCGGCGGTGTCGCCCGACACGATCACGGAGCTGGGACCGTTGACGGCGGCGACCCCCAACTGCCCGTGGTACTCCTCCAGTCGGGCCGCCACGTCGGCGGTGGGAGCCATCACGGAGACCATCTCGCCGCGCCCTGACAGGGTGGCCTGCGCCTGGCTCCACAGGGCGACGACGCGGGCGCTGTCGTCGAGGGAGAGCGCGCCGCTGACGGCCGCGGCGGAGATCTCGCCGCAACTGTGGCCGAGGACCGCGGACGGTTCCACGCCGTGCTCGCGCCAGAGTCCGGCCAGGCTGACGCCGACGGCGAACAGGGCGGGCTGCACGACATCGGGGCGCTCCAGGGCGGGCGCGCCGTCGGTGGCGCGCAGCACGTCCATGAGGGACCAGTCGACGAAGGGTTCGAGTGCCTGCGCGCAGGCGTCCATGCTCTTCCTGAACCCCGGTGCGGACACGAGCAGTTCGGTGGCCATGCGGGGCCACTGGGAGCCCTGCCCCGGGAAGATGAACGCGACGCCGGTGCCGGGCCCGCCGGGCCCCTCGATGAGGCCGAGGGTGCCGCGTCCGTGGGCGAGCGCGTCGAGGCGGTCCAGGAACTCCTCGCCTTCCCGGGCCACGAGGGCGGCGCGTCGCCCCTGGGTGGCCATGGCGCGGGCGAGGGCGAGCCCGACGTCCGCGGGGCTCCACTCGGGCAGGGTGCGCAGGTGGTCGCGCAGCCGTCGCGCCTGCGCCGCGAGGGCGCCCCTGCTGTCACCGGACAGGGCCCACAGGAGGGAGGTCCCGGCAGGGGAATCGGGCACGTTCACGCCATGGCTCCTCAGCACGCACAGGGGGCAACGGGACAGGGACTGCGGGGGGCCGCGGGCCGGTGTATGGGGCCGCGCGGGCGCGCCAGGACGCTGGGGCGCCCGGCTCGGGCCCCGCGTCGGCGTCGGCGCGGGTGGCTCTCGGGGGGTCTGTGGGGAGGCTACGGAAGGGTCCGCGGGGGTCTGCGGTTCTCGGCGGGCGCCTCTTCGCCGGCGGGTGTCCCGTCAGTACAGGCCCTCCGGCGCGCTGCCGGCGATCTGGAGGGGCCGGACGTCGGCGACGCCGTCGCACGTGCGCCGGCGAGGACCACGACGTGCTCGGGCGAGCGTCGGCACAGCGCCGCGAAGAGGGCGGGGGCGGTGTTGAGGCAGTCGATGCCGCGCTGGTCGAGGGCGTAGTCGATCTGGTCCAGGAGGTGGTCGGTGTAGCGCTCGACGTCGGCCGGGTGTGAACCCTTCGTGGACGAAGGACCAGCGGCGCCAGACGGCGCGGTGGTGGAGCATGACGCGGGTGCGGAAGACGCGGCAAGGGGTGCCCGTGAGCTCTTCGTACCGCGTGATGTCATACGGGTCGAAGTCGAACCGCTCGCGGCGGCTCAGCCAATAGGGGCTTCCGCCATCGGCGTCGAATGTGCGCCGCACGACTCTGCGGGTCCATTCGTCGATGTCGACGTCGAGCCTCTTCTTGACGAGTACGTCGGGGTCGGTCGTGTGGATTTCCCCCGGCTCTTTTTCGTGCTCGGCCCCCCACATGTCAGTGTCCCCGTGTTCCGGAGTTGCCTCCGGAGAAGCTGATTCCGAGATCGTAAGCGGTATTGACAGCGAGTTGTATATGCTCGGCGTTCTTGACGTGAACAACGGGGAACGGGAAAGCGATCATTCCTTCGGGGATTGCGGAACCCATGACGAGACCGAGGCGCACGTCGTGGCTCCGCATCCCCTCGTAGATGTCGACCAGACTGGTCGGGTCCGTGGGATTCCGCTCGAACATTTCACGTACATCGTCCGCCGTTTTCAGCTCTCCGCGCTCCAGGCAGGAAAGCAGCGGAATGCGGGGGTCGGCGAACGGCATCTTCGCCACGTGGGGCGCGATGAAGTCACGGAAGGGCTTGCGCAGCGGGGAGTGAACGGCGTTGGTGCGGCCGGGCAGCGGCACGATCGTGCCGGGAGCGGACTCGGCGGCCAGGCGGTCGAGTGCCGTGCGGTGACCGGCGAGCATGAGGATGCGCCGCGAACCATCCACGACGGGGCCGAAGTCAGCGGCGAGATGGACGTCGGGGCGGCCCTGCCAGGGCGGCGGGGACTGCGCTTCCTCGGCCCGCACATAGGCGAGGGCCATGCCCTCGTCGGCGTCCTCGGGCCGGGGACCTGGGGCGTCGGCCGTCCGGGCCAGCATGGTGAACAGCGACCGGCGGTCCAGGGCGCCGGCCAGACAACTGGCCGTCATCGCGCCCAGACTCAGCCCGCCGACCACGTCCGGCCTCAGGCCCGCCTCCGCCAGGAGGTCGTACACGGCGATGGCGAGCGCCGCTTCGCCTACCGTGCCCGCGCTGTGCCGCCGCTCCCGCCCCTCGGGCAGCTCGCCGCGCAGAATCTGTTCGGCCGTGAGGCCGGTCCAACCTGATATCTCTGCATAAAGCCGCCGTACGAGCGGTGACGTCTCATACAGTTCGATTCCGTACGGTTCGGTACCGACGCCACCGCCGAATAAGTACCCCAGGGGCATGCTTACTCCTGTTCACACTCCAAAAATCTCTTGCCGTACGAACTCAGCACCGATGGTGAAGACCTTCCCACGCCTCGACGAAGAAAATCAACAACACCTGTAAAAATTACATACGCCAGATCGCGACGCAGCACACCGTAAGACACGGGGAAGCCGAAAGGTACGGGAACGCGAAGGATTCAGGGGACGACGCGAAGGATGCAGGGACGCGAAAGACCCAGGGCACGAAATACCCAGGGAATGAGACATAGGCGAGCCTAACATCGGGACCGCCCCCACAGAACGGCACCTTCTCGATCCGGCCACTCCTTGCGCGCGCCACCTCTCCACGGGGGAAGGGCATGAACAAGCCAGCCCCAAACGCCCCGCTCGCCGTGGAGAGCGAATGCATTTCGCACACTTGGGCGGGTACTCGCCGGCGCCCGGAATTACATATTCCACGGCATCATCACGGCCCTCACCTCGGGACGGGAACACGGTTCTGGCACGTGCCACGCGTGATTGCCTCACGGGCAGGACGAAACATCCGTGCGATGCGCCCCTGCGCACCCGTCCGCACCCGGCTCACCAGAAGTGGCGCGAAGCCTTAGCCAACCGGTCGGCCAACGCCTCGCACATGAGCCCGCCCCCGAGCAGAAAACCGCTTCCGTTCGCCTTCATCGCCTCGCAGAGTTGGCGCGTCTGCGGCACATCCACCTGCGGCCGGTCGATGGCCGGCAGGCACGTGCAGGAGTCGGTGTCCGTGCCAGTGTGCGCCAGGAATCTATTCCCTCAGGCGTTCCGGGGGGTAGCTTGGAAGGAGAGTCCCCCTCAGGGAGGCCGATCCGATGCCGTGGTTCGTGTGGCTGCTTACCGCCGCGGCGCTTGGTGCCGTGGAGTTTTTTACCCTGACCTTGATCTTTGGCCTGCTGGCGGGTGCCGCGCTGGTCACCGCCGTAGTCGCCGGAGTGGGCGTCGGCATCCTCGGCCAGCTCGTGGCTCTGGCGGCGACAGGGGTCGCGGGCTTGGTGATCATCCGGCCCATTGCCCTGCGGCACATGACCGAGCCACCGCTCACACGTGAGGGCAGCGACGCGCTGATCGGCAAGCGTGCGGAGGTCCTGCAGGAGGTGACCGCCACTCACGGCCTGATCAAACTGTCCGGCGAAGAATGGTCCGCCCGCGCTCTCGACGAAAGCCATGTGATCCCGGTGGGCGGGCTGGTTGACGTGCTGGAGATCGAAGGCGCTACAGCCATCGTCTACCCCCGCGAACTTCTCCCGTAGAACGGCCGGCGCCCAGAGCGATGGAGGAAGCGTGGAACCGATTGTGATCGTGATTCTCGTGGCGGCGATATTCGTCGTCTTCCTCGTGGCCTCCACTGTGCGGATCGTCCCGCAGGCCCGCCGCTACAACGTGGAGCGGTTCGGCCGGTATCGCCGGACCCTTCAGCCCGGGCTGAACTTCGTCCTGCCGGTGGCGGACCGCATCAACACCAAACTCGACGTACGCGAGCAGGTGTACTCGTCCGACCCCAAGCCGGTGATCACCGAGGACAACCTCGTGGTGAACATCGACACCGTGCTCTACTACCAAGTCACTGATCCGCGGGCGGCTGCTTACGAGGTCGCTGACTACCTTCAGGCCATCGATCAGCTCACCGTGACCACGTTGCGGAACGTCATCGGCAGCATGGACCTGGAGGGGACGCTCACCTCCCGTGAGGTCATCAATGCCCAGCTTCGCGCGGTCCTCGACGACGCCACCGGCAAGTGGGGCATCCGGGTCAACCGCGTCGAGATCAAGGCCATCGACCCGCCCAACACGATCAAAGAGGCGATGGAGAAGCAGATGCGGGCCGAACGTGACAAGCGCGCGGCCATTCTGCACGCCGAGGGTGAGCGGCAGGCCAAGATCCTCACCGCGGAAGGCACGAGGCAGAAGGACATCCTCGAAGCACAGGGCACGCAACAAGCCATGATCTTGCGGGCCGACGGTGAGGCGAAGGCAGTGGAGCGCGTCTTCCAGGCCGTCCACCGCAACAACGCCGATCCCAAGATCCTGGCTTACAAGTACCTCGAGACACTTCCGCACCTGGCGAAGAGTGACAACAACACGTTCTGGGTGATTCCGGGAGAGCTGACGGAGGCGGTCCGCACCGTCACCAGCGCGTTCGGTGACCACGCGGCGGAGAGTCCCTCAAACCCCGCTCCCGCTGCTCCAGCCCTGGCGACAACCACCGCGGACACCCACGAAGCACCGGACGAGGGCGGGGCACCGGCCCGACAGCCCGACACGACGCTGCCACTGGACGCCGCCACGGCTGTCGACGAGGCCACGAAACAGGCCGCCGCCGCGGTGAGCGACGCCAAAGCCGAGGCGGAGGCTGCGAGCACTCCGACAGTGCCCGGCCGAGGCCAGGCGTCCGGCCGCTGAGGTCACGTCACCCTGGGTTGCGCCGCCCGCAGCGCCTCTCGTAAACAGAGGATTCGTACCCCTTCTCACCTGTGTGTTCTCACGGGACGAGAGGGCGGGCCGGTGTAGCGTCAGAACAGCTGTCATGGTTCCGAACCGAAGTACTGGGTCACCGGTGGGCAGGCGTTCACCGGCGGCCCTGTCGTTCAGAGTCTCTGAGGACCAGGGCGATCACCTCCGGTCCCCGCACGGTGCGGGGCCGACTTCGAGTCCCCTTGGAGGACAAATATGGCCACCGGAACCGTCAAGTGGTTCAACGCGGAAAAGGGCTTCGGCTTCATCGAGCAGGACGGCGGCGGACCCGACGTCTTCGCCCACTACTCCAACATCGCCGCCCAGGGCTTCCGTGAGCTCCAGGAAGGCCAGAAGGTGAACTTCGACATCACCCAGGGCCCCAAGGGCCCCCAGGCGGAGAACATCACCCCCGCCTGAACCGCACCCGCGACAAAGCCCGCCCGGCGAACGTTCGCCGGGCGGGCTCACGATGAGCCGGCTTCGTCTCACACCACACCGGCCGCCAGGGGCAGCGACGCGGCCTGTCCGATAGCGCCGCCTGATCATTTTCAGGCGGCTCGGCTGACGTCCAGCCGTTCGGACGACGGCTCGTATCCAGCCGCCCGGTAGGCGGCGACGGCGGCAGCGTTCGAGCTCGGGGTGCTGACGAGTGCGCTTGATGCCCCCAGTTCACGCAGCGCCGCCGCAGCGGCGACGCCGATCGCCGTCCCGTAGCCGCGACCGCGATGGTCGGCGTGCACGCCCACCGGCTCCAGCAGGCCGGGCTTGCCGGGCCCGGCCGACCAGACCGTCGCCGCGGCCACCGCGTTGTCCTGGTCGTCGTAGCCGATCAGGCAGCGGGCATCGGCGTAGACCGGCCCGGCCGCGAGGACATGCCAGATCTCCTCGGTGAACGCCGGGCTGCCGAACGCCGAGCGGTGCACCGCGGTCCGCACCCCCGCCGTCTCCGGACCGGCTACCTCGATCCGCAGGCCGGAGTCCTTCACCGGCTCGGCGAGGTCGTGGCGCAGCGGCGTCCACGGCTCGTCCAGATTCCAGCCCGCCTCCAGGAGGACGTCGCGGAGCAGGGCGCCGTCGGGGATTTCGAGGCCGACCTTCCCGGGCGGCAGGACCCCGCGCTCCGGATCATCGAGGTCCGCCAGCAACTGGCGCGCCAGATTCCCGTCCTGTCGCAGGTCCGGCGCGGTCGTCAGGCGCAGCACATCAGGGGCGTCCAGGTACCCGACCGCGATGATCCGTCCGTCCACGCTCCAGGTGCGGACGGCCGCGGCCAGCCTCTCCGCGCCCAGCGCCCAGGCCCAGCCGAGGTCTCCCGGATGGAGTTGCAGAGGCGTGCGGTCGTCCTGCCATGCGCGGAGGGCATCCACGGCCCCGGTCAACCCGTCGACACCGGGCTCGTTCAGAACGATCGTCATGTCCCGCATCCCACACCATCGGGGCGAACGGCCGCACCTGGATTTACTCGGCCCGTCAGTCCGACAGGACACGCCCTCAGCGGTCTCTCCGGCGGCGGCACGGCACGAGACACCGTTCCGGCGAACGGCCCCTCACGTCCGCTCACATCTCCTGCCTCCGCGGCGGAACCTCGCGGATCAGACCGGTCAGCGGGCCGAGGGTGCGCCACCCCAGGAACTCGTAGAGTGCCCGCCCCTCGACCGTCCCGCCCAGCACGGCGGACGAGGAGCCCGAGGCGACAGCGGCGTTCTCAAGCGTCCGCATGACGAGGCTGCCGAGTCCCTTGCGACGGTGGGCCGCCGAAGTCTCGATCTGGTCGAAGACGGCGGTGCGCCCAGGACCAGGTACGGCGACCTGACCACGGGCGGCGAACGCACCATCCTCCGTGATGACGAGCACCCGTGTGACGCCGCCCCGCGCCCAAGTACGCACCTGGTAGCCGTGGGGAGCCACTGCGGCCTGTGGCCGCAGCAGTGCCGACATCAGGAAACCGTCGTCATCGAGGCGCCAGCCGGGCGCTGCCCACGAGGCGACAGTCCGCGGCGGCAAGAAGAGCTTGAGCCAGGTGCCCGGGGCGGTGACCGTCTCCGTCAGCTTACGGACCAGTGACTCGTCGGCATCCGTCAGGACGTGCCGGGTGACATGACCGTCCAGCCCGACGTCGACGGTGAAGCCCCAGGGCTCGGACACCGGTGGCGCGGCTCCGCGCGAGACGACCCAGCCCTCCACCCATGAACGTACGACTGCGGCATCCACGCGACCCCCTCCGTAATGAGTGCAGAACGCTACTGAACATTACACGGGGAGGGGTCGGGCCCCAGCCGGTGGTGTCGGCCGGGGCCCGAGCGGTCACGGCTGGTTGGCGGTCAGACCTTCACCAGGTCGTAGGTGCCGGTGCCGTCCGGCCTGCCGCTGCTGTACTGGCGCAAGAACTCGCCGTCGGCGTAGCGGTCATGGCCGATCATGGAGCCGGTGTACTTGTTCTGCACGCCGATCTTCGAGCTGCCGGGTACGTCGCGGTAGATGTAGAACCGCTGGAGGTCGTCCTCGGTGCAGGTGACCGTCATCAGGGCCGCCCGTTCGGTGGCCGGGTTCTGCCCGCCGATGGTCGCGCACCCGCCGTTGCCCCAGTTCCACAGGGTCGCCTCAAGGACCCCATTGTTCTCCGTCACGTTGCACAGCCGCCAGTTGTCCAGATGGGCGCTGAAGATGCTGGAGGGCCGCAGGCGGACACCGTCGTCCGCCAGGAGCGGCGCGCCCCAGGACAGGGGCTTGCCGGGTACGGCGATCTTGTAGGCGTCGGTGCCACAGTTGAGAGCGGCCCGTGCGGTGGGCGTGGTGGGCGCGGCGGCCGGGGCGCTCTTCGCGCTCTTGGTGGCCTTGGTGGCCTTGGCGCTCTTGGTGGCCTTGGCGGCGCTCTCGGCCGCGTCCCGGGCCGCGGTGGCCTTCGCCGAGGGGACCGGGCCCGCCGCGTGCTTGGCCTTGGCGGTGGCGCTGCCGCAGTCCAGCAGGGTCTGTGCCTTGGCCATGATGCTGTTGGCGGGGACCTTGTCCTCGCAGCGCACCGCGCCTTCCTCGAGGGTGGTGTAGGTGGTGTAGCTGCCGCGGTCGGGGCCCTCGACCCACTTCAACGCGTGGCTGCCGTCGCCTTGTTGGACGCGGTTGCAGTTGAGGCTGCCGTAGGTGCCGGTGGCCTTCTTCGTGCCCTTGTAGAGCCCGTAGTAGCCGGGCTGGGAGAAGTTCCAGGTGATGGAGTCCGACACGCTGCTGGTGGAGGTGTAGTTGACCTGCACGTTCAGGCCCAGGGTCGCGCCGACCGTGCCGAGGGCCTCGACGGCGAAGCTGCCCTGCACGTTGCCGTTGAGGCCGAGGGTGACCGAGATGGTGGTCTGGGTGTTGGTGGAGACGGTCTGGCTGCCGGTCGTGCCCTCGGTGACGTACCAGCCCTTGAAGTGGGTGATCGTCGGTGTGACTTCGGTGGTCTTGATGATCGGGTGGCGCTTGCCGAGATCGGCTGCGGTACAGGTCTGGCCGGGCTCGGCCTTCTGCTGGGCCGCGGCGGGCGCGGCCGGTGCGGCGGCTGCCGGGGTGGCGGCCAGGCCCGCGGCGGCCGTCGCGGTGGCTATGAGCGCTCCGAGCCCTCTGCCCAGGCGGGTTCTTGTGCGGCGCATCGTTGTTTTCCCCCTGCTGTGCGTTGTCTGTGAGGTGAGCGTGAGTGAAAGTAGCGCCGCCGCGGGCGGCAGGGCGATACCACAACTGGCCAAACGCGATCAAGAACTGTCCCGTTCTCGGTTGGCATATAGGGGAGTTGCCCGGGTGCGTACCTGCGGCGTGCCCGCGAAGGGGCCACCGGAGGAAGGGCCCACCTTTGGAAACACGTCGGATGCGGCCTGGCGGCGGTAGCCTCGCTCGCCCTCACCGCAGCCCTGTCGTTCGACCGACGGATCCGCCCCCCTCTGCCTGCCCCGTCACTGATCCGGATGCGGCATACGGGGTAATTTGCCAAAATAATTGCATGGCCCGCTGATCTCGGAGCGTGCGGAGCAGCGGCGCTGTGCTGCTTGGCAGGGACTGCGTCGGCACCCCACGATCGATCAGGGTCGGCCGACGCGAGGAGAGGAGTGCCGGTGACCTCCGAGCTGCCGGAAGCAGGCTCCCCAACGGCAGATATCCGGGCGAGCGCACTGCCTCTGACCGGTCCGCAGTCGTTCGACCCGCTTATGGAACGGATCGGCGACGCCCAGTATGTACTGCTCGGTGAAGCCTCCCACGGCACGGCCGAGTTCTACCGGTGGCGGGCGGACCTGACCCGTCGGTTGATCAGTGAGAAGGACTTCTCCTTCGTCGCGGTCGAGGGTGACTGGCCGGACTGCCTGGCCGTCCACTGTTCGGTCACCGGAGCGGCGGGCGCACCCCAGGACCCCGCTGAGGTCTTGGAGGGATTCGGCCGCTGGCCGACGTGGATGCCGACACGGACGAGGAGGAAACCTGGCCCACCGGCCTGTGAATCCCGCGCCGGGCACGCCGGTGCGCAGCACGGACCCCGGAAGGAAGGCGGGCACCACACCATGCGATTCCGCGACCGCCGGCATGCCGGTCAGGAACTCGCCGCCAGGCTCCTGGAATGGGCCGCCGACGGTGATCTGAATGATCCAGTCGTCCTCGCGCTGCCCCGCGGCGGTGTCCCCGTGGCAGCAGAGGTCGCCCAAGCGCTCAAGGTCCCCTTGGACGTCCTGGTCGCCCGCAAGATCGGCCTTCCCGGCCAGCCGGAGACAGGCATCGGCGCGATCGCCGGTGAGGACCCACCGCTGTTCGACCAGCGGATCCTCGAAATGCTCGGCCTCAGTGAGGACCGTCTCGGCGCCGATGTAGCCCGGGAGCGGACGGAACTGCACCGCCGCGAGGACCTCTACCGGGAGGGCCGGCCCGCGCCCCGGGTCAAGGACAAGACCGTGATTCTCGTCGATGACGGACTCGCCACGGGCGTCACCGCACGTGCCGCGTTGCGTCACCTGGGCCGCCAGGCCCCGGCCCGACTGATCCTCGCCGTTCCTGTCTGCGCTGCCGGCACCGCCGACCTGATACGCGCAGATGCCGATGACCTGGTCTGCCTGCACCAGCCGTCGGACTTCCGCGCGGTGGGCGAGTGGTACGACGACTTCGACCAGATTGACGACGAGGAGGTCATCACCACGCTGCGCAGCCTCCGTGGGTGAGCCGGGACGTCGGATTGAGAGCGGCCCCGGGGACGGACCCAGGGACCGACGGGCGCGCGCGCCGCTGTTCTGCGGCTGCAATTCGATAACGGGACATGGACCCGGCTGCTGCGGCCGGATGAATCTTTCATAGGGTTTACCAGCAGAGTGGGCGCCGTGGGAGGCTGCTCGTCACCCAAGGAGCACACGGGAGCACTGCATGCCCGACCGCAAGGCGCCACACCTCGCTGTTCTGGCCGTCCTCCCCTTCGCCGTCATGGCGATCGTCGCCGCAGTGGATGTCGGTGCCGGTCCGGGTATCGGCTTCCTGCCTCTGGTGTCGCTCGGCCCCGCCTTCGCCGGCCTCGTCGGGGGCTGGCGGCGCACGGCTGTCATCGGCACCATGGCGCTGGCGCTGTGCACAGCACTCGGCATGTACAACGAGTCGTACTCCCAGCGCCGTCTCTACACCGCCATGGCCTCGGTGGCCGGGGTGACCGCGGCCGGCATCGCGGCGGCGGTGATGCGTCAGCGCCGAGAGGCGGAGCTGGCCAGCGTCCGGTCGATCGCGGAGGTGGCCCAGCGGGTGCTGCTGCGCCCGGTGCCACACAGCGCCGGATCTCTGCGGATCGCCTCGTCCTACACCTCAGCGGACGCCGAGGCCCGCATCGGCGGCGACCTCTACGAAGTTGTCGCCTCTCCGCACGGAGTGCGCGTCATCATGGGAGACGTGCAGGGCAAGGGGCTGGAGGCCGTGGAAACCGCCGCCCTCGTCCTTGGTGCCTTCCGCGAGGCCGCGCACGAAGAGCCGGACCTCACCAGCGTCGGCGCGCGGGTGGAACGAGTGGTCAACCGGGAACTTCAGGGCGAGAAGTTCGTGACGGCGATCCTCGCCGAGGTGTCCGACCGGCCCGTGATCACCCTGCTCAACTACGGTCACCCCGCACCCATGCTCGTACGAGCCGACGGCACGACCCATTTCCCCGAACCGCCCAAGTACGCGCTGCCACTAGGGGTCGGCATCCATGAGGTCCCCGGGCCGGAGCCGTACGAGACGGACTTCGGGCCGGGCGACCAAGTACTGCTCTACACCGACGGCGTCAGCGAGGCCCGTGACGGCACCGGCGCCTTCTACCCGCTGGCAGAGCACTCCGCCCTGATGAAGGAACGTGACCCGCAGGCGGCTCTCAACGCGATCCGGGCCGAGCTCGTGCGCCATGCGCGGGGGCCGTTGCATGACGACGCGGCCATGCTTTTCCTGCGCTGCGAGAGTTCCGGCTCGGACGACCTTGCGCTCTGACCGGTAACGGTGCACGGTGCACCCGCGAGCGAGTGGAGCGTGCCGGCGTGGCGGAGCCGCGCCCGCCCGCCGGTCAGGGCGTGCCATGCCGGTCAGGGCATGCCGTGCCCGGTGCCGCCCCGTGGGCCACCGTGGGAGGCCGTGGGCCGCCGTAGGACGCCGACCCAGACTTCCCGGCACACGCACACCCCGCGCTCAGTTCTTGTCCCGTCCCTTACGGGGCTCCCTCGACCTCGATCCGTGCTGTCTCATCCCTCCGCTTCTCCCCCGGCTCTGCGGGCTGTGTGGTCCGCCGGCGGTCCAGACGGGCCACCACCGGCCCGGCCGTGACACCGTGCAGCACGACCGACACCAGCACCGTGAAGGTCACCACCGCCCATAGCTCGCGCTCGGGGACCAGGAAGTCCTGCTGTCCCAGCGCGTAGGCGAGGTAGTACAGCGAGCCGATACCGCGGATCCCGTAGCCCGCCACGACCCAGCGCTCCCAGCCCCGCAAGCGGCCCCCCAGCAGCCCGGCCCACCCTGCCAGCGGCCGGAACACCAGCAGAAGCAGCAGACCGGTCGCGGCGCCCTGCCAGGTCAGCGGTCCCAGACCGCCCAGCGCGATGAACGCGCCCAGCAGGAACAGCAGCGACGCGGTCAGCAGCCGCTCGACCTGTTCCACGAAGTCGTGCAGCACGTTGTGGAAGCCGTGGGCACGCTCGGCCGCCCTGACCGCGCAGGCGGTGGTGAATACGGCGAGGAAGCCGTAGCCACCGGCGAGTTCGGTCACCCCGTACGCCAGGAAGGTGGCGCCCAGCGCGACGAAACCTTCCCGGTACTCGGCCAGCCGCAGCACCGAGGAGCGGGTCCTGAAGAACAGCCATCCCAGCAGCTTGCCGATCAGCAACCCGCACAGCACACCGACAACACACTTGAACGCGACGTCCTTCGCCGCCCACTCACCGATCCACTCCGCCGACGAGCCGCTGCCCGCGGCGGCGGCCAGCGCGATCGCCGCGTAGGTGACGGGGAAGGCCAGGCCGTCGTTGAGACCCGCCTCGCTGGTGAGGGCGAACCGCACCTCGTCCTCATCGTGCTTGTCCTCGGTGGGCTCCCCCACGCGCACCTCCGAGGCGAGCACAGGATCCGTCGGCGCGAGGACCGCCGCGAGCAGCAACGCGGCGGCCGGCGGCCAGTCCAGCAGCCACCACGCCACCGCGGCGGTCGCCACGACGGTCAACAGCATCGTGATGCCCAGCAGACGCCAGGTCGAGGCCCACAGACGCCGGCCCACCGGGCGGTTGAGCGCCAGCCCGGCGCCCATCAGGGCGATGATGACGCAGACCTCGGTGACGTGCTCCGTCACGAGCCGATGCTCCACCGGGTCGACCACCGGCAACGGCAGCGGGAGCGCATACACGACGACGCCGCTCACCAGGAACACCACCGGCAACGACACGGGCCGTCCCGCCACCACGCGGGGCAACACCGCCGCGACCAACGCTCCCACTCCCAGCCACGCGAACACCACATCGGCAATGGTCACTGTGTTGTGTCCGTTCTCTTCACGTGCCTGGGCGAGCGGGTGAACACCAGGCAGCGAGAGCCGTTCGAGGGGATGCCGCCGAACGAATCGAAGCCGGGACGTCGCCCGAGCTCAACCACTGGTCACTCACCCTCGCTGGTCACCAGAATCTGGTGAAGGGGGCGGCTCATCGGCACTCCTCGGCTTTCGTACGACTGCCATACGTCTAACCCCCAGGACCACACCGACACTCCGCGACGGACGATCATCGGCGTCAATGTCCTCCATCTGGCCGGGGTCCGGGCCCGCAGCCTGGGCCCGCAGCCTGGTGCGGGCCGCGCCGCCGCCACCTGGACGGACACCTCATGGGCTCGCGACAGCAGCCAAGTATGGCGGGCACGCGGAGCAGACCGTGGGACCTGGTACGTCAAGATCCACCAGAACGCTCGCTTCCACCACCGCGAGGTGGACGCGTACCGCAGTTGGGTACCACTCCTCGGAACAGGTGCCCCCACACTCGTGGCCCAGAGACCCGACCGCGCAGCAACCCCGGCCCGCCTTCCACGGGCCACAGCCCACAACGGACCGGCCGCTCACCGCTCACATCGATGGAGGCACAGATGCCTGACGACACCCAGCAGGCGATCACAGCCGTCCCGAGTCCGGCAACAGGAGACGAACCGCGAGAGCACCACATGCATTTGCTCCCGCGGTACTACCGCCAAGTGGAAGCAGGCCGCAAAACGATCGACGTAAGGGTGGCCATCCCGCAGAAACGCGCCGTCGCCGTCGGCGACACGGTCGTCTTCCACGACGAGGGCACCGGCAGGGAACTCGATGTCGTCATACAGCGGATCACCCGCTACTCCTCGTTCGAGGATCTGCTCGGCTCGGAGGACCCGGCGCGCATCGCCCCGGACGGGCACCTCGAAGCACTGCTCGCCGGCCTCCGGAGCATCCACCCGCCGGCCAGGGAAGCGCTCGGCGTCCTCGCCCTCGAATTCGACCACCGCCCCGCACGTCCGGGCCGCCCCATGCCGATGACACCCACGCAGTACGCGCGGACCGTGCCCCACCACACGGTATACGGGTGCCTCTACATCCGCGACGAACAAGACCAGCCCGTCCAGCTTCGCTCGGTCTACGGCTCGCGGCTCTGGCATTTCCCGGGCGGCAATCTGGACGCACAGGGCGAGGACCCGCTCCAGACCGCCCGGCGTGAAGCGGTCGAAGAGACCGGTCTTGAACTCGGCCAGGACGCGCCGAAGCTGCTCCTGACGCACTTCCTGCACGCCGGGCCCCGCCTGCCGCTGAACAAGGTGGGTCTCATCTTCGACGGAGGCCGGCTGACCGCGGACCGGCTCGACCGGATCCGGCTCGACCCCACGGAGCACGACATGTGGGCCGTCCACGACCTCGCCACCTGGCAGGAGCTGATGGCGCCGCTCGCCTTCGCCCGGCTCGACGCCACCGAACGAGCCCGACGCGGCGAAGGCCCCGCCTACCTCATCACACACACCTGAACCGCAGCCACACTCCACGGCCGCCGACGCCAACTGGCCCGCGCCTACAGCGTGGTCTGCGTTCCTGAGCGCTAAATTCCGGCGATGGGCCCAACTGGGCTCGGCGGGGCGGGACATCGGGCTACCTGGTGGTAGCAGTGAGCTGCGTCAGCGTCGGAACCGCTGAAAGTGGTGGTCCTCGTCGAGCGGGGTCATGCGTCGGCCTGCCGCCATGGGCCGTTGACTTCAGGACCACCACTCCAGGTATCACATCAGGGTCGGTCGATCAGCTCACCGCCCAGGCTGGTCACGGTGAGAAACGCCGGGTCACCGGTGCGGTCGTACGACTGGACAGCGGTGTCGGTGAACTTCAGGACGTGTTCGTCACCGTGCTCTGCTGCCCGGCAAAGCGCATCCTCGCGGGAGAGTTCGGGGAGATGCGCAAGAATTTCCGCTTCTGGTGCCGGCTGGGCCGGTGCGTAGGTCGCGGTGATCGCCGCTGTGGCGGTCCAGGCGACTGTCAGGCTCCGCTGCCACAGCTCTGTCGGCAGGACCGGGAGAACATGCAGCACGGCGTTGGGGGCGGTGGAGGCGTGGATGAGCAGGTCGGCAGACAGCTCGTAGCCCGCTTCCTCGATCGCCGCGCGTACGTTCGCGGTGTCGAGCGCTTCATCGCTCGTGATCACAACCCTGCCGCTGTCGACGTCCACGCCATGCCTCTGACGATGTAGACGCGCTCGGTCACGGTGTCACCGCCTGCTGCCTGCTGTTTCCGTCGGCCCGAAGCGTGCGGGTGGTCATGTGGGCCTGGCTCATACGCCCATCCGGCGTGAACCGGCCGAAGAAGTAGACCTCGGTGGCGAGGTCCTTGCCGCGCTGCGAGGAGTACATGGTGTACCGGGCGGCGAGCCGGTCGCCGTCGACGATGGCCTCGTGCACCTCCATACGCAGAGTGGGGCGGTTCTTGCGCACCGGGCGGCAATGCGCGATGAGCTTGTCGCGGTCCATCCGGTCAAGGAGGTGTAGAAGTCCGCGATGAACTGTCCGGGGTCGGTGCTGCCAAGTGGCCGCATGTTGCCCCCGCTGTTGCAGGGCCGCCATCCTGGATGCCGCAACTCAGGTCCTCAACGTTGAGCCCGACGCCGGCCTGGAGGCCATCGCCGCGGCCGCAGGCGTGACCCGACCGACGGTCTACGCCCACTTCTCCTCCCGGGAACAGCTCTTGCTGGCCGTGGTCGAGCGGATTACCGACGAGGCCGTCGCTGCCATGGACGCCATCGCCCATGACGTCGACACCGCAACGGAAACGCTGTTCCGCATGATCGATGCCAGCGCCCAAGTGGCCGAGCGCTACCCCGTACTGCTGAAGATGATCAGTGCCCAGCCCGTCAGCACAGAGGTCGACCGCGACCGGCACCTGCCCGTCGCGGAGCGAATTGGACGGGTGATCGAACGAGGCCAACGGGTCGGAGAATTCGACGACCGGCTCCCCGTCGACTGGCTCGTCGCCTCGACCATGGCGCTCGGGCACACAGCGAGCGCGGAGCAGGACGCCGGCCGACTACCCGCGGCGGTGGCGCAGGATGTGCTGCGTCTCAGCCTGCTCCGCCTGCTCGGCGCCGCCGAACCAGCGGATGCCCTGAGCTAGCGCACCGTCCGCGCCCGATACGAATGCCGGGGACTACTGCGGTTGCTGTTGCCGGCAGCAGTCGCAACCCTTGGCGCAGCCGCAGGTTGCTGCGGTACTCGCGGCAGAGCCGTGAGTGGTGGGCGCGCAGCATCCCTTCCCTTGCCAGGCGTCGCGGCCTTCCTTCACGGAGATCACGGCGATGACGAGGGCGGCGATCGGGTCGGCCCAGGACCAGCCGAGCAGCAGGTTGACCAGCAGGCCGACCAGGAGCACGGCGGAGAGGTAGGTGCACAGCAGGGTCTGCTTGGAGTCGGCGACCGCGGAGGCGGAGCCGAGCTCGCGGCCGGCCTTGCGTTGGGCTGCCGACAGGAAGGGCATGATCGCCAGCGAGAGAGCGGCGAGGACGATGCCGGGGATCGAATGGTCAGCGTCGCCGGTGCCGGTCAGCGCGCGGACGGCATCGACGGTGACGTAGGCCGCGAGCGCGAAGAACGACACGGCGATGATTCGCAAGGTGCGCTGCTCGCGGGCTTCGCGGACGGCGGGGTCGCGGGCGGAGAACTGCCAGGCGACGGCTGCGGCGGAGGAGACCTCGATGACGGAGTCGAGTCCGAAGCCCACCAGTGCGGTCGAGGAGGCCAGAGTGCCGGCAGTGATCGCGACCACGGCTTCGATGACGTTGTAGGCGATGGTCACAGTGACGAGCAAGCGTATGCGCCGGGTGAGCGTGCCACGGCGGGAGCTGGGGCTGAGGGGTATCGCGGTCATTCAGCAGCAGCCCTTCTTGTCCGCGTCCGGACAGGTCTTGTCTGCTTCGACGGCGACGACGGCTGACCGCAGGTCGTCGAGCGCGTGGCCGAGGCGTACGTCGGCGAGTTCGTAGCGTGTGCGTCGGCCGTCGGGGACGGTGACGACCAGGCCACAGTCGCGCAGGCAGGCCAGGTGGTTCGACAGCCGGGTGCGGGAGATGCCCAGGGAGTCGGCGAGGTCGGCCGGGTAGGCGGGGGCCTGGCGGAGGGCGAGCAGGATGCGGCAGCGGATGGGGTCGGCGAGGGCGCGGCCGAACCGCGCCAGCACCTCGATGTCAGCAGCGAGTGTCGGCACCTCCTGAGAGTACATCGAAGCCTGAATTCATCAGAACGTGGATTAAGCGCGGCTGGCGACTTCGGCGGCGTAGACGTTGTCCTGTCCGCCGATGTGCCTCCAGGAGTCGGCGGTGTTCCGATGAACGCCGAGCAGCCGGCTGACCATGACGGCGGGCAGCTCGGAGGCCATCTCGACAAGGGCAGTGTTACGGGCCATGCGCGGCCGGATGCCGAACGGGTGGAGGCGGCGGACGAGCTGGCTGCGGCTGAGGTGCTGGCCGGAAAACGGCCCGGGAGCAACCAGCGCTCTCCGGCCGTATCCGTGGCCATCGCCTGCGCGTGGAGCGTCCGGATGTAGTCGTCCGGAGGCGGGGGCATCTGGGCCGGAACCCGCCCGAGCCGGAGCAGCACCGTGCTCGGGGTGACCTCCACGTGTTCGATGGTGAGGGCGACGGTCCGCGACAAATCCTGGGCGAAGAGGAGAGCGAGGAGCCCGGCCACTTTGTCGGGCACCGGGATCTCGTCGTCGTGGATGAACCGGTTGACCACCTGCCAGCGGGTGTCCTGGGCGATGAGCTGGCCGGTGAACGAGGGCGCGGGAAGGCCGCTTGCGGGGCCGGGTGGTGGCGCCAGCAGGTTGGGCACAGTTCGTCGCCGTTCGGCGCGGAGCGGCACTCGACACAGCAGCGGAGCCCGTCACGCGTACGCGCCAGCGGCACGCTCCGGCCGCAGTAGGGACAGGCCGGGGCCACCAGGTTCACCGCTCCTCACTCCCGGAGGGCAGCGATGAGGTGCAGGACCTTGACCGGGCCGTGGGCGCCTTGGCCGGTCAGCAGGTCGGGGCGCTCCTCCAGGGCCCACAGCAGCTTGTGTTGTCGGGCTGTGACCGGCGCAACAGCTCGAATGGCTTCGGCAACCGTCTGCTCCTGCATGTTCGGGCAAATCTGCTGGATGACCCGGCACAGCCCTTCCACGGATCGGCGCCGTCGTCCGGGGGGGGGTGAGCACAGCAACGGGGCCGCCCTTCCCTATCCCGGGTACTGAACTCGTGGCGGCCGCAGAGGACGCAGGGGTTCACCTCGTGTCGGCGTCGCCCCTCGCAAGTGTTGCAGATGCGGGACGCACTGCCGGGAAGGACACCGACCAGGCGTCGCACCTGGCCACAAGTCCCACAGCCCGGCTGCTGTACGTGCACGGCGCCCCGCTCGCGAAGGGCCCGGATGAGCCGTTCGACGATGGTGCCGGACGCTCCACCACCAGCCGGTAGACCTGGCTGGCCGACAGATCGATTCCGCGCTCAGCCAACAAGGGCCGCAGATCAGTGGTGGAGAACATGCCGCGGGTGGGCCATGACCTCCCGCAGACGCCACCGGCGCCCGGAGACGATGACCGGGTTGCCTGCCGTGTGCAGCCGCAGCGCGAGGCCGAGGCCGATGCCGGAGGTCGCTCCGGCGATGGGGGTGGTGTTGCCTGTGGGATTCGTGGGGTTTATCCGGCTGTGGTCGGCGGCGAGGGTCAGCGGATGGAGGGGATGCCGGCCGGCCAGTCGGTGACCGTCGTGACGTAACCGGCCGGGTCGTGGCCGTGCATCGAGTGCGGCATGGCCGGGATAGCGCGGTAGGTGAAGGAGTTCCCGGTGCCCTCCACGAGGTGCCGGACGCGCTCGACCTGCTGGTCGGAGATCGCGCCCATGAGATTTCCGGTCTGTGGATCGATGTGGTGGAAGTGGTGGGTGAATAGGACCGGCACCTTGACGTGGCGAAGCATGGTCTCGTGGTCGCAGGTGAGCGTGGCCCGTCCGGAGGCGAAGGCGTCCCCCCATTCCGGGTCGTACTCCCGGAGATCCTGCGGAGGGCCCCCGGGTGTGTCGGCCGGGGTTTCGTCAGGATCGGCCGGGGCCGGCTGTCGCAGTGCTGCGAGCATTCCCCAGGGATTTCGCGGTCCATTGCTGCCTGCATTCCGGCGAAGTCGCCGATCGACCACTGGGGTCCCAGCCACTTGTGCCAGAGCCGGAACATCGGCCCAATGCCTTGGCTGATGGACTGCCCGACAGCGGGGTCGGCCTTGGAGGCGAACAGCGGGGCGTCCTCGTAGACCGCGGCCAGCACTTGCCCCGGGGCGGCGAACGCGGACAGCCACGCGGCAATGGTCCCGCCCCGCCCGAGGACAGCCCGCTGACGACGACCGGGCGGGCGATGACGCGGTCGATGAACCTGACGAGGTCGCCGCCGACGATGTCGAGGCTGTAGCGGCCGGGTGTCCAGGTCGAACGGCCCTGGCCGCGCAGGTCGACGGCGTAGACCTGGTAGCGGTCGGCGAGCAGCCGCATCGCGTCCTCGTAGCCCCACCACGATTCGGTCTGTGCGGGTACGAGGAGCAGTGGGGGGTTGGACACGTCGCCGGCCACGGCGTAGTTCATGCGGATTTCACCGAGGTCGACGGTCTGCTCGGCGAAGGCGTGCGGGACGAAGATGTCGGCGTGGTCGGCCGCTTCCAGGTAGTTCATCGGTCGGTTCCAGGTAGTTCATCGGTCGGTTCCCGTCAGCGCGAGGGTCGCCTGCCACAGGTCGCCGGCCTTCGTCTCGTCCAGGCCGGCTTTGCCCGGCTCGCGCACGGTGGGGTAGCCCTTGACGCTGCCGAAGCCGTCCGGGCCGACGTAGGCGTTGCCGGGCACGTTCTGCGTCGCGGCGTACAGGGTGGGCAGGGCTCCGTGTTCGGGGTCGTTGAGCAGGAACGTGAAGCGGTTGATGACGTTCGCCGACGAGTGGGCGGCCAGCGATGTCGTGGCGATGCCGGGGTGGGCGAGCACCGACCGGACCGGGCTGCCCGACGCTGTCAGGCGCCGCTGCAGTTCCAGGGAGAACAGCACGACCGCGAGCTTGGAGTCCCGGTAGGCGTTCATCGGGTGGTACCTGCGCGACCGCCAGTCGAAGTCGTCCACATTCAGGTTGGACTGCCGGTGCAGCTGGCTGGTCACGCTGACGACGCGGTCGGTCAGGTGCGGCATGAGCAGGTTGGTCAGGACGAACGGCCCGGTGTAGTTCGTCGCGGTCTGCACGTCGAAACCGTCCGCGGTCCGCGCCGCCGGGACGTCCATGACACCCGCGTTGTTGATGAGGAAGTCCAGGTCGCCGATCCACGCCTGCGCAAAGCTCCGTACCGATCCCAGGTCAGCGACGTCCAGACGCCGGACGTCGAAGTCGCCGGGCATCCCCGCGATCGCCCGGAGACCTTTCTCCGTGCTGCGCACCCCCAGCACGACACGGGCGCCGACGCGCCCGAACTCGCGGGCGGCGACCAGGCCGATGCCGCTGCCGGCTCCGGTGATGAGTACCGTCTTACCGGTCATTTCCGGCAGGTCGGCAGCTGTCCACTTGGCCATAGGGGCCCCTCTCGTCTCAGTCGCTGCGGTGCCGGTCGCTGCGCACCCCAGTCGTCGCGGAA
The DNA here is from genome assembly GCF_055587985.1 of Streptomyces sp. NPDC046335. Classification (NCBI taxonomy): domain Bacteria; kingdom Bacillati; phylum Actinomycetota; class Actinomycetes; order Kitasatosporales; family Streptomycetaceae; genus Streptomyces; species Streptomyces sp. NPDC046335. Next base: position 90,342 of record NZ_JBVJFF010000013.1, on the reverse strand, counting down.
CGCGTTGCGTCGTTCCGCAACGACCAGTGGACGGCACCCGGCGGCGCGGATGAAGGACCCGCTCAACCACTGACTCGCAGTCAGTGGTTGAGGTCGCTCGCGACTGCGACGATGGTGGACGCACGGCGGCCTCGACCGACGTCCGGATTACACTTGACCTCTTGAGGGAGGCCCATGGAACGGACGGTGGACCAGGCGTCGTTGGGCGCCTTCCTGCGTGCCCGGCGGGAGGCGCTGCAACCGGAAGACGTGGGACTGCGCCGCGGATCGCGTCGGCGCACCCGCGGACTGCGACGGGAGGAAGTAGCCGAACTGTGCGACATGTCGGCCGACTACTTTGCCCGCCTGGAACGCGGTAGCGGGCCGCGGCCCTCGCAGCAGATGGCGGCAGCCATCGCCCGCGGGCTGCGCCTCAACCCGGACGAACGCGATCACCTCTTTCTCCTGTGCGGGCACCGCACACCGCGCCGGCGGCTGCGCAGCGAGCACGTCAACCCCGGACTGATGCGCATCCTGGACCGGCTGCAGGACACCCCGGCACAGGTCATGGGCCCCCTCGGCGAGACGTTGCTGCAAACGCCTCCCGCCGTAGCCCTACTCGGAGAACAGACCCACTACACCGGGGAAGCCCGCAGCGCCCCCTACCGCTGGTTCACCGATCCGGCCGCCCGCCAGCGGTACCTCCCTGACGACCACGGTCTCAACAGCCGTGTGAACGTCGCGCTCCTGCGGGCTGCGACCACAAGGGAAGGGCCCCGGTCGCAGGCCGCCCGTCTCGTGCCGAGCCTGCTGCGCCAAAGCACAGAGTTCGCGTCACTGTGGGACCGGCAGGAGGTCGGCCTGCACTGGAGCGACGCCAAACGGTTCGTTCACCCCCAGGTCGGGCGCATCGATCTGTTCTGCCAGAGCCTGCAGGACCCCGACCAGTCACAGGCCCTGCTCATCTTCACCGCGACGCCCGGCACCAACAGCTACGACAAGCTGGCTCTGTTGAACGTCCTGGGCGCGGACAGCTTTCCTACCGGCTGACGCCCGCGACGCCCCGGCGATCACCCCTCCGGAGGCCCTCCGCCGTTCAAGATCATTCACTGCCGACAGCCCGCCGCTTGATCCAGCTGTGCGACCGGTTCCAGCGGGAGCACGGCGCCAACTGCGAGACGCGATGGAGCGATGCGCGGCCCTCGACGGCCACGGAGACGCCAAAACAACCCCGATGCTCGACACCGTGCAGCGCGCCGAATCCGTGGGCGGCAATCCGGACATCGCACTGCCGCACGCACACGGTCGGGATGCTCACGCGTCGAACTTCCTCAGCCGGTTACTCCGCCTCCCAGGTCTCCCGGTACGAGCGGGGCCTCTCACCGCTGTCCGGCGTCGACGTCCTCAGACGCTACGCCGATGTGCTCGACATTCCGCCCAAGGAGTTCGGGCTCACGGCGGCTTCGCCCCCTGCACAGACTCGACACGGATACCCTGTTTGTCCTGGTCTCGCGTACCCGCGCCTTCCCGGCCCTGGGCTGGGACGAACTCAGCGGGAGGACGGTGACGACTCAGTGCGGCGACGGAAGAGTTCCTGTCTCTCTCGGCCGCGGCAACCGCCGGCGTCTCGCTTTCGGCAGCGGGGGGAAGCAGCGGCCCGGGACGTGCCGGTAGGACAGATCCTCGTCGGTCGCCTGCGCGACGCGATGCTCGGCATCGGCCAGGACAACGAACTGCCGCCCCCCCCCCGAGACGTTGCCCGTCGAACTCGCTCGCGTGCACGCCGACTTCCACACCTGCCACTGCGCGAACCTCGCCGTCCACCTGCCCCGCCTGATCCGTGCCGGACACGCGCTCGGCTCCGCCGACGAGGGAGAGCACCTCGACCTGATCGGACAGAGCTACCTGCTCGCGCCCCGCATGCTCATCAAGCTCGACGAGCAGCAGATCGGCTTAGAGCTGGACGGTGGCCGGGCTGAAGCCTCCGCCGTGATCGCGGAGGGCGGTGGTGCCCCGCCGAGGCCGGCGGCAGCTTCGTCCGTCAGCTCCCGCATCCCCTCCCTGTCTCCGCGCCTCTGGGCCTGCGCGTCTCCCGGAGTGGCGCCGCCGAACGTGGCTTGTTGATCCAGTCAACTGCGTACAGTGCCGCAGAGACCAGCTCCCGCCCCGCGGTGAGGTCCCTCATCTCCGGACTCCTGCTCGGGTGCTTGGTGTTCGGCGGCGAGCAGCGCGCGCACGCATTCGTCTGGCCGCACCACACCCGAACTCCGCGCCCTCGCCACCCGCGCCGACGCCCTCCCGTAACCGAGCTGCGGGCTGCTGATCCCACTGGGAACTAATCCGTCTGCATCACCGCATCCACCGACTGATCCAAGCTCGCCGGACCACGTGCCTAAACCCGCTAAAATGCCGCCGGGCGGCGGTAGTTCGACAGCGATGCAGTCCTGGGCGTTGATCACCGAAGAAGCTCACCGGGTACGCCGCGCGCTGCGCGACCTCACTCAAGACCGGCCCGCTGCTCGGCGGGCAGCAAGCGAGGGGCCGCGCCGAACTCGGCTCAGAGTCCAAAAACAGGGTCCGGCACGCTGCTGGCGTCGATGGCGACCGCAACTCTCACCACCCTTCCACAACAGACAACACACGCTCCTTGCGGGGCAACACCTAAAATGCCGTCCACAATCACGCAACGGCCCGGGAAAGGAAACTCGTGGTGCGGGAGTGCTGGTTCTGCCGGGAGGCCACACAGGCGTCATGGCACGACCACGTCCTGGGGTTGCACAAGGATGCCGAAACCACCATGACCCCATGGATCGTCGTCCTGCGCACCACCTGGCGTCAGGAAATCGTGTCCGTGCCACGCTGTGCCCGCTGCTACACCGGACACCAGATAGAGCAGACCACGGCGGTGCTCTCCATAGCCGCGTTGATCGCCTACGCCGCCAGCGGCCAGCTGGACCGGCTGCTCGGCATTCTGTCGGCTTCGGCCGGAGAGCGGACAGTCGCCGCGATCTGGGCGGCCGTCGCCTGCCTACCGGGGCTCGCATGGATCGCCATCCGGCAGGGCTGGCTGCCGTGGCGGCGCCTGGCACCCCGCCGCCTGGGCTACGCTCGCCACCACCCGGAGTATCTGCGGCTCCGGGAAGAGGACTGGAAGCCCAGGTCGGGCCCCCTGCACTATTGGCAAGGCCCGCCCAACCCCCATCACCCTCCGCCGCCGAGCCGTTCCCGGCGGCTGATCGGGGGCTTCATCGAGCTGGTCGGAGCAGCCTGCGCCATCGCCATCCCCATCACCTACTTCCAGGGCTACGAAGAACTGGCCGGAGGTTTCATCGCGGCAACGGCCGGGCTGTTCTTCGTGTCCTCGAAGATCAAGCCCGAGGACTGATCGCCGTGGTGGCGTCGCCCCCGTCCGGCGAGGTGGGTCAACCGCCGAGCTCGGCCTGGCCATGTGCCTAACATGCCAGAGACCGCTTGAGGCGCTTCACCTGGGATTTTTGGCGCCACCTAGTGATAACGACGGTGATATGAAGCCAGCGGTCTTCGACGAAGGTGATCGGGAAGCCCTGCAGCGCCGCACGGCTCCGGCTGTACGTTCGCATCTCCAAAGCCCCTTGGAGCGCTACCGATCTGCTGCTATTGGCCGTGTCTCAGTTGGGGACATTGGGATTTCGTCTCACGATCTTGGCCCTTGAGCCCGTACGTCTCTGTGTGCGCTGCGGACGGGTGCACCGCATCGGTCGACCCGCGCTTTTGGGATGGCGGTGGATCCGGGGTACGGATTGACCGTCTCGCAGTGGTGCCTCGACGAGTGGTTGCCGCGTCAGGCTTCGTTAGGCACGTTGAAGCCCATGCACGACCTTCACGTGCCATGACACGTGGATCACGTGACCTTGTTTGAGGGGTTGTTGTGCCAGATATGCGCGCCGGAACGGAACTGCGGCTGTCTGTCAAGGGGCCGGGGGAGCCGGGGGCTGAGGTGCACGTGATCGCGCTGCGCGACTGGCTGGTCTCCGAGGATGCCATGCGCGGTCGGGTGAAGCTCCTACGGCAGTCCCCCCTCCCTGGCCACATGGGCTCCACCGTGGAACTGCTGACGGTGGCGCTTGGCTCGGGCGGCGTCCTAGCAGTGCTCATCCAATCGGTGTGCACCTGGCTCACCTCTCGCGGCACCGACAGCAAGATCACGGTCAGCACTGAGGATGGGCACCGGATCGAGGTGGACGTAATGCGCACAGCCGATCCTCAGGCGCTCCTGCGGGAGGTAGCAGAACGGTTTCCGGCGCCGGGTGAGCAGCCCAGATGAGTGGCACACGCTTACCGGAAGGTGCGGCCAGCCGGGCGGTTCTCATCGGGACAGGTACGTTTCACGATCCTGAGTTGCATGATATTCCTGCTGTGCAGGCGAACCTGGACGCATTGCGGCGGACCCTCACCCACCCGGTTCATAGTGTGCTCGCGCCCGAGCACTGTGCGATGGTGGACGACCCCAAGGACCAGACCACCGTCGGCGCGGCGTTGTCTAGAGCGGTCCGTGAAGCCGAGGACCTGTTGCTGGTCTACTACTGGGGACACGGCCTGCTCGACGACGCCGGGCTGCTGCACCTCGCCCTCGCCGGAACCGACACCGAGCACGTGAGCTTCTCCGCCATCCATCTCGACCTGGTGAAGCGGATGGTCGGCGGGGCCCGCGCCACGGCCAGGGTGCTCGTGCTGGATTGCTGCTTTTCCGGCCAGGCCGTCTCCGCTTCTGTTTCTTGCCGCCCTCCTCGAACTGGTCATGGATGATGCCCCAGTTGTTGATTCAAGCGGTTTCGGCGTCGAGGCGGGCAGCGAGACGCAGGGGCCGGTCCACGTCGCTGCTCCACACGGACGCGGCGAGCCCGAACTCGGTGGCGTTGGACCGGCGCACGGCGTCGTCCTCGTCGTCGAAGACCTCGAAGGTGGTGGCCGGCCCGAACACCTCCCCCTGGACCAATGGTGCCGCCGGATCCTCGACCTCAACGACGGTGGGTGGCGGGAGCGGACCTTCGCCTGGCTCCACGGCTTCCGACGACTGTGGGTCCGCTGGGAACGCCGGGCCGACATTACGCACACCATCTTGCAGACCGGGCGCAGCAGTTTTGTCGTACGCGCCGCTCGTGACGAGACGCACGGTGACTGTGCCGCCGCTCCCGCGACGACAACGCACTGCTCCATGAACTCCTGCGCCGCCCGAGTGACGGCCACGTCGTCGACGACGGCGCCTCGATGCGCAGCGCCCTCTTGCAGGACCGCGGAGAAGAAGACGTGGAGGCAGGAGAAACGGATACCCCTACCGCAACTACGTCAGCTTCATGACGATGTCGGCACCCTCGGCGCTGTTGTAGAGGACGGGGTCCCCTGATTCCTTGCCGTAATAAAGCGTGGTGTCACACCCGTCCGAGAAGTCCAGCACTACCGAGGTCGACCCTGCCACATCCAGAGACTTCCAGGTGCCCTTCCCCGACTTGGTGTGCAGGCCACTGGGCGAGCACGAGAAGTACTGCGCCCTGAGGTTCTTGACGGTGAACTTGCCCTTGTCCCGCAGGTCGAGCGTCGCCCCCGTATCGCCGTTCTTCCATTCCCGCACCAGGGCCCGGGGCTTCGCGTCCCCCTTCTCCGGATAGGGGTCGCTCAACGGGGCGCAGGAGGTGCAGACCAGCATAGCGCCGACAAAGCATGGGGCGAGCAGGAAGATCCGGGCTGATCTACGCTTCCGCGGTGTGAACCGCGGGTAAGTCCCTGAACGCCCCATACCCATAGGTCACTCCGATGTCATTCGCTTACGCCGGTCTGCTGATTGTATTGACCCGTCATTGCACGGGGGGCCTCCCAGGACGCCGCCTCGGGCGGGAATGACAGCCCGGAACACGATCGTCATGTCCTGTTGGTGAGCGGCTCCACCGAAGGCGATGATTCCGTCGTTGTCCACCCACCTGGAAACGAACCGTTCGGCCGATGTTCCATACCCTGTCGCATAGTGCGTAAGCGACGAAGATGCGGGACACCAAAGGAAGGCTGGGAGTGGAAGGTCGGCGCCCGTCAAGCTGCTGGGCGACTGAAGTTGTTGAGTGTCTACAACCAGCCACGCCAGTTGGTACACCGGGTCAAAGCTGGCGGGGCCCTCTTGTGCACATTGTCCACCGCAGCCGCGAGAGGGGTCAGCATTGAGGCGCGCCTCTCCCGCCGACGGCGACACCCAGACACGCTGGACCTGGGAGCACAGGACCATCCGCTGGCCTGACGACCCCTCAGGTAGGTCAGCATTGGGTCAGCATTGGGTTTGCCAGACCCTGCCACACAAGATCACACCCTGGGCTCCAGAGACGCGCCCCGCAGCCTCGTTCATGGCAATCGTCTCAGCGGCGATCGACCGACTCCACCACCGAGTTCTCCGCCGCCCACGTGCTGCCGTCAACACGCATCCGCGCAGATCAGCGCACCCGACCCCGGGGTTTCAGGGGCACAGGCGGCAGTTCCGGAGCGGGCAGCGGGTCCCCGTCGTAGCCGGGGACCTCGCCGAAGCGGGTGCCGGCCATCCAGTCCGCACGTGCCTGTGCGATATCCTCATGCGACCGCCCTATGAAGTTCCACGATATAGAGAGTGGTTGGTGACTTCTCGCAGGTCAGAAGCACCTCGGTCCTCGGACAGTCAGCAAACCGTCAGCATGGACCTCGGGAGTCGGGCGACCGATGGCGAAGAAGAGCTTGCCCGCACGGCATGGGCACCTACTTCAAGGAGTGTGATCACGCCCGGTCGAGATGGCCGAAGTGCCCGCACCCATACAAGATCCAGTTCCGCGACGCCGCTGGCAAGCAGAAGGTTGAGTCCGGGTTCGGAACCGACACTGAGTATGCGGCGGAGTGGCGGGAGAGCCAGCGGCATCTGGAAGGCTCATCGTTGCGGCACCTGGACTCGCTGCTGGAGCACCACATCTTCCCGGCGCTGGGCAGTAGGCGGGTGGACGCCTTCGATCACAAGGTGGTGGACGGCTTCATCCGGGCGATGGAGCGCAACGGGGCCGGGCTGGCGACCCAGTCCAACGCGTTCGACGAGGTGAAGTCGATCCTGCTGGACGCTCACCGGCTGGGACTGTACGAGGCCAGTCCGCTGGAGGGCATCAAGCCCCCGCAGTACGGCCCGGCCAGAGCGGTCATCCCATCGGCCGCGCAGCTGGCCACGATCCGTACGGCTGGCGACGACGCCTTCCTGCTGATAGCCGATCTGATGAGCGGGTGCGGGCTGCATAACGCCGAGGCCGCCGCGGTCAACCTGCGCAATCTCGTGGCCAGTGACGTGTACCGGGTCACCGAGCAGGCCAACCAGACCAGCGGCCAGTACGCCCGCCTCGAGCACCGCAAGATCGGCGAGTATCGGGACGTGCCGCTGTCGGCCCGGACCCGGCAGACCATCGAGTGGTACGCCGACAGACACGGCACCACCGACGGCTACCTGCTGCGCCACCCCCTGCACCCGGACAAGCCGTTCCCGTACTACTACCTGGCCAACCAGTGGCCTCCAACTGCCTCCACCACAACGTCCCCATCACCGATGTCGCCGAATGGATGGGCCATAAGAGCGAGCATCGACATCACCTACAAGATCTACCGCCACCTCATGCCCGGCTCCATCAGCACCGCCGCCAAGGTCTTGGACATGGGGCTGACCTCATAGCTGGGCTTCGCAGCTTCTTCCAATGCCGCGAGATACGGGTCGCCGTCGTCGCCGACCTAGACGTCCTGCTCAACGCATTCGACAAGTTGGGCGCCAGCGTTGAGTGCTGGCAGCTACGGGAGAGGGTCGTCTCCAAAAGGAGCGGCCGTGCACGCTCGCTGTGAGAGCAGGCTCAACTCAAGAGGAAGGAGCACGCACAGGGGCTGTGTACTTTCGAGGAGTTGAACGCCGCAATCGACGCGTTCCTCGCCCGCTCCACCTCTGAAACGCCCCTGCGGATCCTGGCAAAGGCTGAGGCGGTCGCGATGTCAGGACGACGGCGCTGGGCGTCGATGCCTGCGATGTGATAGGCAGCAGGGATCTACGGTCGGCGGCTTGGCAACTGGCGCACTCGACTGCACTGGCTGACAAAGAGGCGAACGCGCGGCGGGTGTCCGAGGCGTTCACCGTTGTGCAGCCGATACGTCTAGCCCTGCTCGTGCCTCCAGTAGCAGGGATCACATCAACGGCACGCCGACCGCTCAGCCAGCCCATGACGGATTACGGCTAAGGGCTGTCCCGTATGGGGCTCGGCTCTGGCAAGATGCCCGGGGTGGTGAGTGCACAGGACTGGGAGACGACACGTCACCGACTGCATTTCGGGCAACGCTTCCCTGGAACCGTGGCCCGGGTGCCAAGTCCCGGCGTGATCGGCGTCTTCGTGGACATCGGGCTGCCCGTGAACGGCTTCGTTGACGTGCTGCTGCTACCAAGCGAAGCGGAGCGTTGGCCCACGGAGGGCACCGAGTCGGAGTTCGAAGTGTGGTGGGCCGATGAGCGACCCCAGATTCGGCTGAAGCCGACGGACCCTCGGTTCGTGCGCGAGGACTTCGCCGAGTGGCTCACCAGGTGGCGGCCGGGATGGCCGCAGGAGCACGGCATGCCGGTCACGGTCGCCGCCGCTGCACCTTCGCCATCCGAGACCGTCAGTGGAGATGCTCACGGATAGCCCAAGGCAAGGTTGTGCAGGCGGGCGATGCCGCGCATGGCGTGGTGCACACCCTCCCCCCTCAGTCGGCAGTCGTGCAGGATCTTCCAGGTCTTCATACGGGCGAAGCAGTGCTCAACACGGGCTCGGACCTGCTTGTGAGCCCTGCCGGCCTTCTTCCAGTCGGGTAGTTCCTCGCCGGGGCTGCGGCGGTGCGGCATCACCAGTCCTGTGCCCGGGTAGCCGCCATCGGCGATCACTACCGTGTTGCCCGATGGCGACCTTCGCGCCAGACTCAGCCCAGGCACGGCAGTCGTTGCGGTTGCCCGGCAGCGGCTTGCCGATCGCCACGACCAGGCGGGTGTCAGCGTCGATGACCGCCTGATGGTTCGTGGAGTAGCGATAGTTCTTCGACTGCTCGGCGACCTTGTGGTCGCGAGTGGGCCACCAGGGTTCCGTCCACGATCAGCACAGCGTCCCGAGCGAACCGCTGACGGGGCCGCAGGGCGGGTTTCGGCCCAAGGTCGTCGATGCCCCGGTCGGCCGTGGACGCCGATACCCCGAACATCAGGCCCAGTTGCCGCATCGTCAGATTGGTCCGCCAGTACGCGGCAACCAGCAGCGCCCGGCCCTCCAGGGGCAGCTTCCACGGCCGGCCCCGAACCGATACGTCCACGCCCTCACGGCGCAGTTGCGTCACCAACTTTCGGTGGTCGTACCCGAGGCGACCGCGATCCCGTGAAAAACACCGCCACGAGCCGCGCTTGTCACGGCCCTTCCCCCCACTCTCCACGACGCCTGATGACACAGCACTCCAGCCATCCCTTCCGCACGCCGCCTGCCGGCTGGTGGGAGCGTTGGCGGGCGGGGTGAACCACCTGAGCCGGCGCAGCGCTACGAGCTGCTGCACCGTCTGGGCGTTCCCAGCGTGGCCGGCGAGGACTTCGACGGCTGGGCCTGCGACATGGCCACACAGGCCGAATCCTTGTACAGGTTCGTCAACCCGTTCCTGGAGACGTACATCCGCAACGCGGTCGCCGACCACAACGTCCGTCCGCTGCCCGCCCAGTCCTGGGCGTGCCCCGAAGTCGATCAGGACTGGCTCTACCCGGAGTGCCGTCGCATGCGAAGTCAAGGGATGAAGTGCTTCAGGATGACCGGGTGCTTCCGCCGCGGATGATCGCGAGACGCCGCTCCACCTCACATTCCGCGTCCCGGTCGGGAGATGCGTCCGGGGCCCGCAGGAGGACTCTGACGATTTCCTGGCCGCTGAACTGCATGTCGTAGTCAACGGTCGTGATGGTGGGTGACGCGGCGTGCGCGACAGGAGAGTTGTCGATGCCAATGACGCCCAGGTCCTGGGGAACCTTCCTGCCCTGATACACGGCCGCCCCGAGGACGGCTACCGCGACCTCGTCGTTGTACGCGGCGACCCCTACGGACTCCATCGGCAGCTGGTGGACCGCGGCATTGGCGTCACTGTGTTCCATGGCGATACGCAGAGTGGGAAGCACATGAATGCCGTTCTCCACTGCCCACTGATGGACACCCTCCTCGCGAGGCGCCGCAAATGCCTGCTCACGCGCGTCCGCAGGCAGAACGGCGACGATGCTCTCGTAACCGACCGAAGCGAGGTGACGTGCCTGCAGCCGCCCGATCGCCCTGTCGATCGCGGCCTGCTTGGCGGTCGACTGCTCAATGAGGTGCACGCCGTCCGCCAGGAGCTTCTTGCGCTGCGCAGGGGGCACTGGCGCAAGACTGATCACGCCGAAGGGCCGTAGTCCGAGGATCGTGTCGTGGAGGGAGTCCTCGGAACCAGCGAAGCGGAGAAGATTGGTGAGGCCGGCGGAAGTGAGTCCTTCTGTGACGATGTCAATGAGTTCGCGCAGCCGCGGGTTGAAGGTGACATCCGGGATGATCGTGATCACGATGTCACTGGTTCCCCGCACCAAGGTGCGTCCGGCGACGGAAGGACGGTAGCCCAACTGCCGTGCCGAGGCGCGCACACGCTCGACCGTCGCCTCGGCGAAGAGGTGCTCGTGGCCGTTGAAGATCTGGCTCACCGTCGACCGGGACACTCTCGCGTGAACTGCGACCTGCGCACTCGTCGCCATCCACTCCGCCTCTCGACACTCTCCCGAACGACCCGATTTTAACACGTGACAACGAACCTTCTACCGTATGGATTGACGCGTGACAATCGGCGTGTTGTCCTATGAGCGATCTTGGTGAGCGTCTAGCGACGAAGCCCCCCGGAGGGACGAGGATGACCGCGACCTACGCCCCGATGGCTGTGCTCCCGCTGCTCTCGTGGGGATTCCCACGCGCGGGCGCCCATGCCCTCGCGACGGTTCGCCTGTCGCACGACAGCGTGATTCGCGTCCAACCCCCCCCCGGCCACTTCTGGTCGTGCCGAATCGGGTGACCCCATCGGCTGGAGAGCGAGGACAAAGACGTTGGCCTTCCTGCGATCGACAGACGAGGCCGGCGACGGCGCCGTAATCGCGCAGACGGAGTCGTCCGGCCGGACCGAGGTCCGGCTGCTCGCCCCCCCCGGGCGGCCAATAGGTCCCCGCTCGATCCGACACTCCGCCTCTCCACGCCCCCGCGCCGCCACCGGCCGCCGACCCTGATCACCTCCGATTTAAGGACGACATCAATGACCGACCTCCGCTCCCTCGTCTCCCGCCTCAATCTCGACCAGAAGATCGCACAGATCCAAGGCGTCATACCGATGGACCTCATCGACGCCGCCAAGTTCAGTGAGCCGGGCGTCGAAGCCGCCGACTTCGCCACGGGGTTCCCGTACGACATCGACCGGCTTCGGCTCGTGCGGCCCCACGGTGTCGGCCATCTCTCCCTGGGACAGCAGTTCAGCCCAGACCTGGACGGGCTCCGCCGTGACCTCGCACGCTTCCAGGACGTCTCACGCGAGCTGGCCCCGTTCGGCATTGGCGCGCTCGTGCACGCCGAGGGCATCAGCGGGTTCGTCCACCCGCAGGGACACCAGTTCACGACCCCGTGGGGGCAGGCTGCCAGCTGGGACCCCTCGGTCAGTGGCACGGTCGGACGGATCGCCGCGCAGCAGGCACGGTCGGTCGGCATCCACCTGTTCTTCTCCCCCGTGCTCGACCTCGCCCGCGACATCCGATGGGGCCGGGTCCACGAGACGTACGGTGAAGACGCGGAGCTCGTCACACGGATGGCGATCGGATTCATCCGCGGGGTTCAGGGTGACGACGCCGACAGCGGCATCTTCGCCACCGGGAAGCACTTCCTCGGGTACGCGCACTCCCTGGGTGCGCTCAATCAGGCGGCGACGCAGCTCGGCCGCCGCGAGCTGGTCGACGTGCACGCGGAGCCGTTCCGCCGGGCGATCGCCGAGGCCGGCCTGTCGGTGATCATGAACTCGTACAACGACATCGACGGGATCCCTGCCGCGGCCAACCGGTGGCTCCTGACCGATCTCCTTCGGGACCAACTGGGCTTCGATGGACTCGTGGTCAGCGATTACGACTCCCTCACCATGCTGCACAAGACCTACCGCATCGCTCCCACGCCCGGACACGCCGCAGGGCAGGCGCTCGATGCCGGCATCGACGTCGAACTGCCGGGCAATGCCACGACGAGCAGTCTGCGTCCGCTCATCGAGGACGGCACCTATCCGGAGGAGATTCTGGACCGCGCCGTCACCAACGTCCTTGAGCTGAAAGCGCGGCTGGGCCTGATCCCGGAGATCCGTCCTTCGCGCCCCGCCGCGGCACCGGTCGCCTTCGACCAGCCCACCGTTGACCGCCAGGCACGCGAGGTCGCGAACGCGAGCATCACCCTTCTCGCCAACGACGGCATCCTCCCCCTCGCTCCCGGTGCGTCGAAGGTAGCCGTCGTAGGGCCCGCCGCCGACGAGCTCCGCGTCCACTTCGGTGCCTACTCGACCGTCTCCGAGGCGGAGATGGTGAAGGCGATCTCCCTCCTCGCCACCGGCACGCTCCCCGGCGTGAGTGCCTCGCCCGAGGTTTTCCCCGACCTCTTCCAGATCCGGCTCCCCGGCATCGAGCCGATCTTCGAGCAAGGGGCCCGCACGCTCCACCCCGAGTCAGTGACCGCGGCCGAGGCCATCCGTGCCCTCGACCCCTCCGTGCGGTATCACGCGCTCGGCAGCCTCGACCAGGATGCCCAGACCCTGGACCCTGCATCCGTCGCCGAAGCCGTCGCCGAAGCCGATGTGGTGATCGCGATCGTCGGTGAGCGCACCGGTTGGGCCGGCAACAACACCGCCGGTGAAGGCCGCACGGCTGCGAACCCGACGCTGCCGGGCAACCAGAACGAACTGGTCAAGGCCCTCCATGACGCCGGGAAGCGGGTCGTCACGGTGGTGGTCTCGGGTCGGCCGCTCCTCCTGGAGCCGGTGCACGACGCATCCGCGGCGGTGCTCCTCGCCCCCTTGCTCGGTCCTGTCGCCGGTCCGGCGATCGCAGACGTCCTGTACGGCGTCGTCGAACCCGGGGGACGCACCCCCTCCACCTTCCCGCGCCACGGTGGGCAGATTCCCCTGTACCACGGGCACCCCATCGGCAGCGGCAACGACCATCCCTCGCTGCCGCGCCACGGTTATATCGACCTCACCGACAGCAGCCCGCTCTACCCGTTCGGCCACGGGCTTTCCTACACGACGTTCGATGTGGCGCTCGACGGTGTCACGGTCGAGGACGGCACCCTCCGAGTTGGGGCCGAAGTACACAACCCCGGAGAGCGGGTCGGCTCGGCCGTCCTGCAGCTCTACGTGCGCGACGAAGGTGCCACCGTGGTGCGCCCCGTCCGACAGCTTGTCGACTTCGCCCGTATTCCGCTCATCGGAGGCGCCACTGAGAAGGTCGAGTTCACCGTGCCGCTCAAGCGCCTCGCCTACACCTGGCCCGACGGACGCCGAGGCGTCGAAGCGGGCGAGGTGACCGTCCTGCTCGGACTCTCCAGCGCCGACATCCGCGACGAGGCGTCAGTAGAGGTCCCGGCGCTCGTCGTCCGCTGACCCCTGAAGACGCCGAGGGCAGGCAACGGAGTAGACACGAACGACCTCACGACGAGGCTCAGATCCCCGAGCTACCGCCGTTGGCCTGCCTCGGCTTGCGGACATCCCGGTCGAGCAGAAGACGCGGCTGCTTACCGGCCCCGACCTTCAAGGTCAGGAGCCTTCGGAGGCCGAGATCCGCTCGCGGCTGCTCGCGGACGGACTTACGGGCTGAGCCCCTTGGGCGGTGGCGCGTCATCGAGTGGTGTAACAGCGTTACCAAGAGGCGAGTCAGAGGTTTCTCGGCTGGCCGAGGTAGCCCTGGAAACCACCGACTGTCGGGCGGGGGTCCTTCTCCGTCGGGGGCAGTTCGCAGGGGCTCTCGATGCCGACGGCGAGGGCGGTCAGACCGCGCTGGACGTGAGCCAGGCTCTGGTCTCGGTAGCGGCGGCGGCCTCCCATGCCGTCGCCCACCGGATAGGCGGACCGTCCGCTGTCAGACCTCACGGGCGACCGAACCCGCGGGCCGCGAGTAGCGGCCTCACATCTGCCACCGCGGTCGAATGCCGACTTGCCCGACCGGTAGACGACTGCCAGGGCCTCGTGGGTGCGCCCGTTCCGCAGGTCACCAGCACGGCCGGCAGCCGATCGGTGAATGCGCACAGCACCAGGCGGACGACGCCAGTGGACATGTCCGGCGAACACCCCGGTCGTGGAACCACGGTCACTCGCGAGGAGAGTGTGCGCCACCGGAGGTCCGTCCGATCCCCAAGCGGCAGGGCCACCCGCCTTGGAGAAGGACTAATCGCGGGCCAGGGTAGGCGCACTCATGCGGCCCGGGTGAACCCAACAGGCCTGTCGAGCACGGCGGTTGGGCTTCGCCATGCCCGTGGCCGCATGCCAGATGTCTCTGGCGGCCATGCGCACGGCATCCTCGGCGGTACGTGTCGGCAGAGCACCGGTGGGACCACACAGGGAGATGGCTACGCGGAGACCGCTTTCCGACGGGCCAATCGGCGCGGCCACCGCAGTGACTCCCACGGCGCAGCCCTGGTCGTCCAGGGCTACGCCGCCACGGTCACGGACCCGGTTCAGCTCCTGGCACAGTTGACCCGGCGTCTGCACCCCGTCGGCGCCCGCAGGCGGCGGAAAGACCAACTGCGGCCAGTCGCAATCAGACAGACGTGCCAGCAGGGCCCGGCCCGCTGCCGCGTGCACGGCGGGCTGCCGGGCACCCAACTGCCACACCTTCTGCTGGTGCGGCCAGTCGCCGATCCGTTCCAGATGCAGAACATCCGAGGCGACGAGTGCACTCAGATGGACGGTCAGTCCGGTCGACCGGTGCAGAGCATGCATGAAGGGGAGAGACGCCTGATGGACACGGTCCCGACGCACGACCTGAGCACCCAGCTCGAACATCCGGATACCGAGGGCGTATTGGTTACCCTGCCGCTCCACCCAGCCCAGTTCCACCAGCCGCTGCAGTATCCGATGCGCGGATGATCGCGGGAGTTGCGCATCACGGGCGATCTGCACCAGTGTCAGTCGGGAACGCCCGTCGAACGCCTGCAACAGCGAAGCCACTCTGTCGATCATGGTGATGGGCGCGCTCGCGGTGTCCGGTGTCTCCATGGCCACCTCCTGGGCACTCCTGCGGCATTGCGAATCCAGCAGACATGTCAGAAACTGACAGGTATGAGTCTACGTCGCCATCGCCATCGTGTAAACGGATCGGATACAACAGACGCATACGATCGTGTTTGCTGTCGTGTGCGAGTGGCGGAAGGCGGGACTCGATGAGTCGGACGCGTCCTACGGCGACCGAACGGCGTGCCGAAGAGCTGAAAATGAAGATCTCGC
Source organism: Streptomyces sp. NPDC046335 (assembly GCF_055587985.1). NCBI lineage: Bacteria > Bacillati > Actinomycetota > Actinomycetes > Kitasatosporales > Streptomycetaceae > Streptomyces > Streptomyces sp. NPDC046335. The sequence continues at coordinate 74,835 of NZ_JBVJFF010000013.1, read as the reverse complement.
GCAAGGCCGCCGAGATCTTCGTCGCCGACGGCAATACATCGGCGACGGTAGAGCGCATCGCCGACGCCGTCGGCATCGCACCGCGGACGTTCCACCGCCACTTCCCGGTGAAGGAGGACGTCGTCCGGCCCCTGTTCCTGGAAAACTCGCTGATCGTCGCCGACGCGCTGCGCGAGGCCCCGCAGGACGGTGACCTCCTGGACGCGCTCGTCTCAGTCTGGATGACAGGGCTGCAAGACGGCGACCTCACACCCTTCCACCGGCGCTTCCTGTCGCTGATGGCATCCAGCCCGCAGTACCGGCTGCGCTGGATGGAAGTGGACGCCCCCCTTTCTGAAGCCATGGCAGCGTTCCTCCGGCGCCGCCCCGAGACGGGCACTGCCGGGGTTGACCGGGCACTGCCGGCCTTCCTCATCGTGCAGGCCACTCGCCACATCGTCATCGAGTGGATTACGTCGGGCTCCGGGGAGATCGCCGGGTTGCTGCGGGACGGGCTGCGCACAGTCCTCTACGGGATCGCCACCCCGTACACCGGCGCCGTACGGGAGGGTGAGTGATCCGGCACCCGCGGACCAGCGCATCCGTGGCGGACCTCCCGCGGGTGTACTTCTCTCCGTGCGCGAGGCGCGACGGGCCGAACACAGATCAGTCAGCCGCCCCGTCGGCCTCGACGCATTGCCGTCCTCCTCATCACGCCTTCGGCGAGGAAGCGGTCAGGCCTGCGGCCAGGAATGCGATGACGGTCCCGGCGGCCGGGAAGGACGGCTCAGCGGCGACGGCGCGTCCCGCAGCCTGGGGCCGACCGTAGAGCTGCAAGAGCAGAGTGAACACCAGCCGCCAGCGGTCTGCGATCTCGTGCACGGTGAGATGGGGCAGCGCCCTGCCGAGCATCACCTCGAAGGGGGCGGTCCCGAACCAAGGGGCGTGCAGGCGTGGTGACTCGGCGCCGAGGCACGTCTGAGCGAGCAGGCTACAAAGTACGCGCCCCCGCGAGGAGCGGACCAGGGCGTCGAACGGCTCCACCAGGGCCGTGACCAGCGCCACGATGTCGACCCCGGCCGGGTCCGCGCCGTCCGACACCCTGGGGTCTGCCAGCTCCTCCAGGCGGTCGCGCCACCGAGGCTCCAGTTCCCGCTCCAAGAGCGCCACCACCAGGCCGTCGCGGGACCCGAAGTGGTAGTGAACGGCTCCGGGATTCAAGCCTGCCTCGGCGTTGATGGCACGGACGGACACCTGGTTCACGCCGTGGTCGAGGAAGAGCCTCTCCGCCGCGTCCAGCAGCCGGTCCCTGGTCGAGGACGATTCATCCGCCATGCGGCTCATTGGAACACACCGCCGAGGAGTAGCCTTCAATCACTGATTGATTTACGTTTGGACAGGGTCGGAAGTGCGATCGCGCGCCTGCCTCTCCGCTTCTTCGCCGACGTCAGAAGGACTCTTGCCATGGGTATTCACCTCGTCACCGGATCCGCCTCCGGAATGGGAGCCGCAACCGCCGACACGCTGCGCCGAGCAGGCCACACGGTCATCGGAATCGATCTGCGTGACGCCGACATCACGGCCGACCTCGGCACGGACGAGGGCCGCGCGGCGGCGATCTCCGAGGTGCTGGAGCTGTGCGCGGGCCGACTGGACGGAGTGGCGGCCGTCGCCGGTGTCGGCCCTTCGCTGCCTGACGCCGGCTCCGTGGTCTCGATCAACTATTTCAATCCGGTGCGTCTGCTGGAGGGACTCCGCCCCGCACTCGCCGCTTCCGGCGGGGGACGCGTCGTGGTGATCGGCTCCAACTCCTCCACAACCGTCCCGATGATCGATGAGAGGCTCGTCGAGCTGCTCCTCGCCGGTGATGAGGAGGCGGCCCGTGAGCACGCCCGTGGCGCGCAGTCCGCGACACCCGCCGAGGTCCGGACCGCTTCCCCGACCATCTCCGCATACGCGACGACCAAGTTCGCGCTGGCCCGCTGGGCCCGGCAGACCGCCGTCACTCCCGAGTGGGCCAGGGAAGGGATCCTGCTCAACGTGATTGCCCCCGGAGCCGTCGTCACCCCGTTGATGCTCGCCGGTGGCCGTGCCGAGGACCTGGACGCGGACGCCTTCCCCACGCCCATGCCCCTCGGCGAATTCGGCACCCCGGAGGACATCGCCTTCTGGGTGCACCAATTCCTGCGCCCGGAGGCCCGCTTCACCACCGGCGCCGTCCTCTGCGTCGACGGCGGCACCGACGCCGCCATGCGCCCCGACTCACAGCCCACGGCGATGACCGCCTGACTGTTTCCACGGAACGTTTCGCCCCTGTCGGCTCGCGCCCCTCAAGCCCGGTTCACCTCAGCCCGAGAGAAGACGAAGATGACGACTCCCGATGTTTTCCAGCCCGCCGAGCTGGGACCTGTCACGCTGCGCAACCGAATCCTCAAGGCTGCGACCTTCGAGGGCATGACCAAGGGTGCCCTGGTCACCGACGACCTGATCGAATTCCACCGCCGGCACGCGGCAGGCGGCGTCGGCATGAGCACCGTGGCCTACTGCGCGGTCGCCCCTGAGGGCCGCACCGAGTACGACCAGATATGGATGCGTCCGGAAGCTCTGCCGGGGCTGCGCCGCTTGGCCGAGGCAGTGCACGCCGAGGGCGCCGCCGTGTCCGCGCAGATCGGCCACGCCGGGCCGGTGGCCAACGGCAAGTCCAACAAGGTGCCGGCCCTCTCACCGTCGCGGACGTTCAGCGCTCAGGCACTCTCGGTCATCCGGGCCGCCTCCAAGGACGACATCCGCCGCATCACCCGCGCGCACGCGGACGCCGCGCAGTACGCCATCGAGGCCGGTTTCGACGCGGTCGAGATCCATCTCGGCCACAACTACTTCGCCAGCTCGTTCCTGAGCCCGAAAATCAACAAGCGCAAGGACGAGTACGGGGGGGCGCTCCAGGGGCGCGCCAGAGTTGCCCGCGATGTGTGCCGCGCGGTGCGGGACAAGGTCGGCGACCGCATCGCCGTCCTGGCGAAGTTCAACATGGACGACGGTGTGCCGGGGGGCTTCTGGCTCGACGAAAGCCTCCAGGTCGCCCAGTGGATCGAGAGCGACGGCACTGTCGACGCCCTCGAACTCACCGCGGGCAGCTCACTGCTCAACCCGATGTACTTGTTTCGCGGGGAGGCGCCGTTGCGGGAGTTCGCCGCTGCCATGCCCCAGCCGGTCAGACTCGGTATCCAGATGGTGGGCGGCAAGTTCCTGCACAGCTACCCGTACCAAGAGGCGTATCTCCTGGACAGCGCCCGCCAGTTCCGGGCCGCGCTCCGTCTGCCACTGGTACTGCTCGGCGGGATCAGCACCAAGGCGACCATGGACCGGGCGATGGCGGAGGGCTTCCAGTTCGTCGCCATGGCCCGCGCCCTGCTGCGCGAGCCTGACCTGCTCAACCGCCTGCAACAGGATCCGTCGACACCCTCCCTGTGCATCCACTGCAACAAGTGCATGCCGACCATCTTCAGCGGTACCCGTTGTGTCCTCGCCGAATCAGGCGCCTCGGGGCAGGCGGCCGGAGTCTGAGGTCGGTCCGACCGACTTGCTCTGGCATGCCGAGGGAACACTCTCCACTCCCGCTGTTCCCTCGGCCGCCTTCCGGGAGCCGGCCGTACACGCCCGGGAAGACATCGGCGCCGTTGACTGAGATGCACCTTCGGAGGGGGGCTGTGGGCACACTCCTCCGGCCGGTGCGAGCCAGGCGTGTGCCAACGGGCACCTGAATCGGCCGAGGACGGCGACGTTCGACCGCAGCATGGTGACGTACGCCCCCTGGTCGAAGGATGCCCAAGACCGGTGGAGAGGAGGCACGGAGGGAAGGCGTGCGAGCCTCCCGACCGGCCACCATCGGCAGCCACCCGGGGGGAGGCGTCGTATCGATCAGCCGAAGTCCCAGTGATGGCCCCAGTAGCTGTCGGCTGTGATCTCCTCCGCGGTGTAGGTCCGCTCGTCGACGAGCAGACCCCAGCAGCCGACCTCCAGGTCCCAGCCGCCCGGCGTGCGGACGTAGAAGGACACCATCTTGTCGTTGGTGTGCCGGCCCAGCGTCGAGGAGACGTGGTAGCCGGCGGAGGTGACACGGTCGAGGGCCCGGCCGACCTCGTCGAGGGTCTCGCACTCGACCATGATGTGAACCAGCGCGGGCGACTTGAGATCGGGTGTGGGCAGCAACGCCAGGCTGTGGTGGCGGGCGTTGACTCCCAGGAAGCGGATGTGCATCGGGTCCACGTCCGGCGGCGTGGGGAGCCGGAACCCGCCGCGGGCCAGGAAGCCGAGCGACTCGTAGAAGCGCCGGGCCGCCTCCATGTCGCCGACCGGCACCACCACGTGGCCGACGCCGAGACCACCGGTGATGAATCGGTTGCCGTAAGGGGTGTCGAGCGGGCTGTGGTCCAGGGCCGGGCCGTGGAAGACCTCGACCGGTGTGCCGCCGGGTGCCAGGAAGGAAATGGCCTCTTCCACGCGCCGTGCCGCAGTGTCCGCGACGGACAACGGCTTGACGGCGACACCGGTCTCCTCCACGGCGGCCTGCACGCGCCGCAGCGCCAGGTGGTCACGTACCTCCCAGCCCACGGCCTCGACCCGGTCCTCGTCGCCGGGAAGGATCACGATGCGTCCGGGGCGCTCGTCCATGCGCAGGTACAGCGCCTCCTGCTCCGGGCCGCTGCCCTCCGCGAAACCGATCGCCTCGTAGGCGAACGCCCGCCAGGGCATCATGTCGCGGCTGCGGATCCTCACATAGCCGAGCGAGCTGATGTCGGTCATCTTCTGCCTCTCTGAGGTAGCGGTGGTGAATGACGAGCTGGGTCAGATCAGGCCGCGCAGCATGCCCTCGGGCTCGACGCCCAGGCTGGTCAGTGCGCTGGCGTGGTTTACGGAGCCCGGCACGTGAATGGCGTGCTGGAGGCCGACGTGGACGTCCCGCCAGAAGCGCTGCATGGAGTTCTTCCGGCGGACGGCGTTGCCGCCGGACCGGGCGAAGATCTCGTCCACCGCGGACACCGCCCGCCAGGCGCACCGAATCTGGTTGCGGCGTACCACCGCGCGGTCTTCGAAGGACACTTGGCGTCCCGCGTCGACCACGTCGTACAGTCGGCTGATGCCGTCCAGGAGCTGAGTCCTGGACGCGGCGATCTCCGCCGCCGCCTCGGAGATGACGGTGAGTACATAGGGGTCGTCCTTGACACGCGTGCCCATCGCGGTGACCCGGTCACGCTGGTAGTCCAGGTGGGCCGCGAGCGCGCCCTCGGCCATCCCGACGACGGCCGCGGTGATGCCGAGCGGGAACATCGTCCAGAACGGCAGCTTGTACACGGTGTCGGCGCGTCCGGCGCGTTCCGCCGCAACCGTGCCTTCGGCCACCTCGGCCGAGTCGATGGTCCGGTACGACGGGACGAAGGCTCCGTCGACCACGACGTCCTTGCTGCCGGTGCCGCACAGACCGATGACGTCCCAGGAGTCCTCGACGATGGTGTAGTCGGCGCGCGGCAGGACCACGTGCAGGCCCTTCACCGGCTGCGCGGGCTTGCCGTCGGCGTCACCCACCAGCGCGCCGAGGAAGATCCAGTCGCAGTGGTCGGTGCCCGAGGAGAAGTTCCAGCGTCCGCGCAGGATGTAGCCGCCGTCGGTGGGCACGGCCACACCCTGCGGGGCGTAGGGAGAGGCGATCCAGGTGTCGGGGTTCTCACCCCACACCTCGGACTGGAGACGGCGGTCCATCAGCGCCATCTCCCAAGGGTGGACACCACCCACGCCACAGACCCAGCCGGTGGAGCCGCAGTTGCGGGCTACCGCCATGACGGCTTCGGCGAAGTCCCGGGGGTGGGCGGCATATCCTCCGAAGTCGGCCGGCTGGAGAAGGCGCATCACCCCGGCGTCGCGGATCAGTTTGACACTCGCGTCCGAGAGCCTGCCGAGCCGCTCGGTCTCCTCCGCGGTGGCCGTCAGTTGGGCGGCCGCCTCCTCTACCCGGCGAACGACCTCATGCGTCATCCGGAAACCTCCGATCGATGGGAAGTCCGTGGGCGGGTGGGCCGTCGCGAGCGGGCACGCCGACGTCCACGGTGGTCGAACCCGACGCTAGGCCTGCCGTTCCGACGCGACGACCAGGCATCCCACTGATCGGGACCCGGGCCCCGTGCAACGGCCGGTCACATCAGGGCGTCCTCGACAGGCAGGCCCAGGACGCCCCCGCCGTACAGCGCCAACGCGTGCTCTACGTCGTTGGCGAGATGGGTGCTGCCGGCGTGCACGTCACGCCAGACACGCTCCACGCGGTTGCCGGTCCGCAGGGCGGCCGCGCCCACATGACTGAAGAGGAGGTCGATCGCCCGGACCGCGCGCTCCGTGCCGCAGACCTGGTCGCGCCGGGTTCGCAGTCTCAGCAACAACGGGATCGGCTCGGACCGGGCGGCGCACGCGTACAGCTCCGCGATGTCGCGGTCGAGTGGGAGTGCCGCGGCGTCCACTTCGGAGGCGGCTCGCGCGAAGGCCGCCCGGGCGAACTGGTTGGCCCCGAAACGGGTGCCGGCCCGAGTGAGACCGTCGTCGTCGCGCAGCCCCTCCAGGTATGCCGTCAGACAGCCCTCGACGGCACCGACCAGCGGCACTGTGGTGGCGGTGGCAAACAATGCCCCGAAGGGCATGCGGTACAGCGGCCCGGGATTGATCCGCTGGCCGGGACCGCACATCCGGGCCCGCTCGTCGGTGCGCAGGACCCGGTGCCTCGGTACGAACAGCGACTGTGCCACGAGGTCGTTGCTGCCGGTACCCCGCAGCCCCACCGTGTCCCACACACGGTCGTCGACGCACTCGGAGCGCGGCACCAACGCGGTGATCAAGTCGACGGGCTCACCGTCGCCGGAGACGACGACCGCACCCAGCAGCGCCCACGCCGCGTGGTCGGAACCGGAGGAGAACCGCCAGCGTCCGGAGAGCCGGTACCCGCCGTCGACGGGGGTCAGCCGCCCCGCGGGCGCGTAGGAGGAGCAGACCAGGGTGTCGGGGCCGGTCGCCCAGACCTCTTGCTGGGCCCGTCGCGGGAGCAAGGCCACGTGCCAGGAGTTCACGCCGAACAGGGAAACGACCCAACCGGTTGACGCACAGGCGCCGGCCAGCGTGCGGACCACCTCGTAGAACACACGGGGATCGGCCTCGCTGCCGCCATACCGGTGCGGAACCAGCATCCGGAACACCCCAGCGGCCGTCATGTCGGTCACGTCGGCGGCGGACAGCCGTCGCTCGGCGTCTCGCGCGCGTATCCCCCGCTCGATCAGCGGAAGCAGCTCTCGCACCCTGTCGGAGACGGTGTCGCCCATGTGATCAGCATGAACCGAGCGGGCTCCCGGGCCGGTTGGAGGTTCCACTCAATGGGACGGACCGGAAGGCAGGCTCCCGGCTCCCGGCTCCCGGCTCCCGGGGAGAGGCATGCCCGGCCGGGCTGGTCGTCAGCCGTCGGCATCGGGCCGGGTCAGAAAGGCCAGCACGGCGCTCTCCCACGCTTCCTTCTGTTCGATCATCACCCAGTGCCCGCAGTCGGGCAGGACGTGCACCTCGGCCCGCGGCATGGTGCGCATGGGCAGCAGTGCCATGTCCACCGGGCTGACCCGGTCGTCCCGCCCCCAGGTGATCAGGGTCGGCGCGGTGATCCGGTGCAGCATGGCCCAGTACGGCGGCTGATCGGACTGCTGGGCCGACGCCATGGCTGCCGTGAGCGCCTTGCGTCCATACATGCGGCGCGCGGCCGCCAGGGTGTCCGGATCCGTGGCCTGGGCCCACCGTTCCTCGATCATCTCCTCGGTGACCACGTCCCGGTCGTGGACCATGGCGTGCATCCAGCGCACCAGGCCCTCTCGGGTCGGGTTTTCCGTGAAGTCCACCAGGAGGTTGATGCCCTCGCCGGGGGCGGGACTGAAGATGTTCCGGCCGATGCCGCCCACGGTCACGATGCGCCGGAACAATCCCGGGCGAGCGATCGCCAGGTTGGCAGCGACGATGCCGCCCATCGAGTTGCCCACCACGTCGACCCGGTCGAGACCGAGGCCTGTCAGGAACCGCTGGACGGCCTTCGGCGCGGCGGCCATGGGGTGCTCGTCGGTGGGATCGCTGACCCCGAAGCCGGGGAACTCAAGGACCAGGCAGCGGAAGTGGCGGGAGAAAGCCGCAAGGTTGCCACGATAGTTCCGCCAGCCCGTCACACCGGGTCCGGAACCGTGCAGCAGGAGCAGGGGCGGCCCCTCACCCACCTCGTGGTAACGCAGTACGCCCTCGTCGGTGGGCAGTTCCTTCAGGGTTCCGGACTGGCTGATACCGGGGGTGGCGTCCGTCATGGCAGGTGGGACCTCCTCGTCGGTGACTCCGGTGCGGACGACCTTACGGACGCCGGGGCTCTGAAGGGTTCGTGGTCCCGTACAGCGGGACTCGTGACTCCCGTTCGAGACCTGGAGCGCGTCCCGTCACCCGCTGCCGACGCGGCTGCTTCCGGTGAGCGGGATCGTGCCAACAGGCGGCAGGCACCGGCTCCCTACTGTCGGATCCGTGACGACAACCGATATGAGCATCAACGGCAAGCAGGATGTGGAACCGGATGAGTTCCGACGGGCCATGGCTGAGTTCGCGAGTGGAGTGACCGTGGTGACGGGCATGGAGGGGCGGGAACCGGTCGGATTCGTCTGCCAGTCCTTCGCGTCCGTCTCCCTGGCCCCGCCACTGGTCATGTTCTGCGCGGGCCACGGGAGCCGTTCCTGGCCCAGGATCCGTGCGGCCGGGCGTTTCACCGTGAACGTGCTCAGTGAGCTTCAGACGGCTCTGTGCGAGAGCTTCGGATCCCGGCAGGGCCGAAAGTTCGAGGAGACGGAGTGGGAACTCTCCGTGTGGGACACACCTTCGCTGGCAGGGGTCCTGATGCGGGTGCACGCGGACATCGTGCAGGTGATCACTGCGGGCGACCACGATGTGGTGGTGGGCAGGGTGCTGGCGACCGAGCGGGTCTCCGACACTCGCCCCATGATTTTCTTTCGTGGTGGCTTTACTGTGCCCACCCCTGTCACCACCAGCGCTCCCCCTGCCCGGCCTCGACGAACTTCGTCACCGGGTCGGCCGACCAGTTCCGGCTCCGAGGTGTGACGGTGTGCGGGGCAGTCCGCTCCGCGTCGGCGTCGGTGTGCAGTTCGGCCGCGACGTCCTTGGCCGCGGCGACCACCACGGGGGCGAGCCGTTCAAGCGGGCTCGAGGCCTCACCGACCAGTGAGAGGGCACCGGTCGGACCGTCGGAACCGGGTCCGGGGACCGCGGTCGCGATACAGCCGATCGACGGAACGTACTCGCCCCGTTCGACCGCGACGCCGCGACGCACGCGGATCGCGCCCAGCTCCCGGTGCAGATGGCCGATGCTGCTGATGCTGCGCCGGGTCAGACGGACCATCAGGCCGGCGTACTCCTGGTCGATACGTTCAGGTTCCAGGCGTGCGAGCATCGCCTTGCCCAGGGCGGTGCAGTGCGCGGGTGCGCGCCCGCCGACGCGTGAGGGGACCGCGACGGCGGATCTGCCGCCCAGCTTGTCGAGGTAGTACACCTCGGCCTCGTCGAGGACCGCCAGGTGGACGACCAGTCCCGTGCGCAGGGCCAGTTCGTGCAGGACGGGTGCGGCGGCCGCTCGGAGCGCGCCGTGGCCGGTCTCGCGCCCGCCCAGGCCGAGGGCGCGTCGGCCGAGCCGGTAACCGGACGATGTGTGGTCGAGCCAGCGCATGCGTACCAGCTGGTCGAGAATGCGATGGGCCGTGGAGCGCGGCAGTCCCGTGCTGTTGACCACGTCCTCCAGGGTGAGCAGATCGTAGGGCCTTTCGAACAGATCCATGATCAGGGTCATCCGCTCGATCATGGACTGGGGCAGCGGCGGCCTGGCCTCCAGCGTGGACCCGGCATCGTGACTCAGTGCTGAGTTCATGCCAGTACCTCTCGGTAAAATTGAAATTGCTTCTAACTCACGCTAGCTCCACGAGCAGATGCTTGGGAAGCACCCGGTAAGCACCTGATGCGTCCTCATCGCAAGCCACACGACAGCAGGCCAGAACCCGGGAAAGGGTTCTGGCCTGCTGTTCGGGTCGGCGCTGGGGCGGGGATTCGTGAGATGCCCTCGGGCGCCTGCGGTCAGGTCGTTCGCGCCTCGGCGGCGGTCATGTCCAGGGCGATGTCCACAATCATGTCTTCCTGGCCGCCCACCAGTCCGCGCCGTCCGACCTCCATGAGGATGGTCCGCGCGTCCAGTCCGTACCGCTCCGCAGCGGCCTCCGCGTGCCTCAGGAAGCTGGAGTACGCACCCGCGTAGCCGAGGGTGAGTGTCTCGCGGTCCACCCTTACCGGGCGGTCCTGGAGCGGCCGAACGAGGTCGTCCGCGGCGTCCTGCAGGGCGAACAGGTCGCAGCCGTGCTTCCAGTCGTGGATGTTCGCCACCGCGATGAACGCCTCGATGGGGCAGTTGCCGGCACCAGCGCCTTGCCCGGCGAGGGAGGCGTCCACCCTTACGGCACCCTCCTCAACGGCGACCACCGAGTTGGCCACCGACAGGGAGAGGTTCTCGTGGGCGTGGATGCCCAGCTGGGTCCCTTCGTCGAGTACGTCGCGGTAGGCGCGGAAGCGTTCACGTACCCCGTTCATCGTCAATCTGCCGCCGGAGTCGGTCACGTAGACGCAGTGGGCTCCGTAGGACTCCATCAGCTTGGCCTGCCGGGCGAGTTCGGCGGCGGGGGCCATGTGCGACATCATCAGGAAGCCGGAGACGTCCATGCCGAGCTCGCGGGCAGTGGTGATGTGCTGTGCGGAGACGTCCGCCTCGGTGCAGTGGGTGGCCACGCGCACCGACCGCACACCCATGGCGAAGGCACGTTTGAGGTCGGCGATGGTGCCGATGCCCGGCAGCAGCAGGGTGGTCAGGACGGCGCGGTCGATCACCGCGGCGGCGGCCTCGATCCACTCCCAGTCGGTGTTGCTGCCCGGTCCGTAGTTGAGGCTGCCGCCGGCCAGCCCGTCGCCGTGGGAGACCTCGATCGCGTCCACCCCGGCCGCCTCCAAGGCAACGACGATGCGGGTGACATCCTCGGGCGGGATGCGATGCCGTATGGCGTGCATGCCGTCCCGAAGGGTGACGTCCTGGATGTACAGCTGTGTCCCCGCGGTCACGCGGTCACCTCCGTGAAATGGCGCCGGGCGACGCGCTCCCCCACGCGCAGCGCGGCCGAGGTCATGATGTCGAGGTTGCCCGCGTAGGCCGGCAGGTAGTGGGCGGCGCCCTCCACCTCCAGGAACACGGTCACCTTGGTCGTCGCCGCCCGCACCCCGTCCGGCAGCAGCGTGTGCACGGGCTCGTCCGCGCCGACCGGCGTGAACTGGACCTCCTGCTTCAGTCGGTAGCCGGGTACGTACTCCGCGACCGAGGCCACCATCTCCAGCACGGACCTGCGGACGGCATCGTGGTCGGCGTCGCCGATCAGGCAGTAGACGGTGTCCCGCATGATGAGGGGCGGTTCCGCCGGGTTGAGGACGATGACCGCCTTGCCGCGGAGGGCGCCGCCGACGGACTCGATCGCGGCCGAGGTGGTCTCGGTGAACTCGTCGATGTTGGCCCGGGTTCCCGGCCCCGCGGACCGGGAGGAGATGGACGCCACGATCTCCGCGTAGGAGACCGGAGTGACCCTGCTGACCGCGTGGACCACGGGGATGGTGGCCTGTCCGCCGCAGGTCACCATGTTGAGGTTGTCGGCGTCCTTCGCCAGGTGCTCGTCCAGATTCACCGCCGGCACCACATAGGGGCCGAGCGCGGCCGGGGTGAGGTCGATGAGCCGCTTGTCGTGGGGCGCGAGCCGTTTGGCGTTCTCGATGTGCGCCTTGGCGGAGGTGGCGTCGAAGACGATGTCGATGTCCGCGAAGTGGTCCATCGCGATCAGGCCGTCCACACCGTCCGACGTCGTAGGGACTCCCATGCGCGCGGCCCGCGCCAGCCCGTCCGAATCCGGGTCGATGCCGACCATGGCGGCCATCTCCAGGACGGCGGACAGTCGCATCACCTTGATCATCAGGTCGGTGCCGATGTTGCCGGATCCGACCACGGCCACCTTGGTACGGGGCGTGCCGCTCGTCGTCGTGTCGCTCGTCATGTGGCCTCTCCAGGGGCTTCCGGGCGGGAGAACGTGGCGGACACCGCGCCGAGGGCCGAGAAGGAGGCTTCCACCCGGGCGCCCGGACCGACCGGTACCAACGGGCCCAGCGCACCGGACAGCACGACCTGGCCGGCCCGCAGGGGATCACCGAACTCCCGCGCGGTGCGGGCGAGCCACAGGAGCGCCGCCAGCGGGTCGCCGAGGCAGGACGCCCCGTCTCCCTGCGAGGCGACCTGCCCGTTCAGGTGGAGCGTCATGGCGACCTCCACCGGCTCGAAGTCCGCGAGTGACACCCGCGGGTCGCCGAGTACGAACAGCCCGGACGACGCGTTGTCGGCCACGGTGTCGGAGATGGCGATGTCCCAGTCGGTGATGCGGCTGTCCACGATCTCCAGTGCCGGCACTGCATGGTCGACGGCGGCCCGAACCCGCGTGAGGTCCAGGGCATCGCCGTCGAGGTCCTCGCCCAGCACGAAGGCGATCTCCGCCTCCACGCGCGGCTGCAGCAGCCGCTCGCTGGGTACGGCCGGCAGGCCGGAGACGTCCATGTCGTCGAAGAGCGCCCCGAAGTCCGGCTGTGCCACCCCCATCTGGCGTTGCACCGCCGGTGAGGTGAGGCCGATCTTCCGGCCGACCACACTCGCTCCGCGGGCCAGCCGGTGGCCGGTGATCCTCTGCTGCACCTCGTAGGCGGCGGCGATGTCGGCCGCGCCGAGCAGATCCCGTACCGGTGGGCACGGACGTCGCTCGGACTCGGCCCGTTCCAGTCTCCGGACCGCCGCGGCCACCGCGGCCTCCCGGTCGGCGTCGGCCGCCGATTCCCGTACCTCTGGCATCCCGCCCTCGTCTCGTGTCACGTCGTGTCGCCCTCACACTGATCGGCCGCGGAGGGCCACGACCACGCGGTGTACCGCTCAGTGGGATCACCGACCAGGACGGTTCCGGCCGCCTCCCGCTCAGCGGGACACGCGGCCACGACGCCGCCCATGTCGGGGTAGGCAGGGAACCGACCGCATCCGCGGGACGCGAGGCCCCTCCCCCGACAGCCGACGAGGGCCGCGGCCGGGCCGCACCCCCGGGTGACCACGCCACCACTCACCAGGAGACGACCACGCATGACCGGTACGGCGGCACCACCCGACTGGCACGAGGAATGCGACGTGCTGGTGGCCGGCTCCGGGGGTGGCGCGCTCACCGGCGCCCTCACCGCCGCCGACCAAGGACTTGACACCCTGGTCGCCGAAAAGACGGGCTTCTACGGCGGCACCACGGCCTATGCGGGTTCCTGCCTGTGGCTGCCGGGCAACCAGGCGCAGGAGCGGGCCGGTCTCGACGACTCCGCCGAGCTGGGCAGGACATATTTCCGGGCGGTGGTGGGCGACAGCGCCCCGCACGACCTGCAGGACGCCTACATCGACAACGCGGGCCCGCTGGTCACCTACCTCGAAGGCCACCCCGACCTGCGCTTCGAGCACCGGCCGTTCCCCGACTACTTCCCGGCGCCGGGCCGCTTCGAGCAGGGCCGCGGCATCTTCCCGGTGGAGTTTCCGGCGCCGGACGGCGAGGACGGCCTGCTGGACGCGGTGCGCCCGGCGGCGTGGCAGGAACGCCTCGGCATCCCCGCCGGACGGGAGCCCTTCACCGACGGCCGGGCGCTGGTCGCCCGGCTGCTGTCCGCGCTGCGCGCGACCGGGGGCGCCAGGTGCCGCCTGCACACCGCGCTCAACGGCCTGGTCACCGGTGCGGACGGCGCGGTGCTGGGCGCGGAGTTGCTGGTCTCGGTCCCGGGCGAGGAGCCCCGGCCGCTGCGGGTCCGGGCCCGGCGGGGCGTCCTGCTGGCGGCCGGCGGTTTCGAGGCCTCGGCGGAACTGCGCCGCTCCTGGCAGGGCATGCTCGGGGCCGACTGGACCATGGGGGCACCCAGCGGCAACACGGGGGACGCCATCCTGGCCGCCCGTGCAGTCGGCGCGGACACGGCATTGCTCGACCAGTCCTGGTGGTGTCCTTCGGTGCTCTTCCCGGACGGCTCCGCCAACTTCACGCTGGGGCTGCGCGGCGGTGTCTTCGTCGACGGCACCGGCCGCCGATTCGCCAACGAGAGCCTGCCGTACGACCGCATGGGCCGCGCGATGCTCGACGCCGGGGCGGGCACGGCGCCCGACCGGCCTGTGTGGTGGATCTTCGACGGCCGCTGGGGCGACGACCTTCCCGGCATCGTCACGGTCCCCGTGGCCCGGGCGGGCTTCACCGAGGCCGGCCTGTGGCGGACCGCCGGCACCCTCGATGAACTGGCCGCCGCGATCGACGTCGACGCGGCGAACCTCGTCGGGACCGTCCGGGACTTCAACACGGCTGCCGCCAAGGGCGTCGACCCCGACTTCCACCGCGGTGAGGACCCGTACGACCTCTTCTTCGCCGACGGCGGCGGGCCGAACCCCGCCCTGGTACCGCTGGAGAGCGGTCCTTTCCACGCCGTACGACTCGTGCTCGGCGACCTGGGAACCAAAGGCGGTCTGCGCACCGACACCTCGGCACGCGTGGTACGTGCGGACGGCTCGGTGATCCCCGGCCTGTTCGCCGCCGGCAACACGATGGCCTCCGCAGCCGGAACCGCTTATCCGGGGCCCGGCGCGCCCATCGGATCGGCGATGGTATTCGGCCGCCTCGCGGCCCTCGCCATGGCATCCGGCACTCGATGACCACGGACCGGTCCCGGGGCCGCGGGCCACGGGCGGAACAGGAGACAGGATGACCAGCGCCTCTGAGGCGTTCTCCGGCGGCACGGCCGTCATCACCGGCGCCGCCGCCGGAATCGGGGCTGGGCTCGCCCGCCATGCCGCCCTGGAACTGGGCATGAGGGTCGTCCTCGCCGACATCGACGAACAGGCCCTGGAGCAGACGTGCGCCGAACTGACGGATGGCGGCGGGAAGGCGACAGCGGCCCTGGTCGACGTTCGGGACGCGGCGGCACTGGAGCGGCTGGCGGAACAGGTCGCCGACGAGTTCGGTCCCGTACGACTGCTGGTGAACAACGCGGGGCTTGAGCAGTTCGGCTACCTCTGGGACACCCCGGTGGCGAACTGGGAGCGTCTGGTAGCGGTCAACATCAGCGGTGTGTTCCACGGCATCCGTGCGTTCCTGCCCCGGATGCTGAAGCAGACCGAACCCGCATGGGTGCTGAACCTCTCCTCCGTGGGCGCGGTGACGGCGATGCCGCTGCAGGCTCCCTACATCATGAGCAAGCATGCCGTGCTCGCCCTGACCGAATGCCTCCATCAAGAGGTCGCACTGGCCGGAGCCGGTCACCTCCATGTGGGCGCGGTTCTGCCGGGCGCCGTGGTCTCCCGCATCTTCGACGCCGCCGGTGGCGTCGAAGGCGGCGATCTGCGTGCCGCCGAAGCCGCCCGCGAGTCGATGTTCCAGGTCCGTGAACGGGCGATCAGCGCCGACAAGGCTGCCGAGGTCATCCTGCGGCAGGCCGCGGAGGACGAGTTCTACATCGTCACCCAGCCCGAGACGGTGCTCGGGATGATGCGGGAGCGGGGCGCCCCGCCTGTCGGGGGGCAAGCCCCCCAAACCCCCCACCACAAAAAAGTCTTGACAGACAACAGAAAAGTGGTCCCCCCCCCGAAAACAAA
>NZ_JBVJFF010000013.1:0-59017 GCF_055587985.1 Streptomyces sp. NPDC046335 | reverse complement strand
GGGGGTGTGGGGGGGGGGGGGAGGGGGGGGTGTTGGCTCTTTCCCGATCGGGGGGGGTGTGTTGGGGGTGGGTGGGGGTGTCTTCCTCTTCTCTTCTCCCCCCCCCCCGCCCCCGAACTCCCGCACGGCAGCAGGTTCGCGACGGACGCCGGGCAGTGAGTCACCTCCCGGAACGCAGGCTTTGATGGCGAAGATACGAGGAGACGGACCAATGACATCGACGGACACCACCGCCCACCGGCCGGCGTCGTCCGGCACGGCGAGCACACCGACCACCAGTCTGGGGCACCTGGCTCTGCATTTCCGGCCAGGGGAACGGGCTCTCGCCACGCGGTTCTTCGAACTGCTCGGAGCGAAAGTGCGGGAATTCCCCAACAAGTTCTCCGACGAGCCGCTGTACCTCATCGCGTTGGACCGCGACAGCCCGGCCCGTGCTGACAACATCGTCTTCCTCTTCGCCCTGAAGCCGGCCCAGCTCGCGCTGGAGGCCGTCATCGCGGAACAGCTCGGGATGGGCAGCGAGGAACCGCACCCCGCGCTGCGAGAGTTCCTCCAGCAGCGAGCCGACTGGCCCGAGTCCTATCTGCACTTCGGTCTGCACTTCTCCCGGCTCGAGGACCTGGAGAACGCGGTCGTGGCACTGCGCGCCGAGACGGCGTCACATCCTGAGTTCGGGGCCCGGATCCAGAGCCTGCAGATCCTCAAGGCCAAGGCTGAGGAAGGCGACCGAGAGATCGAGAAGCGGATGGCCGCGTCGCCTGTCTTCGCCGATGCCGAGCAGTTCGCCTACGGACGGCATGGGGCGCAGGTGCACATACGGACCGATCTGTTCGCCACGGGGCTGGGCCTGTTCCCCTCGGTGGTGGAACTCGACTTCGTCTTCACCGGTCCCGGCCGGGAGCACAACGCGTTCAACTCTCTCATCGACTGAGTCCGCCGTTCGACTTCTGGCGCCCGACACGGCGGCAGCGACAAGGAGGAAGAAAGCATGGAGAAGCGTGAGTTGGGGCCGGACGGGCCCGCTCTGTCGCTGGTCGGACTCGGCTGCAACAACTTCGGGATGAAGCTGGACCTGCCGGCGTCCAGAGTGGTGATCGACGCGGCACTGGACGCGGGCATCACCCACCTCGACACGGCCGAGATGTACGGGGAGGGCAAGTCGGAGGAGTTCATCGGTGCCTGTCTCGGCAGCCGCCGTGACGAGGTGATGATCGCTACGAAGTTCCTGCCCCGCCCCAAGGACGAGCCGTACACCCCCGGTGCGCTCCGCCGGCGGATCATCGAGGCGTGTGAGGGCAGTCTGCGGCGGCTGCGCACCGACCGGATCGACTTGTACTACCAGCACTACCCCGACACCGAGGCGCCGGCCGGGGAGGCTCTGGAGACGCTGGACGAGCTGGTGCGCCAGGGCAAGGTCGTACACATCGCCTCGTCCAATGTGGACGCCGGGCAGCTCGACGCCTCCGCGGGCCTGGCCGCCGCCCGGTCGCTGGCGCCGTTCCGCGGCACCCAGTTCGAGTGGAACCTGTTGTCCCGTGCGGCGGAGCGAGAGCTGGTGCCCGCGGCGCGCAAGCACCGGATGGGCTTGGTGCCCTACTTCCCACTGGCCTCCGGACTTCTCACGGGGAAGTACCGCCGGGGGCAGGCGTATCCGAGTGGGTCCCGGCTGGACACGCTCGCGTTCTTCGCCGACAGGGTCGACGAGACCGACTTCGACCGGGTGGAGGAGCTGACCGTGTTCGCGCGCGAGCGGGGGCACACGATTTTGGAGCTGGCCATGGCCTGGCTCGCGGCGCAGGACGGCGTCACGTCGGTGATAGCCGGTGCCACCACGCCGAAGCAGGTGCGGGCCAATGTCGACGCGGTGTCCTGGACGCTGAACGGGGAGGATCTGGCCGCGATGCCCTGATGAGGGCCGGGGGGGGCCACGGCCCGGCCCGGTTCCTCTTCTGCCGTCCCCGGCTGGAGAGGCCGGGGGCGGACCGAACGCGGCGCGGGGCACCGGACGACCGGTACACCGCGCCGCGGGCTCAGCGGGTGACGCTGCCGCCGTTCAGATCGATCGTCTGGCCCGTGAGCCACGCGGCCTCTGGCGACACGAGGAACGCTACGGCGGCTCCGGCGTCCTCGGGGCGGCCCCGCCGTCCGACCGGGATACCGTCCGAGATATCGGTGACCCCGGGACCACCCGCACTCTGCATCAAGCCGAGGGCGAGTGTGTTGGCCGTGATGCCGGCTGACGCCTCCTCCTGGGAGACGTGCCGGACGAAGCCCTCGACCCCGCTCTTGCCGGATCCGTACAGCGACACGCCGATCGACAGTCCGGTCCGCCCGGCCCCCGATGAGATCTGCACGATGCGCCCCCAGCCTGCCTCCCGCATCCCCGGAAGGACGCTGTGCACACAGTTCATGGCTCCGAACAGATTGATCTCCACCGGCCCGCGCCAGCGTGCCGGGTCGAGGTCGCGAAAGGGCCCGTACCCCATGTCAGCCGGTATACCGGCGTTGTTGACCAGGATGTCGACGGTTCCGCCGAGCATCTCGCCAGCTCGCAGGACACTCGCGCGCACGGCTTCCCGGTCCGTGACGTCGAAGGGCGTCGGCACGGCCGTGCCGCCCTCCTTCACGATCTCGGCGCAGGTGGCCTCGGCGCGCTCCGGACGGAGGTCATTGACCGCCACCGCGGCGCCCTGGGCCGCCAGTGCCCGGGCGATTCCCGCCCCGGCGTTCTGCCCCGCTCCGGTCACCAGCGCCACATGGCCGGTCAGGTCGAACATCGGCATCGTCGATCGGTTCCTCTCGTCGGGAATACTCAACCTGCCAAGCATTTGCTCAGCCTCAAAAGCCGTGGCTCTCGGCGTCGGGGAAGCCGCCGGGCTACTGGTCGTAGCTCACCACGATGTGTCCGGCGACGGGAACGGCCTGGCAGGCGAGGATGTACCCCTCCGCGAGGTCCTGGTCGTCCAGCACCTCGTTGCGCAGCAGTTTCACCTCTCCGGAGAGCATCCGGCAGGCGCAGGCGCTGCAGGCACCCTCCCGGCAGGAGAACGGTGCCTCCATTCCCTGTTCCAGGAGCAGGTCGAGCAGCGTGACACCGGCCGGCCAGGAGAACTCCCGTCGCTCCCCGTCGATTTCCACCACCGCCGTGGCCTCCTGGCCGGTGGGCGCGGTGACGGGATCGGCGGCCTCCGTGGGCTCATTGGGCTCCGTGGCGAAAGGATCCGATTCCAGAGATCGGTAGCGCTCGGTGACGATCCCCTTCCGCGGCAGGCCCAGCGTCGTGAGTGCCTGAGTACAGGCGTCCATGTACGGCTGGGGGCCACAGATCATCGCCAGGTCCACGTCCTCCGTGTACGGCCGGCACAGCCCGGTGAGGTACTCGGCCGTGGGCAGGCCCTGCAAGCTCTCCAGGTGGTGCAGGACGAGTAGCCGGCCCGGATGACGACCGGCGAGCTCACGCAGTTCCCGGGCGAAGATGACGGACTCCTCGTCACGGTTGGCGTAGACCACGACGACGGAGCCCTCCGGCCGGGCCAGTCGCGCCCGCAGGATGGACATGACAGGGGTGATGCCACTGCCTGCCGCGAGCAGCAGCAGATTCCGGTGCTCCTCACCGGTCACGAACGCTCCAGCCGGTGGCAGGGCCTGTATCTCGTCGCCCTGACGTAGGCTCTCGCAGATCCAGGTGGAGGCGACGCCGCCCGGCACCCGCTTGACGGTGATGGTGGGCGCCCCCTCACCGGGCGTACTCGACAGGGAGTAGCATCGGGCCGCCCAGCCACCCCCGGGGACCGGCACCCGCAGGGTCAGGAACTGGCCGGGTCGGAAGTCGAACTCCGCGGTGCCCGACGGTGGTTCGGACGTGAACCGTACAGAGACCGCGTCTCGCGTCTCGCGGACCACCTCCAGCACCCGTAGTCGCAGCGGGGACAGGCCCCTCACTCGGGCACCGCCAATTCACCGCTGCGGACCGCGGACTCGATGGAGTCACGCAGTCGGACACAGGTCAGGGCCACCTCCGTGGTCAGAAGCGTGCCGGAGGCGCGCAGGGCGGCGAACTCCGGGCAGCCGCTCCCGTCCGTGTGCCACTGCACCGAGGTGTGGGCAAGGCTGTGCTTCTCCACCAGGACGCCGGCGCCGCACGCGCGGCACGACAGGGGTTGCACGGTTGGACACTCCTTAACGTTCTCGTACAGTGCTCAAGAGAGGGGGAGCGGAACGCCGCCCTGACGTTCAAGGTTCTCGGCGACCTCCTTCTGCCAGAATCCGGTGGCGCGTTCGGTGTCGAGTTCGAACTCGAACCGGTTGGTCATCTCCGGGGTGACGTCCTCGACGTCCACGTAGAACTGTTCGTACCAGCGCCGCAGTTGGTAGACGGGCCCGTCCTCCTCACAGAGCAGGGGGTTGTCGATGCGTGTCTTGTTCCGCCAGATCTCGACGTCCTGCAGGAAGCCGGCCTCCACGCCCTTGGCGGTGGCCTGGGCGATCTGCCGCGCCAACTCGTCGGACTGGCCGGCGCTCTTCTTGACGATGACGCCCCACTGCAGGACGAAACTCGTCGGCGAGACCGGGTAGTGGCAGTTGATCAGCACGGACTCGGACTGGAACAGCCCGTTGTCACCGTGCAGCCAGTCGATCATGTACGACGGGCCGAAGTAGGTGGCCTCGGACCCGCTGACGCGCTCGGTCTCCCCGTCGGCCTTGCTGTAGTTGGAGTTGAACGTCACATCGGGGCGGCTCTTGGAGGTCATGTACTGGGTTGCCAGGTGCCCCTCGAAGACGTTCTTGAAGTACACCGGGAACGAGTAGTGGACGTAGAAGAAGTGGGCCATGTCAACGACGTTGTCGACGATCTCCCGGCAGTTCGCACCCTCGATGCGGACCGAGTTCCAGGTCCAGTCCGACCACTCGTCGGAGAAGGCCTGGTCGATGCGGGGGATGACCGCCTCCGGTGGCGGCGGATTGCCCTGCGGGTCGTGCCAGACGAAGAGCTGCTTGCTCTCCTCCAGCACCGTCCAGGCCCGAGTCCGGGCACGGGGCGGGACCCTGCGGGAGTAGGGGATCGAGGCGCACCGGCCGGAACCGGACCAGCGCCAGTCGTGGAAGGGGCAGGCGACCTCGTCCCCCTTGACCGTGCCCATGCTCAGGTCGCCGCCCATGTGGGGGCAGTACCCGTTGAGGACGTTGAGCTTGCCGTTGCTGTCGGCGAACACCACCAGCTTGGTGCCGAAGGCCTGTATCGCGTGCGGCTTGCCGTCCCGGAAGGAGTCGGCAAGTCCCAGGCAGTGCCATCCGCGGGCATACCGGGTAGGGGGCGCTCCACTTTCGATGACCCGGACCTCGTTCGTCCCCGCTGACGTCATCTGATCCTCCATTGAACGGACACACACGCTTGGCGTGCACTGCGGTGTGCGGGAGTTTCGGCTCGTCCCGTCACCCGCTCATCCTCGGGACCCGCCGACGGGACTCAAAGTCGTCTTCCCGCTCACCGGGACGGGGCGGCCCGCCACCCGGGCCGGTGCGGTGGTCGGTGGCGATGCCGAGGCGCGGATCGACGGCTGGCGCGAGGCGAGGCGTCAGAGTCGCTCGATGACGGTCACGTTGGCCTGGCCGCCGCCCTCGCACATGACCTGGAGACCGTAGCGACCGCCAGTGCGTTCCAGTTCATTGAGCAGTGTGGTCATCAGGCGGGTGCCGGTTGCCCCGATCGGGTGGCCGAGCGCGATGGCGCCGCCGTTGGCGTTGGTTCTGGCCGGGTCCGCGCCGGTCTCCCGGAGCCAGGCGAGGACCACTGAGGCGAAGGCCTCGTTGACCTCGAAGAGGTCGATGTCGTCGATGGACATCCCCGTCTTGTCGAGAGCGTGTCGGGTGGCCGGGATGGGCCCGGTCAGCATCCATATCGGGTCGTCGGCCCGCACCGACAGATGGTGGATCCTCGCCCTGGGCCGCAGGGAGTGCTCGTTCACCGCCCGCTCGGAGGCGATCAGCATGGCCGACGCCGCGTCGCTGATCTGGGACGCGACGGCGGCCGTGATCGGGCTGTCCGGGGTGAGCGGCGCCAGCGCGGCCATCTTCTCCGGCGAGGTGTCCCGGCGCGGGCACTCGTCGCTATCGAAGTCGCCGAGGGGTTCGATCTCGCCGCGGAAGCGGCCGGCGTCCACGGCGGCGACGGCCCGCCGGTGGCTCTCGTAGGCGAAGGCCTCCATCTCCTGGCGGGACACACCCCACTTGCGGGCGATCATCTCCGCCGCGCGGAACTGCGAGACCTCCTGGTCGCCGTACCGCTTCACCCAGCCCGGGGACTCGGCGAACGGGGTGGTGAAGCCGTACTCCTCGCCCACGGTCATCGCGGCCGAGATGGGGATGGCGGACATGTTCTGCACGCCCCCCGCCACGATGAGGTCGGCCGTGCCGGACATCACACCCTGCGCGGCGAAGTGCACGGCCTGCTGGCTGGAGCCGCACTGCCGGTCGATGGTCACCCCGGGCACGTGCTCGGGCAGCCCGGCCACCAGCCAGGCGGTACGGGCGATGTCTCCGGCCTGCGAGCCGATGGTCTCGCAGCAGCCGAGGATGACGTCGTCGACGGCCGCCG
The DNA here is from genome assembly GCF_055587985.1 of Streptomyces sp. NPDC046335. NCBI lineage: Bacteria > Bacillati > Actinomycetota > Actinomycetes > Kitasatosporales > Streptomycetaceae > Streptomyces > Streptomyces sp. NPDC046335. Next base: position 52,422 of record NZ_JBVJFF010000013.1, on the reverse strand, counting down.
GGTCGGCGCCGGAGCGCCGCATCAGCGCGCTGATGACATGGGCCGCCAGGTCCGCGGAGTGCACCGCGGACAGGGATCCTCCGCGCCGTCCCACCGGGGTGCGGACGGCGTCGATGATGTAGGCCTCGGCCACGGTTGTCTCCTCCTGGCGGGTGGCGGGGTGGGGGTGGTTGTGTGCTCAGGGATGCCGGCTGCTCACCGAGACGACCTCACCCGTCATGTACGAGGAGTAGTCGCTGGCCAGGAAGACCATCACGTTGGCGACCTCCCACGGCTCGGCGGCACGGCCGAAGGCCTCCTGGGCGGTGAGGGTGTCGAGGAACTCCGCGGTGGTCACCTTGGCCAGGTGGGGGTGCATGGCCAGGCTCGGGGAGACCGCGTTGACACGGATGCCGTGCTCGGCGAGGTCCATCGCGGCGCATCGGGTGAGGGCCATCACCCCGGCCTTGGCGGCGGCGTAGTGGGCCTGCCCCTTCTGGGCCCGCCAGCCCACCACGGAGGCGTTGTTGACGATGACGCCCTTGCGGCCGGAGTGAACCATGCGGTTGCCCGCGGCGCGGACGCAGCGGAAGGTGCCGGTGAGGGTGATGTCCAGGACGCGGGCCCATTCCGCGTCGGTCATCTCCAGCAGGGACCGGGTGCCGCCGAGGCCGGCGTTGTTGATCAGTACGTCGGTTCCGCCGAAGGGCTCGGCGACGTCGAGCAGGGCCTGCACCTGCTGCTCGACCGTCACGTCGCACACCGCCGCGGCGACGCGGTCGTCACCGAACTCCTCGGCCAGGGCCTGCCGGGTCTCCTTCAGGCGCCGTTCGTGGACGTCGCCGAGAATTACGGCCCGCGCTCCCTCCTCCAGGCAGCGGCGGACCGCGGCGGCGCCGATGCCGGCCCCCGCCGCCGCGGTGACCACGACGGTCTTGTCGGCCAGCAGGTCGTGGCCGGGCACGTAGTCCGGTGCGGCCGGTCCGTTTCCGGTCGTGGTCATGGCTTCGGCTCCCTCGGCAGACCGAGCACGCGCTCGGCGATGATGTTCCGCTGGATCTCGTTCGAGCCGCCGTACAGGGTGTCGGCCCGGCTGAACAGGAAGAGGCGCTGGAGGTCGTCCAGTGCGTACGGGGGCTCCTGGGCGGTCAGCGACGCCGCGCCCGCCACCTCCATGGCGAGTTCGCCGAGGCCCCGGTGCCAGGTGGACCACAGCAGCTTGCCGACCGCGACCTCGTGTCCCGGAGCGGCGGAGGCCGACCCGGTGAGCATCCGCAACGCGTTCAGGCGCAATACCTCCAGGCCCATGTGGGCCCGGGTGATGCGGTCCTGGACGACAGGGTCGTCGATGGCACCGTTGCGCCGGGCGAGGGCCACCACGGCCTCCAGCTCCCGGGTGAAGCGGAGCTGCTGGCCGACGGTGGAGACGCCCCGTTCGAACCCGAGGGTTCCCATGGCGACCTTCCAGCCGTCCCCCGGAGCGCCGACGACCATGGAGGCGTCTGTGCGGGCGCCGTCGAAGAACACCTCGTTGAACTCCGAGGTACCGGTGAGCTGCCGGATGGGCCTGACCTCCACGCCCGCCTGGCGCATCGGGATCAGCAGGTACGACAGGCCGGCGTGGCGGGTGGATCCGGGGTCAGTGCGCACCACGGCGAAGCACCAGTCCGCCAGGTGTGCCACTGATGTCCAGACCTTCTGGCCGTGGACGACCCATTGCTGCGGGCCACTCACCTCCGAGGCGGCTTCCAGCCGCGCCCGCGTCTTGACCGCGGCGAGGTCGGAGCCGGCGTCCGGCTCGGAGTACCCCTGGCACCAGAGTTCCGTGACCTCGCGGATTCTCGGCAGGAAGCGGTCCCGCTGTTCCTGGGTGCCGAACGCGATCAGGGTGGGTCCGAGCAGTTCCTCACCGAGGTGGTTGACGCGGCCGGGACCGTCGGCGCGGGCGTACTCCTCGTGAAAGATCACCTGCCGGGCGGCGCTGAGGCCCCGCCCCCCGTACTCCTCGGGCCATCCGACGCAGGTCCAGCCGTGGGCGGCCAGATGTCTGTCCCAGGCGAGCCGCTCTTCGTACGCCTCGTGTTCGCGTCCGGAGCCGCCAAGGCCCCGGACGCCGGCGAAGTCGCCGGACAGATATGTCTCCAGCCAGTCCCGGACCTCCCGGCGGAAGGCCTCGTCCTGCGCGGAGTGAGTCAGGTCCACGATCCCCCTCGGTGAATCCGTGTTGGGCCGGAAGCTGTTCGGGAGCGGAAGCCTGACCTACACTACCCCACCAAGCACTTGTTTGGTCAATGGCCGACAGGCCCCCTGAGGAGCTCCCATTGCCTGCCGACGAGATCAGTCCCACGGAGGAAGAGGTCGTCACTTACGAGGTCCGCGGCTCCGTCGCGGTGGTGACGCTGAACCGCCCGCAGTACCGCAACGCGCAGAACTCCCGCATGACGTACGCGCTCGACGCCGCGTTCACCCGTGCCGTGGACGACGACAGGGTGAAGGTCGTAGTGCTCGCCGGCAACGGGAAGCACTTCAGCGGTGGCCACGACATCGGCACACCCGGCCGGGACATCGACCAGAGCTTCGAGCGCAAGGCCGTCATCTGGTGGGACCACACCGGCAAGGAGGGCGTCGACTCCCGGTTCGCCCGGGAGTCCGAGGTCTACCTCGGCATGTGCCGCCGGTGGCGCGAAATCCCCAAGCCTGTGATCGCGATGGTGCAGGGTGCCTGCATCGCGGGCGGGCTGATGCTCGCCTGGTCCTGCGACTTCATCGTCGCCTCGCAGGACGCGTTCTTCTGCGACCCCGTGGTGCGCATGGGCATCCCCGGCGTCGAGTTCTTCGCCCATCCCTGGGTGATGAACCCGCGCGCCGCCAAGGAGTTCCTGTACACCGGCGACCGCTTTGACGCCCGTCGCGCCCATGAACTCGGCATGGTCAACCAGGTGGTGCCGCGCGAGGAGCTGGAGGAGACCGTCTTCGCGCTGGCCGAGCGGATCAGCGCCATGCCGTCGTTCGGCCTGGCGCTGACGAAGAAGGCGATCAACCAGGCGGAGGACCTGCAAGGCATGCGCAGCGGCATGGACTCGGTGTTCGGTCTGCACCATGCCGCGCACGCCCACAACGCCGAGGTGGGTGTCGACTCCCTGGCGGGCATGGACGCCCGGACGATACGCGACGCGTCCCGCGAGAACTCCGCGGGCAACCGGTGACGTCGGCACGCCGGGCGGTGTCCGCGGAAGGGAGAGGTCATGTCGTTCGCCCCGAGTGAGGAACAGCACGAACTGGCGCTGACGGTCCGGCGGTTGCTGGACCGCCGGAGCGACAGTGCCGCGGTACGCGGGGTCACCGAGAGCCCGGCCGGTTACGACGCGGGCCTGTGGCGGACGCTGTGCGAGCAGGTCGGCGTGGCCGCGCTCGCCGTGCCCGAGGAGTACGGCGGTGCGGGCTTCTCCCTGTGCGAGACCCATGTCGTCATGGAGCAACTCGGCGCCGCCCTCACGCCCGGCCCTCTGCTCGGCTCGGCCGTACTGGCCGCGCAGGCCCTGCTGTTGTCGGGCAACACGCGGGCGTGCGAGCGGCTGCTGCCCGGTGTCGCCGACGGCACCTCGGTGGCCGCCTTGGCATGGGCGGGCGAGGACTCCCGCTGGCGTACCGACGGCTCCGACGTACGAGCGGGCCGGGAGGGCGGCGGCTGGATGCTGCGCGGGGCGGCGACTCTAGTACTCGACGCAGTGGGCGCCGACGTGCTCCTGGCCGTCGCCGCGACCGAGACGGAGGGCATCGGCCTCTTCGAGGTGGACCCGGCCGACGCGCGCCTGCGCCGCACCTCCACACCGACGATGGACACTACCCTGAGCCTGGCCCGGATCGACTTCGACGGCGTTGCCGCCGTCCCTCTGCTCCTCGATGCCGGTCCGACGCTGGAAGTGCTGCACGACATCGCCGCCGTCGCGGTCACCGCGCTTCAGGTCGGTGCGGCCCGGCGGGGTCTCGACATGACCGTCGCACACAGCAAGGAGCGGGTCCAGTTCGGCCGGCCCCTCGGGTCCTTCCAGGCGCTCAAGCACCGCATGGCCGACATGCTGGTCCAGGTGGAGACGGCGCAGGCAGCCTCCTGGGCCGCCGCGGCGTCCGCGGCCGAACGGGGGCCGGACCTGGCCCGGCGCGCATCACTGGCGAAGGCCTGGTGCTCCGAGGCGCTGAACGACGTGGCCGCGGAGACGGTCCAGTTGCACGGCGGCATCGCGATCACCTGGGAGCACGACGCCCAGATGGTGTTCAAGCGGGCACACGCCACGTCGCAGTTGTTCGGGCAGCCGCACGAACACCGGCAGCGCCTGTTCCGGCTCCTTCAACCGGCCTCCGCAGCCGCGCCCGTCCCGTCGTGACCCGCCTAGATCCCGACCGTCCGATCCGAGAGGGCTTGCCGGATGCCGTCCGTCAACCATGTGGGCATCACCATCAGCGACCTCGACCACTCGCTGGACTTCTACACGCGGCTGCTCGGCGGTGAGCACGTCGGCTCCTGGGAGCGCAGTGGGCCGCGGATCGACGCCGTGACCGGCTACCCCGGCGTCGTCGTCCGCCAGGCGTTCGTCCGGCTCTCCGACGGAGCGACGCTGATCGAGTTGCTCCAGTACATCAACGGCTCCGGGCAACGCATCGAACCGGACCACGGTCACGCCGGGGCGGTCCACGTCGCGGTCGACGTGACCGGACTCGACGCTCTTCTCACCCGGCTGCACGGCGAAGGCGTGTCGGTGCTCTCCGATCCGATCGTCGCCAGTGAGGGCCCGTTGGAAGGCTGCCGCGTCGTCTACGTGCTCGATCCGGACCGCGTGCGGGTCGAGCTGGTCGAGGCCCCCCATCAGACAGGCGCCGGTTCCGCGACAGAGCGGTCGGCGCGGAACAGGGAGATCGTATGAGCGACAAATCCATGGCCCTGGAGGACTTCTCATCGGCCGTCCGGTCCGGCATGACGATCGGCATCGGAGGGTGGGGCTCACGCCGCAAACCGATGGCCTTGGTCCGGGAGCTCCTGCGCAGCGACGTGACGGACCTGACGGTCGTCTCGCTCGGCGGCCCGGACGTGGGACTGCTGTGCGCGGCGGGCAAGGTCCGCAAGCTGGTCTACGGGTTCGTCTCGCTGGACAGCATCGCCCTCGACCCGCATTTCCGGGCGGCGCGCGAGCGAGGTGACCTGGAGACCGAGGAGTACGACGAGGGCATGTTCGTCACCGGCCTGCGGGCCGCCGCGGCCCGTCTGTCGTTCGCGCCGACCCGGGCGGGCCTGGGCTCCGACGTACTGGCCATGAATCCGGAGCTGAAGACGATCGCCTCGCCCTACGCGGACGAGGAGTACGTCGCGATGAAGGCGCTCCGCCTCGACGTGGCACTGATCCACGTCAACCGGGCGGACGCCGCAGGCAACGCCCAGTACCTCGGTCCCGACCCGTACTTCGACGACCTCTACGCCATGGCGGCGGACCGGTGCTACGTCAGTACCGAACGGGTCGTGCCCACCGAGGAGTTGCTCGCGGACGCCCCTCCTCAGTCGCTGCTGGTCAGCCGCATGTTCGTCAACGGCGTCGTCGAGACGCCGCACGGCGCCCACTTCACCTCGTGCGAGCCCGACTACCGGCGCGACGAGCCCTTCCAGAAGCACTACGCGGCCTCGGCCAAGGATCCCGCCGAGTGGGACCGGTTCCGGACGAGGTTCCTCGACAACGACGAGCATGGCTACCACAAGGCCGTCGCGGAGTTCCATGCCGCGGCCGCCGGTCAAGGGGAGACGGAACGATGACGGACATCACCAGGGCGGACGTCTGTGCCGCGGCCTGCGCAGACGCCTGGCGGGGGGCCGGGGAGATCTTGGCCCACGCCGTGGGCGTCGTGCCCGCCGTAGGAGCTCGGCTGGCCAGGCTGACGCACGCGCCCGACCTCGTTCTGTCGGACGGCGAGGCGTTCTTCGTGAGCGAACCACCGCCGCTGGGCCGGACCGCCGCCGAGGGCGGTGTCGTGGAGAGCTGGGTACCCTACCGCCGGGTCTTCGACGTCGTGGCCAGCGGTCGGCGGCAGAGCATGATGGGCGCCAGCCAGATCGACCGGTACGGCAACCAGAACATCTCCCTCATCGGGGACTGGAAGCGCCCCGACCGGCAGCTCATCGGTGTCCGCGGCGCGCCAGGCAACACTGTCAACCACCGCACCGACTACTGGGTCCAGCGGCATTCGCGCAGGGTCTTCGTCGAAAAGGTCGACGTGGTGTGCGGAGTGGGCAACGACCGGGCCCGCGGCCGATCCGACCGGTCGATGCGATTCCACCACCTCGGCGTGGTGATCACCGACCTCGCGGTCCTCGATTACGGCGACGACGGCGCGCTGCGGATCCGCTCCGTGCACCCGGGTGTCACCGTGGACCAGGTCCGCGACAGCACCGGCTTCGACCTCGACGCCACCGGAGCCACCGTGACCCGGGTGCCCGACGAGAACGAGTTGCGGCTCATCCGCGAGGTGATCGACCCGGCGGGGCTAAGGCACCACGAGGTGCCCACCAACCCGTGATCACGCCGGACGGAAACTCAGTCGTCGAGCAGACCGCCGTACAGGAGCCGCAGGTACTGCTCGGCGACCGACTCGGGCTGGTACCGGCCGCTCGGCCGGTACCAGCGGACCGAGCACCACACAGTGTCCCGGATGAAGCGATAGGTCAGGTTCACGTCGAGGCCGGCGCTGAAGGCCCCCGTCTTCTGGCCGGCCGTCAGAGTGCGCAGCCAGATCTTCTCGATCTTCTTGCTGATCCGGTCGACGTACTCAAAGCCGGCGATCCCGCTCAGTGCTGCGGCCTCGCTCTGGTAGAGCGCGACCGCCTCGGGGGTGTTCCTGATGGCGGCGAAGGCGTGCTTGACGAGTTCCTCGAGCACCCGTTGGGGATCGTCGTGTTCCTGCTCGACAGCCGTGAAAGTCTCCAGCAGGCCGCCGAGGAAGTCCCGCAGGATCTCGTCGAGCATCGCCTCCTTGGAGCTGAAGTGGTGATACAGACTGCCCGACAGGATGCCCGCCTCGTCGGCGATGTCCCGGACCGTGGTGGGCGTGTAGCCGTGCGTGGCGAACAGGCGCGCCGCGATCCGGAGCAGTTCGGCCCGGCGGTCCGAGCCGCTGCGTACGGCGGTCTTCGCGCCGGAGCCACCGTTCCTGGCCGCGGTCTGACCGGCTCCACGTGCCCCCATGTCCGTACGTCCCTTCCAGCAGGGGCCTTCCGGCCCGCAGATCTGCATGCGCCGCGCCCAGCATACCTAGCAAGCATTTGGTTCCGTGGAGGATGCCCGTGAAGAGCACGACGACGACCGCGTCGACCGTACCCCGTCTGCTTGCCGAGGCGGCCGGGCGATACGGGGACCACCCGGCCGTGGTGGACGGCGACAACCGTGTCGGTTACCGACAGCTGGCCGGGCTGGTCGAGACGGCCGCCCGTGCCTTCACGGCCGCCGGCGTGCGGCCCGGTGACCGGGTGGCCGTCTGGCTGCCGAACCGACTGGAGTTCATCCTCGCATTGCTGGGAGCCCAGTCGGCAGGCGCCGTGGCCGTACCCATGAACACCCGTTACCGAGGCCAAGAGGCGGCGGACATCCTGACGCGGTCCCGGGCCGTGGCGCTGGTCCTGGCCGACGGCTTCCTCGGCAACGACTACCGGGGCATGCTGCGTACCGCGGCGGCCCGGTCCTGGAGTGCCGACGCCACCGGGACGGGTCCGGTGCCCGGGTTGCCGCATCTGCGCACGGTGGTCGACGCCGGTACCGGAACACCGTCGGCCGGTGCCCTGTCATGGCCGGCGTTCACGAGTCTGGCTGAGCAGGTTTCGCCGGAGCATGCGGCACGGATCGCACGGGCCGTCGGCCCTGACGACATCTGCGACATCCTGTTCACCTCGGGCACCACGGGCGTACCCAAGGGAGTGATGAGCTCCCACCGGCAGACCGTGGGCGTAGGGCAGGTCTGGGCCGATGGGGCTGCCATGACCTCCGGCGACCGGTACGGCATCGTCAACCCGTTCTTCCACAGCTTCGGTTACAAGGCGGGGTTCATCGCCGCCTTCGCGGCCGGGGCCACCGTCCACCCGGTTCAGGTCTTCGAGGCCGGGGAGGTGCTGGAGCTGATCCGGTCGGCACGGATATCCGTCCTTCCCGGCGCGCCCACACTCTTCCTCTCCCTGTTGGGGCACCCGCGGTTCAAGGAGTTCGACACCTCGTCCCTGCGCTTCGCGACCTGCGGAGCGGCGACGGTTCCGACGCTGCTGTTCCGGCGGATGCGCGAGGAGTTGGGGTTCCGGACCGTGGCGCAGGCCTACGGTCTGACCGAGTGCGTGGTAGCCACGCGGTCGCGGCCCGGGGAGGATCCCGAGCACGTGGCGGAGACGACCGGGCCCGCGGTTCCGGGCCTGGAGATCCGGGTGGTCGGTCCGGACGGCCGGGACATGGCCCTCGGTGAGGACGGCGAGATACTTCTGCGCGGCGAACTCGTGACGTCCGGATACTTCGAGGACGAGGAGGCGACCCGGGCAGCGTTCGACGCGGAGGGCTGGTTTCGTACGGGGGACGTCGGCCGACTGGACGAGCACGGCTGTCTGAAGATCACCGACCGGTTGAAGGACGTGATCACGGTGGGTGGTTTCAACGTCTACCCCGCTGAGGTGGAGAACGTCCTGTGCTCCCACCCCGACGTCCAGGAGGCCGCGGTCATCGGCGTTCCCGATGACCGGATGGGGGCGGTGCCGCGCGCCCATGTGGTACCGCGCCGGGGGGCGAGTCCCGCGGCGGAGGCGCTCGTGGCCTTCTGCGCGGACCGGCTCGCGAACTTCAAGGTGCCCCGTCGGATCGTCCTCACCCCGGATCTTCCCCGCAATCCCAGCGGCAAGATCCTCAAGACGGCCCTGCGCGACGCCTCCTAGACCTGAACAGCCGCCGTGGCCCCGCCCGTTCGGGGCGGGACCACGGCGGCTGGAGACGGTGGGTTCAGCCGAGCCTCTCCAGGACCAGTGCCATGCCCTGGCCGCCCGCCACGCACATGGTCTCCAGTCCGTACCGCTCGTCGCGTTCCTGCAACGCGTGGATCAGGGTCGTGGCCATCCGTGCCCCCGTCATCCCGAAGGGGTGTCCGAGGGCGATGGCACCGCCGTTGACGTTGACCTTGCCCGGGTCGGCACCGAGCTGCCGGATAGAAGGAATCACCTGGGCCGCGAATGCCTCGTTGATCTCTAGCAGGCCGATGTCCGCCATCGTGAGGCCGGCGTGGTCGAGTGCCTGACGGCTCGCCTCCACCGGGCCGAGGCCCATGATCTCCGGGCTGAGGGCAGACACCCCGGTCGCGACGATCCGGGCCATCGGGGTCAGGCCCAGCTCGGCCGCCCGCCGGTCGCTCATCACCACCAGCGCGGCAGCGCCGTCGTTGAGGGGGCAGCAGTTGGCGGCGGTGACGGTCCCGTCGGGCCGGAACACCGGCTTGAGGGCCGAGACCTTCTCCAGGGTCACGCCCTTGCGCGGCCCGTCGTCCGCCTCGACCACGGTGCCGTCCGGCAGGGTGACGGGGGTGATGTCCCGTTTCCAGAACCCGCGGGCGTCAGCCGCCTCTGCCGCCCGCTGGCTGCGCACCGCGAACTCGTCCTGCTCCCGCCTCGACACCCCGCACATGCGGGCCACGTTCTCGGCGGTCTCGCCCATCGAGACGTAGGCGTCGGGGAGGCCCCCGGTGAGCCGGGGGTCCATCCAGTCGGCGCCGCCTCCGGCGGCCCGCTCCTCGGTGCGCCGGGCGGCGTCGGCGTACACCGGGTTGCGGGTGTCCGGCATGCCGTCGGACTTACCCTGTGTGAACCGGGAGACCATCTCCACCCCGGCGGCGACGAAGACATCCCCCTCCCCCGAGCGGATGGCGTGGAAGGCCATCCGGATGCTCTGCAGGGACGAGGCGCAGTAACGATGCACGGTGGTCCCGGGCACGGCGTCGAGGCCGAGGCGCAGCGCGATCATGCGGGCCAGGTTGTAGGCCTGCTCCCCGGCCGGCTGGGCGCAGCCCACCATGAGGTCGGTGATCCGGGCCGGGTCGAGCTCGGGTACCTGGGCGAGTGCGGCTCGGACGATGTCCGCGCCGAGGTCGTCCGGGCGCAGATCCTTCAGCGACCCCTTTCCGGCACGGCCGATGGGTGAGCGGGCCGCGGCGACGATGACAGCTTCAGGCATGGGGAGTCTTCCTCTCACGCTTCGCGCTTGGTCGCGAGCATCCGGGTGTTCGGCGAGTACTGCAGGAAGGCGGGCCATTCGCCGCCGCCGTCGACGTTGAGGACGGCGCCGCTGACGTGCGCGGCGAGCGGGGAGGCGAGCATGACGCATACAGCGCCGATCTCCTGGGGGCGGGCGAACACGCCTCGCGGGATGGTGCCCGCCATCCGGGCGGTCTGCTCGGCGTCACCGTAGTGGTCGGTGGATCCGGGGGTGGCCACCAGTCCGCAGCTGATCGCGTTGACCCGGACCCTGGGCGCCCACTCCATGGCGAGGCTGGTGGTGAGGCTCTCCAGGGCCGCCTTGGCGGCGCCGTAGACGGCGGAGCCGGGGCTGGGGCGGCGCGCGCTGATGGAGGTGATGTTGAGGACCACTCCCCCCTCTTCTTGTGCCTCCATCACCGGGAACACTGCCTGGCAGACGTAGACCGCGGCAAGGAAGTTGAGGTCGGTGATCCGGCGGTGGAAACGCGGTGAGGCGTCCACGAAGTCGGCGAAGGGCGCGCCACCCGCGTTGTTGACGGCGACGTCGACCCTGCCGCGACGCCGGACGACATCGTCGACCCATCCGGTCACCTGCTCCGGCTCGCGGACGTCGGCCTTGGTGAAGTACGCGGACCGGCCGTGCTCTGTCCGCGAGCCGGGTGGCGGTGTGCGTCCGCAGATCTCCACGTGTGCGCCCGCTTCGAGGAACACCTCCACGATGCCGTCACCGACACCTCTGGCCCCTCCTGTGACCAGGACGACCTTGCCCGACATGTCTACTGTGAGCGCCATGGCCGCTTCCTTACGTCTCGTTGCCCCGCAGTACGGGTGCTGATACGGATCAGGCGCCGTAGACAGGGGCCGGGACACGGGCCCGGTCGACCAGGGTCCGGACGGCGGGCCCGATCTCGGCCGGGTGCCAACGGCGGTCGCGGACCTCGCGCGGACCGTGCTGCCAGCCGTCGACGACGGTGATGACTCCGCCTTCGGCCTCGAATACGCGGCCGGTCACGTCACCCGAGTCGGCGGACGCGAGCCAGACCACCAGTGGCGAGACATTGCCGGGGTGCATCGCGTCGAAGCCCTCCGCCGGGACGCGCATCTTGTCCGCGAAGGCCTCGACGGCCTCGGTCATGGGGGTGCGCGCGGACGGGGCGATCGCGTTCACGGTGACCCCGTAGCGGGCGAGTTCCGCGGCAGCGGTCACAGTCAGCGCGGCGATGCCGGCCTTGGCGGCGCCGTAGTTGCCCTGTCCGACGCTGCCCATCAGGCCGGCGCCCGAGCTGGTATTGACGATCCTGGCGGCGACCGGATGTCCCTGCTTGCTGCGCTCCCGCCAGTAGGCGGCCGCGTACTTCAGCGGCGCGGCGTGGCCTTTGAGATTCACGCGCAGGACCTGGTCCCACTCGGCCTCGGTCATGGAGACCATCATTCGGTCGCGGTTGATGCCCGCGTTGTTCACCAGCGCGTCCAGCGTGCCGAACTCGCTGACGGACCTGGCCACGAGCGCCTCGGCATAGGCCCAGTCGCTGACGTCGCCGAGGTCGGCGACGGCGGTTCCGCCGTTCGCTCCGATCTCTTCGGCGACGTTCTTCGCCGCTTCGCCCAGGTCGTTCACGACCACGCGGGCGCCCTCGGCCGCCAGTGCAAGGGCGTGTTCGCGGCCCAGCCCCTGTCCCGCGCCGGTCACCACGACCACGCGGTCCTCGCAGATTCCGGTCACGTCGGTACTCCTTCGGCTGTGTCGGCGGCAGCCGCGGTCGCGGGGCCGCCGGACGGGTCGGTGACGGTCAGGCCGAGCCATTGGGCGATCAGCGCGCGGTGTTCCGCCGGGCCGCCCCAGTCGGCCGCGAGCGCCCAGGCCCGCTTGGCGTGGAGGTGCAGGTCGTACTCGGTGGTGTAGCCGATGGCGCCGTGGCACTGGAGTGCGGTACCGGCTGCCCGACGGGCCGCCTCGGAGGCGAGCGCCTTGGCCATCGAGGTGCGGGGCGCGGCCTCCGGGTCGCCGGTCGCTTCGGCCCATCCCGCGGCGAGGACGGCGGGCCGGGCGAAGCGCACGGCCAGCTCGGCATCGGCGAGCGCGTGCTTGACGGCCTGGAAGGAGCCGATCGGCACCCCGAACTGATGCCGTTCGCGGACGTAGCCGACGGTCGTCTCCACCATGCGGAAGGCGATCCCGACGAGGAGCCCCGCCGTGGCCAGTACCCCACGCCGCCAGTGGAACGCAATGGTGTCGGTGCCCTCCGCGAGCGGTTGTCCCCGTCCGTGGGACACCGTCACCCGGCCCAGGGCGCGCGAGCCGTCCACCGAGTCCAGCGGCTCGACGCTCACCTCGTCGCGTGAGCACAGGAGCAGTTGGTCGGCCACGCGCAGGACGAACAGATCTGCCCGCGTGGCAAAGGGAACCGGCGCACCCTCGGTGAACGACGCGGTGAGCAGAGCGGTTCCGTCGAGAACGTCGGTCAGGTGGCTGCTGCCGGCCGCCGCGAGCAGCGGGGCACCGACGGCGACGGTCTCCGCGGCCGGGACCGGCAAACCGTGGTGGCCCAGCACTTCCATGAGCGGAGGCAACATGTTGGCGTCCAGGCCCAGGCCACCGTCCTCTTCGGGTATCAGCGCGGCGGTGACGCCGACGTCGGCCAGCGTGCGCCAGATGGTGTCGACCCGCTCGGAACGGCCACTCGGCCAGCCGGCCCGGATGTCGTCGGCACCGGCCTGTCTGGCCAGGACGTCGGCGGTCGCCTGGGCGAGCGTCGCGTCCCCTTCGGCTACGGCGAAGCGCATGGCCGGATCACCTCCTCGGCAGGCCGAGCAAGCGCTCGGCGACGATGTTGCGCTGGATCTCGTTGGTGCCGGCGTAGATGGGGCCGGCGAGGGAGAACAGGTGGCCCCTGCTCCAGGGCCCGTCCACCTCGGCCTCGGGGCCGAGCAGTTCACCCGCCGTCTCGTGCAGCCGGATGTCCAGTTCCGACCAGAACAGCTTGTTGAGGCTCGACTCGGCGCCTGTCGGCCGCCCCTCGACGATGGAGGTCACCTGCTGGAGAGTGAACATCTGGTACGCCTGGGCGTCGATCCAGCTTCGCACCACCCGGTCCCGGTGCTCCGCCGCCGCGTCGGGGACACCGCGGGCCAGTTCCAGCAGTCGGTCCGCGGCCTGCAGGAACCGCCCCGGTGAGCGCAGGGTGAGTCCCCGCTCGGAGCCGGTGGTGGCCATGGCCACCTTCCAGCCCTCCCCCACCCCACCGAGTACATCGGCATCGGGGACGAACACGTCGTCCAGGAAGACGTCGGCGAACCCCTCGTCGCCGTCGAGCCGTTCGAAGCCCCGCACGGTGACGCCGGGGGCGTCCAGGGGGAGCAGGAAGTATGTCAGGCCCCGGTGCCGCTGCGCCTCCGGGTCGGTGCGGAACAGTCCGAACAGGTGGGTGCAGAAAGAACCGCGGGTGGTCCAGGTCTTCTGCCCGCTCAGCCGCCAGCCGCCGGCCGCCTCGTCCCGTACGGCCCGGCTGCGGATGCCCGCGAGATCGCTGCCCGCTCCCGGCTCCGACCAGCCCTGCGCCCACAGGTCGTGGGCCGCGGCCATCCGCGGCAGAATCCGCCGCTGCTGCTCGGGGGTGCCGAACTGGAAGAGGGTCGGCGCCAGCAGGAAGATGCCGTTCTGCGTGACGCGGGACGGCGCCTCCGCGCGGTAGTACTCCTCCTCGAGGATGAGCCACTGCCACAGGGACGCTTCCCGGCCGCCGTACTCCTCGGGCCAGGAGACGACCGACCAGCGGGCGTCATGGAGCGTGTGCTCCCATTCGAGGTGGGCCGCGAATCCCTCCCGGGTGTCACCGGACGGCAGTGGCGTGCGGGGCACGTTGCGGGCGAGCCAGTCGCGGGCTTCCCGCCGGAAGTCCTGGTCCTCCGGGCTCCAGGTGAGGTCCATCGTCACTCCTCGCCGTCCGGGCGGCTGCCGAAGGTGTCCCGGACCTCGTGGGCGACGCCAGAGAGGTTGAGCTCGAAGGTGAAGCCCTGCTCATAGCGGTAGCTGCGCTTGACGTCCCATAGGTCGATGCCGTTGAAGGCTTCCTTGGCGGCCCGGATCACCGTGGGGTTCTTGTCCGCGATCTCGGCGGCGACCTCACGGGCCCTCATGTGCAGCTTGTCGCCGGGGACGACGTCCCACACGGAGCCGAAGGCGTGCAGTTCGGCGGCCGTGGCGGTGGTGGTCGTGTACATCATGGCCCTGGCCTTGTGCATGGGCACCAGCCGTGACAGATGGGTGGCTGCTCCGAGTGCGCCGCGTGCCACCTCGGGCAGCCCGAACACGGCGTCCTCCGCGGCGACGATGATGTCGGAGTTGCCGACCAGGCCGATGCCACCACCCAGGCAGAAGCCGTTGACGGCGGCGACGACGGGTACCGCGCAGTCGTAGATCGCGGCGAACGCGGCGAAGCAGCCCCGGTTGACGCCGATGATGGCGTCGTTCCCGGGGTCTGCCTGGAGTTCCTTGATGTCGACGCCGGCGTTGAAGCCGCGGCCCTCGGCGCGCAGCAGCACCACGCGTACGGCGTTGTCCTGCCCGAGCCGGGTGACCGTCTCCGCAAGCCGGTACCAGCCTGCGACCGGCAGGGCATTGACCGGTGGGTGGTCGATGACGACCTCGGCGATGCCGTGCTCGTCGACGTCGGCGCTGATCATTTCGGTGCCCATCAGTTCTCCTGGGAGGACGAGACCCGGTCAGGGGTGGGTACGGGCGCGGACGGGACGTCGGCGGCCAGCCGGCCGAGTGCGGTCTCCGCCTCCGCGAGGATGCGCTGGATCAGTTCCTCGCAGCTGGGCAGGTCCTCGATGACGCCGGCGATCTGCCCGGAGGCGAGGGTGCCGAGGTCGGCGCGGCCGTCGACCATGCTCGCTCGGAGCATCATCGGGGTGTTCGCCGCCATGAGGACCTGGGTCCAGCCGAGGTCGTGCCTGCGGCGCATGGCGAGGCCTTCCTGGATCATGTCGCGCCACGCGATGCCGGAGGTCCTGCGGAAGGCGACGGCGTGCCGCACGGACCGGACCAGGCGGGGGACGGCCTTCTCGTTGAGCAGCCGTTCCACCGGCTCGGTGCGCAGCACGCGCTGGGGGATGCCGTCCAGGACGGAGGTGACGACGGTGTCGGTGACGGAGCGCCGCAGGTACTCGCGTTTCACGGCGTCGGAGACCTTCGAGTCGCTGGTGAGCAGGAAACGGGTGCCCATGGCGATGCCGACCGCGCCCTGCGCGAGGGCGGCGACCAGGCCCCGGCCGTCGCGGAACCCGCCGGCCGCGATGACAGGGATGTCCACCGCGTCGACGACCTGCGGCACCAGGATGGAGGTGGGGACGGCACCCGTGTGACCGCCGCCTTCACTGCCCTGGACCACGACGGCGTCGACCCCCCACGCCTGGACCTTCTCGGCGTGGCGGCGAGCGCCGACCGAGGGGATGACGATCAGTCCCGACTCCTTCAGCCTCCGGATGACCTTCTCGTTGGGGGCGAGCGCGAAGGAGGCGACCTTCACCCCTTCGCGGACCAGGAGTTCACCGCGTTCCAGCACGTCGGGGGCGTCACCGCGGAAGTTGACGCCGAAGGGTGCGTCGGTTCGCTCCCGTATCGCCCGGACGGCGGCCCGGCTCTCGTCGAGGGTGAGGGTGGCACCGGCGAGGATGCCGAGCCCTCCGGCCGCGGAGGTGGCGGCCGTCAGCTCCGGCCCGGAGACGTATCCCATGCCGGTCTGCACGACCGGGTACCGGACACCGACCAGGTCGCACAGCGGTGTGTGCAGTGCGCGATGGGTCGTGGAGGTCATACCGTCACTCCTTCTCGCGCCGCCCTCGTGGTCGGCGGCCTTGTGGGCGGGGTGCGACGTCCAGGGAACCGAACCGCCGTTTGGCGGCACTCGTCGCTGTAGCGGACATCCAGGGCCCACTGGGCTCCCCCGACGCCGCGCACACTACCAAGCGCTTGCTAGGTTTCCAATGGGGCGGCGATGACTGCCACGGACGCCCCGAAACGGATCAGGCCGCCACTCAGCACAGCTTGAGCACCCGGCCGACCTCGCAGGACGCACTCCCTCCGGTTCCGGACCAGGCAGAGATGCCCAACCCCCGGCAGGACCGGCGCATGGAATCGGCTCTCAAGTTCCACCAGGTCGGCGGGGTGAGCGCCGGCGAGACAGGCTCCATCAAACGGCGGTGAAGTACTCACTTTCGACCGTCACGTCGAAGACAGCGGCACTCCCCTAGTCAAAGACATCAGCCACCCGTCGAGAGCAGGTGAGCGCGCCTGATGGCGGGAGCGTGCGGCGCACAGCCAGTCGCTGCGGCCGAGCGGCGTGCGTCCGCACTGAAGGGACCACACCCGGACCGCCCAGAACGCCCGCGGCCCACTGGACAAGGGTCAGCGCGAACGTGGGCAGCACATGCAAACTACGTTCGAAGACCAGGTCCAGATCGTCGACACCGGCACAGGCACCGACGGCGAGGGCGTAAAGGATCACGACCCGCTCGCCGTAAGTCACGGTCCGGCTCCCGAGGTCACGTACGCGCCGCTGGCCCGCAGTCGACAGGTGCGCGAGGGCCGATGTCGACGGCGCGGACAACACCGAGCCGACTTGCAGCAGTCGACCCGCGACACTGCAGCTGAACATCGCCTCGCCCAAGTCGTCACTTCGCCCGCTCCACCGCAAAGGGTGGCCACAGCCACCCCCATGGTCTATCTTCCCTCTTGGATCCAATTCTGCATCACTTCCCGGCCGTGCAGTCCCAGGAGTCATTCATGACCACTCCCCTGTCCGGACTACGTGTTCTCGACCTGTCCACCACGTTCTCGGGTCCCTACTGCGGTCAGTTGCTCGCAGACCTGGGAGCGGATGTCATCAAGGTCGAAGCGCCCGGCCTGGACGTGACCCGGTCGCTGGGAACCATCCGCACTCCGGGGCTGGCCAGCGTCTTCGTCGGCGCGAATCACGGGAAGGCCGCTGTCGTTCTCGACCTGAAGGTCGACAGCGACTACGACCGCTTCCTGCGTCTGGTTTCCGCCTGCGACGTCGTCCTGCACAACATGCGCTCCGACGCCGCCGAGCGGCTGAGGATCGGCTACACGACGCTCAAAGAAGCCGCCCCGCATCTCGTCTACGCTGCCATCTCGGGATACGGCAGCAACGGCCCCTACGCGTCCCGGCCTGCGTACGACGACACAATCCAGGCGATGAGCGGTTTGGCATGGCTCCAGAGCCGCCAGTCGCCCCGTCCCACGTACATGGCGACCCCCCTGGCGGACAAGACGGTCGGTGTCATGGCTGCCCTTGCCGTTCTGGCGGCCGTGCTACACAGGACCCGCACGGGCGTCGGTCAAATGGTCGAGATCCCGATGTTCGAGACCATGGCGTCCTGGACCCTGATGGAGCAGCTCGGCGGTCACGCCTTCCTCCCGGAGGAGGGGCCGACTGGCTACGACCGCCTCCTCCACCGTCGGCCGCATGCGACCAGCGACGGCCTCATCGCCGTGGTGGTCTACCACGACGGCCACTGGCGGCGGTTCCTGGACCACGCGGGGATGGGGCATCTGCTCGACGACGAACGGTTCAGCACGGTCGCCGCCCGCATGCGGCACATCGAGGAACTCTACGAACGCCTCGGGGCCTTCGTCGCCCGGCACACCACCAAGGAATGCCTGGCGGTCTTCGAGAAGCTGGACATACCGGCGACGGAGCTGCGGTCGACCGATCAGCTCTTCGAGGACCCCCATCTGCGTGCCGTGGGACTTTTCCGGGAAATACACCACGCACAGGAGGGGACCTTCCAGGTCACGCGTTCTCCCGCGCTGTTCTCCGAGACTCCGGCAGCGGATCCCGCCGACATGGCCCCTCCGCAGTTGCCGGGCGAAGGCCGGCCACGGATACGTGAGTGGCTCGCTGCCCCTCGCCCCTGGGCCGCGTCGGGCCGGTCGGGCTCACAATCGGGCACGGCGGCGAACGCCAAGGAGGCGCAGGAAGCCGCCCAGTTCGCGACGCAGGAGCCCGCGCCGCCCGACTGAGTCAAGCGGCGAAGACGTCAGGAGACTTCCCCGTCCGGCCGGGTCCAGCTAAGTCGCGGCGGCGCCTTCGGGGCTCAGGAGTACGCGTAGCTGGGACTCGGAGCCGTGACGGTGCTGGTCCATCGTCCGTGCCAGCAACTCGTTGTCGCCGTCCCGGAGAGCCGCGATCATCGTCTCGTGCTCTTCCAGTACGTGCTTGCGGCTTTCGGCCGAGAAGAGATACACCGCGTGGTACGGCGCGGCCCACGTCCACAGCCGCTTCACCTCCCCGATGAGCAGCCGAAGGTCCGACAGTCCGAAGACGGCGAAGTGAAACTCGGTGTTGCGCTCGCGCATGCGGGGCAGATCGACCGCCTCGGCCGCCAGGGCGACCTCGTCGTTGAGATGGGAGATATGGGCGAGCTGCTCCTCCGACGCACGGGGAAGCCGCGAGATGATCTCGTCCTCCAGCAGCTTGCGCATGATGTAGATCTGGTCGAACTCGTCCTGGTTCAACCGGGTCACCATGTATCCGACGTTCGGCGTGTGACGCACCAGGCCTTCGACCGTGAGCTGGCGCAGCGCCTCACGCACGGGCAGCCGGCTGACGCCCAGCCGCTCGGCCATGTGCTCCTGCCTGACCTGTTGGCCAGGTACCAGTTCGCCAGAGACGATCATGCGGCGCATTCCGTCGACCACGCGCTCCAAAGCTGGGGCGGCCTTTGGACCAGCCACTGTTGTCTCCGATCCTGAATGCGGGGGGTGGATAGGATATCGGATCCGATCAGGCAGGTCCTTCGAGGCATCGGTCACTCCCGAATTTCGGGGGCCGCTGGTTTGGTGCCCCAGCCGGCGCGCCCCTTTCGGCCCAGCGACCACATCTGAACTCCGCGCTCCAGTTCCACGGCCGCCGGCCAGCTGAGGCCGGGCTCTTCCAGCTCCAGTGACGCCGAGTGCTTGACCCTGCGGGTGAGTTGCGGGTCACGGAGCGCCAGTCGGCACAGGCCCAGTGCGACGTCAACTACTTCGTCGCGGGGGCAGGCTCGCAGGGCCAGGCCGAGATCGACCGCCTGACGCCCGTTCACCGCGAGCCCCAGGACCGCCATGGCCACGGCCTGCTGGTAGCCGAGCGACCTGCCGAGCAGACGGAGGTGGCCTCCCCCGGGGTGGATGCCGCGGGCGAGAAAGCCGCTGTCGAGGACCGCGTCCTCGGCCACGACCATGATGTCCGCGGCCAAGGCCAAGTTGAGCCCGGCGCCCACGGCTCCGCCCCGGACGGCGGCAACGGTGGGGACCGGCAGGCTGCCGACGCGGACGAACGACTGATAGACAGCCGAGGTCCGGGCCACGGCCTCGGGCGAGGCCGGGTCGCTGGACGAGACGGCAAGGTCGCGGGTGTCGGCGCCGCTACAGAAGTACGTGCCCGTCCCGGAGACCACTACCGCCGCGATTGACTCGTCCGCCTCCACCCGGTCGCACGCGGCGAGTACTTGGTCGGCCATGTCCAGCGTGATGGCGTTCTTCCTGGTCGGGTTGTCGAGCACCAGATGGCCGAGGCCGTCCTCCACGGTGAACCGGACCTGTGACCCTCCTTCCTCGCGCGGTCCGCCGGCCATCGTCTTGCCAGGATGAGTCATGTCTTCTCCCGTGTCGGTGTGGGTGGCCATTCACGACCGGTGAGGCCCGTGACGAGCTCCCAGAGGTCCGCGCCGGCCGCGATGTCACTCACCCTCTGCTGCCAGACCAGTTCGTGCCCGTGTTCTTCCCTCCATGCCCACAGACGCGTGGTGAGAGCACCCAGGACGTGTTCGCGGGTAAAACCGATCGCGCCGTGGGCCTGGTGTGCGGCAGCCGCAATCGGCCTCGCCAGGGCCGACGCCTCGGCCTTGGCCGCCGCGACGATCAGCTCGGCCGAGTAGTCCTCGTCCCGCAGTGCGATCACGGCCGACTCGGCCGCGATCCTCATGGCAAGGCTGTCGGCCGCGAGCCGCGCCAGCGCGTGCTGTACGACCTGGAACTTGTTCAGCGGCCTGCCGAACTGCTCACGTTCCTGGACGTACCGACGCGTCACGTCCATGACGAGCTCGGCGACTCCTGCCATGGCGACGCTCCGCGCCGCGGCACCGCGCACGCTCCATCCGCGTGCCTGCTCGGCCGTCAGTCGGGCTCCGGCGACCGGGACCACGCCGTCGAGCACCAGCTCGTCGCGCGCCTCGCCGGCGAGGTTGTTTCCCCCACGGCACACGACCCCCGGCGCGTCGGGGGATACGACGTGGAGGGCGGCGACCGGCCCCTCGGTGATCAGCACGGCCGTGGCGCAGTCCCTGGCCCACGGGACGCCGTGCGCGGTCCCATGCAGCACCGTGCCGTCCCAGGTGCCTTCGAGCCTGCCGGCCGTCAAGGGACCCCGCGGCAAGTCCAGTCCAGCCTGCCGCAGTGCCGGCCCGGCGACGAGGACGGCGTCCGCGTAGGGAACCCGCGCGGTACCGAGCGCGCGCGACACCGTGGCAGCGTCGAGGAGGTCACCGCCCGTGCCACCGCGTTCTTCACTGACAGTGAGCCCGGTGAAACCGAGCTTCTCCAGTTCACCCCACAGGGCGCCGTCGAGTCCGGGAGACGGGGTGGCGTCGGGCGCCTGGTGCGAGGCAGCCACCGAGCGGGCGGCCTCGTACAGGTCGTCTAGATGGTCGTCGGGGTAGTCGGGCATGGTCACAGCCCCTTCGCCACGATGGAGCGGAGCACCTCGTTGGTGCCCCCGCGCAGGGTGAACGCCGGGGCGTGGAGCACCCCGTCCGCGAGCAGTCGCCCGAGCGGGTCGGACGCGTCACCCGGACGCACCCTCGCGAACCGGCGAACCGCTTCGACCAGGTCTCCTTCGAAGGTGGTACCAAGGTCCTTGACGAGCGCCGCCTCCGTGGCGGGGGCGCCTCCCGCCGAGAGCCGGCCCGCCACCGCGAGGGAGAGCCGGCGCAGGACGATCAGCCGGGACAGCAGGCGGCCCAATTCCAGACGGGCCGCCGAGTCCTCGGGACGGAGCGTGCGCGCCCACGCGGCGAGCAGGGGGTAGGTACTCAGGACACGTTCCGGCCCCGACCGCTCATAGGCGAGTTCCGCCGTCACCTGGGCCCAGCCACGGCCACGGCGGCCGAGGAGGGCGGAACCGTCGACGAAGGCGTTGTCGAACACCACCTCGTTGAAGTGGTGTGCTCCGTCGATGGTGATGATCGGGCGGATGGTTGCGCCCGGGTTGGGCAGGTCGACGACGAACTGGGACAGTCCGTCGTGCCGTTCGCCGGGGTCCGTGCGTACCAGGACGATCATCGCCTGAGCCACGTGCGCCACGCTCGTCCAGACCTTGGTACCGCTGATCCGCCACCCCTTTCCGTCCGGTACGGCCCGCGTACGGACGGCGGCGAGATCGGATCCGGCGTCGGGTTCGCTCATGCCGATCGCGAAAAATGCCTCGGCGTTCGCGATGGCGGGCAGGTAGCGGCGGCGCTGCGCGTCGGTGCCGTGCTTCAGGATGGAGGGAGCCATCTGGCGGTCGGCGATCCAGTGGGCCGCCACTGGGGCACCATGCGCGAGGAGTTCCTCGGTGACCACGAAGCGCTCCATGGGTGAGCGCCCTCGGCCGCCGTACTCCTCGGGGATGGTCATGCCGACCCAGCCGCGGGCGGCGAGGCGGCGGCTGAAGTCACCGTCGATGCCCGACATCCACGAGTCGACCCGGGGTACGAACGCGCCGGCCTCGATCTCGTCACGGAGAAACTGACGGACCTCCTGCCGCAAGGTGCGCAGAGCAGGGGCTGAGTCGTCGGCAGGGCGCAGGGTTCTGGTCGTCATCAGTGCTCCTCTCAACGCGACCGTAACGTATTGGATCCAATTTAGGAATACGAATTTGTTGACTCTGAAGCACCGAACGACCGAAGGAGACAGCGTGTTCAGGCTCGACGGGAATGTCACCCTGGTCACCGGGGGCAGGTCAGGGCACGGGCGCAGGCATGGCGCACGACGCGACTTCGCGGCCGTTCAGACCCGGATGCGCGAGGGCCGAGATGGTGAAGGCCGGCGCCGTGGATGCCCCGCGGATCGAGTGCAGTCGGCTCGTCGGTCATGCCGCCGCGCGGCGGGCCACCGGTGCTTCGGCCGGGTATTGCACCGGAGCCATGGCATAAGTCTTGTTGACCAGAGCGATGAAGCCGGCGTCCGTCATCGGATCATCCGGTTCCCGAAAGGCAACACCCTTGCGCCTCAGGTCGTGCATCAGGATGCCGAGCACCTTCTCGTGGGTCAGGTCGTCCGTGTGGTCCAGGTATCGGCGGGCCTCGGGCAGATCGTCGAAGACCAGCGCCGTGTAATGGAACAGCGAGCGCATGTCCTTGTCGCCGTACCGGGCGATCTCCTGCTCACCATTGCGGATCACCCAATCGTCTCCCTCGTGATGAAGCCGGGACTCCAGACGAATGTCGGGGTAATCACGGAGATGGGCCGGCCCGTTGCTCTCCCGGCGGTGATACATCAACGAGTTGTCAGACAGGACACAGGTGTTGCGGAACGGGGCGGCGAACCGCTTCGGCGCACGGTCCGGGCCGTCGGGCCAGTAGGTGAAACCCCCCTCGACATCGGAGTCATAGAAGTAGGTGATCATCTGTCCGGTCTTGATCATCCATTTACCGAAGAGGCCCGACTTGGCCATCACGCTCAGCAGCCACACCGGTGTGTTCACGATCGAGCAGCCCAGCCAGCTCCCGCTGTCGAAATGTCCGGCGTCGAAACGCACGATCCCCTCCTCCGCCAGGTAGCCGCGGAAGGTGGGTGCGACGAAGTCGGACAGTCGGGGCGGTAGAAGTCCTCGATCACCGCGGGGTGCGTGGCCGGAATGATCGGATGACGCCTCGCCATGGGGATCTGTCTCCTGGAAGTCGGGGGTCTCGACGGTGAACCGCTGCCGACCCGGTCGCAGTGCGGCCCACGCCCACGCTAGGCAGGCCGCGTCCCCCGTTCGTTTCGCGGTTCCGTTGAGTGGGACCAGGGCGAGGACGGCCTGACCACGGGGAGAGACGGATTCGGAAACAAGGAACTCCCGGGCGAGGTCACGCTCGGGATCGCGCACGGCCGCGTATGGACAGGGGCCCAAGTCGGCTACAGGGCGGTGAGCAGCAGTCTGGCGGCGAGCCGCAACTCTTCCTCGCCCTGCGCCTCGGGGGTGTGGTGGTTGAGAGCGGACACGAGGACGCCCCACCAGCTGTAGGCGAGCAGGCGCACGGCACAGGCCTGCTCGTGGCTGGGAGCGTCCCGGCCGAGGGTGTGCAACACGACCTGGCACAGCCGGTCCTCGGCGTGCTGGACGTAGTGGTCGGGGTTTACGGTGTAGTCGACGGCGGTGGCCTGCACCATCGCCGAGGACAGCAAGGGCCGCTCCAGCAAATACCGGGTCAGGGCCACCAGCTGATCACCGACGGTGGCCACCGGGTCGTCATCGGGCTCTGGCCAGTTCTCCTCGACGAAGCCGACGATGTGCGACTTCCACAGCGCGGCGAACAGGTGCACTTTGGAGGGGAAGTAGCGGTAGAGCGTGCCGAGCGCGACGTCGGCGGCCTTGGCGACCTCCTGCATCTGCACACGTTCGTAGGCCACCTCGGCGCCCAGCTCTGCCGCAACCGACAGGATGCGCTCACGCCGCGCAATCTGGTTCTTCGACGCGGGAGAGGCGGGCAGCCTCACCTCGGGGATTCGTGCCACGTTGCCCCCTGTCCTGTCGCATCCGTACTCGGACCACAGGGTAATGGGCGTGCACGTCGGCCCCGTCGTACGGTCAAGCGTCCTCGTCGGGCCGGGTCGACAGGGTCAGGTAGCCGGCTGGGGGTGGCTCGGCAATGGAGAGGTGTAGGAGAAGCGGGTGAGCAGCGCCTCGGCGCCAAGTGCTTCCACACCGACCACGCGACCGGTGAAGCCGCCGGCGACCTCTGTGGACACGTAGCGGCCGTCGACGTGCGTGAGGGAGTGGAAGCGGCCGTCCTCCTGGAAGCCGAGTTCGAGACGGTCCGGTCCGTTGTGCAGGCTGAGGCGGTCCGACGTGTCCAAGGCGCGGATGACCAGCGGAACGTCGGAGTCCCGCACGGTGGCAGAGGCGAGCTTCTGGTCGCACGGGCCGATGACGGCGCGAGCGGTCACCGTGTTGCCGGTCCGTTCGACCGCTGCCCAGTGCCCGTCGTCGATTCGCACCACCAGCACCACGTCACCCTTCGGGACGGTCGCCTCGGCCTGCCACTCGGCATCACGTGTACGCACTGCGAGCAGGTGCACGGCTTCGCGGGACTCGGGGGCGCGACCACCGGCGAGCACGATGCCGCAGCTGTCGGTGGTGTCGTCATGGCGGACGAACGTGCTGGGGGCGATGCCGGGTGACACCCACCGGGGATGAAGTCCGGGAGCGGCGAAGTCGTCCGAGAAAGTGGTTGGCTGCGGCGGCACCTCGAAGGCGTCCTCGATGACGACCGGCCAGTCATCAGCCCATTCGACGCCGGCCAGGAAGGTCTCACGTCCGTTGACGTGGAACTGCGGGGTGCTGCCGCGAGGCCGGACACCGAGGTGGGTCATCGCCCATCGTCCGTCGGGGAGTTCGACGAGATCGGCATGACCGGTGTTCTGTACGACGTGATCGGTGCTGCGGTGCGAAAGAACGGGGTTGGCCGGGTGCGGCTCGAACGGTCCGGTGATCGAGCGTGAGCGGGCCACTGAAACGCAGTGGCCACGTTCGGTTCCGCCCTCGGCGATGACGAGGTACCACCAGTCGCCTCGACGGTAGAGATGCGGGGCCTCGGGATGCGCCATTCCCGTTCCCCTCCACAGTAGCCGTGGCTCGGAGAGCAGGCGGCCGGTCAGGGGGTCTACGGCTGCCTGCTGAATCCCGGACGCGCCCTGCGCCCAGGTCAGGTAGCAGTCGCCGGCTTCGTCCCACGCCAGGTCGGGGTCGATACCGATCGTGCCCAGGGTGTGCACAGGATCGCTCCAACCCTTGGCGGGGTCAGTGGACCGCACAATGATGTGTCCCGTGGCGTAGTCGGCCATGTTGGTGGTCACCAGCCAGAAGACCCCGTCGTGGTGCCGCAGCGTCGGAGCGTAGATACCGGTACTGCCTGCCTCCAGACCACGGGTGACCCTGAGCTGCTCGGGCCGGTCGAGCGCGTTACCGACCTGTTCCCAGTTGAGCAAGTCGGAACTGCGGAATATCGGGACTCCAGGGAAGTACTCGAAACTGGAGGTCGCAAGGTAGTAGGTGTCGTCCACACGACAGATGGACGGGTCCGGGTAGAAGCCCGGCAGAATTGGGTTGGTACTCATTACCCTTGATCCTTTCTGGTGACTAGGGCGCACGAATGCGAGGGGTCTCAATGCCAGCGGGTGGCTGACTGAAACGGCGACTGACCGCCGAAAGAGCGATGGAAGAGCGCCGTTGCGCTGTCCTGTACCCATCCCCGGGCCGCGTGCTCTGGTGCATCGCTCTCTCCACAACTGCCGCCCTGCCCG
The DNA here is from genome assembly GCF_055587985.1 of Streptomyces sp. NPDC046335. Taxonomy (NCBI): domain Bacteria; kingdom Bacillati; phylum Actinomycetota; class Actinomycetes; order Kitasatosporales; family Streptomycetaceae; genus Streptomyces; species Streptomyces sp. NPDC046335. The sequence goes on along the minus strand of NZ_JBVJFF010000013.1, from coordinate 26,635 downwards.
TCGCAGATGTGGCCGCTACACGTGGACCCGGTGTCAGCCACGGCTGAGTACTTTCCGGAGCGCACGGAGCGGACGACCGTTTCCGATCGCGATCATCACGTCGAGTGCCTTCCAGGAGAGCCGGCCGCCTCCGGTGAGCACGATCTGGCGCAGGGGCATCTCATTCGTCACTTCGCGGACCATCGCCAGTTGCACATGGTCGGTGGCCGCCGCCTCCGCCCCGCGAAGGACCATCTTGCGCAAGAGCCGCCCAATGCCCACGGCCGCGAAGTCTCCGAGGGCGCTGTCGCGATGGAACGGCCTCAGCGGCGTGGGCGCGGGGACCCCGTGGCCGAGCCGGGTGGCGAACTCCGCATCGGTAGCGGCTATCGGTGATGTCCCTGCCGGTTCCGCCGAATCCTCGACCCCGTCGACGATGTCGACGAACAGAGTGGCCTCGATCTGCTGGCTGGAGCGTGCCACCTCCAGCTCGATCCGTCCTTTCGGCAGCCTCCATTCGTTCACTCGTACATCCCAGAACGCGAGGGATCGTGAGGCCACGGGGACCACGACGCGCTTCTTCCGGCCCGGATCCGTCTCGACCCGGACGAAACCCACGAGTTCCCGCCGCGGGCGCAGCACGACTCCACTCCGGTCGTGCGCGTACACCTGCACGAGGTCACTGGTCGCACGGTTCCCGGTGTTCTCGACAGTGACCGAGATGGTCAGCTCGTCCTGTCCGGCGAGTTCCGTCTCGTCGATCGAGGCGTCGGACCACTTCGTCGTGCCATATCCCAGGCCGTGGCCGAACGGGAACAAGGGTTGCACGCCCGCAGTGGTCGCATGCCGGTAGCCCACGAAGATTCCTTCGCGATGTTGCGTCTGGTCCGCGGCTCCGGGGAACCAGGGGTCGGACCCGGCATCAGCCTGTGTCGCGGGAAAGGTCTCCGCAAGCCGGCCAGCGGGTTCGACGGTTCCCAGCAGCACATCGGCAACGGCGCCTCCGCTTGCCTGGCCCCCGAGACAGCAGTGCAACAGCGCGGCGACCTCGGCGTGCCAGGGCATGAGTACCGGTGACCCGCCACTGACGACAACGACCGTCCGTGGGTTCGCCCGCACCACCGCACGCACGAGCTCGTCGTGCTGAGGCGGCAACGACATGGAGCTACGGTCGTAGCCCTCGCTCTCGGAGATCTCCGGCAGACCGACCATGACGACGGCGACATCTGCTCGTTCCGCCGCGGCGACCGCCTCGTCGATCAGCGCGTGGTCGCGCTCCGCGGTGATCGGGTCGTAGCCGGGCGCGTAACTGACCTCTACTTCCGCGTCCTTCAAGGCGTCGAACGCGGTGGTCACCTTGGCGGCGTTCACATACGCGCTTCCGCCGCCCTGGAACCTCGGGGTCCGACCGAAGGCGCCGATGAGCGCGACACGCGCGGTGCGAGCCAGGGGAAGGATGCCGTCGTTGGTCAGCACCACCGTGCTCGCTGCCGCCGCCCGCCGCGCGAGCGCATCGTGTCGGTCACGCATGGGCCGAAGCGCGGTCGCGGACGGCGTGGTTGCTCGGGCGAGGTCCTGGAGTCCGAGAATCCGAGAGACGGCGAGCGCGACGTCTTGGGAGTCGAGCCGCCCCTCCTCGATCGCGGCGCGGAGTTCCGCCCGCCGGTCGAGGCCTCCCGGCATCTCCAGGTCCATCCCAGCCGTGATGCCCTTCACGCGGTCGGACTCGGCTCCCCAGTCGCTCACGACGGCTCCGTCGAACCCCCATTCGTCCCGGAGGATCTCGGTGAGGAGCCGACGGTCGTCCGAGCAGTATTCTCCGTCGATCTTGTTGTACGCGGACATGACCATGCGCGGGTGGGACTCCTTCACGGCGATCTCGAAGCCGCGCAGGTACAGTTCCCGCTTCGTCCGTTCGTCGGCTATCACGTCAGTGAGGTTCTTGCGACGCTCGTGGTTGTTCATGGCGAAGTGCTTCAGACAAGCCCCGGTGCCGGTCGACTGGATCCCCATCACGGTTGCCGCAGCCAGGCGGCCCGACAGCAACGGGTCTTCCGAGTAGTACTCGAAGTTGCGTCCGCCGAGCGGGTGCCGCTTCAGGTTCAGACCCGGCCCGAGCACCACGCCTACCCCGAGTGCGCGAGCCTCCTCTCCGACCGCCACACCGATCGCACGCAACAGTTCGCCATCCCAACTGGCGGCCAGTGTCGACGCGGGGGGAAAGCACGTGGACGGGACGCTCTCGCCCAAGATGCTGTCGCCGCCCCCCGCGGCGACCACCCGCAACCCGTTGGTCCCGTCGGCCACCCGCACAGATTCGATTCCCGCACGTGGCACTGACTTTGTCTGCCAGTAATTCTCTCCGGACAGCAGTGAGAGCTGCTCATCAAGGGTGAGGGGGGTCAATTCGGTATAGTCAGTCATCGACTTAGGCACTTTCCTGCGGCTAGATACCGCGCTCGTCTCATGGGGCGGGGCACGGACCGTTTCCCGTGGCCCAGTGGAGAGGTACCGGCAGACCCATCACAACACTGACTTCATCTGTTTGGCTATGATGCGAGTGGCCCATTTCGGCGAAATCCGGCACAGCCTGTCGAGCAGACGGGCGTCTGTGCCGATCAGCACCCTGAAACTACCTTTCGCGAGGCCGTCGACGATCTCGCGGGCAGTCCTTTCGGGTGTGGTCGCGCGCACCTTCCGGTCACCGACGTCGATCATCGTCACACCGGAATTTCCGCTGATGTTGGTGCTGATATTTCCTGGAAACACAGTGGTGACAGCCACGTTTGTATCGATGAGCTCTTCGTAAAGACCCTCGCTGAACTGCTTTACGGCCCCCTTCGTGGCTCCGTAGAAGCCCTGTCCGGCAAACGCGACCAGTCCGGACAAGCTGGAGATGTTGACAATACTGGCAGCCGGTCGCGATCGAAGAGCAGGCAGGAACGCGAGAGCTGTGTTGACGGTCCCCCAGAAATTCACATTGACAATACGCTCCAGCTCGTCCCGTGACAGCTCGGCGAGCGGGACGAACCGATGAATGATGCCTGCGACATTGATGACTCCGTCAACCTGCTTGTGGGCTTCGAGCACGATGTCGGGAAGCCCCTGAACGGCGGCGTTATCGCCCACGTCGAGGACGTGGGTGGTGAGTCGGTGATCGTTCGGACAGGCCAGAGAACGGGTTTCCTCAAGGCCGTCGAGGCTGAGATCGACCGCCGCCACTCGTGCACCGCGGGAAAGCAGTTCGAGTGTGACTCGCCTACCGATTCCGTTGCCACCCCCCGTGACGACGAACACGTTGCTCTTGATCTCCATGGATTCTCCCTCTGGGCGAATAAGGATCGGGGAACTCGGATTTCCGCAGCCGGCCGTTCCGGCGATGAGAACGGCCGACTGAGGAGGGGGGGCGACTGGCCGATGCCCGTCACGGTGGCACCGGGCCGTCCGATCAGGTCAGCGTGCGCTTGCGGGCAATCGCCCCAAGCCAGGCGAGGCTGGGCTTGGGGGTACGGACGAACGTTTGCCGGTCGACGGCGATCAGCCCGAAGGTGGGCTCCCAGTGGCCCCACTCGAAGTTGTCCAGGGCGGACCAGTGCAGGTAGCCGAGCACGTTCACACCCTCGTCCATCGCGTCACCCAGGTGGCGCAGCGCCTGGGAGGTGTAGGCGATGCGCCGTTCGTCGTCGCCGGTCGCGATTCCGTTCTCCGTTACCAGGATCGGCATGCCGTCCAGGAGCTGGTGCGCGTGGCGGACCGCGATGCCCAGGGCGTCCGGCCGGTAAGGCAGTCCCACCAGGGTGTTGTCAGGGCTGGGCTCGTGCGGGACCAGCCCATTCTTGTCGACGGTCTGGGTGCTGTACGCCTGGATCCCGACGAAGTCGTCCCCGCGGCAGCCCTCCAGGTACATGTCCTCCCACAGGTAGCGCACCTCGGCGAGCTTCTGCTCCGCGCCGGGGGCGGCTTCCTGAGCCTGGGCGGAGACAGTCATCCCGATCTTCGCGCCGGTCGCCTCTCGCAAGACGGGCACGGCTGCCCGGTGCGCGGCGATCAGCATGCGTCCGATGGACTCGTCGGGGGAGGCGAGCACCGCCGGGTCGATCTGCTCGCCGCGTGCTGCGCGGACTCGCATTCCGTGCATGACCGCAACCATGTTCGGTTCGTTGATGGTGCATACCCAATCAACGTCGTGCAGTATCTGTGCCGTGAACTCGACGTAGCGGACGAACGCTCCCACGGCGTCGTCACTGAGCCAGGCCCCCTGCTCTTCGAACCAGGTCGGGTGGGTGAAGTGGTGCAGCGTCACCACTGGTGTCAACCCAAGGCCCTTCGCGGTGTCGATCATCCGACGGTAGTGGGCGAGTTCAGCGCGGGAGAATTCGCCGGGGGAAGGTTCGACGCGGGCCCATTCGATGCTGAACCGGTAGGCGTTCAGTCCGGCATCGGCGAGGAGCTGCATGTCCTCGGCGAAGCGGTGGTAGGAGTCGAGGCCGTCGCCGCTGCGCTGGAGCCCGTACGGCCCCTGTTCTATCAGCCACCAGTCGCTGTTGACGTTGTTGCCTTCCACCTGGTGAGCGGCGGTCGAAGCGCCCCACAGGAAGTCGTCGGAGAAAAGTTCGGGCATGAGTACTGCTCCTTGTATGCGTCGTGGCGAAAGGAATCGGGCACCGTCACGGATCCCGGCCCTCTCAGGTTCGGAACATTCGGCTCACTGGACGCTCTGCACCCGCCAGGCGGTGATGCCGGCGCCGGTGGCGATGAAGGCCGCTGTCAGGTAAAGGGCCGTGTAGTTCTGTCCGCCGCCGGTCATCAGGATCAGCGGTGCCGCGACGGGAGCCACCGCTGAGGGGATGTAGCCGGCCACGTTGAGGATCGACATCCACCGGCCCGCCTCGGCACGGTCAGGTACGACGTCGCTGGCCAGGGCGAGGTCGACGGAACCGAACAAGCCTGCGGCGGCGAGGATGAGGAGCGTCGCGATCGCGTAGCAGACCACGTTGGGCGCGAAGGCCATCACGGTCAGACCGGCTGTTGCGAGGGCGGAAGCGACATACATGAAGGGCTTGCGCCGCCGCAGTCGATCGGAGAGTAGCCCTCCGACGACCGCGAAGCCAGTGGTGACGACGATACCGATCCCACCGACCAGGGCCAGCTTCTGACCGGCGTCCTTCGGGGCCAGACCGATCTGGTCCAGGAGGAAGTAGAGCTGGTAGGTGCTGAAAAAGGTCATCCCGACCTGCAGCAGGAATCGGCCCAGCCAGACGAGTGCGAAGTCGCGGTGCTTACGGGGGTCGAACACCAGCTGCTTGAAGACGGCGGAGAGGGGACCGTGATCCACCGAACTCGATGAGGGCCGATCCGGGATGGCGAAGACGTAGAACATGAACGCGACGACGAGGACAGCGACCGGAGACAGGAACATCAGCAGCAGGTGGTCGGTCATGGCGCTGCCCACGAGGCTCGCGGCAACGCCGGCCAACTGCACGGAGACTCCGGTGAACGCACCCACTTTGCCGCGCTGTGACTCGGGAACCTGGTCCGCTATCACGGGAGTCAGTGCGCTCAGGATCGCGGCGAGACCGATGATGTAGACGACCCAGGCGACGGCGATGGCCAGGACGGTCGAGGTGAGCGCGATGGCGGCCCCGGCCGCCGCACAGATGACGATGCCCGCAGCGACCCATGGCCGTCGGCGGCCCCAGCGGCTCCTCGTCCGGTCCGTGAGCACCCCTGCGAGCGGGGTGACCACGATGTTGAACAGGGCGCCGATGCCGACCACGAGCCCCAGGCTCGACTCCTTGCTCCCCGGGTCGACCAGCTGGATCTTGTATGCCAGGCCGAACAGCATCGGCGCGAGCATGGTGAGGTTCGCGCCGAACATGGTCAGCGTGTAGACGGAGATGAACCATGCCGATACGCGCGGCGGCTCACTGGGCTCGGTGGCATCCGCGTCGACGGGCGGATTCAGATCCTCGTCGAGGCCAACTCCGGCCACGGGTTGCTGAGACGGTAGGGCAGAAGACATGACAGGACTCCATTTTCGGTCGAGGAGGAGCGCGGGGTCGGTACTATCCGGCTTCCAGCGCTGACATCGCGGCAGGCAGGAGCCCGGCCTCGGATGCTTCCCCTGACGTTCCGCCATGCGCGTCCTCGCGCGCGGCAGTGAGCTCGATCTCGGCCTCGCCGTGCACGGCAGAGCGGGCGAGGAGACTTATGACGCCGCCATCTCCGGTGGGCCTCAGCACCGCCAACGCGCGGCCCCGGTAGGTGGTGCACGTGGCTTCTACAAAGGACTCCTCCGTGGCCGGAGCAGAGGTGCCGAAGGCGATGAGTTCGGCCGGCCCGCTGATCTCGAGCGTGACTTGATCGTCGGCAAGCATCTCCACGACGCCGTCCGCGTCCGTGACCGCGACGGTGATGAACGCGAGGTCGTCACCGACCAGAACCCGATGCTCCGTCGCCAGCCGAAGGCTGAGCGGCCCCGAGGAGGAGCACAACATGCTGCGACTCGCCATGGCTCCGCCCCGATAGCCGATGGCCACCAGTTCACCCGGCTCGTACGACGTCCTGAAGCGGGCGCGGAATCCGCGCCGGGCGCCGGCCTTGCGGCGACCGAGGGAACGACCGTTCAGGAGCAGCTCGATCTCCTCGTCGGCCGAGTACACCTCGATTTCCGCCGACCGGCCTTCGCAGCCACGCCATGACCAGCTCTCGACCGCGTCTGTGCTGCGCCACGCCGAGCGCACCACGGGCTGTCCGCTCCGGTCGACCGGGCGGACAGCGATGGCCGGTTCTTGCAAGGACCCCCACGCCGCCTGCGCGAGACGCAGCGACGTGTCAGGGCGCCCGGTCAGATCAATCATGCCGGGCCCAGCGATGATGTAGGGATACGGCTTCGACAGGCCCGCGCGCTTCCCCGGCACCCACACGCCGACACCCGCTTCGCCGAGGTACTCCCAGCCCGCCCAGACGAAGTCGCCGATGACTGCGGGATGGGTTTCGACCAGGGACCACGCCCGGGCCACATCCCCGGGGAGGGTCTCGGTGCCGAGAATGACACGGTCCGGGTACGCCTTCACGTCCTGGCGGTAGCGGGCGAGGCCGTAGTTGTAGCCCGCGACGTCCACCACCCCGAACACGTCTCGGCTGGCCTTGTCGGCCCGGCGCAGCCGCGACACGAGGTTCATCATCCGACCGATCTGGTTGACCATCCTGTTCGCCTCCGTGCTGCCCGCCATCGACGTCTGCTTGTCCGACGTGACGTTCGCGGTCTTCCCCGGCTTGTAGGGGGAGGCGCCCAGGGAAACCAGGACGTTGAGGAAGATGTTCACGGCGACGGTGACCGGCCGGCCGGGGTCCGCGGCGTGGAAGTAGCCCGTGATCTCGCGGGCGAGTTCGACACCCTCAGGAGTCGCGGTCTCGGGAATCTCGTTGCCGATCGCGTACATCACCACGCTGGGCCGGTTGCGGTCCTTCCCGATCAAGGTCGCCGCGTCCTCCCGCCACGTGTCGCGGAACCGGTCCGCGTGATCATGGGCGGTCTTCTTGACGAACCAGTAGTCGGCGAACTCGTCGACCACATACATGCCCAACTCGTCGCAGGCGTCCAACAGGTGGCGGGACATCGGGTTGTGTGCGCTGCGGATGGCGTTGAACCCGGCCTCCTTCAGGATCCGCACCCGGCGGAACTCCGCACTGCGGTGCGTGGCGGCGCCGAGGATCCCGTTGTCGTGATGGATGCACGCGCCCCGGAGCAGTACCGTGTGGCCGTTGATTCGCAACCCCTGCTGTGCGTCGACAGCGACGGTGCGCAACCCGACCCACTCACGCCGCTCATCGATGACTTCACCGTCGCGCTCCACCCGGGCGATGAGCCGATACCGATGAGGGGCGTCGGCCGACCACGGCCTCGGCCGGCCGACCACCATCGTGGCCACCCCGGTGGCGGGGAGTCCCGTTGCGGAGGCCGCCCTGACGGTGCCGTCCCACAGCTCCACGGTCACCGAGAGCTCGTCCGAGGACGGATTCGTCACCTCGTAGGCAACCTGGACGTGCGCGTCCGTACCGATGGCGAGGGTACGCAATCGCAGCCCGTCATCGGCGAAGTGAACCGGCGGGCGCAGCACCACGTACGCGGGCCGGTAGAGGCCGGAGCCGGAGTACCAGCGGCTATTGGGCTGATCGCTGTTGTCGACCTCGACCCGGATGTCGTTGTCGGCCCCCCACCTGACCGCGTCCTGAACGGACAGCTCCCTCTCGGTGTACCCGCCTCTGACCCGTCCCACGAACTGTTCGTTGACGTAGACGTCCGCGTCACCCTGTACACCTTCGAACCTGATGGCTGCGAGAAGGCCCTCCTCGGAGCCGGCCGCCCAAGTGGTGCGGTACTCGTACTTCCCGCCGAAGAACCAGCCCGCATCGGCGCCACCAGGGCTGGACGGCCCCCGCTTCTCGCCGATCATCGCGTCGTGCGGCAGCCGCACCGCGGTGCTCTCCGCTGAGGAGTCTCGCCGAAACTCCCACGTTGCGAGCGGAATCTCCGTGGTTCGGCCGACCGGATCGGGCCTGGTCAATTTCTGCCTCACTTCACCTCGGTGGCTACGCGGAGCGCGTACGGAGAAGGACAACACTCCGGTTGTCTCGCGTCAATACTCAAGTTGCTTACTTGTTAAATTGGCAGGTCAGCGAGGTGTAACCATGCGTTGCTTCGCGTTAATGAACTATGGATTGTCCCGTGTTAACGTGCTGCGGGAGGCGAGGATCAATGACAAGCAGCAAGGATGTGGCGGCGCGCGCGGGGGTCTCACGGTCGACGGTGAGCCAGGTTCTCAATGGCCATGGAGACCGCTTCTCGCCGGAGACGGCCGCCCGGGTGAGGGAAGCCGCGGAGGGTCTGGGATACCGTCCTTCGACTGCGGCGCGGACGCTGGCACGAGGCACGAGTGACATCGTGATCACCCTGGTGCCCAACATCACGTTCGGACCCCGACTGCGGGACTTCCTCGACGTGCTGACCAGCGGGCTCGAACGGGAGGGCTACGTGAATCTGCTCCGTCTCGCGACCGCGGCAGAACCGATCGAGGATGCTGTACTCGGCCTTCGGCCGTACGCCGTCGTCAGCCTCGCGCCGCTGGAGGAGTCCGACCGCAGGCGACTGCAACGCCATGGTGCGCTCGTCGTGGAGCAATCACGTGCATCGCAGGAGCACCTGGACACCGCGATCGGTCAGCGACAGGCGAAACACCTGGCCACCTGCGGATACCGGACGATCGTCGCCGCCATAGCGGTGGACGCGCGCGAACACCGGTTCGCCTCTCCGAGGGCAGCAGGCGTTCACGAATGGAGCCTGCGCAACGGTCTCCACGTCCTTCCGACGCTGCACGTCGACCTCACTCAGGAAGGATCGGTCGGTTCCCTGGCGCAGTTGCCCGACGTTCCCGTCGGGATCGCTGCCTACAACGACGAGGTGGCACTGGCCGTTCTCGGAGCCGCCCAGCAGCTCGGACGGAACATTCCCGACGACGTGGGGATCATCGGGGTCGACAACTCCCCTCTCGCCCGCATCGCCACGCCCGCCATCACGTCCATCGACTTCGACATCGAGTTCAGTGCCCGAAGCATGCTGCGCACGATCCTCGATCACGAGACCTCGTTCGAGGATTCCGCGGCCGCCGAGGTCGAAAGACGTCTTCGGGTCGTCAACGGCCGCAGCACCCTGCCGGTCGCCCGGGCCTGAGTTCGACGGGGAAGACGCACTTGCCCCCGCGGGCGGCCCATCGAGGGCCCGCGGGGGGGAGCGTGTTCAAGCGGACGGTTTCGTCACTCCTCTGTGGAGGTGCGGTGGGCACCGACCGAAGTGGGCTGCCGGGCGAGGTGCGGTTCGTCAGGCCGGTGGGGCGCGGTGTGCAGCTGAGCCAGGCGTTCACCCTCGATGTCCACCTCGGGCAGCCATCGCTGGAGAATACGGGGCAGCCACCAGGCCTTGTGTCCGAGGATGGCCATGACCGCGGGCACCAGGGTCATACGGACCACGAAAGCGTCCAGCAGGACTCCGACGGCGAGCGCGAAGCCCATGCCCTTGATCACCTGCAGCTCGGCGAAGACGAAGGACGCGAAGATAGCGATCATGATGAGGGCCGCGGCGGTGACCACCTGCGAGCTGTGCCCGAACCCGCGGACCATCGCCTCGGTCGGCGGCTTGCCGTGCTTGTACTCCTCGCGCATGCGGGAAACGAGGAAGACCTCGTAGTCCATGGCCAGTCCGAACAGAATGCCCACCAGCAGCATGGGCAGGAAGCTGAGCACCGGGCCGGTCTGGGTGATGCCGAGCAGATCGGACAGCCAACCCCACTGGAAGACCGCGACCAGCGCCCCCAGGGAAGCGGCCAGGGAGAGCATGAAGCCCAGGGCGGCCTTGAGCGGGACGGCGATGGCGCGGAAGACGACGATCAGCAGCACCAGGGCCAGCCCCATCACCAGCAGGCAGTACAGGGGGAGAGCGGAGGAGAGCTTGTCGGCCACGTCGATGTTGACGGCGGAAGTGCCGGTGACGTTCAGGGTCGTGTCGGTGCGCTGCTCGATGCCACCACGAACCTCGCGGATCTCGGCCAGGAGGTCCTTGGTGGCCTCCGATTCCGGACCGCTGGAGGGGGTGACGTTGACCAGGGCGGCGTCACCGGAAGGAGCCGGTACGGGAGGGGAGACCGCGGACACGTCCGGCAGCTGCTTCACCTGGGAGGCGAGGTCGGTCGCGGCCGACATGACGGCGGTCTTGTCCTGCCCCTGGGTGAGGACGACCAGGGTGCCGCTGTAGCCGGGGCCGAAGCCCTCGTCGATGAGGGCCTGCGCGCGGCCCGCGGAGCTGTGCGGGTCCGCCCCACCGCCCAGTCCGAGCCGCAGGTCCGCCGCCGGGACAGCCATGATGCCGAGGCCGAGTACGCACGTGACCAGCACCATCCATCGCCGGCGGGCGACCAGCGACGCCCATCGCTGCCCAGGGGCGGCGTGCCCCGAAGCGGTCACCCGGCGCTGTGTGCCCTGGGCCGACCGGCGCAGGACGGGCACGGTGCTGGTGGCTATCTTGGCGCCCATGAGCCCCAGCACGGCCGGCAGCAGGGTGACGGCGATCAGGACGGACACGACCACGGTGGCGGCCGCACCCAGGCCCATGACCGTGAGGAAGGGAATGTTCACGACCGCGAGCGCCGCCAGGGCGATCACCACGGTGGCACCGGCGAAGACCACGGCCCCGCCGGCTGTACCGGTCGCCAGCCCGGCGGACTCCTCCGGGTCCATACCTTGCCTGACCTGGGTCTGGTGGCGGGAGACGATGAACAGCGCGTAGTCGATGCCCACGGCAAGACCCAGCATCACGGCCAGGATGATCGAGGTGCTGTCCATGGTGATCACGCTGGTCATGGCCAGCAGGGACAGCACTCCGATGGCGACGCCGACGAGAGCAGTGGCCACGGGGATGATCGCGCCTCGCAGGGTGCGGAAGACGAAGACCAGGAAGCCCAGAGCGATCAGGACGCCGACGGCTTCCATGGGGCCGAGGACCTTGAGCTCGGGAGCGAAAGCGTCACCGCCGAGCTCGACACTCAGCCCTGCCGCGCGGCCCTCGCCGGCTGCCGTCTCGATCTCCTGCTTCGTGGCATCCGAGATCTCGTCCGCCTTGTCGGCAGCGAAGGTGATCTGAGCTATGCCGGTACGGCCGTCGGCCGAGACCGTACCCGTCTCGGCGGAAGGAGCCGTAGCCGCTTCCACGCCGGGCGCGCGTCCTGCGTCCCGGGTCATGTCGGCGACAGCCTCCGCGGGACCGCCCGCGGTGATCTTCTGTCCATCAGGAGCCCGGAAGACGATCTTGCCGGTCACGTTGCCGTCGTCGGACGGGAACTGCTTCTCCATCACGTCCAGGGTGCGCTGCGCCTCCGTCCCCGGGATGGAGGTGGACGAGCTGAACGGCTTCATAAGGCCCAGCGCGGCTATACCCGCCACCAGCAGCACGGCGAGCCAGGCACCGATGACGGGCCATTTGTGCCGATAGGCGAAACGGCCCAGGCGATACAGGAAGGTGGACACGCGAAGACTCCTGGAATGTCAGAGAACGAGGGCGCGCTTGCGGCTGGGCAGGAGGCCGATGCGCTGCTGCCCCCGATGCGGGGCGTACTCCACGCTAGGTCGGTGACTCGCGGGTACTCGGCGCAACGGGCCTCTCAGGCCGGTCTTCACACGGAACTCCCATGGAACACCGCTCGCCGATCGGACAAGCTCGAAGAAGACCGACCTCACGCGACAGGAAAGACACACGGATGACGGAGCAGATCTCTACGGACACCGGAGCGCCCCCGGCACAGTACGGCCGGCTGCTGGTGGTCGACGACGAACCAGCGATCCTCGACACCGTCAGCCGCTTCCTGCGGTTTCTCGGCTACGACGTCCGTACCGCCGCCACCGTCTCCGAGGCGCTCGCCACAGCCCGCTCCTTCCTCCCCGAGCTCATCCTGCTTGACGTGATGCTGCCCGACGGCGACGGCTTCGAGGTGATGCGGCGTCTACGCCAGGACGGCCTGCCATTCGCCGTCGTCTTCCTCACGGCCCGCGACACCCGGAAGGACCTGATCAAAGGACTGACCGCAGGTGGGGACGACTACGTCACGAAACCGTTCGGGCTCGACGAGGTCGCTGCCCGCATCACCGCCGTGCTGCGCCGCACCCGGCACCAGGAGCTCAGCGATCCAGTGCTGCGTGTCGCCGACCTGGAACTCGATACGGTCGCCTACACCGTGCAGCGCGCCGGGGTACCGCTGGATCTGTCGCCCACCGAATTCCGTCTGCTGCGCTACCTGATGCTCCACCAGGGGCGCGTCGTGACACGGTCCCAACTCCTGGACCACGTGTGGTCCTATGACTTCAACGGCGACGACACCATCGTCGCCACCTACATCAGCTACCTCCGGCGCAAGACCGATCCGCTGGGACCACCGTTGATCCACACCCAGCGCGGCGTCGGCTACAGCATTCGAGAACCGCGATGCTGAGGCGGCCTCTGTACACCCGGCTCAGCGCGGTCGTGACCGCCTTGTGCGCGTGCGCGATGGCCGCCACCGCGTTCACGTGGTTCGGCACGGGCGGGGACGCCGCGGCGATCGTGATCGTCGAAGTGGCCGGACTGCTCATCGTGGCGACGGCTACCACTGCCGTCGTACGACGTGAGCTGCGCCCACTGGAGCACGCGGCGGCCACGGCCGACTCCATCGCGGCGGGCGACCTTTCGTGTCGCGTCACGGAAGCCACCACCGCCCCTGCCACCGAGGTCGGTCGGCTCGCCGTGGCGCTCAACCGCATGCTTGACCAGATCCAGGCCGCACTCACCGCACGCGAGGCGTCCGAGGAACGCATGCGCCAGTTCGTCGCGAACGCCTCCCATGAACTGCGCACCCCGTTGCAGTCCCTGCGCGGCTACGCGGAGCTCTACCAGCACGGAGCCCTGATGGACACCGCCGCGGTCGACACGGCCATCGACCGCATGCTCTCCGAGGTCCATCGCATGACTCGGCTGGTCGAATCCCTTCTCATGCTGGCCCGCTTCGACGAGGAGGACCCATCAGAACGTGAACGCGTCGACCTCAGTCGTGTGGTCGCCGAATCCTGTCAGGACGCCGCGGCTGTGGAGCCGGACCGCCCCCGCAGCGTCCACATCGAGGACGGGGTGATGGTGCTGGGCGACGCGGCGCAGCTCCGCAGCCTGGTGGCAAACCTTCTCGGCAACGTCCGCATGCACACCTCTCCCGAGGCCTTCTGCGGCGTCGAGCTGACGGCCACCTCCGACTCGGCGACGCTCAGGGTCGAAGACCAGGGGCAGGGTATCCCCCAGGAATCGCAAGCCCATGTCTTCGACCGCTTCTACCGCGCGGACAAGGGTCGCAGCCGTGCGGTCGGCGGCACCGGTCTCGGCCTGTCCATCGTCGCCGCCATCGCAGAGCTCCACCACGCCCGCGTACGTCTCGACAGCACGCCCGGGCTCGGCACCGTGGTCGAGATCACCTTCCCGTTCAGCGCGTGAGCGTCATTCGAGGACTTCCGGTCACGCCGAAGGCGGCGTCAGGGCACTCCTGTCCCGTACACCGGGACCGGCACTTTCCGACCCGTCCCGTCCCGTACGACACTCGCCGCACCGTGCAGCAGCACCACGAGGAGACCGCCATGCCCGACAACGTACTGACTCTCGTTCCGGCCGTCGACCGCACCACCGTCGATCTGTTGGTCGTCGGCGCGGGCACCGGCATGGCCGCCGCCCTCGCCGGGCACGAAGCGGGTCTCAGTACCCTGATCGTGGAAAAGACCGAGTACGTCGGCGGTTCCACGGCCCGCTCCGGCGGTGCCTTCTGGATCCCTGCCAGCTCCCTGCTGGCCGCCGAGGGTGCCGGCGACACCGCCGAACGCGCCCGTACCTACTTGCAGTCCGTGGTCGGCACGAGCACCGTGGAGGAGCGGTGGAACAGCTTCCTCGAGCACGGCGAGGAAACCCTGCGAATGTTGCGGCGAGTCACCCCGATGCGCTTCTTCTGGGCCCGCGGCTACGCCGACTACCACCCGGAACTGCCCGGCGGCTCCGCCGTCGGCCGTACCTGCGAATGCCGCCCCTTCGACCTGTCCGTACTGGGCAGAGAGCGGGCCCGGTTGCGTCCGTCCGTGATGGAGTCGCCCGTGCCGATGCCGATCACCGGCGCCGACTACCGGTGGATGAACCTGGTGGCCCGCCTGCCGCGCTCCGGCGTCCCGCGCATCGCGAAGCGCGCGGCGCAGGGCCTCGGCGGAAAACTGATCGGCCGCGAGTACGCCGCCGGCGGACAGGCGCTGGCCGCCGGCCTGTACGCCGGGGTACTGCGCGCCGGAATCCCGGTGTGGACGCGGACCGCGCTGCGCCGCCTGATCACCGACGGAGACCGGGTCACCGGCGCTGTGCTGGAGCAGGAAGGCCATGAGGTGACGGTGATCGCCCGGCGGGGAGTGGTGCTGGCCGCCGGCGGGTTCGACCATGACATCGAGCAGCGCCGCACCCACCAGTCCAAGCACCTCGAGCCGGGCTGGAGCCTCGGCAGCCCGGGCAACACCGGGGACGCCATACGTATGGCGCAGGACATCGGTGCCGATACCGATCTGCTGGAGCAAGCCTGGTGGTTCCCCGCGGTCGCGCCGCTCCCCGGCGGTTCCCCGCAGGTCCTGCTCGCCGAACGTGCCCTGCCCGGCTCCCTCATCGTCGACGGCAGCGGTCGGCGTTTCATCAACGAGGCCATCGACTACATGAGTTTCGGACAGCGCCTGCTGGAACGGGAGCGCGTCGGCGATCCGGCCGGCCCCCTGTGGCTGGTCTTCGACCAGCAGTACCGCAACAGTTATGTGTTCGCGGGGGCCAGTTTCCCGCGAATGGCCCTTCCCAAGGAATGGTACGAGGCAGGCATCGCCCATCGGGCCGGTAATGCCGCCGCTCTCGCCCGCGGCGCCGAGCTGCCGGAGGATGCCTTCACCACCACGCTGCGCCGCTTCAACGACATGGCCGCGGCCGGAAACGACGACGACTTCCACCGCGGCGCCAGCGCGTACGATCGGTACTACGGCGACCCGACGGTCACCCCCAACCCCAACTTGCGACCACTGGCAGGGCAGCTGTACGCCGTCCGTGTCGTCCTGAGCGACTTGGGCACCTGCGGTGGACTACGGGCCGACGGCGACGCCCGTGTCCTACGGCCGGACGGCTCCCCCATCGACGGTCTGTACGCCATCGGCAACACCGCCGCCAACGCCTTCGGCACGGTCTACCCCGGTGCAGGCGCCACTATCGGCCAGGGTCTGGTGTACGCATCCGTGGCCGCCCGGCACGCCGCCGGACGGATGTGAACGGCCCGATGTCGGGAGAGCACACCCGACGAACGCGGGCGCGGACGGTCCGGCCGAGGAAACGCGGTTGAGCCGTCGGCATGGGCGGGGTGGTCATCCCTGCCCAACTCCTGGACCAAGTCGCCTACGCGGGTGACAGTCCTGAAGGCCAGGACCAGCCGACTGTGCCGTAGAGGGGCGTGGGCGAGGCGCCTACAGCGGTTGGACCAGTTCGAGTCGGTGGCCCTCGGGGTCGAGAACGAAGGCCACCGAGATACCGAACTCGGGCATTGCCTTCGGCGGCTGAACTACGGTGCCGCCCGCCACAATGGCCCGATCCACGGCAGCTTCGACGTCCGGCACACGGAAGCCGAGCACGGCCTCCCCGGGGGCCGGCTTGGGTCGGTTGAGGTAGCGCAGGAGCACCAGCGTCGGGGCACCGCCGTGGGCCGAAGTCATGATGATCTCTTCGAGGGCGTCGTCCCCTTCTCCGTGGCTGACGCGGTATTTCTCTGCCATGCCCAGCACGGAGGAGTAGAAGGCGAACTGAGCCTCGGGGTCGGTCACCAGGATCTTGCTGAAGTGGAAGTGGGCCTCGTCGTTGGTCATGCTTTCCCTTCGTCCTTGCCGAGTATGACCGCCGCGCACCCTCCAAAGCAATTGCTTGGTTGGAATGACCGAGCGGCGATCGGCACCCGTCGGCACTTACCCCTGGACGACGACGACCGGGACCACTCCCTCCGGCAGGCCGGGCAGCGTCAGGTGCGGCTTCGCGTGGCCTCGCTCCCCCGCGAACCGGATGAGGACCGACTTACCGACGGTCCCGCTGAGCGGGACGGCCGAGGGCGGTGTCGTCGGCCGCTTCCCTAGCCTCACCACCGGCAGCTCGGGCGGCGCGCGCGGACCGGACGGTACTGGACCCGTCACGGCCCACGACACCGCCCTCGGCGCACGCACGGAGGCAGCAATGACGACCGTCACGGCTCATCCAAGACGTCGAGATCCGGCTCGGCAAGACCAGGACCGACGAGCAGTGCTAGTCGACGTCGACCCAGCGGTTCGAGTACGAGATGGCAGAGCGCGGCGGCGGTGGACCGCCTCGCGACCTGCGGGAATGCCGCCACAGCACTCCTCGCCTCCCGCCACAGTGGGCGTCGAGCTCGACGGGAAGCGGCACGAGCTTCCCGGGCACGACTGAAAGGTCACCACGCCCCCCGCCCGACGGCCCGCCCCCTGCGCTCTTCCACCACGGAGAAAGGTACGACCATGACCCGCCGCCTCCCCACCCCTGACCGGGACGCTGCCGTGTTGTACGAGGCACGGCGCGCCGCACGCTCCGCCACCATGCGCGAGACCGGCCTCACGGCGGTGCGCGCCGGCCTGGAAAGCATGCCGCACCCGGCCGAGATGCCGGAGATGGCCGCCGTGAAGGATCTGACCATCCCGTGCGGGCACGGTCTGCTGCCGCTGCGGGTGTACAGCCCCACCGCGGACGGCGAGTCGCCGGGAATCGTGTACTTCCACGGCGGCGGCATGGTGATGGGCTCCAACCACTCTTTCGAGCCGTTCGCACGTGCCATCGCCGCATACACCGGGCACCACGTGGTCGCCGTCGACTACCACCTGGCGCCCGAGCATCCGCCGCCCGGACAGGTCGAAGACGCTTGGGCGGCCACCGAGTGGGTGGCCGCCCACACGGCGGAGCTGGGCGTGCTGCCCGACCGGATCACCGTCGCCGGGGACAGCGCCGGCGGCACCCTGGCCGCGCTCGTCGCCCTGCGCGCCCGCGACCGGGGCGCGCCCCGGCTGATGTCCCAGGTCTTGATGTACGGGGGCCTGGACCGGGACATGGCCGCCGCATCCGTGCAGGAGCTGGCCGACGCCCCGGTGCTGACCCGCGACGACATCTTCTACATGCACGAACTCGCCAGGGACGGAGCGTCCGGAGCCCCGGGCGCGGACGAGATCCCCGCGTACGCCGACGACCTGTCCGGGGTCGCGCCCGCGATTGTCGCGGTGGGAGAGCTCGACCCGCTCCGTGACTGGTCGGAGCGTTACGCCCGACGACTGCGCGAAGCCGGAGTGCAGACCACCCTGACCCGCTACCCGGGGGTGGGGCACGGCTTCCTGATGCAGCTGTACCACCTGGCCCGCGGGCGGCAGGCGCTGGCGGAGATAGCCGGGGTGCTGCGGGCCAGGGCGGCGCACCCGCTGCCCTGGTGAACTCCGCCCACCGCAGGTCAGTTACGCCGTTCTTCCCGACCGAGTGAGGACCCATGACGACGTCCGTTGTCCGTGACGACCGGCCGACCCGGGAGGTCAATCCGGTTCCCGACGCGGATCCCGTACAGCTGCGCACCGCGATCGACATGGCCGAGCCCGGTCCCCTGCTGATGGCGCTGGTCCACATGACCGGGGACCGCACCCTCCCAGCCGAGTTCCGCGAACGGCTGGCCGCGGCGAAGGCCGCCCGCCCCGACCGTGTGCTGCTGCCCGGCCAGTACCCCGAGGAGGTTGCCAGGGAGGTGCGCCGCCGAGCCCACCAACTGCTGTACCGCGGCCTCGAACCCGTGCTGCGCGATCCGGACGACGAGCTGTTCCTGGAAATGGCGCGAGTCGCCACCGACGACGTGATAGGCCTCGAATATGGCCCCTACCTGCGTGAGCAGGCAGGCTTCGGGCCGTCGTCCGGTCCGAGACAGCAGCACCGGCCCGTCCCACCGGACTTCCGGGTCGCCGTGGTCGGCGCCGGGATGGTCGGGATCAACGCCGCGGTGAAACTCGCCGAGGCGGGCTTCACCTACCAAGTGTTCGAAGCGGGCGAGGACATTGGTGGTACGTGGTCCCGCAACACCTACCCAGGGGCCGCCGTCGACACCCCCAGCCACTTCTACTCGTACTCGTTCGAGCTCAACCCGGAGTGGTCGAAGTTCTACCCGACTGGTCCGGAGTACCTGCGCTACCTGCACCACGTCGCCGACAAGTATCGGATCCGCCCGCACATCGCGTTGCGTACCAGGGTGCTGGGCTGCGAGTGGCTCGACGAGCGACAACTGTGGCGGGTGACCACGACCGGCCCCGACGGCCGCGAGCAGGCGTACGAGGCGAACGCGGTGATCACCGCGACCGGCATCCTGAACAGCCCCTCCGTGCCGGACATCCCCGGGGCGGACACGTTCGCCGGTACGGCGATGCACACCGCCGAGTGGGACGAGAGGATCGACCTTACGGGCAAGCGAGTGGTCGTACTCGGCACCGGTTGCACCTCCGTGCAGGTGGTGGCGAGCCTCGCGGGTCGGGCCGACCACGTGGACGTGGTGTTCCGTCAGCCGCATTGGATCGCCCCGGAGCGCAATGTGGTCAGCCGAGTCGCCGGGCCCACCCGCTGGGCGATGCGGCACATGCCGTACTACCAGCAGTGGTACCGGCTGGTCACCCACTGGTTCACGGCCGACAAGAGCTACGACATCCCGCGCATCGACCCGCAGTGGTACGCCGACCACGTCTCCGCATCCCCAGCCAACGACCGCCTCATGCAGATCTGCCTGAAGCACCTGCACGAGGAACTGGGCGACCGACCCGACCTGCTGGAGATACTCACCCCGGACTTCCCGCCGTTCGCCAAGCGGATCGTGAAGGATCCGGGCTTCCTCGCCGCGGCCCGCCGCGACGACGTGGCGCTGCACCGGGCCGGATTCGAGCACATCGAACCGACCGGAGTGCGCCTGACCAACGGAGAATTCCTCGAGACCGACGTGATCATCTGGGCCACCGGGTTCCGGCTCGAATACCTGAGCTTCCTGGACGTCGTGGGACGCGACGGCACGACCCTCGCCGATGAGTGGGACGGCGGGGGTGACCCTCGCGCCCACCTGGGGGTGACTGTCCCCGGCTTCCCCAACTTCTTCGTCACCGCCGGCCCCAACTCGGCCCCCAATCACGGCGGCGGCCACAACGTCACCAGCGAGGAACACGTCCACTACGCGATCGCCTGTCTGCGGCACCTGGTGGACCACGGGTACACGGCTATGGAGCCCACTCGTGAGGCCACAGAGGCGTACAACGCGCGGGTCGACGAGGAGCTGGACCGGACCGTGTGGAAGCACGGCGGCACTGCCAACGGCTACTACCGCAACGCCTCAGGCCGGGCCTGGGTGACTTGCCCTTGGCGCCTTGTCGACTACTGGACGATGCTGCGCGCACCCGACCCGGACAGCCTGCTCCTGCACCGGGGCTCCTCCCGGTCTGGGAGTGACTGAGCTGGGAGTTGCGCGGTCGCGCCGTGGCACGAGGAGGCGCGGGCTACGAACCGCTCGCACTTCTCTTTGTGGTCCCCACCGCCGCCGCCTTAGAGCTCGTCGATTCCTGCCGTGGCGAACCACGGCGTTCCGGGACGGCCGTCAGCTCATCATCAGTGAAGCGGCGGCCTGACCAATTGCCCGTCGACAAGCCGTCCACTGACCGGGACAACCGCGTCGGGCCTCCTCACATCCGGCCTAGCCTCAAGCAGCCAGCGGGACGACAGCCACCGCACGCACCTGACATGCCATGCCCCACTCCACGCCGCGCCTAGCACGAGGAGAGCTGTGATGACCGTCCCGCGCCGGCTCCGCCATCATCGCGATGCCCAGGAGGACCCGTGACCGACACCGCTGTCGATCCGTTCGCAAACGCCCTCGACATCACACCGCAACTGCTTTCGCGGGGCTACACGTGGGCTGAGTGCCCTCGTTGGCACGAAGACACGTTGTGGTTCAGCGACATGTACGCGCACCGGATCGTGCGGCTCGACGAGGACGGCAGCGCGCAGACCGTGGTCGACCTCTCCAAGCGCGCACCGGAGAACGGAGTCGAGCCCATCCCGGGCGGCTTCGGATGGCTGCCCGACGGGCGGCTGATCGTGACCTCAATGCACGAGCGACTCGTCCTGGCGTTCGACGGAGAACATCTCTCCGAACACGCAGACCTGCGCCAACTGGCAACCGGCCCGATCAACGACATGGTCGTCGACGCCGACGGCCGCGCGTATGTGACGCAGCTCGGCTTCGAGTTTTTCCAAGGCGAGGAGCCCCATGATTCGGCGCTACTCGTCGTGGAGCCCGACGGCACCGCCCGCGCGTTGACCGAACTGGGCGGCTTCTCGGGCGCCAACGGCATAGCCCTCAGCTCGGACGGCGATCGGCTGGTGACCGCGGAAGCATTCGCCAACCGTCTCACGGTGCTGGACCGTGACGAGCACGGACGGCTCAGTGAACGCCGGGTCCTCGCCACCACCCCCTATCTGCCCGACGGCATCTGCCTGGACGACGAGGGCGGGGTCTGGGCCGGAATGCCCTCGGTTCCGGCCGTGGCCCGATTCCTCGAGGGTGGAGCGGTCACCGACATAGTGCGGTTCTCGTCCGAGCGTGCCCTGCCTCCTGCCTGCGTTCTCGGTGGTCACGACCGGCACACCCTGTACATCTGCGCCGGACTGGACGTCCTGGACTGGGACGAGTCCCGTCGAAATCGCAGAGGAACGGTCTGGACGGCCCCGGCCCGCGCGAGCGGCGGCGCCAACCGCCCCTGACCGCCAACCAGGTCGTGCTTGCCGGCGCGGCCGAAGCCGACAGCGTACGCGTACAGCGCTCCGCTCTTCAGATGGGAACTTTGCTGTGGAACCCCTCTCCTTCAGCGACCGCGTCGTGGTCGTGACCGGTGCCGGGCGTGGCATCGGCCGGGCACACGCCCTGCTGCTCGCCGCTCGCGGCGCCGGGGTCGTCGTCGCCGACCTCGGGGCCCGGGTGGACGGAGCGGGCCGGGACGGTGACGATCCCGCCGGCGACGTCGTCGCCGAGATCCACTCAGCCGGCGGCCATGCCGTGGCCAGCCGAGCCGACATCTCCACCGAGAGCGGAGCCGCGGAGGTCGTCCAAGCCGCCGTCGATGAGTTCGGTCACCTCGACGCAGTCGTCAACAACGCGGGTATCGTCCGCACCGGGCACTTCGACGAGGTACCCATCGAGGAGTACCAGCGCCATCTTGATGTGCACTTCTTCGGATCGCTCCACCTCTGCCGCGCGGCCTGGCCCCACCTGACCGCCTCCGGAACCGGCCGCATCGTCAACACCATCTCCGCCGCCATGCTGGGCAACCCGCTGATGACCCACTACGGCAGCTCCAAAGGGGCGGTGTTCTCCCTCACCCGCAATCTCGCCATAGAGGGTGCCGAACACGGTGTTCTGGTCAACGCCCTGGCTCCCGGGGCGGGCACCCGCATGGTGGAGAACTCCTCCGATTCGCTGGAGCCGGACGTACTGAACTACCTGCGCACCGAACTTCTGCCGGAGCACGTCGCCCCCGTGGCCGCATTCCTCGTCCACCCCTCGTGCCAAGTGACCGGCGAGGTCTTCAACGCCGCCGGTGGTGCGGTGACCCGCACAGCCCTGGTGAACACCACCGGCATCCACGATCCGGCCCTGACAGTCGAAGCCGTATCCGAGCACTTCGACGAGATCATGGCCCTGCCGCCCGGGTTGAACCCCGAGGTCGTCGCAGCCGCCCAGACCCACACCACCTGACTCGCATCGGAGAGAACCACCATGACCGAGACCACCAGCGCGGGTGGCGTCGAGTTCCCTTTCGCTCCTCTGCCCGCCCCTGAGGCAGTGGAGCATCTGCGGCGTCTCATGGCGAACCGCCCGATGACCAGGACAACCATGCCGTACGGCGGAGACGTCTGGGTGGTGCACCGCAACCGCGCGGCCAAGGAGGTGCTCAGCGACCCCCGGTTCGTCCGCGAACCGTTCCGCACCGGTGAGCGTGTGGTGCCGTTCTTCGTGCCGTTCCCGGACTTCCTGCGCACCACGCTGCAGTTCGAGGACCCACCCCAGCACACGAAGCTGCGCAAGCTGGTCCAGAAAGCCATTTCGCCGCGACGGGTGCGCGACATGCGCGCCTCCGCGGTGGCTTTCGCCAATGAGCTGATCGACGGCATGATCGAGCGCGGAGGGGTGCGCAATTTCATCTCGGAGTACGCGGTTTCGCTGCCCATCGAGATGCTCAGCTCCCTGCTCGGGGTGCCTTCCTCGGACCGGGAGAAGTTCGAGCGATGGGCTTCGTCCATGCTCGCCGTGGCGGGAAAGACCGAGGAAGAAATCGCCGCTGACATGGTCGAGCTCGCCGGGTACATGTCCGACCTGATCACCCAACGGCGCGAGGAGCCGCGCGACGACCTGCTCAGTGCGCTGGCGCATGCCCGCGACCGGGACGAGACCCTCACGGACGCCGAGATACTGCCCATCGCATTCATTCTGATCGCCGGCGGGTTCGACAATACCGCCAACTTCCTGACCACCGGCGTGCTGTCGCTGCTGCGCTCTGACGAGCAGCGGGCACTGTTCCTGACCGACCCTGACGGCTTGGCGCCTACGGCCGCGGAAGAGGTGCTGCGGCACGGACCGTTCGAGATGGGGGGTCCGGTGGGCGGTGCGGGGGGTCTGGTGCCGTTCGTCGCGACGGAGAACGTGGTTGTGGATGGCCAGCTGATCGCCAAGGGTGAAGCGGTCAGCATCGATCCGACCGCTGCCGGACACGACCCGGACGCGGTGGAGGACCCAGGACGGTTCGACATCACCAGGCAGGCCAACCCACACCTGACGCTCAGCCATGGTCTGCACCACTGCCTCGGGGCCCCTCTGGCCCGCATGGAGCTTCAGGTCGGAATGGCTGAGATCTTCAAACGCATCCCGAACTTGCGCCTGGTGGGTGAGCCGGTCGTTCGTGAGGACGTGCTGACGCGGCCCATGACCAGCGTCCCGGTTACTTGGTGACGGAGAGGAACACGCACGTGCCGAAAGTCTTCTACAACCAGCCGGACGGTGTCGAGCGAGTGGTCGAGGCGATGGCCGGCGACTCCGTCATGCAGACCGCTGTCCGCAACGGCATCTCGGGCATCCTGGGCCAGTGCGGCGGCGTGCTGTCTTGCGCGACCTGCCACGTGTTCCTCGCCGAAGAGAACGCGGGCGACTTCGCGCCGGTCAGTGAGGACGAGGACGAGATGCTGGACTGTGCCGCCTCCGACCGCGAGGAGAACTCCCGGTTGTCGTGTCAGCTGGTTCTGGCACCGGGGCAGCGGGTCCGCGTGACCGTACCGGAAGCCCAACTGTGAGCGTCGACGGCCGCCTGCTCGTCGTGGGCGCGGGGCAGGCAGGGATACAGGTGGCAAGCAGCGCACGCAGGTTCGGATGGGAGGGTCCCATCACCGTGGTCGGCAAGGAACCGCACGCTCCCTACGGCCGCCCCCCGCTGTCCAAGAGCTTCCTGCGGGGGGAGTCCTCCCTAGGGTCCCTCGCGTTGCGGACCAGCTCCTTCTACGCGGAGCAGCGGATAGATCTGCTGCTGAACGAGGAGATAAGCCACCTGAGTCTGGTCGGAGCCGGAGCAGGTACGGCGACGTCTGCCTCGGGCCGGTGCTGGGAGTTCGAACGGTTGGTGCTGGCCACAGGGGCGCGGCCACGGCGCTTGCCGATCGAGGGCGCCGACCTCACGGGGGTGCTCGTACTCAGGGACGTCCGCGACGCTCAGGGCCTCGCTGAACGCCTGGCCGAAGTCACTGACCTCGTCGTCATCGGAGGCGGCTTCGTCGGCCTGGAAGTGGCCGGCACCGCGTCGGCGATCGGCGTCCGGACCACGGTCGTGGAGACGGCGCCCGCTCTGTTGAACCGTGTGGTCAGCCGGGCTGCAGCGGAGATCGTGGAAGCGGCCCACACCGAGGCAGGTGTTCGCGTACTCACCGGCGCACGTCCCCGTCGCTTGCACGGCGACGCGGACGGAACCGTTACGGGTGTCGAACTGGATGACGGCCAGCAACTGCCCGCACAGCTCGTCCTCATGGGTGTGGGCGCCGAGCCCCGCGAAAGCCTGGCTCGCGCCGCGGGCCTGCACTGCGACAACGGGATCGTCGTGGACGGCTGCTCGCTCGCCTCCGACGGTCATACCCTTGCGGTGGGCGACTGCGCGAATCTCCCCGACCCATCGCCAGGACAGGAGGACTTGCCGAGGACACGGCTGCGGCTGGAAAGCGTTGACAATGCCATCGAGCAGGCCAAGGCGGCGGCCCTGACTCTTGTCGGAGGTGGTACGACGTACCGAAGCCTTCCGTGGTTCTGGTCCGAACAGGGAGATGTCAAGATACAGATCGCGGGATTGGCCCGTCCGGACGACGACAGCATCGTGCGCCCTGGAGCACGTTCGAGCCGGATGACCGTTCTGCGGTATCGGGGCGAGAACCTGGTCGCAGTTGAGTGCGTCAACAACCCCGCTGAATTCCTCGTCGTGCGCAAGGCGCTCGCCATGGGCGCGCCTCTGCCACGGGAGAAGGCCGTGGACACGACGCTCCCCCTCAAGAAGTGCATCGCCAGACAGTCGCAGCCCAGCCGCGCTTGAGGCAATGGCTAGCGGCGGGCACGGGACTTGCCGAGCACACCCACATCCCCGTCGCCCCCCCATCACGGTGAGCCCTGGGCCGCCCTGCCGCGGAGGTGTTTCCGCGCCCTGGCCCGTACGTCGCGCTGGGCGCGGTCGCAGGACCCGCATCGCTCGGGCATCGCCAGTGCGGACGCCTCGGCTGGCCGGCGACCTGAAGCCAGCGGGAGAAGTCCCTCGCTTCAATGCGGCTCGCTCGGTCCCACGGCACCTCGACAGCCCAGAGGAAGCTTCTCTGCACTTGGCAAGCTGCCGTGCCTGGCAGCGCGAAACCCGTGGCCCGAGGGCTGGAGGTTCCGTAGCGTGTCGGTCATGCCGATGCCCGTCCTGTACTGCCGTGATTCGTTGAACCCTCGACGCGTAGACGAACACTTCGCGCTGGAAGCTCGGGAGGTCCGCGCCTGTGGCGGGGCAGTAGGGATGATCGACCACGACGCGCTGTTGCAGGGCGACGCGCAGCAGGCAGTTGCACAAGTTCCAGCTGGGCTGGGAAGTGCGTGGTACCGAGGCTGGATGATTCCCAGCGATCGATACACCGCGTTGGCTGGGGCCCTGAGCCGACGTGGCACCGAGCTGCTCGTGACACCGGAGCAGTACCGCACCGCTCACGAACTGCCAGGGTGGCATGCAATGTTCGTCGACATCACGCCCGCGAGCGTGTGGCGTCCCACGAAGCCCGGTGAGATGCTGACCCCCGACGACCTGGCTGCTCTCTCCGAGCCTCTGTTGCCAGGCTCGGGAATCGTGAAGGACTACGTCAAATCGCGCAAGCACGAGTGGGAGCAGGCGTGCTTCATTCCCGATCTCGCCGACGCCGTGGGTCTGACACGGGTCGTGCAGCGCTTTGTGGAGTTGCAGGAGGAGTTCCTGGCTGGTGGGATCGTTCTCCGCGCCTTCGAGACGTTCTCGCGGCTTGAGTCCGTCGCGGCTGAAGTGCGCGTCTGGTGGCTGGATGGTGAACCCAGGCTGCTGACGCCCCATCCGGATAGCCCGTTTGAGCGCGGGCTGGTGCCCGACCTTGATCACATCGGGCCTGCAGTGCGGCGCCTAGGATGCCGGTTCGTCACAACCGACGTGGCCCTTCGCTCGGACGGGGTTGTGGCGGGTCGTCGAAGTCGGTGACGGCCAAGTCAGTGATCTGCACGAGTCGAGCAGCCGAGGCGAATTGGCCGCACTACTGGTCGGTCCGTAGCACTTGCGCTCCTTCCCCGTACCAAGTCAACTGATGTGCTTGTCGGAGCTCGACCGGTTCCTGGGCGAGAGCCAGTCGTCTGTGTCGCGGTGGCGGCCGAGTCCGACTGCGGCGAACTCGTCAACG
>NZ_JBVJFF010000012.1:117502-419221 GCF_055587985.1 Streptomyces sp. NPDC046335 | reverse complement strand
GAAGCTAAGCCTCATAGCGCCGATGGTACTGCAGGGGGGACCCTGTGGGAGAGTAGGACGCCGCCGAACTAATTTTAAGGGAAACCCCCGCACCAATGGTGCGGGGGTTTTCTGCGTTCCAGGCCGGAAAGCCGGCGGCTAGGGTCGAGCCATGCGATACGACCTGGTCATCTTCGACAATGACGGCGTCCTCGTGGACAGCGAGCCGCTCTCCAACACCATTCTTGCCGCGTATCTGACCGAGCTCGGGCATCCCACCAGTTACGAGGACTCCCTGCGCGACTACATGGGGGCGGCCGTCCATCGCGTACACGACCTGGTTCTCGAGCGGAGTGGGAAGCGGCTGCCCGCCGACTTCGACGATGTGTTCCACGGGCGGGTCTTCGCCGCTTTCGAGCGGGAGCTGCAAGCCATGGACGGGGCCGTCGAGGTCCTGGAGAAGCTGGCGGGGGACGGGGTCGCCTACTGTCTGGCCTCTTCCGGGAGCCATGAGCGGATTCGGGTGGGGCACCGGAAGGCCGGGCTCGACAAGTGGTTCGACGACAAGCGCGTCTTCAGTTCGCAGGACGTGGGGCGGGGGAAGCCGGCGCCCGATCTCTTCCTGTACGCGGCGGAACGCATGGGAGTGGCGCCCGAGCGGTGTGTGGTCGTGGAGGACAGCCCGCTCGGGGTGCGGGCCGCCGTGGCCGCCGGGATGGACGTGTACGGGTTCACCGCCATGACGCCCGCCGAAAAGCTCGCGGGAGCCACTGAACTCTTCGCCGACCTGCGAGAGTTGCCCGCTCTGCTCGCCTCTACCCATGGGTAGCGCGGGGCCCTACGCTTCCCGGCCATGACAGATGTGCTGCGGCGCGGCAGGGCCTCGCTGGCGTTCGCCTTCCTGGCCCAGGGAGTGGCCTTCGCCCTGCTGGTGACGCGTATCCCGGCGATCCAGGACCGGTACGGGATATCCGACGGGCTGCTGCCGGTCTTCCTCGCGGCGGTGCCCATCCTGGCCGGGGTGGGGAGCGTGGCCACCGAGAAGCTGGTCAGGAGGGTGCCGCCGAGTGCGGTGCTGCGGTGGTCGCAGCCGGTCGTGCTGCTCGCGCTCCTCGGTGTGGGCGCCGGTGACGAGCTGTGGCAAGTGGCGCTCTCACTGGGGGCGTTCGGGCTGGCGGTGGGGGCGCTCGACGCGTCGATGAACATGCTCGGGGTCAGCCTCCAGCGGGCGTACGGGCGCAGCATCATGCTCGGTTTCCACGCCGCGTACAGCTTCGGCGGGATCGCGGGGGCCTCGCTGGCCTGGGCGGGTGCGCACTGGGACCTCTCGCTGTCCGTGTCGTATCTGCCGGCCGTGGTCGTGCTGCTGCCCGCGGCGCTGGCCGGGAGCCGGTGGTACGTCGACGCCGAGGCGGAGGACCAGGAGGACCAGGAGGACCAGGGGAACGGTACGGCGGCCGCGAAGGCCGGTGGGGTCGGTTTCAAGCTGTTGCTGCCGCTGTGCCTGGTGATGACGTTCGCGTACATCGGGGACTCGACGGTCTCCAACTGGAGCGCCAAGTACGTGCAGGACGTGCTGGGGAGCTCGGAGGAGGTCTCGACCGTTCCGTACAACGTCTACATGGTCATGACGCTCGTGGGGCGGGGGCTCGGGGACCTGGGCGTGCGTCGCTTCGGGGCCGTGGCGGTGGTACGGGCCGGGGCCCTGGTGGCGGCTCTCGGGTTCGCGGTCGTGGCGGCGGCGCCCGGGGCGTGGGCGGGGGTCGCGGGGTTCACGGTGGTCGGGCTGGGGCTGTGCGTGATCGTTCCGCAGACGTTCGCAGCGGCGGGCCGGCTCGCCTTCGACGGACAGGGAAGCGGGCACGGACAGGGAAGCGGGCACGGGTCCGGGGCTTCGGACGCCGCCGTCGCGCGACTGAACGTTTTCAACTATGTGGGCTTTTTGATCGGTTCGCCGTTGGTGGGCGGACTCGGGGACGCGTGGAACTACCGGGGCGCGATGCTCGTTCCCATGGCGTTGGTGCTCGTGACCGTGTTGTACGCCCGTTCCTTCGCCCCGGGAGCGGACCGATACGGTGACGGACATGAGCGGCCGCGCACAGCTGATGTGGGATGAGGCAGTAACGGGTTACGACTTCGGCCCGGGTCACCCCATGGACCCGGTCCGGCTCGGGCTGACCCGGAGTCTTGTCGGTGCCTTCGGGCTCGACAAGGAGCTTGAGGTGGTCGCGGCCAAGCGGGCCGGTGACTCGACGCTGCGCCTCGTGCACCGCGAGGACTATGTGGACGCGGTCAAGGCGGCGTCGGCCGACCCGGCGTCCGCGCGCGGCGAGTATGGGCTCGGGACCGAGGACGACCCCGCCTTCGCGGGGATGCACGAGGTGTCGGCGCTGATCGCCGGGCAGTCCGTGGGGGCTGCCGAGGCGGTGTGGCGCGGCGAGGCCCTGCACGCGGTCAATTTCGCGGGCGGACTGCACCACGCCATGCCCGGCGGCGCCTCGGGTTTCTGTATCTACAACGACGCGGCGCTCGCCATCGCGCGCCTCCTCGAACTGGGCGCGGAGCGGGTGGCGTACGTGGACGTCGACGTGCACCACGGCGACGGGGTGCAGGCCGCGTTCTGGGAGGATCCGCGGGTCCTGACGGTCTCCCTGCACGAACACCCCCGGACGCTGTTCCCGCAGACCGGCTGGCCGGAGGAGACGGGTGCGGGCGGGACGGCCGAGGGCTCGGCGGTGAACGTCGCGCTGCCGGCGGGGACCGGGGACGCCGGGTGGCTGCGGGCCTTCCACTCCGTGGTGCCCGAGCTGCTCGCGGAGTTCCGGCCGCAGGTCCTCGTCACCCAGCACGGCGCCGACACGCACTTCGAGGACCCCCTGGCGCACCTCGCCGTGTCCCTGGACGCGCAGCGGGCCGTGCAGGTCGCCTGTCACGACCTGGCGCATGAGCACGCCGACGGGCGCTGGGTCGCGCTGGGCGGCGGGGGGTATGCGGTGGTGGACGTCGTGCCGCGCTCCTGGACGCACCTCGTCGCCATCGCCGCGGGGCGGCCCGTGGAGCCGGTGGCGCAGGTCCCGGAGGCCTGGCGGCAGGAGGCCTACGCGCGTACGAGGCAGTTGGCGCCGGGGCGGATGACGGACGGGCGGTGGCCCGTGGACTGGCGGGGCTGGGAGGCCGGTTACGACCCGGCGGACCGGCTCGACCAGGCGGTGCTCGCCGCTCGCCGGGCGGCGTTTCCGCTGCGGGGACTGTTGCCGTAGAGGAGGCCCCCCCTCCGGGGGCTTCGCCTCACGATCGCGCGCCCGATCGAGCGCCGCATGGGCTGAAGCGACGCGCGTACGGCCGCCCCTCGGGCGGATTATGACCGCGTTAGCCCAATTGTGGGTGCTTTTCGGGGTTTTCGCCGTCGGGTGGGCGTCGATGCGTCAGCATCGGCAGCGTGTTGAGCACCGGCGCCCTGCGTGCGCACCTGTTGGCGGCTCGGATGGCCGGGCCCGTGGCGACTTCCCGGGAGAAGAGTC
The DNA here is from genome assembly GCF_055587985.1 of Streptomyces sp. NPDC046335. Taxonomy (NCBI): domain Bacteria; kingdom Bacillati; phylum Actinomycetota; class Actinomycetes; order Kitasatosporales; family Streptomycetaceae; genus Streptomyces; species Streptomyces sp. NPDC046335. The sequence continues at coordinate 415,721 of NZ_JBVJFF010000012.1, read as the reverse complement.
TGCGGAGCTACCGGCTCTTCGCGGCCAGGGACCCGCGGATACTCCTCGGGCTCGACCCCGAGTGGCGCTGGGGCCCCGGCGATCTGCTGGGCCTCATGGCCGAAAAGTGCGGAGTGTCCGCCGACCCGCGGTATACCAGCGGGGCCGACGTCATCGATCCGGAGCGGACCCTGACGGCGCTCGACGCCTTCGCGGAACGCCTCGCGGAGGCCGCGCGAAGGCGACTCCCCGTACTCTTCGGGACCGGACATCCGCACCGGCTGCTCGGGTTCTACGCCGCTTTGGCGGACGCGTTGTCGGCGGCGGGATGCACCGTCCTCACCCCCGCGCAGGGCAACAGTGTCGACATAACGACCCGGTTCGGCCTACGCACGTACAACCTTGACTACGTACAAGGAGTCGCGCTGGTGCGTGAACCCGGCGCACGGCCGGCCGGGAGTGAGACCGGCGCACACACCCACTCACCGCTCCCGGTTCGGGCGGTTCTGGATGCCGCCGCGGAGGCCGGCGGGCCGCTTCCGGGGCTTGTCGTAGGAGACCACGGATGGGTCTGCGGAGCAGGTCAGCTGGGGTTTGAGGCGATCGGTCTGGCGGATACGGATGATCCCGCGCTGTTCGTCGGAGAGGCCGAGGGGCGGGTGTCCGTCGTCGTTCCGCTTGATGACGCTGTGCGGTCTGATTACTACCGACCGCTTACTCGCTATGTACTCAATCGAGCGTGTCTGTCACAGTAGGCGGCCGATGGCTGCTCCTCTTCCCCACTCGCATCATCCGCCCCTAGTCTGGGGAGTGAGCGCGCAGCGACGAAGAGTCACCGGAAGGGGAAGCCGGTGCCCGTCATGTGCGGAAGGTTCAGGTGGGGTGTCATGGCTGAGAACCAGAGGCCGCTGAACGAGGTTCAGTTTCTGACCGTGGCGGAAGTCGCCTCGGTGATGCGAGTGTCCAAGATGACCGTGTACCGCTTGGTGCACAGCGGTCATCTGCCCGCCATCCGGGTCGGAAGGTCCTTCCGGGTTCCCGAGCAGGCGGTGCACGAATACCTCCGCGAGTCGTATGTGGGGGTCGAGGCAGGCTGAGCGCGGGGGCCTCAGGGCCCCTCGCCGGGAGGGCTCCTCCGCCCTCGATTACGTCCTCCACGCCGGGACGGGTAGGCTAGGCCGACGTAGGTCGTGTGGGCCCAGTCTGCTGCCCCGCACTTAGTGAAGAGAAGTGAGCGAGGGTAGTCGTGGGCTCTGTTATCAAGAAGCGGCGTAAGCGGATGGCCAAGAAGAAGCACCGCAAGCTGCTGAAGCGCACTCGCGTTCAGCGTCGCAACAAGAAGTAAGCGGCCGCTGTACACGCGTCCGAAGCCCTCCCGTCATTCTGGCGGGAGGGCTTCGGCATGTCCGGAGCCGTACGCGGTACTTGAGCACCGGCCGGTTGGTCCGTACGTGCTCCTGTGTCCGTCGTCACTTCCCGCCGCGCACGGTCATCACAGCGCAACACGGACCGGCTAGCGTGGGCCGGGACACGGACGATGGTGCGCGGCGAGGGCTGGGGAAAGGCAGGCGCTGATCTTGGGCAAGGTCGTGCTCGTGACCGGAGTGGCCCGGCAACTGGGCGGAAGGTTCGTCCGGCGCGTCCAGCGCGATCCCGAGGTGGACCGGGTGATCGCCGTCGACGCGGTACCGCCCGAGCACCATCTGGGCGGCGCCGACTTCGTCCGGGCCGACATCCGGCAGCCCGCGATCGCCAAGGTCCTCGCCGAGTACGGCGTGGACACGGTCGTCCACATGGACGTCACGGCGACCGCGCTGGGCGGCGGCAGCCGGGGCTCGGCCAAGGAGACCAACGTCATCGGCACCATGCAGCTCCTCGGGGCCTGCCAGAAGTCGCCGACGGTGAAGCGGCTCGTGGTGAAGTCCAGCACCAGCGTGTACGGCTCGGCGCCCAGGGACCCCGCGGTCTTCACCGAGACGACGGTGCCCAAGTCGCTGCCGAGCGGCGGCTTCGCCAAGGACACCGTCGAGGTCGAGGGCTATGTGCGCGGCTTCGCGCGGCGCCGCCCGGACGTCGCGGTCTGCGTGCTGCGCTTCGCCAACATCCTCGGGCCCACGGCCGACTCCCCGCTCGCCGAGTACTTCTCGCTGCCGGTCCTGCCGACCGTGTTCGGCTACGACCCGCGCCTCCAGTTCGTCCACGAGGACGACGCGGTCGAGGTGCTCCGCCTGGCCTCGCACGAACCGCGGCGCGGGACGCTCAACAGCGGAACCTTCAACATCGCGGGCGACGGCCTGCTCCTGCTCTCCCAGTGCTCACGGCGGCTCGGCCGCCCCACCGTGCCCGTCCTCCTGCCCGCCGTCACCTGGGTCGGCTCGGCGCTGCGGACCATGGGCATGACGGACTTCTCGCCGGAGCAGCTCCGGCTGCTGACCCACGGCAGGGTCGTGGCCACCCGGCAGATGCGCGAGACACTGGGGTTCGAGCCGAAGTACACCACCGCGGAGGCCTTTGCGGACTTCGTGCGCAGCCGCGGTCCCGGGCTGCTGCCACCGGGTGCCCTCGCGGGGGCAGTGGACCGGATCGCCGCGCTGCCCTTCGCGGGCGGCAACCGATGCGCCAACTGAGGAGAGCGTCAACGATGGCGGACGCCAAGGTCATTCCGTTCGACGACGACCGGTCGCGCGCGGCGGCGCAGCGCGCCCCGCGCCGCAGGCCCACGTCCACGCCCCGCCGCAAGGGTGATCCCGCGGCCGTGAGCGAGGTCAAGGCGCTGCCCGGCGGGCAGCAGGAGGGTGCGCACGCGGAACCGGAGGCCGGGCGTCCTGAGCCGACGCGGCGGGCGCAGGAGCCACGGGGCGGCGGCCTCGACCGCCGTATCGCGGGTGGCCTGGCCTTTCTGCGGCGACGGCTGACGGGTGAGTACGAGGTCGACGACTTCGGGTACGACGAGGAGCTCACCGACCAGGTCCTGATGTCGCTGCTGCGCCCCCTGTACGAGAAGTACTTCCGGGTGGAGGTGAAGGGCGTCGAGAACATCCCCGCCGAGGGCGGGGCCCTGATCGTCGCCAACCACTCGGGGACGCTGCCGCTGGACGGCCTGATGATGCAGGTCGCGGTGCACGACAACCATCCGCAGGGCCGGCATCTGCGGCTGCTCGCCGCGGACCTCGTCTTCATGCTGCCGGTGATCAACGAACTGGCCCGCAAGGCCGGGCACACCCTGGCGTGCGCCGAGGACGCCGAGCGGCTCCTGGAGCGGGGCGAGCTGGTCGGTGTGATGCCGGAGGGGTTCAAGGGCATCGGGAAGCCGTTCAGCGAGCGCTACAAGCTCCAGCGGTTCGGCCGTGGCGGCTTCGTCTCGACGGCTCTGCGGGCGGGCGCTCCGATCGTGCCGTGCTCGATCGTGGGCGCCGAGGAGATCTACCCGATGATCGGCAACGCGAAGACGCTGGCGCGGGTGCTCGGCATCCCGTACTTCCCGATCACGCCCACGTTCCCCTGGCTCGGGCCGCTGGGGGCGATGCCGCTGCCGACGAAGTGGACGATCCAGTTCGGCGAGCCGATCCCGACGGACGGCTATCCGCTGGAGGCGGCGGACGACCCGATGCTGATGTTCAACCTCACGGACCGGGTGCGCGAGCAGATCCAGCACTCGCTGTACAAGCTGCTCGTGCAGCGACGGTCGGTCTTCTTCTAGAAGCCCCAGCAGTTCCAGAAGGCCTGGAAGTACGTCCAGGCATACGTGATGGGGGCGCCTCCCTGGTCGGGGGCGCCCCCATCACGTACTGACGACGACCGCTACTTCTCCTCGTCGGCGTCGAGGCCGAGGTCCGGGAGCAGGCCGGGCAGGAGCGGAGGCAGGGTGACGTCCGGTTTGGCCGGGGTCTCCTTGCCGGGTTTGCTCCTGCCGTCCGACGGCTCGGGACTCGTCTTCTCGTCCGGTGGGTCGAGGAGACCGCCGACGCTGCCGCCGAGGACGTCGTCGCCGCCGTCACTCCGGTGGGGTGAGGACGGCTTCTCCTCGCGGGTGTCGCCGGTGCCGCCGCTTCCACCGCTGTCGGGGGAGGCGGACTGCCGGCCGGTGTCGTCCGGGCGGCTGGGGCTCTGCGGTGTCCCGCCGCCCGAACCGTCCTTCTGCGGGAGGCGGGGGAGCCGGGCCCGCAGGGGTTCGACGTCGTCCTCTATGGCGTCGAACACGGAGTCCACCTGGTCGCTCATGTCCCCGAGCTGGACGGGGAGCCGGCCCTGGAGGTCGCTCCAGCTCTCCCGGTGCGAGCGGGAGAAGGCGGAGAGCGCCTGCATGGGACCGAGCGAGCCGTCGCGCTCGAACGCCTCGTGCAGCAGACGGTGACCCTCGCTGGCGTCGTGTTGCATGCCGGTGAGGGCTCGCCTGATCTCGCCGATGGACTCGTGGTCCAGGGGTCCTGAGCGGCCCCGCTCCATGAGCCTGTGTGCCTCGTTCAGCCGGGTGGAGGCCTGGTCGAGATAGATCTCGCCGCGGTCCTCGCCGTCGTCGGCCAGGCCCAGCTTGAGGTCTTCCATGCCGCGCTTGAGGCCGTACAGCGAGTCGCCGGGGAGGGCGTCGGAGCTGGCGGCCGCGACTCCGCCGAAGGCGCCCGCCGCGACGCCGACGGTGAGGCCGCCGGCGGCGATGCCCTTGGAGAGACGGGAGCGCGGCCGCAGTCTGTTCAGCGGGCCGGCTCGGTGCGCGCCCTTGCGGGAGCGCTGTTCGGGCACCGCGGCACTGCCGTCGAGGAGCATGGCCTCCATCGCGGCCACGAGCTGGGCGCGCTGGACGACCTTGACCTCGGGGTCGAAGACGGGTTTGGGCAGCGCGTCGAGGCCTTCCGTCAGGGCCAGCATGCGGCCCTGCTCGGTCGGCCCGGCGCTGGCCGCGGTGGTTTCGGGGGACTCCTCGGCCGCGGGCGTGGACGCGGAGTCCTCGGACTGCTCGGCCGCCGGGCGCTGGTCGGAATGTTCATCCAGGGCCTGGGCGAAGGCGTTCGCCCGCCGGTGGGCCGATACGTTCGCGATCACTGGCGGCACCTCCTCTCGTCATGACGGTCGACTCCCCAGGGGGTCCTGAGGGTTGCCTGTCCGACCGCTTCCACACGTTCGAGTGAGCGTATGGCGTTTCCCTCGGGAGCGAAGGGAACGGTCGGATGGCGACCACAGGGAGCCTGCATCCCGCACAACGAGCGTCGCGGCACTTGGGTTACGGACGAAGGATGATCGGACCGCGAGGAATCGCCAAGGGGCCGTGGGGGCCAACTGGCCGTCACGTGCAGTGAGTCAACCGCCGCTGAAGGCTGCCCGGCGCTACCGCACGTCGTCCGGGAGGAGCCGCGCGAGCGTGCGCACCGCGCGGTACTGAAGGGTTTTGATCGCGCCCTCGTTCTTTCCCATGACCCGCGCGGTCTCCGCGACGGAGAGGCCCTGGAGGAAGCGCAGGGTCACGCACTCCTGCTGCTGGGGGTTGAGGCGGCGGACGGCTTCGAGCAGTGCCGTGTTCGACAGGTGCTCGAGGACGGAGTCCTCGGGGCTGCGCTCGACCTCGTTGGCGTCGAGCATCTCGCCGGTGGTCACTTCGAGGCGGAACCGGCTCGACTTGAAGTGGTCGGCGACGAGGTTGCGGGCGATCGTGACCAGCCAGGCGCCGAAGTCGCGGCCCTGCCAGGTGAAGGTGCCGATGCGGCGGAGGGCGCGCAGAAAGGTCTCGCTGGTGAGGTCCTCGGCGGTCGCCTTGCCACCCACGCGGTAGTAGATGTAGCGGTAGACCGTGTCGCTGTACTGGTCGTAGAGGCGGCCGAAGGCGTCGGACTCGCCGGCCTGGGCGCGTTCGACGAGCTCCATCATGCGGGCGCTGTCACTGTCCGCCGCGGGACGGCGGTGGGTGGTCGTTGAAGTGGCGGCAGCGGCGCCGGAGCGGACCCGTCTGCTGACAGCCGCACCGCCGTCCGCCAGGGCGTGGCACGGCCCGGCGGGTGCGGGGACGGCGAATGCGGGGACGGCGGGGACGGCGTACGCGGTGGGGACGAAGCCGCGCAAGCGGTCGAGGACCGTTGCGCGCAGCGTAGCCAGGCCCGAGGCGTCAACCCCGACGTGTGGGTACACGGGACTCCCAGAGGCAGAGCTTCCATCACGTGCAGTTCCGGACCATTCACTCGTCGTGGCGACAAGCGGTGACGAGCGAGGCCCGTTCATGCGTCTGAGGAGAATAACGCTTCGTACAGGCAGCGCTACACCCAGTTGCTCAAATCGTCGATTACGTCGCTTCTGTAACCGATACGCGCACACTTGAGCAGCAGAGAGTGACCGTTTATTGATCGCTTCGGTTCACATTCCGTCTTCACGTGAGGCGTGTTGTGGCCGAGTCCATCCCGTGTGACTGCCGGGGAACGGGACGGGGTAGGACCGCGGAATGCGCGCCGGCCGGTGGTGGCGTCTGAGGGCGGCCTGGCCGCGCCGGCTCAGTGGCGGCGGCGGTGCAGGGCGATGGCGGCGGCGGTGCCGCCCGCGACCGCGCCCACGCCCGCGGCGGCCGGGATGCCGACCTTCGCGGCCTTGCGGCCCGTGCGGTAGTCCCGCAGCCGCCAGTCCCGCTCGCGGGCGTGCTTGCGCAGCTTGGCGTCGGGGTTGATCGCGTAGGGGTGGCCGACCAGCGACAGCATCGGGATGTCGTTGTGGGAGTCGCTGTACGCGGCGCAGCGGGCCAGGTCCAGGCCCTCCGCGGCGGCCAGGGCGCGGACGGCCTCCGCCTTGGCGGGGCCGTGCAGGGGCTCGCCGACGAGCTTGCCGGTGTAAACGCCGCCCATGGACTCGGCGACGGTGCCGAGGGCGCCGGTCAGGCCGAGGCGTCCCGCGATGACCGTGGCGATCTCCACCGGCGCCGCGGTGACCAGCCAGACCTTCTGGCCCGCGTCGAGGTGGGCCTGGGCGAGGGCGCGGGTGCCGGGCCAGATGCGCTCGGCCATGTACTCGTCGTAGATCTCCTCGCCGATGGACATCAGCTCGGCGACGCGGTGGCCCTTGACGATGGAGAGCGCGCTGTCGCGGGCGTCCTGCATGTGCTCGGGGTCCTCGACGCCTGCGAGCCTGAACCACGCCTGCTGCCAGGCGAACCGGAAGAGCTCCTGGCGCTCGAAGAACTTCCGCTTGTACAGGCCGCGGCCGAAGTGAAAGATCGCGGCGCCCTGCATCACGGTGTTGTCGAGGTCGAAGAAGGCGGCGGCCTTGTCGTCGCCGACGACGGGGAAGGCGGGTTCCGCGGGCCCCTCGTCGGGCGTGGTGCGCCCCGCGAGTTCCTCCAGCTCCTGGGAGGACTTGCGTGCTGCCTCAGCCGAGGCCTCGCCTGCCAACACGCTCCGCGCCGTGGCGGAGCGCCTACGGGGGGTGAGCCATCCGAGAGCGGCCATGTCGTGAGCATAGCCAGTCCGTCAGGTGGTTCCGGAGTCGGCCGGATGCGGGGGCCGTGAACTCTCCGCGACCGGACCGTTAAGCGGGCCGCGCCCCGGGGATCGGCCGGACGGGGGAGCCGGGGCGAGAATGGCGGTATGAGCCCGATTTTTCGTCGTACGGAGAAGAAGAAGCCCGCGGAGCGCACGGTGACCCTGATCGGGAAGCCGGGCTGTCATCTGTGTGATGACGCACAGCAGGTGATCGAGAAGGTCTGCGGGGAGCTCGGCGCCGCGTGGGAGAAGAAGGACATCACGCGGGACGAGGAGCTGCACCGGGCGTACTGGGAGCAGATCCCGGTGGTTCTGGTCGACGGTGAGCAGCACACCTTCTGGCGCGTGGACGAGGCGCGGCTCCGCCGGGAGCTGGCGGGATAGGGCGCTCGCACGGGCGCGGTTACTGACCAGGCAGTCCAAAGAACCCGCAAAATCGTCTAGGCTTTGGGGCGGTTTTGTTCACGGGGGTGATGATCGTGAGGAGTGTGTGCGGTTTTGCCCCCTTCAGGTGAGCAACGAAGCTGCCCACGCGCCGGTTCCACGATCGCGCGCCGGGGGCGCGTGACCCCCATCACGTTGGCCGGGCAAAACGGACACCATCTTTGTGCACGCGTTCACAAAGGCATAGCCTGCAGGGGACGGGGCGGTCTGGGGACGAGTGACCGCCTGCAGCCCCGCTCTACCCGCAGGAGCACCGTGGCAACTGGCCGAACTCACCGACCGGCGACCCGCAGCCGAGGAATTCCCGAGGCCACCGTCGCCAGGCTTCCGCTGTACCTCCGCGCTCTCACCGCACTGTCGGAGCGCTCGGTGCCCACGGTCTCCTCCGAGGAGCTCGCGGCCGCCGCGGGGGTCAACTCCGCGAAGCTGCGCAAGGACTTCTCCTACCTCGGTTCCTACGGGACGCGCGGCGTCGGCTATGACGTCGAGTATCTCGTGTACCAGATCTCCCGTGAGCTCGGCCTCACCCAGGACTGGCCGGTTGTCATCGTCGGCATCGGCAACCTCGGCGCCGCCCTGGCCAACTACGGCGGCTTCGCCTCGCGTGGTTTCCGCGTCGCGGCACTGATAGACGCCGACCCGGCAATGGCCGGAAAGCCCGTGGCCGGCATGCCCGTGCAGCACACCGACGAGCTAGAGAAGATCATCGAGGACAACGGCGTCTCGATCGGCGTCATCGCCACCCCGGCCGGCGCCGCCCAGCAGGTCTGCGAGCGGCTCGTCGCCGCCGGTGTGACCTCCATCCTGAACTTCGCGCCGACCGTGCTGTCCGTGCCGGACGGCGTCGACGTGCGCAAGGTCGACCTCTCCATCGAGCTCCAGATCCTCGCCTTCCACGAGCAGCGCAAGGCCGGCGAGGACGCGGCGTCCGACGACGTCGCGCCGCCCGTCGCCGCCAAGCAGCACCGCAAGGGACCCGACGGGGATGTCCCCGCCGTGATGCCGGCATGAGCCTCCTTGTCGTGGGGCTGAGCCATCGCAGCGCCCCGGTGAGTGTCCTTGAGCGGGCCGCGCTGAACGCGGACGCGCAGGCCAAGCTGTTGCAGGACACCCTGGCCGCCGAGCCCGCCACCGAGGCGGCCGTGCTCGCCACGTGCAACCGCATCGAGCTGTACGCGGACGTCGACAAGTTCCACGCGGGCGTCGCCGAGGTGTCGACGCTGCTCGCGCAGCACAGCGGCCTGGGCCTGGACGAGCTCACCCCTTATCTGTACGTCCACTACGAGGACCGTGCCGTCCACCACCTCTTCTCGGTGGCGTGCGGGCTCGACTCCATGGTCGTGGGCGAGGGACAGATCCTCGGGCAGATCAAGGACACCCTCGCGCGCGCCCAGGAGCTGCACACCGCGGGCCGTCTCCTCAACGACCTGTTCCAGCAGGCCCTGCGGGTCGGCAAGCGCGCGCACTCCGAGACCGGCATCGACCGGGCCGGGCAGTCGCTCGTCACCTTCGGCCTGGAGCAGCTCGCCGCGCGCGAGCCGGTCGGGGAGTGGGTCAGGGGCAAGCGCGCCCTGGTGATCGGCGCCGGTTCCATGTCCTCGCTCGCCGCGGCGACGCTCGCGCGCGCCGGGGTCACCGAGGTCGTGGTCGCCAACCGCACGCTGGAGCGCGCCGAGCGGCTCGCGGAGATCCTCGGCGAGTCCGGCGCCACCGGGATGACGGCTCGCGCCGTGCCCATGGACGCCGTGGCCGACGAACTGACACGTGCCGATGTCGCCGTCTCCTGCACCGGCGCGACCGGCCTGGTGCTGACCGCGGACGTCGTCTCGGCCGCCGTCGCGGGCCGTGTGCCCGCGGAGGCCCGCGTCGGTGAGGTACCCGCGCAGGCCAGGAGCGGTTCGGCGGGCACCGCCGTGCGCCCCGTCGACACGGGCGAGGAGCCCTGTCCCTTCGACCTCTCCACGGCACGCGGCTTCTCCGTGGCCGGTGACGCCGCCGTCGCCGGGATGGATGCCGCCTCCCTGGAGCAGCACGGAGCCTGGGTGGACAACGCCCCGGCCGGGCGGCGCGAGGGCACGGCCCCCGATCCGCAGGCCGAGGCCGACGCGATCGCCGCGCTCGTGGCGGCCGCGAACCGCGCGGGCAGGCTGCCGGAGCGGCGCGGCCCGTCGCCCTGGGCCGGTGCGGCCCGCGTGGCGGTGCTCGCCCTGCTCGACCTCGCCATGCCCCGTGACATCGACGCCGCCGTGCACCGGATCCCGGGCGTGCGGCTCGTCGACATCGAGTCGCTCGCCGATGCCTCGGCCGACGCGCCGATGGCCGCCGACGTCGAGCAGGTGCGGAGCATCGTCTCCGACGAGGTCGCGGCCTTCGGCGCCGCACAGCGTGCCGCGCACATCACGCCGACCGTGGTCGCCCTGCGCACCATGGCCGCCGGTGTGGTGGCCGGTGAGATGGCCCGGCTCGAAGGACGGCTGCCGGGCCTGGAGGACAAGCAGCGCGCGGAGATCACGCAGACCGTGCGCCGCGTCGTGGACAAGCTGCTGCACGCGCCGACGGTGCGGGTGAAGCAGCTCGCCGGTGAGCCCGGCGGCGCCGGGTACGCGGACGCGCTGCGGACGCTCTTCGACCTCGACCCGCAGACGGTCGCGGCGGTCAGCAGGGCGGACCACACGAACAACGAGAACGACGACCCGAATAGAGGCCGGGCATGACCGAGAGGGCTCTCAGGCTCGGGACCAGGCGCAGCACGCTGGCCATGGCCCAGTCGGGCCAAGTTGCCGAAGCGGTACGGCAGTTGACGGGGCGTCCCGTCGAGCTCGTGCCGATCACCACGTACGGGGACACCTCGCGCGAGCACCTGGCGCAGATCGGCGGCACCGGCGTCTTCGTCGCCGCCCTGCGCGAGGCGGTCGTCCGTGGCGAGGTCGACTTCGCCGTGCACTCGCTCAAGGACCTGCCCACCACGCAGCCCGAGGAGCTCGTGCTCGCGGCCGTGCCGGTCCGCGAGGACCCGCGCGACATCCTCGTCGCGCGCGACGGCCTGACCTTCCCGGAGCTGCCCGCGGGCGCCCGTGTCGGCACCGGCTCGCCGCGCCGCATGGCGCAGCTCAACGCCTACGCGCGCAGCCACGGCATGACCGTGGAGACCGTGCCGATCCGCGGGAACATCGACACCCGCATCGGATACGTGCGCGACGGGGAGCTCGACGCCGTCGTGCTCGCCGCCGCCGGACTCAGCCGCGTCGGCAGGATCGACGAGGTGACCGACTTCCTGTCGGTCGACACTGTTCTGCCCGCCCCCGGCCAGGGGGCACTGGCGATCGAGTGTGCCGCGCACAACGCGTCACTCGCCGCCGCGCTCGCCGAGCTCGACGACCCGTACACACGGGTCGCCGTGAGCGCCGAGCGGTCCCTGCTCGCCGCCCTGGAAGCCGGTTGCAGTGCGCCCGTGGGCGCACTGGCCGACTTGCTGGCCGACGGGCAGATTGTCAAGGAGATGCGCCTGCGCGGCGTCGTCGGCACGACCGACGGCTCGACGCTGGTGCAGCTGTCCACCACCGGTCCCGTGCCCGAGACGGAGACCCAAGCCATGGCGCTCGGCCGCGAACTCGCGGACGAGATGCTCGCCAAGGGCGCGGCCGGTCTGATGGGGGAGCGAGAACTTTGAGCCCCACCTCGAACCTTCCCGGCATTCCCGCACACGGGCACGTCACCTTCCTGGGTGCCGGACCCGGAGATCCGGGACTGCTGACCCTGCGCGCCGTCGAGGCGCTGACCCGAGCGGAAGTGCTGATCGCCGAGCCGGATGTGCTCGACGTCGTCCGTGTGCATGCCAGGGGAGGTGTGGACACACCCCTGCCGACGGCGACTGACGACATGTCAGCAGCCCCTGACACGGCGACTTTCCGAGCCGCGGCCAATCTTGTCATGGAGGCCGCGAGGGGCGGCAGGCGGGTCGTGCGTGCGGTCAGCGGCGACCCCGGCCTCGACACGTACGCGGCCGAGGAGATGCTCGCCTGCGCCGCCGAGGGCATCCCCTTCGAGGTCGTGCCCGGCATCGCGGCGGCCGTCGGCGTGCCCGCGTACGCCGGTGTGCCGCTGCGGGACGCGCAGGGCACCGACGTGCGGTTCATCGACGCCCGTACGGCGTCCGGCCGCTGCTGGAGCGAGGTCGGCGCGTCCGACGGGACCGTGGTGGTCTCGACGTCGCTCGACTCCGTCGCCGCGGCCGCGGGCGAGCTGGTGGCCGCGGGCCGCAAGCCCGACACCCCGCTGACCGTGACCGTCGGCGGCACGACGACGCGCCAGCGCACCTGGAACGCCACCCTCGGCACCATCGCGCAGGTCTTCAAGCAGACGAAGGTGCTGCCCTCCCCCGAGGGGGGCCGGCCGGTCATAGCCGTGGTCGGTGAGCGCAGCTCGGCCGCCCAGCGCGACCAGTTGTCGTGGTTCGAGTCGAAGCCGCTCTTCGGCTGGCGGGTGCTCGTACCGCGTACGAAGGAGCAGGCCGCCTCGCTCTCCGACCAGCTCCGCTCCTACGGGGCCGTGCCGCACGAGGTGCCGACCATCGCGGTCGAGCCGCCGCGCACGCCCCAGCAGATGGAGCGCGCCGTCAAGGGGCTCGTCACCGGACGGTACGAGTGGATCGCCTTCACCTCCGTGAACGCCGTCAAGGCGGTGCGGGAGAAGTTCGAGGAGTACGGGCTCGACGCGCGTGCCTTCGCCGGGATCAAGGTCGCGGCCGTCGGCGAGCAGACCGCCGCCGCGCTGATCGCCTTCGGCGTCAAGCCGGACCTGGTGCCGAGCGGCGAGCAGTCGGCCGCCGGGCTCCTTGAGGACTGGCCGCCGTACGACCCGGTCTTCGACCCGATCGACCGGGTGTTCCTGCCGCGGGCCGACATCGCCACGGAGACGCTGGTCGCGGGTCTGATCGACCTCGGCTGGGAGGTCGACGACGTGACCGCCTACCGGACGGTGCGCGCCTCGCCGCCGCCGGCCGAGACGCGGGAGGCGATCAAGGGCGGCGGCTTCGACGCCGTGCTCTTCACCTCCTCCTCCACGGTCCGCAACCTCGTCGGCATCGCGGGCAAGCCGCACAACGTGACGGTGATCGCCTGCATCGGCCCCGCCACGGCCAAGACCGCCGAGGAGCACGGGCTCCGGGTGGACGTGATGGCTCCCGAGCCCTCGGTCCACAAGCTCGCCGAGGCGCTGGCCCAGTTCGGTTCGCAGCGGCGGGCCGCGGCCCTGGAGGCCGGGGACCCGGTGACACGGCCGAGCGAGCGGCGTCCCGGTTCGCGGCGTCGGCGCACGGCGCCGTAGGTTCGGGTGGGCGGGCGCACCCCGCCCGCCCATGACAACAGCGGTACGAATCCAGGTGAAGTCAGTGACGAAGTACGGGTCATTCCCCGGGTCGCGGCCCAGGAGGCTGCGGACGACTCCGGTCATGCGGCGCATGGTCGCCGAGACGCGGCTGCATCCGGCCGATCTGATCCTGCCCGCCTTTGTGCGGGAGGGCATCAGCGCCCCGGTGGAGATCGAGTCCATGCCCGGCGTCTACCAGCACACCCGCGACACGCTGAAGAAGGCGGCCGTCGAGGCGGTGGAGGCCGGTGTCTCCGGGATCATGCTCTACGGCGTGCCGGAGGAGTCGAAGAAGGACGGCGCGGGAACGGTGGGCACCGACCCCGACGGCATCCTCCAGGTCGCGCTGCGCGACGTCCGCGCCGAGGTGGGTGACGACCTCCTCGTCATGTCCGACCTGTGCCTGGACGAGTTCACCGACCACGGGCACTGCGGTGTGCTCGACGCCGAGGGGCGCGTGGACAACGACGCGACCCTGGAGCGGTACGCGGAGATGGCGCAGGTCCAGGCCGACGCGGGCGCCCATGTGGTGGCCCCGAGCGGCATGATGGACGGTCAGGTCGGCGTCGCCAGGGACGCGCTCGACCAGGCGGGCCACGAGGACGTGTCGATCCTCGCGTACACCGCGAAGTACTCCTCCGCCTTCTTCGGCCCCTTCCGCGAGGCCGTCGGCTCCTCCCTCAAGGGCGACCGCAAGACGTACCAGCAGGACCCGGCCAACGCCCGGGAGGCCCTGCGGGAACTGGCGCTCGACGTGGAGGAGGGCGCCGACATGGTGATGGTCAAGCCGGCCGGTCCCTACCTCGACATCCTCGCGAAGGTCGCCGACGCGGTCGACGTGCCGGTGGCCGCGTACCAGGTCAGCGGCGAGTACGCGATGATCGAGGCCGCCGCCGAGCGGGGCTGGATCGACCGCGACAAGGCGATCATGGAGTCCCTCACGGGCATCAAGCGCGCGGGCGCCGGCATGATCCTGACGTACTGGGCGACCGAGGCGGCGCGGCAGCTCTAGCGCGGTCCGGGCGGCAACTCTTGACCTCAACTTTGGTCGAGGTCGCAGGGTGGTGTGTGTCGAAGCTCGTTCACGCGTTCCGAGGAGCACACCATGCACGCTGTCGTCCTGCACGAGTTCGGACCCGCCGAGAACCTGACGTACGAGACCTGGCCGGACCCCGTCGCGGGGCCCGGCCAGGCGCGTATCGCCGTACGGGCCGCCGGGGCGCACTTCGTCGAGACCGTGATGCGGACCGGCGAGGCCTCGGACAAGGCGCCGCCGCTGCCGGAGCTGCCCGCCGTCTTCGGCGGTGAGGTCGCGGGCGTCGTCGACGCGGTCGGCCCCGGCGTCGACCCGTCCTGGCTCGGCCGCTCCGTCGTCACCGCGCACGGGGCGCCCGGCGGCTACGCCGAGCTGGCCGTCGCCGACGTGGACGGCCTCCACGCGGTGCCGGACGGCCTCGGCTTCGAGGACGCCGTCACCATGGTCGTGACCGGCGCCACCACCATGGGCCTGCTCGGCATCGCCCGGCTCCGCCCCGAGGACGTGGTCCTGGTGACCTCCGCCGCCGGTGGCGTCGGACGGCTCGTCGTGCAGTACGCGCATGCCCTCGGGGCGACGGTCGTCGGGGCGGCGGGCGGCCCCGCGAAGGCCGACGCGGTACGGGCGCTCGGCGCCGACGTCGCCGTCGACTACAACCGCCCCGGCTGGCAGGAGACGGTGCGCGAACGCCTCGGCGGCGGCCGCCCCGTCACCGCGATCCTGGACGGCGTCGGCGGCGAGAAGGCCGCGTCGGCCTTCGAACTGCTCGGCGACGGCGGCCGGTACGTCGTCATCGGCTGGGCCTCGCAGGAGGCCTTCGAGCCGGCCCCCGAACTCCTCGCGGAGCGCGGCATCACTCATGTCAACGCGCTGCTCGAACTCATCGGACGCCGAGAGGACGGCCCCGCCCACGAGCGGGAGTCGCTGGAGGCGGCGGCCAAGGGGGAGTTGGTGCCTTCCTGGCAGTCGTTCCCGCTGGCGGAGGCGGCGCGGGCGCACGCGGCGATGGAACGCAGGGAGACGACGGGCAAGGTCGTCCTGGTCCCCTGAGCCCCCTGGGCCGGGCGGCGCGCGCTCAATCCTTCCTCAGGAGCGTGGCCAGGCGAGACAGGCCGTCGGCGGCGTGCCCCGCCTCGACCGCCCGGTCCAGGAGGCCCTGAAGCGGCCTGAAGAGATCACTGCTGACGCCCGCCTGGTCGTACGCGGTGAGGAAGTTCGGCAACGCGGCCTGGTTGACGGCCAGGGAGGACACGTCGGTCAGGTGCTGCCCGGAGTCCAGCGCCTCGGCCATGCCGGGCACCAGCCCCTCGGTCATCGCGCCGACCCACTCCTTGAGCAGCGGCGCGAACTCACGGGCGGGGACGCCCGCGCTGCCGATCAGGGCGTAGGCCTGCACGACGCCCATCACCATGCCGTACATCCCCGTGAGCAGGGACAGGTCGTACAGCGCGGCGGCGCCCGGGTCCTTGCCGACCCACTTGGTGTCCGCGAGCGCGGCCAGCGTGGGGCGGTGGGCCTCGTACGCCTCCTCGTCGGTGCCGCTGTAGAGGATGTACGCGGCGGGCGTGGCGATCGTCTGCGGGACGGCCATGATGCCGCCGTCGACGTACGAGACGCCATGCTCGCCCGCCCAGCGCGCCAGCTCCCGCGCCTGCTCCGGGGTGCCGTTGGTGAGGTTCACGACCGTACGCCCCGCGAGGGCGTCGACCTCCGGCGCGAGCAGCGTACGTACGTCGTCATTGGTCGTGAGGCAGACGATCACGAGCGGGCTCGCCTCGACGGCACCCTTCACCGTGGCGGCCGGGACCGCGCCCTGCGCCGCGAGGGGACCAGTCTTGGACGCGGTGCGGTTCCACACGGTGGTGCGGTGGCCGGCCTTCAGGAGCGCGGAGGCGAGCGCCGTCCCCATGAGGCCGAGGCCGAGGACGGATACGGGGGCGTTGGTGCTGCTTTTGGTGGACACGGGGCTCCTTGGAGGCGTTGACCGGGGATTCCCGGGTGCGTTTCCGGGTTCTGGGTACGCCTTTGATCCTTGTGGGGCCCTGCGGATGCGACAAGTACGCACTATTTAGTGCGTACTCACCTGCTGGTCAGTGAGCGGGTCCGGTGGGGGATGGCTTCCGTGGGCCGACGTCCGGGGCGCCGCCCAGCCCCTGTTGCTCCGCGTGTCGCAGAGAAGTCCCAACCCCCTCCACCCCGACCTGGGGCTTTGCCTCTGAGCCCTGGAATTCTTCTGCACTTTTCGGTCGGGGGTGTTCCGGAAGGCGTGCGGCCCGACGGGGGGGGGGAGGGGCGTGGGCTCCTGCTTGTGGCCGCGCTCTCCGATGTGTGGGGCGTCGGAGAGCGCGACCCGGGCAAGGTCGTGTGGTGTTAGTGGCAGGTGGAAGCCGCCGTCACCACGCCAGGGCGTCGGCAGCCGTGGTCTGCCAGTAGCTGACGTACGCCGAGCTGTCCACGTACACGCCGTCGGCCGGAAGCTTCGGCGACGCCGGGGAGCCCACGCTGCCGTCCATCGCGCGGTTGGAGAAGCTGACGTCCAGGTCGTGCGTCACGGAGCCGTTGGAGCCGTCGGGGGAGGACGTGCCGATGGACGCGTACGCCGTCTGGCCCGGCTTCAGGGTGACGACCGCCTGGGGCTGGCTCTCCTCCAGCCACGGCGTGGCGGACTGGCCCTGGTCGAAGCGCAGGAACGGGGCGCCGTACGCGTAGCAGGTCTTCGTACCCGTGTTCTTGGCCTCCACGAGCAGGTGGTTGACCGGGCGGTCGACCTGCTTCACGGTGACCTTCGTGGTGGCGGCGGTGCAGGTGACCGGGGTCGACTTGGCGGCGGAGGGTGCGGCCGAAGCGGCACCTCCGAGCGCGGTGAGGGAGAGGGCCGCGGTGACGGCGGCGAGGGTGGCGGCGGCCTTGGTGCTGATGCGCATGGCTTGTCTCTTTCGGTGTGACGGGAGCTACGTGCGCCGCGCCGAGAGGTCCTCCGATGCGGCGTGCTTGTATGGCCCACAGCTTGTGCCGTCATTCGTCCCAGTAGCCATCGTGAGACGGCAGTACGGGACGCTGGGACGTTCGTACGGCTCTGAACTGGGAAAACGCCGTTCCTTGGAACGGCTGAATGGGATGGGGACAGCGTGGGCGCGGGCGATCTCGCGGAGTTGCTCCGAGAGTTGAAGGAGCGGTCGGGGCTCAGTTACGGGGTGCTGGCCAAGCGGCTGCACGTGTCGACGTCGACGCTGCACCGATATGTGCAGGGAGCTGCCGTACCGACGGAGTTCGCTCCGTTGGAGCGGCTTGCCCGGGTGTGCGGAGCCTCGCGTGAGGAGATGGTCGAGGTCCACCGGCGGTGGATCCTGGCCGACGCGTCACGCGGGGACAGGAAGGAGGGCGAACCGCCGCCCTCCGCCGCTGCTGCCGCGGCACCGGACACCGCCGAGGCCTCCTCCGCCGGGGCCTCCTCCGCCGAACCGGAGGCTTCGGGCTTCGACGGTGACGCGGACTCCGACGACGGGGCGCCCGGCATCGTCATCGGTCCGGCCACCACGGTGGTGGAGGGGCGCGAGGGGAGGCGTCTGCCCAGGGCGCGTGTCCTGGTGGCCGCCGGTGTGGTCGTCGCGCTCGGTGCCACCGCCTTCGCCGTGCAGGCCGCCTCCGGCGGTGGCGGCGGCGCCCGCGACCGCGTGTCCGCCGACTCGCCGAGCGCGTACGGCGGCGAGGGGCAGCGGAGCCCGGGAGGCACCGGCTCCGCCTCGCCCTCCGCGAAGGAGTCCGGCAAGAAGTCCGGCGAGGACAAGCAGGGCAAGGACGCCACGGCCTCCGCGAAGCCGGGCGGCAAGGACAAGGGGTCCGGGGGCGAGCCGGGGGTCTCCGGCGACGGGGGCGGCGGCAAGGGCGGCGGCGCGGAACAGGGCGGTGTCCCGGTGACCGTCTCCACCCAGGCCCAGCACTGGGAGAATCCCTGCGGTCACCCCTACCTCGTCGACAAGGAACCCGGCGTCCTCTCCCCGCCCCCCAACGAGCAGGACGCCGCCAGTTGGGTGGCCGCGAACGGCGGGGTCTCCGCGAGGAACCAGACCGTGAAGCTGACCGTGCAGGGCACGGGCAAGGACACCGTCGTCCTGGAGTCCCTGAACGTCCGCGTCGCCGGGACCAGCGCGCCCCTCACATGGAACAACTACAAGATGGGGTACCTCGGCGTCGGCTGCGGAGGCAACGTGCCCCAGCACTCCTTCGCCGTCAACCTGGACGCGGCGGTGCCCCGCCCCACCCCCCTGGAAGGGGACAGCGGCTTCCCCTACAAGGTGAGCGCGAGCGACCCCGAGGCGTTCTACATCAACGCGACCGCCAACAACCGCTACGTACGCTGGTACTTGGAGCTGGAGTGGTCCAGCGGCACCCGGCAGGGCACGGTACGCATCGACGACACGGGCAAGCCGTTCGCCACGAGCGGCGACAAGGGCCGCCCCGTCTTCGGGTATTCGCTCGACACCAAGAAGTGGACGAAGACGAACCGCGACAACGACTCACAGGAGTAGGACACGGCGACGTGCGGGAGCGCTCCCCGTACGTCCGCATCCCGGAATGCCACCGGTAAGCGGCACACGGGTCATTACGCTGCCGGGAAACAAAGGAGCCCCTGATGACCGTCACCGATGCCCCCGTCCCCGCGCTCGCGGCCCGCGCCGCCACCGTCGGCGGCTCTCCCGTGCGGGACATCCTCGCGGTCACCGCGCGGCCCGAGGTCATCAACTTCGCGGGCGGGCTGCCCGCGCCCGAGCTGTTCGACGCGGTGGGGGTGGCCGCCGCGTTCCAGGCCGTCCTGACGACGACGCCAGGGACGGCACTCCAGTACTCCACGACGGAGGGCGAGCCCGTCCTCCGTACCGCGATAGCCGCCCGGACCGCGGCGCGCGGGCTGCCCACCGGGGCGGACGACATCCTCGTCACCACCGGTTCGCAGCAGGCGCTCTCGCTGCTCGCGACGGTGCTCGTCGAGCCCGGGGACACCGTCCTCGTCGAGAGCCCCTGCTACCTGGCGGCACTTCAGGCGTTCTCCTTCGCCGGGGCGCACGTCATCGCGGTGCCGGGCGACGACGAGGGCATCGACCCGGCCGCGCTCGACGGACTCGTCGCGGCGCACCGGCCGAAGCTGCTCTACACCGTCCCCACCTTCCAGAACCCGACGGGCCGCACGCTGTCCGCCGGGCGGCGCGCGGAGATCGCCGCCGTGGCCGCGCGGCGGGGCCTGTGGATCATCGAGGACGACCCTTACGGGGAGCTGCGGTTCGAGGGCGAGCGGGTGCCGTGGATCGCCACGTACCCGGGGGCCGAGGACCGCACGGTGCTGCTCGGCAGCTTCTCCAAGGTCATGGCGCCGGGCCTGCGGCTCGGCTGGCTGCGGGGGCCCGCGGCGCTCGTACGCGCGTGTGTCGTCGCCAAGCAGGCGGCCGACCTGCACACCCCCACCGTCAACCAGTTGGCCGTGGCGCGGTACATGGCCGACAACGACCTGGACGCACACGTCGCCCGCGTCGCCCGGGTGTACGGCGAACGCCGGGACGCCATGCTCGCGGGCCTGCCGTCCGCGCTGCCGGAGGGCTCCGTGTGGAGCCGTCCCGAGGGCGGCATGTTCCTGTGGGCCCGGCTGCCGGGCGCCGTGGACACCACGGAGCTGCTGCGGAAGGTCATCACGCATGACGTGGCGTACGTCCCCGGAGCCCCCTTCTACGCGGGCGAGCCGGACCGGGCGACGCTGCGGCTGTGCTTCGTCACCCAGACGCCGGAGGAGATCGCGGAGGGCCTCCGGCGGCTGGGCGACGCACTGGTCAGCTGAGCGGCGTACGGGGTCAGAGGCGCTCGGGCGTCCTGATGCCCAGCAGGGCCATGCCCTGGTGCAGCGTGCTCGCCGTGATGTCGCACAGGAACAGGCGGTTCTCCACCTGGGCGGGGGTCTCCGCCTTCAGGACCGGGCACTCGGCGTAGAACGTCGTGTAGAGCGAGGCGAGCTGGTAGAGGTACGCCGCCAGCTTGTGCGGGGCGTACTCCTGGGCGGCCTCGGCGACCGTCGCCGCGAACTGGTCCAGGTGCAGGCCGAGCGCCCGCTCGGCCCCGACGAGCTCCAGCTCGGGGTGGGCCGCCGGCGAGGCCTCGCCGCGCAGCCGCAGGATCGACTTGATACGGGCGTACGCGTACTGGAGGTAGACCGACGTGTCGCCGTTCAGCGAGACCATCTGGTCCAGGTCGAACTTGTAGTCACGCGCGGCCGAGGTCGAGAGGTCGGCGTACTTCACGGCACCGATGCCGATCTGCCTGCCGTTCTCGACGATCTCCTCCTCGGTGAGGCCGACCTTGTCGTTGTTCTTCTCGCGCACGACCGACGTCGCCCGCTCGATCGCCTCGTCGAGGAGGTCGATCAGGCGCACCGTCTCGCCCTCACGCGTCTTGAACGGCTTGCCGTCCTTGCCGAGGACCGTGCCGAAGCCGAGCTGCACCGCCTTGACGCCGTCGGTGAGCCAGCCCGCCCTGCGGGCCGTCTCGAAGACCATCTTGAAGTGCAGGGACTGCCGCACGTCCACCACGTAGACCAGCGTGTCCGCCTTCAGGTTGAAGACGCGGTCGCGGATCGCCGAGAGGTCGGTGGCCGCGTACCCGAAGCCGCCGTCGGACTTCTGGACGATCAGCGGCGACGGATTGCCGTCCGGGCCCTTCACGTCGTCGAAGAAGACGCACAGCGCGCCGTTCGACCGGACGGCGACGCCGGACTCCTCCAGCATGCGGCAGGTCTCCGCCAGCATGTCGTTGTAACCGGACTCGCCGACGATGTCCTCGTCGCGGATCGCTACGTCCAGCTTGTCGAAGACCGAGTAGAAGTAGATCTTCGACTCGTCCACGAACCGCTGCCAGATCGCGAGCGTCTCCGGGTCACCGGCCTGGAGGTCGACCACCCGGCGCCGGGCCCGCGTCTTGAACTCCTCGTCGGAGTCGAAGAGCGTGCGCGAGGCCTTGTAGACGCGGTTGAGGCTCGACATCGCCTCCTCGCCGGCCAGCTCGCCCTCGGCGTCCTTGTGGCTCAGCTCGTCCGGGTGCTCGAGCAGGTACTGCACGAGCATGCCGAACTGCGTGCCCCAGTCGCCGATGTGGTGGCGCCGGACGACCTTCTCACCGGTGAACTCCAGGAGCTGGACGACCGAGTCACCGATCACCGAGTTCCGCAGGTGACCGACGTGCATCTCCTTGGCGACGTTCGGCTGGGCGTAGTCGATCACCGTCGTGCCCGCGTCCGCCGCGTACGGCACGCCGAGCCGCTCGCCGTCCGCCGCCCGCGCCGCGAGGTTCCTGGTGATCGCCTCGTCGGTGACCGTGATGTTCAGGAAGCCGGGCCCGGAGACCTCGATGTCCTTGATCAGCTCGGGGGCGGTGATCCCGGAGACGACCTGCGTGGCCAGCTCCCGCGGGTTGCCCTTGAGCTTCTTGGCGAGCGCCAGGATGCCGTTGGCCTGGAAGTCGGCCCGGTCGCTGCGTCGCAGCAGCGGGTCCGCGGCACCGGCTTCCGGCAGGGCAGCCGAAAGGGCGTCCGCGAGGCGCTGGTGGACGGAGGCGGTGAGGGACGTGACCGGGGCCATGAGCTTCCGTTCTCGTGAGTTCGTGAGGACGTGGATTCTGGACGTGGATTCTGGTGAACGGGACGCGGTAAATGAGATGCGTCGCCGTGCCCGTCAAGTGTCCCATGAGGGCGGACACCGGTTCCCCTCGTTTGAACGGGGCCCCGGACCGGGTCGCTCCGTCTGGGACAATGGCGGAGGCCAGCTTCCAGGAACCCCGAGGAAACAAGAGGACGTGCCGATCGTGGCAGCTCAGAGCACCGATACCACCGACTGGGTCTCCCGCTACGCGGACGAGGTCATCGCGGAGTCGGAGCGTCGTGCCCCGGGTGCGAAACAATCCGACGCTGCCGCGCCGGTGATCGTCGTCGCCTCCGGACTGTCCCCCTCGGGCCCGATCCACCTCGGCAACCTCCGCGAGGTCATGACCCCGCACCTCGTCGCCGACGAGATCCGGCGGCGCGGCCACCAGGTCCGCCACCTGATCTCCTGGGACGACTACGACCGCTACCGCAAGGTCCCGGCCGGCGTCCCCGGTGTCGACGAGACCTGGGCCGAGCACATCGGCAAGCCGCTCACCTCCGTGCCCGCCCCGGCGGGCTCGGCGTACCCGAACTGGGCCGAGCACTTCAAGGCCGCCATGGCCGAGGCGCTCACCGAACTCGGCGTCGAGTACGACGGGATCAGCCAGACCGAGCAGTACACCTCGGGCGTCTACCGCGAGCAGATCCTGCACGCGATGAGGCACCGCGGCGACATCGACGCCATCCTCGACCAGTACCGCACCAAGAAGGACCCGGCCAAGGCGGGCAAGGGCAAGCAGCAGAAGCCCGTCGACGAGGCCGAGATCGAGGCCGCCGAGGGCTCCGGCGCGGCCTCCGAGGACGACGGCAGCGGCGGCGCCAGCGGCTACTTCCCGTACAAGCCGTACTGCGGCCGGTGCGAGAAGGACCTGACGACCGTCGTCTCGTACGACGACGAGTCCACCGAGCTGGTCTACACCTGCACGGCGTGCGGCTTCGGCGAGACCGTCCGGCTCAGCGAGTTCAACCGCGGCAAGCTGGTCTGGAAGGTCGACTGGCCCATGCGCTGGGCGTACGAGGGCGTCGTCTTCGAGCCGAGCGGCGTGGACCACTCGTCCCCCGGTTCGTCGTTCGTCGTCGGCGGCCAGATCGTGCGGCAGATCTTCGACGGCGTACAGCCCATCGGCCCCATGTACGCCTTCGTCGGCATCTCCGGCATGGCGAAGATGTCCTCCTCCAAGGGCGGCGTGCCGACCCCGGCCGACGCGCTGAAGATCATGGAGGCGCCGCTGCTTCGCTGGCTGTACGCGCGCCGCAGGCCCAACCAGTCCTTCAAGATCGCCTTCGACCAGGAGATCCAGCGGCTCTACGACGAGTGGGACAAGCTGGAGTCCAAGGTCGCCGACGGCTCGGCGCTGCCCGCCGACGCCTCCGCCCACTCCCGGGCGGTGCGCACCGCCGCCGGTGAGCTGCCGCGCACCCCGCGCCCGCTGCCGTACCGCACGCTGGCCTCGGTCGCCGACATCACCGCCGGTGCCGAGGACCAGACGTTGCGCATCCTGCGTGACCTGGACCCGTCGGACCCGATCGCGTCCCTGGACGAGGCCCGGCCGCGGCTCGACCGCGCCGAGAACTGGATCACCACCCAGGTCCCGGCCGAGGCCCGCACCATCGTGCGCGCCGAGCCCGACACCGAGCTGCTCGCGTCCCTCGACGACGAGTCCCGCGAATCGCTGCGGCTGCTCCTGGAGGGCCTCGACGAGCACTGGTCCCTCGACGGGCTCACGCACCTGGTGTACGGCGTCCCGAAGGTCCGCGCCGGCTTCCCCGCCGACGCCACGGCCAAGGAGCTCCCGCCGGAGATCAAGGTCTCCCAGCGCACGTTCTTCGCGCTGCTGTACCGGCTTCTCGTGACCCGGGAGACGGGTCCGCGACTGCCCACGCTGTTGCTCGCCGTGGGCGCGGAGCGGGTCAGGAAGCTGCTTTCCGCCTAGCGGTCACGTGAAGGGCCTCGCTTCTTCGGAAGCGGGGCCCTTTCGCTTGCCGCGGGCCGCACACCGCTCTACGCGATGTGGTCCTCCATCAGTTCGTCGTTGAGGCGGGCCGTGAACTGGTCCATGTAGGCGTTGAGTTCGCGCGACTGGAGGCGCAGGCCGTAGGCGGCCTCGGCGTTCGCCGCGAAGGCGCCCGGCGTCGGCATGCCCTCGCCCGCTATCGACTGACGGAAGACCTGGTACAGCTCCTCGTCGGTGGGCGAGGCCTGCGGCGCGGCCTCCTGGGGCTCGGGCTGCGGCTGCTGCGGGAAGCCCGGGTGGCCCAAGGGGCGGGTGCCGCCGGAGCCGTTGGGCACCGGGAACTCCGGGTCCGGCTGCGGCTGTGCGTGTTGCTGCTGGGGCTGCGGCTGCTCGGGGGCCGGGTCGTACGTGGGGTCGTAGCCGCCCTCGTAGGACACTTCCTGCGGGTCCTTGCCGACGAACCACGGGCTCAGGGCGGGCTGTTCCGCTTCGGCGGGAGCGGGAGCGGGAGCGGGGGCCGGAGCCGGAGCCGGAGCCGGAGCCGGGGCGGGAGTGGGCTCGGGAGCCGGGGCCGGGGCTGGTGCCGCGGGCAGCTCTGCCGCCGGGGCCAGGGCCGTGACCTCCTGGGGCCGGGCCGCCGCGGGGGCCGGGGGCAGCAGCGCCGGTTCGATGCCGGCGGCGGCCAGGCCCGCGGGGGCGGTCTCGGCCAGGGGCACGCCGTAGCGGGCAAGACGCAGCGGCATCAGCGACTCCACCGGAGCCTTGCGGCGCCAGGAGCGGCCGAAGCGGGAGCGGAGCCTGGCCTGGTAGACGAGCCGCTCCTGCTCCAGCTTGATCACCTGGTCGTAGGAGCGCAGCTCCCACAGCTTCATGCGCCGCCACAGCAGGAACGTCGGCAGCGGCGAGAGCAGCCACCGGGTGAGGCGCACGCCCTCCATGTGCTTGTCGGCGGTGATGTCCGCGATCCGCCCGATCGCGTGCCGCGCGGCCTCCACGGCGACCACGAAGAGTATGGGGATCACCGCGTGCATGCCCGTGCCGAGCGGGTCCGGCCAGGCCGCCGCGCCGTTGAACGCGATCGTCGCCGCCGTGAGCAGCCAGGCGGTCTGGCGCAGCAGCGGGAAGGGGATGCGGATCCAGGTCAGCAGGAGGTCCAGGGCCAGCAGGACGCAGATGCCCGCGTCGATGCCGATGGGGAAGACCACCGAGAAGCTGCCGAAGCCCTTCTCCTCGGCGAGCTCGCGCACGGCCGCGTACGACCCCGCGAAGCCGATCCCGGCGATGACGACCGCACCGGCGACGACCACTCCGATGAGTATCCGGTGCGTGCGTGTCAGCTGCATCGCGGCCACCCGCGAACCCCTCCCTGTTCAGCCTCTGCCGGCTTTACTGCGAGCCTGTGTCGGCTTGTTGCGTGCGACAGCCTGGCACACGTGTGCGCGTGGGCCATGGGCCGGTACGCCCGGAGCCCGGCCCCCAGGGGCCGGGCTCCGTCAAATGCTTTGCTTATGCGGCGAATTGAGATCCGGCGTCAGGACTTGGCCTTGGAGTCACCGGACTTCGAGCCGTCCGACTTCGCGGCGTCCGACTTCGAGCCGTCGGACTTCTTCGCGTCCTCGTCCTTCGCGCCGTCGTCCTTCGGCGCGTCCTCGTCCTTCTTGGACTCGTCCGCCTTCGGCTTCTCGCTCGGGCCGGAGGCCTTGCCGCCGCCCTCGTTGGCGGAGACGACGGAGGCAGCCGCCTCCTTCGCGGCCTTCTCCGCGGCCTTCGAGAGGTCACCGGAGTCCGGCGCCTTGTCGCCGGCGAGGCCCGCGCCGTTGTAGTCGATCGTGACGACCGCGTTCTCGACGCGCGTCACGACCGTCTGCTGCTTGAAGGTGTCCTTGTCCTTCTTCAGGTCGTAGCGCACCAGCGTCGCCTCTTCGCCGACACCCTGCACCGGCTCCGCCTTGACGCCCTTGGCGTCCTTGGTCGCCTGGGCGTCCGCGACCTGCTTGGCGAAGTTCTCCTGCGCACGCTTGGCGCCGCTGCCGAGCGAGGCGTCCGAGTCGAAGCGCAGCAGCGAGACGCGCAGCCAGCGGAACTGCGAACCGGCCACGCCGTTGTTGGCGAGGCTGTCCCAGGAGCAGCTTCCGCGCACGGCCGTGTCGTTGGACGTGCCGGCCTTGCCCGTCTTGTCCTTCGCCTTGGGGACCAGGTCCTCCAGGGACTTCTTCGAAAGGACCTCGCAGGGCTCGGGGAGCTTGCTGTACGCGGCCTTCTCCACGCTCGCGGCCTTGTCCCCGCCCTTGGCCGAGGCGGAGGACTTGGTGCCCGAGTCCTTCTTGGCCCCGTCGGAGCCGGATCCGGAGTCGGAGTCGGAGGAGCAGCCGGAGGCGACGAGGATCACCGGTACGGCGGCCGCGCAGACGAGGAGGCGGCTGCGGAGCTGTCGCTTTCGCTGTGCAGGTCGGTGCATGGTTCCTTCACTCAGTTCGTCTCGTGACGTCCGGTTCGTCTCGTGACGTCGTCGGGGTCCGAGTGGACACCGTACGCGCATGGGACCACGGACGGCTCTTGTTCACGGGGCCCGGGGCCCCTCCCGCGAGCGCCGGGCCATCGCCTACTCGTCGAACTTCGACACCAGGCTGTCGGCCAGTTCCTGCGCTTTGTCCTGCATTTCCTTGCTGTCGGGGACATCCGTGCGCCGGCCGGGCTGCTCGTCGTACTCGATGGTCACGATGACGTTCGACGTGCGGAACACCACAGTCACGGTGCGGTGACGGGTGGCCGACGCGGCGGTGGTGAGGGCGTCGTCGAGGAACGCCTCGTCGCCGAGGTCGTCGAGAACGCGCGGCTCAAGACCGGCGGGCGGGGTGGCGGGCCGGGTGGCGGCACTGTCGTCCTCGCCGCCCTTGTCCTCGCCGCCCTTGTCCGTGCCGTCCTTGTCCGTGCCGCCCGGGGTCTCGCTGCTCTCGGCCTTGCCGCCCTCGGTCTTGCCGCTCGCGGCCTTGTCACCCTCGGTCTTGCCGCTCTGGGGCTTGTCGTCGTCGCCGGGGGAGTCCTCGGGGTCGCCGGACTCCTCGTCGGCGCTGTCGGCGGGGTCCGGGGCGGGGGCCTCGGGCAGGTCGGCGGCCTCGCGCTTCTTCGCGTAGAGCTCCGTGGCGCGGTCGTCGTCGCTGACGGTGGCGTCGTACGAGACGACGCGCTCGAAGTCGACGAGGAGGTGGTGCGAGGCGCCGGACGATTCGACCTTCCAGCGGCAGCCCACGCGGCGGTCGGTGTCGTACGTGACCGTGGGCGTCCCCTCGTACGCCTTCTCGCGCTGTTCGTCGTCCATCTCCTCCATGCCGGGCAGCATGGCGTCGAGCGTGCTCGGCTCGACCTCGCCGCAGGGCTCGGGGAGCGTGCGGTACTTGCCCGGCTCCGCGGGGGCGGTGGAGCTGCCGGTGTCGCCCGGCTTGGAGTCGCCGGCGTCGTCGCCGAGGCCGGAGCCACCGGTGCAGCCGGCGAGCACGGCCGCCAGGAGCGCGGCGACACCGGGTACGTAGACCTTCCGCTGCACCGTGATGGCCTCTCTCGTCGCTGGTTATTCGGTTGCCGCTGGTGGGCGACCGGTGGACACAATGTCTATCGCACGCACTGCCGTGGATGCCGGTCCGTCACCCTTTTCGTCGACCTTGGCTCCGGTATTTGCGATTCTGGGCTTGTAGCCGATTACGGGGGAATGAGGACGATATGTCATACGCGGAAGTGCCCGGCGCCAAGGTGCCGATCCGGATGTGGGCCGACCCGGCGTCGGTCGAGGAAGCGGCGATGCGCCAGTTGCAGAACGTCGCGACGCTGCCCTGGATCAAGGGTCTCGCGGTCATGCCGGACGTCCACTTCGGCAAGGGTGCGACGGTCGGCTCGGTGATCGCCATGCGCGGCGCGGTCTGCCCGGCGGCGGTGGGCGTCGACATCGGCTGCGGAATGTCGGCGGTGAAGACCTCGCTGACGGCGAACGACCTGCCCGGCGACCTGTCCCACCTGCGGTCGAAGATCGAGCAGGTGATTCCGGTGGGGCGGGGGATGCATGACGACCCCGTGGCGCCGGGACAGATCCACGGGATGGCCACGTCGGGGTGGGACGACTTCTGGGGACGGTTCGGAGGGGTCGCGGAAGCGGTCAAGTTCCGGCAGGACCGTGCCGTGAAGCAGATGGGAACGCTCGGCGGGGGAAATCACTTCATCGAATTCTGTCTCGACGAGTCGGGTTCGGTGTGGCTGATGCTCCACTCCGGGTCGAGGAACATCGGCAAGGAACTGGCCGACCACCACATCGGCGTGGCGCAGAAGCTCCCGCACAACCAGGGCCTCGTCGACCGTGACCTGGCGGTCTTCGTCTCGGACACCCCGCAGATGGCGGCGTACCGGAACGACCTGTTCTGGGCGCAGGAGTACGCGCAGTACAACCGCGCGCTGATGATGGGGCTCTTCAAGGACGTCGTCCGCAAGGAGTTCAAGAAGGCGAAGGTGACCTTCGAGCCGGTGATCTCCTGCCACCACAACTACGTGGCGGAGGAGCGTTACGAGGGCATGGACCTGCTGGTCACGCGGAAGGGCGCGATCCGGGCCGGCGGCGGGGACCTCGGAATCATCCCCGGCTCCATGGGCACGGGCTCGTACATCGTCAGGGGCCTCGGCAACGAGGCGTCCTTCAACTCCGCCTCCCACGGCGCGGGCCGGCGCATGAGCCGGGGCGCCGCGAAGCGCCGCTTCTCGACGCGGGACCTGGAGGAGCAGACGCGGGGCGTCGAATGCCGCAAGGACTCGGGCGTCGTGGACGAGATCCCGGGCGCCTACAAGCCGATCGAGCAGGTCATCGACCAGCAGCGCGACCTGGTCGAGGTGGTGGCGAAGCTGAAGCAGGTGATCTGCGTGAAGGGCTGACCCGCCGCCGTCGCGCGGGCTACTTCGTGTGCGTGACGGCGTAGATCATCACGAACGCGACGATGTGGATGCCGAAGAGGAAGTACGCGAGGTACCACCACACCATGCGTTCGTTCTTCTTCTCCTCGGCGAGGCGCCGGGTCTCGTACTCGTGCGTCAGGCGTTCGAGCGGGTCCGCGGAGTGCGGGGAGAAGGCGGGGGTGCCCGGGTCGTCGCCGGGGAGCGTCATCGTCACGCCTCCCGGTGGACCTTCGTGTTGGAGGCCTGGGCGCGCGGGCGTACGACCAGGAGGTCGATGTTCACGTGCGGCGGGCGCGTGACCGCCCAGGTGATCGTGTCCGCCACGTCGTCGGCCGTGAGCGGCTCGGCGACGCCGGCGTAGACCTTCGCGGCCTTCTCGGAGTCCCCGCCGAAGCGGGTCAGCGCGAACTCCTCCGTCTTCACCATGCCGGGCGCGACCTCGATCACCCGGACCGGGGTGCCGACGATCTCCAGGCGCAGCGTCTCGGCGAGTACGTGCTCGGCGTGCTTGGCGGCGACGTAGCCACCGCCCCCTTCGTACGTGCCGTGGCCCGCCGTCGAGGAGAGCACGACGACCGTGCCGTCGCCGCTCGCGGTGAGCGCGGGCAGGAGGGCCTGCGTGACGTTCAGCGTGCCGAGGACGTTCGTCTCGTACATCTGACGCCAGTCGTCCGGGTCGGCCTTGGCGACGGTGTCCGCGCCGAGGGCGCCGCCCGCGTTGTTCACCAGGACCGCGATCTTCTTGAACGCCGTGGCGAAGGCGTCCACCGCGGCGCGGTCCGTGACGTCGAGCGTGTACGCCATGGCCTCGTGCCCGGCCTCGGTCAGCTCGGCGGCGAGGGCTTCGATGCGGTCCTTGCGGCGGGCGGTGAGGACGACGCGGTAGCCGGCCGCGGCCAGGCCGCGCGCGGTGGCGGCACCGATGCCGCTGCTCGCGCCGGTGACGATCGCGATGCGGTTGGCTGCGGCGGTCATGGGGCGCTCCTTGGGGTGCGGCGGGTCGCCGGCGGGCGGGCGGCGGGTGGTCACCGCCAGGATATGCGGGCGGCCTCGCGGCCTCGCGGCGCGGGAAGGGGGTTGCCGCTAACCGTCCAGCTCCCCGCTGCGCAGCCGCTTCACCTGGGCGGCGCTGAAATCGACCGTTCTGTGCATATGGGCGATGAGTACGGCCAGTTCGTCGTCGTCGCAGTCTTCGAAGAGGGCGTTCCAGCCGCCGCTGAGCCGTCCCCACAGCCGGCCGAACTCGGCCACCTTCTCCGGCACCGTCGTGACCAGGACCCGGCGGCGGTCCTTGGTGTCGCGCTCGCGGCGCACGTAGCCCGCGCGCTCCAGGCGGTCGACGAGGCGGGTGGCGGAGCCGGTGGTCAGGCCGGTCAGTTCCGCGATGCGGCCGGTGGTGACCGGCTCGGTCTCCAGGCTGAGGAGGTTCAGGCACTGTACGTCGGTGGGGTGCAGTTTCATGTGGTCGGCGACGGCCTGGTTGAAGAGGGCGTACGACGCCATGTAGCGCCGCGACGCCATGGACAGCTCCCCCATCAGCAGCCCCCGCCGCCGCCCGGCCGCCTCTCGCCCCACGGCAGACACCCCTTCCCGACCGCGACTCCGTCTCAGACCCCTGCGCCTGCGCCTGCGCCTGCGCCGGACAACCATCGCATGGCAGCGGCAGGGCCCCGGGGTAAGCCCGCCGCTTCGCGGCGAATGCCTTTCCCACCCACCCACCCGAAACTCCGCAGCGACACGACGGACGAGAGGGCCGGACGCCCCTGCCGGGCGACGGCGCGAACCCGGGCCACGCGAAGGCGGAAACCCGGCCGCGCGACGGCGGAATTCCGGCCGCGTCACGGTGAAAGCCGGGCCGGCGACGGCGGAAATCCCGCCAGGCGTCGGCGGAAACGCGGCCGGGCGACGGCGAACGTCCCGCCGGGCGACGGTGAACGCCCGGCTGGGCGACGGTGAAAGCCGCGCCGCGCGATGCGAAGGCCGTGCCGCGCGACGGCGGAAACGCGGCCGGGCGACGGCGAACGCCCCGCCGGGCGACGGTGAACGGCCGGCTGGGCGACGGTGAAAGCCGCGCCGCGCGATGCGAAGGCCGTGCCGCGCGACGGCGGAAATCCGGCCGGACGACGGCGCCTCCCCCCGCCGGGCGACGGCGAAGGCCGGGCCGGGCGACGGCGCCCCCCGCCGCGTGATGGCGAAGGCCGTACCGGGCGACGGTGAACGCCCCGCCGGGCGACGGCGAAGGCCGTGCCGCGCGACGGCGGACACCCGGCCGGACGACGGCGCCCCCCCGCCGCGCGATGGCGAAGGCCGTGCCGGGCGACGGCGGACACCCGGCCGGACGACGGCGCCCCCCCGCCGCGCGACGGCGAACGCCACGCCGGGCGACGGCGTCCCCTCTCGCCGCCCAGCGGTGGACATCCCCCCGGCCCGGTCAGGGCTACGCCCCGTTCAAGGCGTGGCGCCAGTCGTTGCAGGGGTGCCGGCTGCCCTTCGGGTACTCGACCGACGCCTCGCCCCGCAGCGTGAACCCCGCCTTGCGGCAGACCGCGTTGGACGCCCCGTTCCCCGTCGCGGGGAAGGCGTGCAGATGGGCGTGGCGCCCCGCCGCCCTCGCCTCCGCCACGATCAACCGCGCCGCCTCCGCCGCGACCCCACGGCCCTGGAACTCCGGCAGAACCCCCCACCCCGTCTCCCAGACCGCCTCGCCCTGCCAGGTCGTCTCCCACAGGCCGATCGAGCCGGCCGTCTCCCCGTCCAGCGTGATGCGGAACATCTGGCCCTTGCCGTCCAGTTCGAGATAGCGGCGGTGCCGGTCCGCCAGCTTCTCGGGGGTCTCGGGACCGCCCAGGTGCGCCGTCATCTCCGGCGTGTTCAGCCGTTCGAGCAGCGCGGGGCCGTCCGCGTCCGACCAGGGTTCGAGGCGCATGACCGACGTCTGTGATCGCTCCATGGCCACACCGTAGGACCAGGGTCTGACAACACCCCCTGACCGGCATTTCGGTCAATCTCGACCGACCTCGGCCGGCGTCACCGAGGCCCGTACGCCGTCGGCGGCATCCCCACCGTCGCCGTGAAATCCCGTACGAGATGAGCCTGGTCCGCGTAGCCGAGCGTGGCCGCCAGGTCCGGCCAGTCCACGTCCGCCGCCGACTCGGCGTGCTCCAGGGCCTCGTGGATGCGGTAGCGCAGGATGACCCACTTGGGGCTCACGCCCACGTACGTGGCGAAGAGCCGTTGCAGCGCCCGTACCGAAAGGCCCTGCTCGTCGGCGAAGGCCGCCACGCGCCGGATCGAGCGGTCCTCGCGGATGCGGTCGACGAGCCCCATGGCGAGGTCGGCCTGCGCGTCCGGCGCGGGGGAGAGGCTCAGCAGGAAGGCGTCGAGTGCCGCCACGCGCGCGTGCTCGTCGGCGGGGGCGAGGATCAGCTCGGCCGTGTTCGCGGGGGCCCGGGCGAAGACGTCGTGCAGCGGCAGCCGGCGCCCCGTCCAGTCCGCCACGGGATGCCCGGGGGCGAACGGGCGGAACCCACCGGGACGGAACTGCACCCCGCACACCCGGCCCCGCCCCTCCAGCTTCGTACTGAAGAGCTCCAGGCCGACCCCGGCCACCTCCCCGAACCTGCGCGGCCCGGCCGCCGGCGGCTGGGACGCGTCGGAGGAGTACGCGGCGTACGCGGCGTACGACTGGAAGACCACGTTGACGCTGGGGTGCGGGACGACGTGGGAGGCGTAGGGCTCGCTCAAGTCCCAGTCGATGAGCCAGTAGTGCTCCAGGTAGGGGCGCAGCGCCTCGGCGGGCGCGTGGCGGCGGAACCGCACCCGGGAGAAGAGCCCTGCGGCGTCGACGATGCCTCGGGTGTCGCGGCGTGGGGCGTCCGGCATGACCGGATCGTAGAACGCGAGCGGGCGAGCGAGCAGGCGGGCAGGCGGGCGGGCGTAGTGGCGGGGTGAGGCGAGGCGACACAGGCGAGCGGGCGGGCAGGTGCTGCGGGGCGCCACGGGGCGGCTATGAGGCGGGTCGGGGCGAGGCGCTACGGGGCGAGGCGAGGCTGGCAGGGGGCGGGGAACGTGTCGGCGCGCACCCGTCATGTCGTCGCGTTTGTTCAAGCCGCCCCCCGCCCCGCCTGCCTACCGTCGCCCTATGGATATCTCGGACAGCAGCCATGCCACCCTCAGGATCAGCGATCTCCTCGCCCTGGCCGCCGCGAGGGCCGTCCCCGTCGTCCGCGCCCTTCCGGACGACCGCCTCACCGACCCCACGCCCTGCGCGGAGTACGACGTGCGCGCCCTGGTCGACCACCTCTTCCACGTCGTCGTCCAGTTCCAGGAGCTGGCCGCCAAGCGGAACTCGGACTTCTCGGCCACGCCCGCCTATGTGACCGAGGGCGGCGACTGGCGTGAGCGGTTCGCCGCCGAGGCGGAGAAACTCGTCGCCGCCTGGGCCGGGCCCGGCGCCGACCGGGGTGTGACGGGGGCGATGGACATGCCGGCCGAGACGGTCGGCTGCATGGCGCTCCTCGACCTGACCGTGCACGCCTGGGACCTGGCCAGGGCCACCGGCCAGGCGTACGGGGGCGGGGACGACGCGGTAGTGGGGCGGCTCACCGAGGCCGTGGAGGAGATGGGGCCCATGGCCCGCAAGATGGGCGTCTTCGAAGAGGCCGCCTCCGTCCCCGCCGGAGCCACGCCCTTCGAACACCTCCTGGCGGCCACGGGACGCGACCCGCACTGGCGGGCCCCCCGGTAGAGCCCGGCGGCCCCGCACCCGGCACGCCCCACCCCGGCGCCCGCGCCCCCCGGGGAATACGGAACCCCCACCCCCCGTTCAAAGGTATAGTTGAACAGTCAACAACCTGCGGAGGGTGAGAGTCGCCATGTCGACCATGCAGTTCGGAATCTTCAGCGTCGGTGACGTCACCGTCGACCCGACCACCGGACGGGCGCCGAGCGAGGCCGAGCGCATCAAGGCGATGGTCGCGATCGCGCTCAAGGCCGAGGAGGTCGGGCTCGACGTCTTCGCGACCGGCGAGCACCACAACCCGCCCTTCGTGCCGTCGTCCCCGACGACCATGCTCGGCTACATCGCCGCCCGCACGGAGAAGCTGGTCCTCTCCACCTCGACCACCCTCATCACCACCAACGACCCGGTGAAGATCGCGGAGGACTTCGCGATGCTCCAGCACCTCGCCGACGGCCGCGTCGACGTGATGATGGGGCGCGGCAACACCGGCCCGGTCTACCCGTGGTTCGGCAAGGACATCCGCCAGGGCATCAACCTCGCCGTCGAGAACTACGCGCTCCTGCGCCGCCTCTGGGACGAGGATGTCGTGACCTGGGAGGGCAAGTTCCGTACGCCGCTCCAGTCCTTCACGGCCACGCCCCGGCCGCTGGACGGCGTCGCGCCGTTCGTCTGGCACGGCTCGATCAGGTCCCCGGAGATCGCCGAGCAGGCCGCGTACTACGGAGACGGCTTCTTCCACAACAACATCTTCTGGCCCGCGGAACACACCAAGCGGATGGTCGAGCTGTACCGGCAGCGGTACGCGCACTACGGGCACGGCACCGAGGAGCAGGCGATCGTCGGGCTCGGCGGCCAGGTGTTCATGCGGGCCAACTCGCAGGACGCCGTACGCGAGTTCCGGCCGTACTTCGACAACGCGCCGGTGTACGGGCACGGGCCCTCGCTGGAGGAGTTCACCGAGCAGACCCCGCTGACCGTGGGCTCTCCGCAGCAGGTCATCGAGCGGACGCTGTCGTTCCGCGACACCGTGGGCGACTACCAGCGGCAGTTGTTCCTGATGGACCACGCCGGGCTGCCGCTGAAGACCGTCCTGGAGCAGCTCGACATTCTCGGCGAGCAGGTCGTCCCTGTGCTGCGCGAGGAGTTCGCCAAGAACCGCCCGGCCGACGTCCCGGACGCCCCCACGCACGCCACCCGCAAGAACCAGCGGGATCAGCAGAGCCAGCAGGACCGCAAGGACCAGCAGGGATCGACGGGATCGACGGGATCGGAAGAGGTGGCGGCATGAGGCTCGTCGTCGTATCGGCGGGGCTGAGCGTGCCCTCGTCCACCCGGCTGCTCGCCGACCGCCTCGCGGCGGCCACCGGGCACCACGCCGACGTGGCGGCGGAGGTCGTCGAGGTGCGTGACCTCGCCGTGGAGATCGCGCACAGCCTCACCACCGGCTTCCCGGGGCCCGCCCTGGCCGCCGCGGTCGACGCGGTGCGCGAGGCGGACGGCCTGATCGCCGTCACGCCCGTCTTCTCCGCCTCGTACAGCGGTCTGTTCAAGTCCTTCTTCGACGCCGTCAGCGGCACCGACAAGGACGCGCTCGCGGGCAAGCCGGTCCTGGTCGCCGCCACCGGCGGCTCGGCCCGGCATTCCCTGGTCCTCGACCACGCGCTGCGCCCGCTCTTCGCCTACCTGCGAGCCGTCGTCACACCGACCGGGGTCTACGCGGCGTCCGAGGACTGGGGCGCCGAGGGCCTCGCCGAGCGGATCGACCGGGCGGGCGCGGAGCTGGCCCGGCTCATGAGGCCGACCCCGCAGCCCGACCGGTCCGCACCCGAGCCGGTTGTACCGTTCGCGGAACACCTCGCGGCACTCGGCCGGCGGTAGTCCGGACGGGTCAGGGCCACACCAGGCAATAAGCCTGGTGCCCCGCGTCATGCAGGCGGTGGCTGAAGTCCTGCCACTCGTGGAGGAGCTGGTAGACGTTGTAGGCGTCGCGGGGGCCGCCTCGGTCGGGGACCGTGGACCAGATGAAGGCCGCGGCGCCCACCGACTCCTCGCCGACGCCGCGCAGCGGGTCGACGACGGTCATGGGGAGCTTCACCACGGCGTAGTCCGGGTGGAGGACGACCAGCTCCAGCGGGGGGACCTTGTGGAGGGGTATGCCCTCGATGCCGGTCAGGACCATCGCGGCCATCGTCTCCGGCTTGATCTTCGTGAACATGCCGCCCATGCCGAGCTCGTCGCCGCCGAGCTCCTCGGGCCGCATGGAGATGGGCACACGGGCGGCGGTCGCGCCGTCCGGGGCGCCGAAGTACTTGTACGTCACCCCCACCCCGCCACTCCTGCTGCTCGCCCGGTCCAGCCGGGAGTCACTGGAGGCGTCCCGCACCTGCTCGGGCGCCTGCGCGGGCTGCGCGTCCGCCTCGCGTCGGTGCTTGCCACGCCGGGCACGCCGCGGGCCCAGGCCTTCGGTCCCCTCGCCCAGTCCGCCACCGCGATGCATATCTCCACCCGACTGCTTTGCCAGGGCGGCACGGCCCTGTCTGTTCTAGGCCTCGCGGCCCCCGCCACGCAACCCGATCATCGTGTCAGTGACCTCCCCCACGTTCACCCGCTAAAACGTGGAGTGAAACACCTGTCCGCAGGATGTCCGAACCCTCTGACACCATGGCTCGTGTGAGCTTCCCGTATAACGCCCCAGTTTCGCAGACTCTTTTCGACCGTGCGGCGGCCGTGACGCCCGGCGGTGTGAACTCTCCCGTGCGCGCGTTCCGCGCTGTGGGTGGTACGCCCCGTTTCATGGTGTCCGGCACCGGTCCGTACCTGACTGACGCGGACGGCCGCGAGTATGTCGACCTCGTGTGTTCCTGGGGGCCGATGATCCTCGGCCACTCGCACCCCGAGGTCATCGCCGCAGTTCAGGAGGCCGTCGCGCGCGGCACCTCCTTCGGCACGCCCGGCGAGGGCGAAGTCGCGCTCGCCGAGGAGATCGTGGCCCGCATCGAGCCCGTCGAGCAGGTGCGGCTCGTCTCCAGCGGCACCGAGGCGACCATGTCCGCCATCCGCCTCGCGCGTGGCTTCACCGGGCGCGCCAAGGTGATCAAGTTCGCCGGGTGCTATCACGGGCATGTCGACGCCCTGCTCGCCTCCGCGGGCTCGGGCGTGGCCACCCTCGGTCTGCCCGACACGCCGGGTGTCACCGGCGCCCAGGCGGGCGACACGATCGTCGTTCCGTACAACGACCTGGAGGCCGTGCGCGCCGCGTTCGCGGCGCACGCCGGGCAGGTCGCCTGCGTCATCACCGAGGCGTCGCCGGGCAACATGGGCGTCGTGCCGCCGGCCGACGGCTTCAACCAGGGCCTCGCGGACCTCTGCCGGGAGAACGGCGCGCTGTACATCTCCGACGAGGTCATGACCGGCTTCCGTACGTCGAAGGCCGGCTGGTTCGGCGTCGACGGCGTCCGCCCCGACCTGATGACCTTCGGCAAGGTCATGGGCGGCGGCTTCCCCGCCGCGGCCTTCGGCGGGCGCGCCGACGTGATGGCGCACCTCGCCCCCGCGGGCCCGGTGTACCAGGCGGGCACGCTCTCCGGTAACCCGGTCGCGACGGCCGCGGGCCTCGCGCAGCTCCGCCTCCTGGACGACGCGGCGTACGACACGGTGAACGCGGTCTCGGAGCGGCTGCGGACGCTGGTGAGCGAGGCGCTGAGCAAGGAGGGCGTCGCCCACACGGTGCAGAACGCCTCCAGCATGTTCTCCGTGTTCTTCACGGAGAACGCGGTGCGCGACTACGACGACGCGAAGGCCCAGGAATCGTTCCGCTTCACCGCCTTCTTCCACTCGATGCTGTCGCAGGGCGTCTATCTGCCGCCCTCGGCGTTCGAGTCGTGGTTCGTCTCCACCACGCACGACGAGCGCGCGGTCGAGCGGATCGCCGCCGCCCTGCCCGCCGCCGCGCGCGCGGCGGCGGAAGCCACGGAGGTCTCCGCATGAGCGGCTCGGCAGCGGGCGACGAGCTGACCGTCGTCCATCTGATGCGCCACGGAGAGGTGCACAACCCCGACGGGATTCTGTACGGGCGCCTGCCCGACTACCACCTCTCCGATCTCGGCCGGCGGATGGCCGACCGGGTCGCCGAGCACCTCGCCGAGCGCGACGTCACGCACGTCGTCTCCTCGCCGCTCGACCGCGCCCAGGAGACGGCCACGCCGATCGCCAAGGCGCACGGCCTCGACCTCGCCACCGACGGCAGGCTCATCGAGGCCGCCAACACCTTCGAGGGCAAGACGTTCGGTGTCGGCGACGGCGCCCTGAAGAAGCCCGAGAACTGGAAGCACCTCGTCAACCCCTTCAAGCCCTCCTGGGGCGAGCCGTACGTGGAGCAGGTCGTACGAATGATGGGCGCCCTGGACGCGGCCAAGGACGCCGCGCGCGGGCACGAGGCGGTCTGCGTCAGCCACCAGCTGCCGATCTGGATCGTGCGCAGCTTCGTGGAGAAGCGGCGGCTGTGGCACGACCCGCGCAAGCGGCAGTGCACGCTGGCGTCCCTGACGACGTTCACCTACCGCGGTGACCGCATCGTCTCGGTGGGTTATTCCGAGCCCGCCCGCGATCTCGTACCGGCGCATCTGCTCGCCGGCGCGAAGCCGGTGAAGGGCAAGGACAAGGCGGCCGGTAAGGCCTTCGGGGCCTGACGTCTTTCCCCCGGGAGGCCGTGCGGTTTCCTCCCGGGGGCTGCCGCGATTTCATTCACTTCACGTGATCGCGCGGCAACTGTATGTCTATTTCGGAGTCGTTGTGGCGGCTCTGCGGGTAAAACACCGCAAATAAAAGTGATGCGCTGGAACCCCGCACTTCGTCGTTCCCTCTAACTGGTCAACCGTCTGCATGGCACATACAGCGGACGGGGCCAGGGGCACGACGAATGGGGATGGAATGCTCGACATCAGCCGCAGGGGAATGCTCGGACTCGGAGCGGGCGCGGCCGCCGCTCTCGGGCTCGCGGCATGCGGCTCCGGGGCCGACGGCGACTCCTCGGGGCCCGCGGACAAGGCCAAGGACGGGCGGGCCGGCAAGTACCCGGTGAAGCCGATCGGCGACGGGTCAACCGCCTATACCGGGCCCCAGCCCCACCAGCCGGGCAAGCCGGTGCCGCTCCAGCCGGGCGAGACGCCCCCGCAGTTCGTGATCTTCTCCTGGGACGGCGCGGGCGAGGTCGGCAACGGGCTGTTCCCGCGCTTTCTGAAGCTCGCCGAGGACCACAACGCGCACATGACGTTTTTCCTCTCCGGGCTTTATCTGCTCCCGGAATCGAAGAAGCGCATGTACCGGCCGCCGAACAACTCGGTCGGCGCCTCCGACATCGGTTATCTCACCGACGGTCACATCAAGGAGACGCTGAAGTACGTACGCCAGGCGTGGCTCGACGGCCACGAAATCGGCACACACTTCAACGGGCACTTCTGCGCGGGCACGGGAACGGTCGCCAACTGGACGCCCGCGCAATGGCAGGACGAGATAGACCAGGCCAAGTCGTTCGTGAAGAAGTGGCGGACGAACACCGGCTGGACCGATCTGCCGCCGCTGCCCTTCGACTACGACAAGGAACTCGTCGGCGGCCGTACGCCGTGTCTGCTC
The DNA here is from genome assembly GCF_055587985.1 of Streptomyces sp. NPDC046335. NCBI lineage: Bacteria > Bacillati > Actinomycetota > Actinomycetes > Kitasatosporales > Streptomycetaceae > Streptomyces > Streptomyces sp. NPDC046335. The sequence goes on along the minus strand of NZ_JBVJFF010000012.1, from coordinate 376,507 downwards.
GGCCAGGACAACCTGCTGCCGACCGCGAAGAAGCTCGGCTGGCGCTACGACGCGTCCTCGCCCGGCGGCCGCCAGAAGTGGCCGCAGAAGAAGATGGGCATCTGGGACCTGCCGCTTCAGGGCATGCCCTTCCCCGGGCACTCCTTCGAGGTCCTTTCGATGGACTACAACATCCTCGCCAACCAGTCGAAGAACTCCACGAAGGCGCCGCCGGCCAACTACCCGGGCTGGCGCAAGCAGGCCGCCGAGTCCTACATAGCCGGCTTCAAGCGCGCCTACGAGTCCAACCGCGCCCCGTTCTTCATAGGCAACCACTTCGAGGAGTGGAACGGCGGCATCTACATGGACGCCGTCGAGGAGGCCCTGAAGCACATCGCCGGCAAGAAGGACGTGCGCCTGGTCTCCTTCCGGCAGTTCGTCGACTGGCTCGACGTGCAGGACCCCAAGGTGCTCCAGCAGCTCCAGGGCCTGGAGGTCGGCCAGGCGCCGACGGGCGGCTGGAAGGCACTCGGCAACCCGTCCTGAAATGGGACTTTCCGCGACCGCGGGGGGTGCGGAAGATCCCCGAAACAGACATGCGAAACTTTTCACATGAGTGCCGCCTGCCGCGCCCCCCAGAGCACGAACCACAGCCGTAGCCGCCGCGTCGGCGGCCGCAGCGGCCGTGCCGCCCTGCTGGCCGCCGGGGCCGCGGTCGCCGCCCTGACCCTGTCGGCCTGCGGCTCGGGCGGCACGTCGGGCGGCGGCGGCAACACCAACTTCGTGACGGGCTCCGACGGCATCGCCACCCTCGCCAAGGGCGACCGCAAGGAAGGCCCGAAGCTCGACGGCGAGACGCTGACCGGCGACCACCTCGACCTCGCCGACTACAAGGGCAAGATCGTCGTCCTGAACGTGTGGGGCTCCTGGTGCCCGCCCTGCCGGGCCGAGGCCCCGAACTTCGTGAAGGTCGCGAACGACACCAAGGACCAGGGCGTGCGGTTCGTCGGGATCAACACCCGGGACCCCCAGAAGGGCCCGGCGATCTCCTTCGAGAAGGACTACAAGGTCCCCTACCCGAGCCTGCACGACCCGATGGGCAAGCTGATGCTGCGCTTCCCCAAGGGCACGCTGAACCCGAACTTCATCCCCTCCACGGTCGTCATCGACCGGGACGGCAAGGTCGCGGCCCGCTCGCAGCAGCCACTCAACGAGCAGAAGCTGCGCAAGATGATCGACCCGCTGATCGCGGAGAAGTGATCTCCCCTTGATGTCCACGCTCGCCGCCGCAGGCGATCCGAACCAGACCGTCATGAACGGGGCCCTGCTCCTCGCCCTGCCGGTCGCCCTCCTCGGCGGCCTCGTCTCCTTCTTCTCGCCCTGCGTGCTGCCGCTCGTGCCGGGCTACCTGTCGTACGTCACCGGGGTCAGCGGCCAGGACATGGCCGAGGCCAGACGGGGCCGGATGGTCGCGGGCTCCGGGCTCTTCGTGCTCGGCTTCACCGCGGTCTTCGTCTCCTACGGCGCGCTCTTCGGGGAGTTCGGACGCACCCTCCAGCAGCACCAGGGCGTCGTCACGAAGGTGCTCGGCGCGGTGATGATCCTGCTCGGGTTCTTCTTCATGGGGCTCATGCCCTTCCTCTCCCAGCGAGAGTTCCGCTTCCACAAGAAGCCCGCCGTCGGCCTCGCGGGCGCCCCGATACTGGGCGCCCTGTTCGCCGTCGGCTGGGCGCCCTGCGTGGGACCGACGCTCGCCGCCGTCAGCTTCCTCTCCCTCGATCAGGCGAGTGCGGGGCGCGGGGCGCTGCTGAGCGTCGCGTACTGCGTCGGTCTCGGCGTACCGTTCATCCTCGCGGCCGTCGCCTTCCGCAAGGCGCTCGGCGCCTTCAGCTGGGTGAAGCGGCACTACGTCTGGGTGATGCGCGTCGGCGGCATCATGATGATCGCGACAGGCCTGCTCCTCCTCACCGGCGTGTGGGACAGCATCGTGCAGCAGATGCAGGTCTGGTCGAACGGCTACACGGTGGGGATCTGATCCATGAGCAAGACCGAAGCCCCCGAAGAGCAGAGCGAGCAGGGCGGACTCGAAGCGGCGGGCGCGCAGCTCTCGACCGCCCCCAAAGAGGACGCGCCGAACCTGCCATCGCTGGGCGTCATCGGCTGGGTCCGCTGGTTCTGGCGGCAGCTCACCTCGATGCGGGTCGCGCTGATCCTGCTCCTGCTGCTCTCGCTGGGCGCCATCCCGGGCTCGCTGATCCCGCAGAACAACGTGGACGAGCTCAAGGTCCAGGACTTCATGGACCGGCACACCACGCTCGGGCCGCTCTACGACAAGTTCCAGCTCTTCGACGTCTACAGCTCGGTGTGGTTCTCCGCGATCTACATCCTGCTGTTCGTCTCCCTCATCGGCTGCATCGTGCCCCGCACCTGGCAGTTCGTGGGCCAGCTCCGCGGCCGCCCGCCGGGTGCCCCGAGGAAGCTGACGCGGCTGCCCGCGTACACGACGTGGCGCACTGACGCCGAGCCCGAGCGGGTGCACGAGGCCGCGCTCGCGATGCTGAGGCAGCGCCGCTTCCGCGCGCACACCGCGGGCCCCGAGGGCGCGGGCTCCGTCGCCGCGGAGAAGGGCTATCTGCGCGAGGCCGGGAACCTGATGTTCCACATCGCGCTGATCGTGATGCTGATCGCCTTCGCCGCCGGGCAGCTCTTCAAGTCCGAGGGCGGCAAGCTGATCACCGAGGGCGACGGCTTCGCCAACACCCTCAGCCAGTACGACGACTTCAAGTCCGGCAGCCTCTTCGACACCGACGAGCTGGCACCGTTCAGCTTCAAGCTGGAGAATTTCGAGGGCACGTACCAGAAGTCGGGCCCCAACCGCGGCACGCCCCGCACCTACCGGGCGAACGTCACGTACACCGAGGGTGTCGACGGCCCCGAGAAGAAGAAGTCCATCGAGGTCAACGAGCCCCTTGAGGTCGGTGGCTCGAAGGTCTACCTCATCGGCCACGGCTACGCCCCGACGGTCACCGTCCGCGACGGCAAGGGCAAGGTCGTCTACCGGAACGCCGTGCCGCTGCTGCCCATCGACCAGAACGGCACCGCGACCGGCGCCATCAAGGTCCTGGACGGCTACAAGAACAAGAGCGGCACCAAGGAGCAGCTCGGCTTCAACGCCTTCTTCGTGCCGACGTTCGCGGGCGAGGGCAAGGGCCAGATGTTCTCGCAGTTCCCCGCCCCGGACTTCCCCGTGCTCGCGCTCTCCGCGTACCACGGCAGCCTCGGCGTGGACTCCGGTGTCCCGCAGAACGTGTACCAGCTCGACACCCGGAAGATGAAGAAGTTCAAGGACTCCAAGGGCGAGCTGTTCAAGAAGCGGCTGCTGCCCGGCGAGACCATGAAGCTGCCGGGCGGCGCGGGGTCGATCACCTTCGAGAAGGACATCAAGGAGTGGGCGACCTTCCAGATCTCGCAGGAGCCGGGCTCCGTGTGGGCGCTGGTCGGCGCGGTCGGCGCCATCGCCGGCCTCGCCGGGTCGCTGTTCATCCAGCGCCGCCGCATCTGGGTGCGGGCGGTGCGGGGCGCCGACGGCGTGACCGTCGTGGAGATGGCGGGCCTCGGCCGCAGCGAGTCCGCGAAGCTCCCCGAGGAACTCTCCGACCTCGCCGCCCACCTGCACGAGAAGGCGCCGAGCGCGCCCGACCCGACCCCCGCCCCGGACGCGGAGACCACATCCGTCTCCGACGCCGCCTCCCATGCCGACTCCGACCCCGATGCCGTACCTGCCGAAGGGGCTGAGAAGTGAATCTCGCCACCACCCTGGCCGCCGCCGAACCGAACGAGAACCTCGCGCACATCAGCAATGTGCTGATCTACTCGTCGATGGCCGTCTACCTCCTGGCCTTCTTCGCGCACATGGCGGAGTGGCTCTTCGGCAGCCGCAGCAAGGTCGCCCGCACGGCCGCCGCCCTGACCCCGGCCAAGACCACGGCCACCGCCAAGGCCCCCGAGGTCACCGTCCAGGCCAAGGGCGGCACCGCCACCCTTGAGCGGCCCAAGGTCGTCACGCGGTCGGTCTCCGGCGCCCGTGACGTGCCGGACGGCCCCGGCGCCGCGGCGGGCGACGAGAAGGGCGACCTGTACGGCCGCGTCGCGGTCTCGCTCACCGTGCTCGCGTTCCTCCTGGAGTTCGGCGGCGTCCTCACCCGCGCCCTGTCGGTGCAGCGGGCGCCGTGGGGCAACATGTACGAGTTCAGCATCACCTTCTCCACCGTCGCCGTCGGCGTGTACCTGGTGCTGCTCGCGCTGAAGAAGAACATCGCCTGGCTCGGTCTGCCGCTGGTCACGACGGTCCTGCTCGACCTCGGCCTGGCCGTCACCGTCCTGTACACCTCAAGCGACCAGCTCGTCCCTGCCCTGCACTCGTACTGGCTGTGGATCCACGTCTCCACGGCGATCTTCTGCGGCGCGGTCTTCTACGTCGGCGGCGTCGGCACGCTGCTCTACCTCTTCCGGGACAGCTACGAGACGAAGCTCCAGAATGGCGGACAGCCGGGCAAGTTCGCCACGTCCGTCCTGGAGCGGCTCCCCTCGGCGGCCTCGCTGGACAAGTTCTCGTACCGCCTGAACGCCGCGGTCTTCCCGCTCTGGACGTTCACGATCATCGCGGGCGCCATCTGGGCGGGCGACGCCTGGGGCCGCTACTGGGGCTGGGACCCCAAGGAGGTCTGGTCGTTCATCACCTGGGTCGCCTACGCCTGCTACCTGCACGCGCGCGCGACCGCGGGCTGGAAGGGCCGCAAGGCCGCCTACCTGGCCCTGATCGCCTTCGGCTGCTGGTTGTTCAACTACTACGGGGTCAACATCTTCGTCACCGGCAAGCACTCGTACGCCGGCGTCTGACCCTCCGTACCGCCTCGCGAGGCCGGTGCCCGTGACCCCAGGTCGCGGGCACCGGCCTCTGTGGCGCCGGGGCGCCGCATCGCGGCAGAGCCCCCGCCAGGCCTCATCGGCGCGGCCGATCGGCCCATCGGCAGGACGCCCCACTGGGCCGTGGACCAGGGAGTACGCCCCTTCGTAGCGTCACCGGCATGACAGCGACCACGTCTTCCGAACGCACCGGCACCGTCCAGCTCACCGCCGCGATGACGCTCTCCGGCACCCTCGGCATCTTCGTCGTCGAGTCCGGCGCGTCCGCCTTCAACGTCGTCTTCTTCCGCGTCCTGTTCGGCGCCCTGGCCCTCGGCGCGTACGCCTTCGCCCGCGGCTACTTCCGCGACCACGGGCTCACCCTCAAGAAGCTCGGCCTCGCCGCGCTCGGCGGCGTGTTCATCGTCTTCAACTGGGTGTTCCTCTTCAAGGCGTACGAGGCCGCCTCGATCTCACTGGCCACCGTCGTCTACCACACGCAGCCGTTCTTCCTGGTGCTGCTCAGCGCCGTCGTCCTGCGCGAGCGCCTGACCCGCGCCCAACTGGGCTGGCTGACGGCCGCCTTCGCGGGCCTCGTGCTGGTCTCCGGGGTGCGCCCGGGGGACGCCGGTTCGCTCGCGGGCATCGGCCTCGCGCTGCTCGCGGCCGTCCTCTACGCCCTGTCCACCTTCGTCACCAAGCGCGTCACGGGCGTACGGCCGCACCTCGTCGCCCTGGTCCAGGTCCTGGTCGGCATCCCGCTGCTGCTGCCCTTCAGCGACTTCGGCGCGATGCGCGGAACGGGCACCGGGTGGGCCTGGCTCGTCGGACTCGGCGTGATCCACACCGGACTGATGTACGTCCTGATGTACGCGGCGTACGCGAAGCTGCCCACCGCCAAGATCGCCGTACTGGCCTTCACCTACCCGGCGGTCGCGATGGTCGCCGACTGGGCGGTCTACGGCCACCACATCGGGCCCGTCCAGGCGCTCGGCGTCCCGCTGATCGTCCTGGCCGGACTCAAGGTGACGCTTGCTCCCGCACGAGCCGCACGGCCTGCTCCACGAAAAGACGCACATGGGCGGGAAGCCGCTTCCCCGACCGCCACGCGAGCTGCGTCCACAAGGTGAACGGCGGCGTCCACGGCAGCCGTACGAGCGTGCCATCGGCCAGCTCCCGCGCCACGGCCACGGCGGGCAGCAGCGCGACGCCGAGCCCGCCGGCCACGCCCTGCTTCGTCGCCTCGATGGTGCCGAACTCCATGAACGGCGGCGGTCCGCCGGTCCGCTCGCGCAGCTCGGCCTCGAACAGATCCCGGTAGGGGCACCCGGGCTCGGTGCCGACGAGCTGCACCGCCTCCAGGTCGGCCGTGGTCAGGGCGGCGCCGCCGGCGGCCAGCGGATGCGTGGGCGCGCAGACCAGGACCAGCGGCTCCTGGGCGAGCACCTCGGTGACCAGGCCCTGGTGCTCGGTCTCCGGCTCCATCAGGAAGCCCACGTCGTACGTGCCCTGCCGCAGCGCGCGGCGCGTCTCGTCGCCGAGCGTGGGGCGCAGGGAGAGCCGCACCTTCGGGTAGCGGTGGTGGAAGAGTTCGAGGAGCGGCGGCAGCCGGTAGGACGTCAGCGACTCCATCGTGCCCACCGCGATCGCCCCCGAGGGCTCCTCGGCGCCGACGACCGCGGCCCGCGCCTCCTCGGTCAGCCCGATGATCTGCCGGGCGTAGGGCAGCAGCCGTTCGCCGGCCTCGGTGAGGCGGATGCGGCTGCCGAGCCGGTCGAAGAGTTCCGCGCCGAGCGAGGTCTCCAGGGCCCTGACCTGGCTGGTCACGCTGGACTGGGCGTACTTCAGCTCGGTGGCGGCACGGGTGAAGCTGAGGACGGTGGCGACCTTCTCGAAGGTCACGAGCAGCCGGAGTTCCATGGCCCCTCAGCCCTCGCCGCCCTTGTCCCGCTTGTTCTCGTCCGGGTCCTCGTCCTTGAGGGACCGCAGGAAGTCGGGGTTGTCGTCCGGCGCCACCCACGTGGTCCGGCCGCCTCCGGCACCGCCCCGGGGGCGGCGCACCTTGCCCGTCGCGAACCAGGCGATCGGGCCGAGCAGCACCTCTCCGAAGAGCAGCACGATGATGACCCACACCACCTTGGGAAGGTGCTTGACTTCCTTCTCCGGGGTGTTCAGGACGTCGATGAAGGCATAGATCCACACTGCCAGGACCAGCAGGAACGGCAGATACCTGAGCATGGTGGCGCGATCCCCCAAGGGTGGCGGCAGGAGGCGTGTGCGTGCCCCCGGTGACGGGGCCAGGGTAACCGGTGCCGGATACTGGAACGCATGGCTTACGACGATCTTCGCTCCCTGCTCCGGGCACTGGACCGCGAGGGCGATCTCAAGCGCATCAAGGCCGAGGTCGACCCGTACCTGGAGGTCGGTGAGATCGTCGACCGGGTGCAGAAGGCCGGCGGCCCCGCGCTCCTCTTCGAGAACGTCAAGGGCTCGGCGATGCCCCTGGCCATGAACGTGTACGGGACGGACCGGCGCCTGCTCAAGGCGCTCGGCCTGAAGTCGTACGCCGAGATCAGCGAGAAGATCGGCGGTCTGCTCAAGCCGGAGCTGCCGCACGGCTTCGTCGGGGTGCGCGAGGCGTTCGGCAAGCTCGGCGCGATGACGCACGTACCGCCGAAGAAGGTGAAGTCGGACAGCGCGCCCGTGCAGGAGGTGGTCCTGACCGGCGACGACGTCGACCTGGAGAAGCTGCCCGCGCTCTTCACCTGGCCCGAGGACGGCGGCTCCTTCTTCAACCTGGGTCTGACGCACACCAAGGACCCCGACACGGGCGTCCGCAACCTCGGTCTGTACCGCCTCCAGCGCCACGACAAGCGCACCATCGGCATGCACTGGCAGATCCACAAGGACAGCCGCAACCACTACCAGGTGGCCGCCCGCAGGGGCGAGAAGCTGCCCGTCGCCATCGCCTTCGGGTGTCCGCCGGCCGTCACGTACGCCTCCACGGCGCCGCTGCCCGGCGACATGGACGAGTACATGCTGGCCGGGTTCATCCAGGGCAAGCGCGTGGAGATGGTCGACTGCAAGACGGTGCCGCTCCAGGTGCCCGCGCACGCCGAGGTCGTCATCGAGGGCTGGCTGGAGCCGGGCGAGATGCTCCCGGAGGGTCCCTTCGGCGACCACACGGGCTTCTACACGCCGCAGGAACCGTTCCCCGCACTGAAGATCGACTGCGTGACGATGCGGAAGCGCCCGCTGCTCCAGTCGATCGTGGTCGGCCGCCCGCCGACGGAGGACGGCCCCCTCGGCCGCGCCACCGAGCGCTTCTTCCTGCCCCTCCTCAAGGTGATCGTCCCGGACATCGTCGACTACCACCTGCCGGAGTCGGGCGGCTTCCACAACTGCGCGATCGTCTCGATCGACAAGAAGTACCCGAAGCACGCGCAGAAGGTCATGCACGCCATCTGGGGCGCGCACATGATGTCGCTGACGAAGCTGATCGTGGTCGTCGACAAGGACTGCGACGTCCACGACCTGCACGAGGTCTCCTGGCGCGCGCTCGGCAACACCGACTACGCCCGCGACCTGACCGTCGTGGAGGGCCCGGTCGACCACCTCGACCATGCCTCCTACCAGCAGTTCTGGGGCGGCAAGGCGGGCATCGACGCCACGCGGAAACTCCCCGAAGAGGGGTACACACGGGACGGGGGCTGGCCCGAGATGGTCGAGTCCGACCCGGAGACGGCGGCGATGGTCGACCGCCGCTGGAAGGAGTACGGGCTGTGAGCTCCGCTTCAGCGGCCATCCCGCGGCCGGGACGCACCAAGGCGTTCCTGCGCCTGGTCATGATCGAGCACTCGGTGTTCGCGCTGCCCTTCGCCTACATCGCCGCGCTGACCGCGATGTTCCGGCTCGACGAGAACATCCACTGGGGGCGGCTGCTCCTGGTCACCGTCTGCATGGTGGGTCTGCGGACGTTCGCCATGGCCGCGAACCGCATCATCGACCGGGAGATCGACGCCCGCAACCCGAGGACCGCGCACCGCGAGCTGGTGACGGGCGCCGTCTCGGTGAAGTCCGCGTGGACCGGCGCGCTGATCGCCCTCGTGGTGTTCCTCGGCGCCGCCGCCCTGCTCAACCCGCTCTGCCTGGCGCTCGCGCCCATCGCGGTGATCCCGATGGTCGTCTACCCCTACGGCAAGCGGTTCACGAACTTCCCGCAGGCGATCCTCGGCCTGGCCCAGGCGATCGGCCCGATCGGCGCCTGGATCGCCGTCACCGGCGAGTGGTCGTGGCAGGCGGTCATCCTCGGCCTGGCGGTCGGCGTCTGGATCGGCGGCTTCGACCTGATCTACGCCTGCCAGGACGTGGAGACCGACCGCGAGGTCGGCGTGAAGTCGGTGCCCGCGCGCTTCGGCATCCCGGCCGCCATCTGGGGCGCCCGCGGCTGCCACCTCGTGACCACGGCGTTCCTCGTCTGGTACGCGGCGTCCACCGGCGCGGGCGGGTTCTTCTGGCTCGGCCTCGCGATCGTCGCGGGTGCCTTCGTCTACGAGCACTCGATCGTCAAGCCGCACGACCTGACCCGGCTGAACCGTGCCTTCTTCCAGGTGAACGGTTTCATCGGAATCGCCCTGTTCGTCTGCGCGTTGCTCGATCTGCTCGTACGCGGGCTCACCGTCTGAACGGCCGCCGGATAGGCTTCACAGCGTGAATCCAGGAGATACGCAGCGTAGGCCTTGGATCGTGGGGGTGTCGGGCGCCTCGGGGACGCCGTACGCCGCGGCCGTGCTGCGGGCCCTGCTCGCGGCGGGGGAGAGCGTCGACCTCGTCGTCTCGCGGGCCTCGCGCCTCACGCTGCTCGACGAGACGGGCATCGCCTTCCGCGACGCGCACTGGCGGGACGACCTGCGGCAGTGGCTCGCGCGCGGGGCGGACGGGAAGCCGGGCACCTTCGACGTGCCGGTGGACGACGTGCGGTACTGGCCCGCGGGCGATCTGGCGGCGGGACCCTCGTCGGGCTCGTACGCGGCCAAGGGGATGCTGATCGTGCCGGCGTCCACGGCGTGCGTGGCCGGGGTGGCGCTCGGGCTCTCGAAGGACCTGCTCCAGCGGTCGGCGAGCGTGACGCTCAAGGAAGGCCGCCGGCTCGTGGTCTGCGTACGCGAGACGCCGCTGAACGGGCAGACGCTGAAGCACATGGTGAGCCTGGACGAGGCGGGCGCGATCGTGCTGCCCGCCTCTCCGGCGTTCTACGCGGGGGCGACGCACATCCAGGACCTGGTGGACTTCGTCGCCGGGCGGACGCTGGACGCGGCGGGGGTGCCGCACAGCCTGTACCGCCGTTGGGAGGGAGAGCTCGGCTCCGGTGGTTCAGGGGGCGGCTCCGGCTCCCGGCCGGTCTAGCGCTTCTTGGCGGCGCGCTTCTCGCGGCCGTCCTCGGGCGCGGCGATCTTGTGGGCACGCGAGCGGTTGGCCAGGTCCTGGAGCTCGCGCATACGGGCGTAGGCCATCTCGATCGAGTACACGGGGTGACTCACTCCTGAGTGATCGTTTGAAGGATCGTTGCTGATCGGCTGAAGTTGAGAAAGATTTACGGGGTGTGAACCCTGTCAAGCCTTAGATTCTACACATAGACTCGCGGTATCGCTGATTAATGAAAGGCATCGCACCTATGGACGCCGTCGACAGGCAGCTCATCCAGGCTCTGCGGGAGAACGGCCGCGCCTCATACGCCGAACTCGGGCGGCTCGTGGGCCTCTCAGGGCCCAGCGTCACCGACCGCATCAACCGCCTCGAAGCGGCCGGTGTCATCACCGGCTACCGCGCGACCGTCGACTCCGCCTCGCTCGGCCTGGGCGTCATCGCGCTGATCGGCATCTCGCTCTCCGACGCCGCCGACCACGAGGACGTGGCACGCCGCCTCAAGGACCTGCACGAGATCGAGGACTGCTGGTTCATCGCGGGCGACGACTCGTACATGCTCAAGGTCAGGGCCAGCGACGTGGACGGCCTGGAGAGGACGATCCGCAGGCTCAGCGGAACCCGCGGGGTCTCCCGTACGAGGACCACGATCGTGCTCTCCACCAAGTGGGAGAACCGGGTCGGAGAGCTGCCCGAGGAGGAGTGAGCGGGGCGGAGTACGGTTGGCGGAGTTTGTGGCAGGTCGGTAGGGAGAGGTAAGGGCGAGGGCATGGACGCAGGTCTCAAGCGCGATCTTGAACAGAAGGTCCGGGACGGTGAGCGGCTGTCCCGCGAGGACGGCATCGCCCTCTACGAGTCGGACGACCTGGCCTGGCTCGGCGGCCTCGCCCACGAGGTGCGCACGCGCAAGAACGGCGACGTCGTGCACTTCAACGTCAACCGCCACCTCAACATGACCAACGTGTGCACCGCCTCGTGCGCCTACTGCTCGTTCCAGCGCAAGCCGGGCGAGAAGGACGCGTACACGATGCGCATCGAGGAGGCCGTCCGCCTCGCCAAGGCGATGGAGGGCGAGAATCTCACCGAGCTGCACATCGTCAACGGCCTCCACCCCAACCTGCCGTGGCGCTACTACCCGCGTTCCCTGAGCGAGCTCAAGAAGGCGCTCCCGAGCGTCTCCCTGAAGGCGTTCACGGCCACCGAGATCCACCACTTCGAGACGATCTCCGGCATGTCGGCCTCCGACATCCTGGACGAGCTGATCGAGGCGGGCCTTGAGTCGCTGACCGGCGGCGGCGCGGAGATCTTCGACTGGGAGGTCCGGCAGCACATCGTCGACCACCGCACCCACTGGGAGGACTGGTCGCGCATCCACCGCCTCGCGCACGAGAAGGGTCTCAAGACCCCGAGCACGATGCTGTACGGCCACATCGAGGAGCGCCGCCACCGCGTCGACCACGTCCTGCGCCTGCGTGAACTCCAGGACGAGACCGGCGGCTTCCAGGTCTTCATCCCGCTGCGCTACCAGCACGACTTCGTGGACATGAAGGACGGCAAGGTCAGGAACCGCCTCCAGGCGCGCACGACCATGGCGTCGGGCGCCGAGGCCCTGAAGACCTTCGCGGTCTCGCGCCTGCTCTTCGACAACGTCCCGCACGTCAAGGTCTTCTGGGTCATGCACGGCCTCCAGACCACGCAGCTCGCGCTCCAGCACGGCGCCGACGACATGGACGGCTCGGTCGTCGAGTACAAGATCACGCACGACGCGGACAACTTCGGCACCCCGAACAAGCTGACCCGCGAGGACCTCCTCGACCTGATCCGCGAGGCCGGCTTCCGCCCGGTCGAGCGCAACACGCGCTACGAATCGATCCGCGAGTACGAGGGCCCCGACCCGCTGCTGCGCGAGTCCCCGCAGGCCATGCGGGTCTGAGGCCGAGGTCCTTCATGCCGCTCACGTTCCACCTCGACCCGCCCGTCGGCCCCGACCTGCGCGACGGCGTCCTCGGCCTGTGGGCGGACGTCACCAACGCCGGCGGGGCCGTCGGCTTCGTGGCGCCCGCGACGGCCGAGGAGATACGCCCCGAGTTCGTCCGGCACCTCGTCGCCATGGCCGAGGGCCGGGCACGGCTGCTCGTCGGGTACGACGAGGAGGGCGCCGTCGCCGCGGCCGCCTTCCTCACCCACAACACGCACCGCCTCATGCGGCACTGGATCTGGCTCTACACCGTCATGGTCCACCCCCGCCACCAGGGCAGGGGCTACGGCCGCGACCTCCTGGCGGCCGCGGAGGACGCGGCCCGCTCCCTGCCGGGTGTGGAGGCGATACGGCTGACCTGCCGCGGCGGCACCGGCCTGGAGAACTTCTACGCCTCCTGCGGGTACAAGGAGGTCGGCCGGGTGCCCGACGCCATCCGCGTCGCACCGGGCGACGACCGCGACGACATCATGATGCTGCTGCCGCTGCGGTAGCCCCCGCCCCCCTTGCCGGGCATCGGACTCCCCGTGTTTCACTGGAAGGGCTCGTCCAGCTCGGGCCCATTTCGGAACGGAAGAGTGGATTGACATGCTCCGCTACACGCTGATGCGCCTCGGAATCTTCGTGGGCTGCTTCCTGGTCGTCTGGGGCCTCGTCTACGCCGAAATCCTCCCGCGCGGCCTCGGCGACTCCAACCTCCTGTGGGTGCTGCTGCTGGCGCTCGTCCTCTCGGCGCCGATCAGCTTCGTGGTCCTGCGCAAGGAGCGCGACCGCGCCTCGGAGGACGTGGTGGCGCGAGTGGAGCGCACCAAGGCCAACTTGGAGGCGAACCGCACCCAGGAGGACAGCGCGGACGACCTGGCGCGGCGGCAGGCGAACACGCAGGGCGGACGGACGCAGGCGCAGGGCTCGTAGCCCCGCGAGGCTCGTAAGCTTCGTCACACACTTGCCGGACCCCGGCTCTGGAGCAGCTCGCTCCGGGGCCGGGGTTCCGTTGCGTCCGGGGCCCCGGCGGCGGGCGGTGAGCGGCCGTTGAGCGTGGACAAGCGGCGGAAGAACGGCGCGAGGCGCCGGGCTCACCTCAAACAAGACCTTTGATGTTCTCAAAGTACAAGTGTTAACGTGTCCGACATGAAGACAGCAGCAGCGCACCGCCACGCCATGAGCGTCCCGCTCGTGGCGCGCCTGCATGTCGACCTCTGCCGCTGCATGTCCGCGGCCTGTCACGTCTGAATGTGACCCGCTGCAGCGACGCCGCTGACCCTTCGCGGTCGCCGCTCCCGTACGTCCCCCACCCCCTGACTTACCTCACCGGAGTGTGTCCGTGTCCGCGAATTCCGCGACGCCCGCCGACCAGGCGAGCGGACCCGAGAAGCCCAAGGCCGGCTTCCGGATACCCAAGTTCCTGAAGATCCCCTTCTGGGCGCAGATCCTCGGCGGTCTCGTCCTCGGCGTCCTGCTCGGCTGGCTCGCCCGCAGCCAGGACATCTCCTGGCTCGTCACCACCCTCTCCAAGGTCGGCGACACCTTCATCGGCCTGCTGAAGCTCGCGGTCGCCCCGCTCGTCTTCTTCGCGATCCTGGTGTCCATCACCAACCTGCGGAAGGTGAACAACGCGGCGCGCCTGGCCACCCGCACCCTGCTGTGGTTCATGATCACGTCGCTGATCGCGGTCGCCATCGGCCTCGCCATCGGCCTGCTCACCAACCCCGGCTCCGGCACCGGCCTCACCCCGAAGGACGGCAAGGCCCCCGACCACGCGGGCTCCTGGATCGACTTCCTGACCGGGATCATCCCGACGGACGTCATCACGCCCTTCACCGAGCTGAACGTCCTTCAGATCGTCTTCATGGCCGCCGTCGCAGGCGTCGCCGTACTGAAGATCGGCGACAAGGCCCAGCCGATCCTGGAGCTCTCCGAGTCCGTCCTCGCGCTGCTCCAGAAGGCCCTGTGGTGGGTCATCAAGCTCTCCCCGATCGGCACCATCGGCCTCATCGGCTTCGCCATCGCGGACTACGGCTGGAACCTCATCAGCAAGTACGCGACGTTCACCGCGGACATCTACATCGGCTGCGCCCTGGTGATGTTCGGCGTCTACCCGCTGCTGCTCGCCACCGTCGCCAAGGTCAACCCGCTCCAGTTCTTCAAGGGCGCCTGGCCCGCGATCCAGCTGGCGTTCGTCTCGCGCTCCTCGGTCGGCACGATGCCGGTCACCCAGAAGGTCACCGAGCGGCTCGGCGTCCCGAAGGAGTACACCTCCTTCGCCGTGCCCTTCGGCGCCACCACCAAGATGGACGGCTGCGCCGCGATCTACCCGGCGATCGCCGCGATCTTCGTCGCGCAGATCTTCGACGTGGACATGGGCATCAAGGAGTACCTGCTCATCGCCTTCGTCTCGGTCGTCGGCTCCGCCGCCACGGCGGGTCTGACCGGCGCCACGGTGATGCTCACCCTGACCCTGTCGACGCTGGGCCTGCCGATGGAGGGCGTCGGCCTGCTGCTGGCCATCGACCCGGTCCTGGACATGATGCGCACCGCCACGAATGTGGCCGGCCAGGCGCTGGTCCCCGTGATCGTGGCGGCCCGGGAGAAGATCCTGGACCACGAGGCGTACGAGAACGCGTCGGCGTCGCCGCTGGACGACTTCGACGGATCGAGTTCCGGTTCCGAGTCCGCGTCCGAGTCGGACCCCGATCCGGAGTCCGGTTTGACGTCTGACTCCGGGTCGCGGCGGGTGCCCGCGGCGGTGTGAGCCGCTCTCTGTGACGTGGCCCTTCGCGGGCCTGTGGAGCCCCGCTTCGGAAGTGTCCGGAGCGGGGCTCTGCTTTTGCTCTGGCCAGAGCATTGCCGAGGGTGATCGTTACGTGGGTCCCGTTGACCGTACGCTGAACCTGAACGGACGGCGTGGGAAGGCGGGGCCGGGTGGGCGAGAAGCAGCGGCAGAAGCGGATGCCGCGGGCCGTGCGCGAGCAGCAGATGCTGGACGCGGCGGTGCGGATCTTCGGGCAGCGGGGGTTCAGGGCGGCGTCCATGGACGAGATCGCGGAGCTTGCCGGGGTGTCGAAGCCGCTGGTGTACCTCTATCTGAACTCCAAGGACGACCTCTTCACCGCCTGCATCCGGCGGGAGGCCGCCGCGCTCGTCGACGCGGTGCGGGACGGGGTGAGCGCCGCCGCGGGGGAGAGCGCCGACCGTCAGCTCTGGTCGGGGCTGCGGGCGTTCTTCACGCACACCGCCGAGCGGCCGGACGGGTGGGCGGTGCTGCACAGTCAGGCGCGCACCCAGGGCGAGCCGTTCGCCGCGGAGGTCGCCGCGATGCGGGAGGAGATCCTCGCCTTCGTGACGGTACTGATCGCCGAGGCGGCGCGGGAGGCCCACGGGGACCCCTCGCTGCCGGCCCGCGAGGTGGCGGGGCTCGCGCAGGCCCTCGTGGGCGCGGCGGAGTCCCTCGCGGGGTGGGCCAACACGGATACGTCGGTGTCGGCGCGCGAGGCCGCGGCGACGCTCATGAACTTCGCGTGGGCGGGTCTTGGGTCGCTGATGGAGGGTCATCGCTGGGCGGCGCCGTCGTCCCCGTCTCTCCGGTGAGGTGGAGCCTGCCGTCCTGACCACGCAGCTCGAACCGCTGTCCTTGGGCGCTGTAGGTGACGGTGGCCGGCAGCAGTACCGGCGCCTTGAACTCCACGCGTACGTGGACGGGGCCATGCGTGCTTGTGCCGGTGCCGGTGCCCTGCTCCGCGAGGCAGCGGGCCACGGTCCACATGCCGTGGGCGATGGCACGGGGGAAGCCGAAGAGGCGGGCGGTGAGGGGGTAGAGGTGGATGGGATTGCGGTCACCGCTGACGGCGGCATAACGACGGCCGAGGTCGGCGGGCAGATGCCAGGGCGCTCCGCTGGGTATGGCGGATGGCTGCCGGGGCCGACGGGTTGTGTGTGAGACGGCTGTTCCGCCGCCCGACTCGGTCCGTGCGAGATAGGTACTGCTTGACGTCCACGCAAGTTCTTGGCGTACGCGGGCTTCGGTGACGAGGGTGGCCTCGACACCGCGCCGATGCTCGCCCAACCCTGCCAGGTGAACGCTGAGTTCGACCCCACCACCACTGAGGTCGCCGGGGCGGAGTTCGCGGTGCCGGGTGATGCTGATGGAGGTATGCACGAGCCCGAGCAGGGGAAGCGGGAAGCCCGGGTCGGCGAGCAGCCGGGTGGTGGCGGGAAAGGCGAGGACGTGGGGATAGGTGAGAGGCAGGACGCCGCCCTGGAACCCGCAGAGCTCGTTGTAGGCGGTGAGGTGTTGATGGTCGAGGGCAGCACGGTGAACGACCCGCCTCCGGGCCGTCCGAGCCCCGGCATGGGGCCGCTTGAAGGGCGAGCGAAGGGCTGCGCGAACCAGCGGGGCGAGGGCCATGGAAAGCCTTTCGAACGTGACGCTTCTGCGGAACGGGGGGCGAGGGCGAGGGCGAGGGCGAGGGCGAGGGCGAGGGCGAGGGCGAGGGCGAGGGCGATTGCGGCGATACGGTCGGGCCGGGTGTGATGCTCCTACGGGGCGAAGGTGACTGCGGCGATACGGGTGGGTCGGGTGGGAAACTTCCGCCGCGAAGCGGCGGGCTTGACGCTCCTACGGGGCGAAGGTCACCGCCGGGTGAGACGCGCTCCTGCGGCGGCGAAGGCCACCCCAGGTGAGACGCGCTCCCACGGCGGCGAAGGCCACCCCCGGGTGCGAAGAGCCGTCAGCCGCCGCTAGGCCTAGGCGCCCAACAGGCTCTGCCCACAGACCCGTACCACCTGCCCGTTCACCCCACCCTGCGCAAGCCACCCCGTGGTCTCCGCCACGTCCACGGGAAGCCCACCCTGCGCAAGGGAGTTCATGCGGCGCCCCGCCTCGCGGATCAGCAGCGGCACCGCCGCCGTCATCTTCGTCTCGATGAACCCGGGCGCGACCGCGTTGACCGTGACCCCGTGCTCCGTAAGCGCCCGCGGCCCGAGCGCGCGGACCAGACCAACCAGCCCCGCCTTGCTCGCCGCGTAGTTCGTCTGCCCCGCGTTGCCCGCGATCCCGGCGATCGAGGCCGTGGCGACGATCCGCCCGCCGGGAGGTATCGCCCCGGCCTTGAGCAACGCGTCCGTCGTCGTGAGGACGGAGGCGAGGTTGACGTCCAGGACCGAGGCCCAGCGGTCCCGCCCCATGTTCGCCAGCTTCCGGTCCCGCGTGATCCCCGCGTTGTGGACGAGGACGTCGAGGCCGCCCCTCGGCAGCGCCGCGGCGATGCGCTCCCCGGCACCCGCCGCCGTGATGTCCAGCGGCAGCGCGGTCCCGCCGAGCCGCTCGGCCACCCGCCGCAGCTCCCCCTGGGCCGAGGGCACGTCGAGCACGACGACCTCGGCCCCGTCCCGCACCAGGACCTCCGCGACGGCCTCGCCGATGCCCCGCGCCGCCCCCGTGACCAGGGCGGTGCGCCCGGCCAGCGGCCGGTCGGGATCACGGGGCCCGGCCACCGCCTCGCAGGGGCCGGTCTCGATCACCTGCCCGGTGACGTACGCCGACTTGGGGGAGAGCAGGAACCGCAGGGTCGACTCGGCCGAGGCGATGGGCCCCGGCACCCGTACGAGCGAGGCGGTGCGGCCCCGGCCCAGCTCCTTGGCGAGGGAGCGCACGAAGCCCTCGAGCGCCTGCTGCGCCGCCGCCTGATGGTGGTCGGCCGGGTCGGGCGGCATGCCGATGACCACGACGCGGCCGTTGTCCGCCACGGACCGCACCACGGGATGCAGCGCCGCGTGGACCTCGGAGAGGGCCTCCACGTCCGCCACGCCGGTGGCGTCCAGCACAACGGCCGTGGGCCGGTCGGCGGTTGCCCCGGCGAGCGTGTGGCCCGCCGCCGAGAGGAGGTCACGTACGTCGTCGCCGTGGCGGGACACGCCTGCCGTCAGCACCAGCAGCTCGCCGCCCAGGCGCGCGTGCTCCGGGGACCAGCGGCGCAGCGGCGTCGGCTGCGGAAGGCCCAGGCGCCGGGTGAGGAACCGGCCGGGCGCCGTCGCGGCGAAGTGCAGATAGCGGTCGGCCATGGTCCAACTCCCGGCGCAGACATGGATTTACTTCTGAGTAAGGTTACTCAAGAGTCAGGAGCTGGTCGAGACATGCGCGACGGCCGAAAACCAGGAGATGCTGAGCCGGTTCTACGGGCCTGAGCTGCGGAGAGTAGCCGACGTGTGCGTACCGTCACCGTCGGGCGGGCGAGCCGTCGGGTGGGCGCTTAGGGTGAGTGAGGGGCTCACCCAGGGAGGTTGCCGTGCGCGGAGCTTGTGCACTCGCCGGCGTCACCGTACTGGCCGTGGTGGGAGTGGGCGCGCCGGGTCCGGCCTCGGCCGCCGCCGCCGACGACGGCGGGAACGGGCGGCCCGATCTGTCGCGGTTCTATACGCAGAAGATCAAGTGGGCCGCCTGCGAGGGCGACACCGGGGCCATGGCGGACGCGACCGGCGACGCCAAGGACATCCGGTGCGGGGACGTCAAGGTGCCCATCGACTACGCCGACCCCGCCGCCGGGACCGTGGACGTCGCGATGATCCGCATGAAGTCCAGCTCGGCCGACAAGCCACGCGGCTCCCTGCTGCTCAACTTCGGCGGCCCCGGCGGTCCCGGGGTCTCCGCACTCGCCGGGTCGCAGAAGGAGTTCTCCTTCCTCAGCAAGGAGTACGACGTCGTCTCCTTCGACCCGCGAGGCGTGGGCGAGAGCGACCCCGTGACCTGCGGCGACGCCGGGGCCGGCGGCGAGGCCCTGGAGGGCGGCGCCCAGAACGGCACCGAGGACCCCGCAGCCGTCCTCAAGGAGCTGCGCGAGGCCGCCGCCAAGTGCGCGAAGGAGTCGGGGCCCGTCCTGCCGCACATGGGCACCGTCAACGTCTCGCGCGACCTCGACGTCATGCGGAAGGCCCTCGGTGACAAGAAGCTCAACTACCTCGGCTTCTCGTACGGGACGCGGATCGGGGCGGTGTACGCCGCCCAGTTCCCCGGCAAGGTCGGACGCATGGTGCTCGACGGCGTGGACACGCTGACCGAGTCCGCCGCCGAGCAGTCCCTCGCCACGGCGGAGGGCCGCCAGACCGCCCTCGACAACTTCCTCTCCTGGTGCACCGGGAACGTCGGCTGCGTCTTCGGCACCGACGCGCGGGCCGCGCGCCAGACCATGCAACAGGTCATCCAGGACCTCGACAGGATGCCGCTCCAGGCCATGGACGGCACGCGGTTCACCGGGCAGGACGTCGTCGGCGTGCTGAGCCAGGCCCTGTACAGCAGGCAGGCCTGGCCCGCCCTCTCCCAGGCGCTGGGCGCGCTGCTCGCGGACGGTGACCCCCGGGCGCTGCTGCGGATGAGCGGCGGCCTCGTCGGAGCGGTCCGCGCGGGCAGTGGCGAAACGGCGCCCGGCGGCGGCACGGCCGCGCGGGAGATGGTTCCCATGGACAACATGACCGCCGCCCTGATGGCCGTGACCTGCGCCGACGACCCCGACCGGCCGGACGCCGCGCGGCTGGAGAAGGAGATCGGCCGGCTCCAGAAGGAGTTCGAGGAGGCCTCGCCCGTCTTCGGCAAGTCGATGCTGATGCCCGTGCTGCTCTGCTTCGGGCGGCCCGCGGGCACCGACTACATCCGTAAGTCCGTACGGGACATCAGCTCCCCCGAGCTGCTGCTCGTCGGCACGCGCGGCGACCCCGCGACGCCCTACCGCTGGACCCAGGAGACCGCCGAGCGGCTCGGCCCCAAGGCGGTCGTCCTGGACAACAAGGGTGACGGGCACACCGGTTACCTGGGGTCGAAGTGCGTGCGCGACAAGGTGGACGGGTTCCTGCTGTACGGGGAGATGCCCGCGCACGGCAGTTCCTGCCCGACCGACCCGACGGAGTGACGGGGCGGTACGGCGACCCCTACTCCCGAGGCGCGAGGCCCAGCATCGCCTTCTCGTCCGGGGTGTCGGGCTTCGCCTGGTAGACCACCATGCGCTGGCCGCCCGTCCGTGCCAGCGTCATCACCTCGTACGTGAGGGTCATCGCGCCCACCTTCGGGTGGTCGAAGGACTTGGTGCCGCCGCCGCGCTCGCACACGTCGTACCGCTCCCAGATGCGGCCGAACTCCGGTGACTTGAGCAGCAGTTCGCCGACGAGGTTCGTCAGTTGCGGCGAGTCCGGGTCCGTGCCGCCGACCGCCCGCAGGTGCGCGACCGAGACGGCGACCGTCGCTTCCCACGGCTGGTAGAGCACGCGGCCCACGGGGTGCAGGAAGAGGTAGCGGGTCAGGTTGCGCCGCTCGGCGGGCCAGTCCCACAGGCCGGGGAGCAGCGCCTTGCCGGGGGCGTTGGCGGCCAGCATGTGGCTGTGCCTGCTCACCACGTACGCGGGGAGCGGCGCCAGCGCTTCCAGCATCCGCAGGGTGGAGGCGCGGACCGTGTCGTCGGCGGTGGGGTGCGGTTCCGTGAGGCGTCCGGAGGCCAACTCGGCCAGTTCGTGGAGGCGTTCGTGGCCGTCGCCCGTCAGCCGCAGGGCGCGGGCCAGGGCGTCGATGACGGCGGGGGAGGGGTTCGTCTCGCGGCCTCGCTCCAGGCGCGTGTAGTAGTCGACGCTCACTCCGGCGAGGGTGGCCAGCTCCTCGCGGCGCAGCCCCGGCGTGCGGCGCAGCCCCGTGCCCGCGGGCAGGCCCGCTTCGGCGGGCGTGACGCGGGCCCTGCGGGCGCGGAGGTACCTGCCGAGTTCCGTGCCGGTGGCCGGGGGAGTTGTCGCCGTGCTGTCCGTCATCGCTCCATTGTTCCCGGTGGGGCGTGGGCTTGGGGGGCCGTGTCAGGGCCTGGAACGTCCCGCCCTGCCGCCGGGGGCCGATACGGCGGAGAGTGTGAGGCGTCGCGGGTGGCCCGGCCGCCGTGGGCCCAGGGGGTGCGCCGTCACCGGTCCGCGGCCCCGGTGGCCCGCCACCCGCGCATGACGTGCCCCACCGAGTGTTCTTGGGAGAACCGTGTCCGCCACCCTCACCTCCGGCCCCGTCCGCCCGACGGCCGCGGCCCCCGGCCCCGCGTCCGCCTCCCCCGTCGCCCTCGTGGCCGCGCTGCTCGGCTTCAGCGTCATCACCATCGACGTCACCGCCGTGAACATCGCCCTGCCTGACATCAGCGCCTCCCTGCACGGTGGCATGGCCGGGCTCCAGTGGGTCGTGGACGCGTACACGCTGATGTTCGCCGCGCTGATGCTCTCCGCGGGGGCGCTCGCCGACCGGGCGGGGGCGCGGCGGGCGTACGCCTGGGGGGTGGGCCTTTTCACCGTCGCCTCGCTGGCCTGCGCCCTCGCGCCCGGCATCGGGTCGCTGATCGCCGCCCGCGTCGCGCAGGGCGGGGCCGCGGCCATCGTGATGCCCGCCTCGCTCTCCCTGATCCGGCAGGCCTACGACGACCCGCGCCGCAGGGCACGGGCCATCGCGCTCTGGACGGTGGGCGGTTCGGTGGCCGTCGCGGTCGGTCCCGTACTCGGCGGCATACTGACCGAGGCCGCCGGCTGGCGAGCCGTCTTCCTCCTCAACCTCCCCGTGGGCGCCGTGATTCTGGCCCTCCTCGCCCGCACCGCCCCCTCGCCCCGCCGCCCGGCACCCCTGGACCTCGTGGGCCAGGCGACCGCCGTCCTCACGCTCGCGGGACTGGCCTTCGCCGTCATCGAGGGCGGCCACCTGGGCTGGACGAGCGCGCCCGTCCTGCTCTCCTTCGCCGTGGCCGCCGCAGCGGGGTTCACGTTCTACGCCACCGAACGGCGCCACCCCGCGCCGATGGTCCCGCTCGGGCTGCTGCGCCGGCGGGGCGTCGGGATCGCCCTGGCGGTCGGCTTCGCCGTGAACGCCGGGTTCTACGGCCTGACCTTCCTCCTCGGCCTCTACTACCAGCAGCTTCGCGGCATGTCGGGCGTCGAGGCGGGCCTGATGTTCGTCCCGCTGGCCGCCCTGATCACCGCCACGAACCTCCTGTCACCGCGCGCCGCCGAACGCCTCGGCCGCCGCCGGGTCATCGTCATCGGCCAGGCGGTCCTGGCCCTGGCCTTGTTCGTCCTCGTCCCGCTGACCGCCACGACCCCGCTCTGGCTGGTCCTGCTCCTCTTGATCCCGACCGGCCTCGGCGGCGCGTTCGCGGTCCCCGCGCTGACCGCCCAACTGATGGACGCCGTCCCCGCGGAGCGCGCGGGCACGGCCTCCGGCCTCCTCAACTCGCTCCGCCAGACCGGCGGCGCGATGTCGGTAGCCCTCTTCGGAGCGCTCCTGGCCGGGGACACCGACGCGGCCTTCTCCCTGCCGGGCATGCGTGCGGCCCTGGTGACGGTCGGCCTCCTGCTCTGCGCGACGACAGCGCTGGCGGCATGGCTGCTGCGGGAGCCGGGGGGTGGCGGCTGATGCGGAAAAGTCCCGCGGAGGTGCCCGGTTTGGGGGATTATGGGCGGGACTTTTGTGCAACCGCAGCGTGGGCGAGGAAGTGGGACCAGGGGGCGGGGCTGATGGTGAGGGTCGGCCCGGCGGTGCGTTTGCTGTCGCGGACGTGGATCGCGTGCGGCGCGTGAGCTATCTCGACGCAGGTGCCTCCCTCGCCGCCGCTGTGGCTGGACTTCGTCCACGGGTACGCGGCTTCGAGGCACTGGCCTCCCTCGCCGTCGCTGTGGCTGGACCTCCGCCACGTGTAGGCGGCTTCGAGGCATTCACCGCCCTCGCCGGTGCTGTAGCTGCTCTTGAACCAGCCGAGTTCCGAGTTATTCATGGTTCTCCCAGCATCTTCTCGATCAGGGTCAGCGATTCCTGAGGTGTCAGAGCCTGCGCCCGGATAATCCCATAGCGCTCGCTGAAGATGCGGACTTCTTCCGGTCCCGTAATGAGCCGGGGGTGACCATAACTCTCCGTGTAGACCACCTGTTGCCGCCCTCGTGGCGTCATCAACGTGAACGTGCCGTCCAGCGCCGGATGTTCGGGACGATCCGTCGGCATCACCTGAATCTCGACGTTGCGCATACGACCCGCAGTGAGCAACCGCCTTAGCTGTTCCTGTTGAACCGCCCAGCCCCCTGTGGGGCGTTGCAGCACCGCCTCCTCCAGTACATAACTGAAGGTTGGGGCGGGCCATCGCTCGAAAACCTGCTGGCGAGCCAGCCGATCGGCGAGCCGCTTCTCGATCGTTGCCTCATCCAGCAGAGGGCGTCGCTGAATGAAAGTAGCCCGCGCGTACCCCTCCGTCTGGAGGAGCCCGTGCACGGCCTGGGCACCATAGTTGTGCAGGGCGACGGCTTCTGCCTCCGCCCGCGCGTAGTCCCGGAACCAATCCGGATGCCGCGTCCGAGCCTTGGCCTGCGCCTCTCGCACGTCGTCCGCCGCAGCGGCCAGTACGCCCCGTGCGTCGAGCAGGACGTCGACCCTGATGAGGAACTCCGGCTGCGGTGTCCGCACCCCGCGCTCTATGGCCGAGATCAAAGCTTCTCCGCAGTGCGCCGCCTTGCCCAGCTCCCGCTGGCTCATCCCGGCGTGCTCGCGGAGCACCTTGATCTGTTTGCCCAGGGCGCTGAAGAGGTGCGCCGTGCCGTCCGTCTGGGAAGGCCGCTCAGGCCGTTCCTCATGGTCGCTGCTGGCCATGCCGTACCGCCTCGTGTGGTCACGGGAGACGCCTCATACAGCCGGACGGGCGCACTCATACACGCGCCCGGCGTCGAGGTGTCGTACCTGTGCAGAGTAGATCCGAGCCGCCACGCTCAGTCACATGAACCAGCAAATCTCCCCCCACCCCGAGGCGTTGGCCGTCTTCCGGCAGATGCTCAGCGCGACTCCCCGAGGCGCCCGTCTGGCCCGGCGGCTGGCGGCGCACCAGCTTGACGCCTGGGGGTATCCGCACGGCAGCGACGTGTCCGACGCGGCGGCGCACGTCGTCGCCGAGCTGGCGGCGAACGCCGTCACGCACGGCCGCGTCCCGGGGCGGGACTTCGAGCTGCGGCTCATCCGGCAGGGGCCGGCCACGCTCCGTATCGAAGTGGCGGACGCCCGTGGGGGACCCGAGCCGCGGGCGAAGCCGTACGACCCGGAGGGCGAGTCGGGGCACGGGCTGCGGCTGGTCGAGGCGTTGGCCGCGCGGTGGGGCGTGGCCGAGCGCGGGATCGGAAAGACGGTCTGGGCCGAGCTACGGACCGCCGAGCTACGGACCGGCCGGCCCGCGGCTACGTGACCGTGAAGGCCACCTCGTGGACCGAGTTGCGGGAGCCCGGCGGCGGCTGGACGCGGCCCGTGGTGTCCGTCGCACGGGAGCGGACCGTGTGCGGTCCCGGGGTGAGCCAGTGCCGCAGGGAGAAGCCCTGCCAGGCGGGGTCCGCGCCGAGGGTGTCCAGGCGGGCGGGCTCCCAGGGGCCGCCGTCGACGGAGAGCTCGACGCGGACGATCTCCGTGGTGCTCCAGGCACGGCCCCGGAAGGCGACGGTTCCGTAAGGCAGCTTCGCGTCCTGCGCGGGCGAGGTCAGCCTGCTGTTGACGTCGACCTCGCGCACCGGCTGCGGGGTGTCGTGGCCCGGCACCCTGCGCGTGTAATACGTCGTGGTGAACATGTGCTGGGGGCGCTCGTCCGTGAGGATGATCCTGGTCAGCCACTTCACGGAGTTCGTGCCGAACATGCGGGGGACCACGGCCCGCAGGGGGTGGCCGTGCCGGGCGGGCAAGGGCTCGCCGTTCATGTGGTGGGCCAGGAACACGCTTTGGCGTGCCGTCCCCAACGGCAGGTCCTTCACGTACGAGATGCCGTCCTGCCCCGCGAAGGACCCCGTGTCGGCGCCTTCGAGGACGACGTGCCGGGCGGCGGGCAGCGGTGCCGCTCGCTCCAGGAGGGCGGCGAGGGGGAGGCCGGTCCACTCGATGTTCGCCACCGCGCGCGTGGGAACGTCGGGGCGCAGCGGGCTGCCGAAGCACTCGTGCACCGAGGTGAGTTGGTGGGCCGGGTGCGCCAGGATGGTGGGCAGGTCGAGGCGCAGGGGATGCTCGACGAGGCCCTCGACCGTCAGCGTCCAGGCGTCGGCGTCCAGCTCCGGGATGCCCATGTGCGCGCGTACGAAGACGTTGCCGACCGGCGTGACGAAGTCGGGCCCCGGCGCGGGGTCGCCGTGCGAGGGGTCCTCCGGGGGCGGG
The DNA here is from genome assembly GCF_055587985.1 of Streptomyces sp. NPDC046335. NCBI lineage: Bacteria > Bacillati > Actinomycetota > Actinomycetes > Kitasatosporales > Streptomycetaceae > Streptomyces > Streptomyces sp. NPDC046335. The sequence continues at coordinate 351,062 of NZ_JBVJFF010000012.1, read as the reverse complement.
GTGAGCGGTACGGTCATCGGGTGGTGGCTCCCGTGGCGGGTGTCTTCGGATGTTCCGCCAGGAGGAACAGGGCCGGCATGGCCAGGGTCAGTGCCGTGGGCGCGATGAGCATGGTGAGAATCCCCCGGGTCTTCTGAGATTGCGCGGACCGGTTCGGCGATCTTGCGGATCGATTCTGCGACTTTCCGATCTTATGGGGGGCCGGGCGTGAGCGCCCATCTCTTTTGCGGGCGGCGCGTGTTGGCGCCGGCGCGGGGCATGCGGGCCCCGGTTAAGGCACGCCCGCGAGGCGTAGCAGTGCTGTGGTCGTCGCCGCGCCCACCACGACCAGCACGAACGGCGCCCTGCGCCACGCGAGGACCCCGCCGAGGAGGACCCCGGCGGGCCGCGCCCAGCCCGCGAAGCCCTGGCCCTCGGTCAGTGCGCCCGTGGCGAGCAGCGCGACGAGGAGCACGGTGGCCCCCACGGTCAGCAGCTCCTGGACGCGGGCCGGCAGTTCCACGCGGCCGTGCAGCACGGGACCGGCCAGGCGGAAGACGTACGTGCCCGCGGCGAGGACGAGGACACAGGCGAGCGTGGCGTTCATGAGGAGCTCCCGGGGGCGTCGGTGCGGGGACGGTGGGGACGGCGGGGGCCGCGCCGGGCCGCGAGCAGGCCGAGCAGGGCGAGCAGGACCGGCACCCCGGCGGGCAGCAGCGGCGCGGCGGCGACCGCGATCACCGCACCGGCGGCCGCCGCCCGCCGCGCCGAGCCGTCGGCCCGCAGCGCTGGCAGGACCAGGGCGAGCAGGACCGCCGGGAACGCCGCGTCGAGCCCGAACCGGTCGGTGTCGCCGAGCGCCGCTCCCGCGAGGGCGCCCGCGAGCACGCTGACGTTCCACGCCACGAACAGGCCGAGCCCCGATATCCAGAACGCGGCCCTGCGCGCCCGGCGCCCCTCCTGGGCGAGCACGAACGCGGCCGTCTCGTCGGTGATGAGGTGCGCGCCGATCAGCCGTGCCGTCCAGGAGCGGCCGAGATCCTCGGCGAGGGCCAGACTGAAGGCGGCGGTACGGGAGTTGAGCAGCAGCCCGGTCGCTGCCGCGGCAACGGGGCCGCCGCCCGCGGTCAGCAGTCCGACCGCGCTGAACTGGGCGGAGCCCGCGTACACGAGCAGCGACATGAGGACCGGCACCCAGAGGGGCAGCCCGCCGGCGACGGCGATGGCGCCGAAGGAGACGCCGACGACGGCGTCGGCGAGCCAGACGAGGGCGATGTCACGCAGGACGCCGGGCGGCAGGTCGGAGAGGCGCACGAGGGACGGTCCGGGCGAGCGGACCGGCTCCGTTCGGTCGGGTGGGTTGTTTGTTCGGTGCGGCGAACGCATGCACCGTAGGATGGGCAGTGCGGGGCGCGTTCGTCAAGCCGAACGAATGACCTCGTACAGCGAACGAAGCCTCTTCAGGAGCGACAGCGATGACCAACGGCACCGGCCCCGGCGCAGGCGGCGCCCCGCCGTCCCGCATGCCCCGCGAATGGGTCGCGGCAGCCTTGCGCCGCGAGCGCGCTAAGGCCGGGATCTCCCTCTCCGAGCTGGCCAAACGCGCCGGAATCGCGAAGTCCACGCTCTCCCAGCTCGAAGCGGCCACCGGCAACCCCGGCATCGAGACGATCTGGGCGCTGGCCGTGGCGCTGGGCGTGCCGTTCAGCGTCCTGGTGGAGTCGCCGGCGCCCGCCGTGACGGTGATCCGGGCGGGCGAGGGCCCGACCATGCACGCGGAGAACTCCTCGTACGCGGGCACCCTGCTCTCGGCGGGGCCGGCCGGGGTGCGGCGCGACATCTACCACGGGGCGCTGGAGCCGGGTGCCGCCCGCGAGTCGGACCCGCACATCCCCGGCTCGATGGAACACCTGGTCATCAGCACCGGCCGCCTCCTCGCGGGCCCGGAGGGCGAGACGGTGGAGCTCGGTCCCGGTGACTACATGTCGTACCGGGGGGACGTGTCGCACTCCTATGAGGCCCTGGAGCCGGGCACGACGTTCGTGATGATCATGCAGCACGTGTAGCCGCCGGGGCGGGGCCTCCTCCGTGCCCCCGGCCGGTCAGGCCTTGCGTGGCTTCGGGGCCAGCAACTGGTCGCGCAGTGCCGTCAGTTGGTGCGAGGTGTCGACCGCCCGCGTCTCGTCCAGCGTGGTCAGCGCGAGCAGCAGCGCGTCCGCGACCACCAGGGCGGTCAGCGCCTCGGTGGTGATGCCCGTCGGCGTGTGCGGGGCGGTGAGGACGGCGTCGACCCGCGGCCCGTACAGCTCCGCGAGCTCGTCCGTGACGAGGACGACCCGCGCCCCGACCGCCCGCGCCCGGTCTATCAGGACCGACAGCTCGGGCAGCGCGCGGCCGGGCTGGAAGATCACCACCGCGTCGCCCGTACGGATGCCGAGCAGGGCGTCGGCGAGCGCGAAGCCGGTCTCCCCGACGTACCGCGAGCGGCGGCCGATGCGGCCGAGGGCCAGCGCCAGGTGGCGGGCGGCGAGTTCGGACGCCGCCACTCCGTAGCAGTGGGTCTCGGTGGCCTCCGCGAGCGCCTCGACCGCCGTGCGCAGGGCGTCGTCCGGGGTGAGCCTGCGGGCGTGCTCGATGCGCTCGGCCGCCTCGTCGAAGACGTCGCCCCAGATGTCGCCGAGGTCCCTGCCGACGTGCGCGATGCGCTGCTTGAGGCGGACCTCCGGAGGGACCGCCGAGGTGAAGTCGGACGCCAACTCCCGCTTCAGGGCGGGCAGTCCGGCATACCCGAGGCGTTGCAGGGCGCGGACGACCGTGGCGTTGCTCGTGCCGCTCGCCGTGCCCAGCTCCTGGGCGCTGGCGAACAGCAGGGACTCCGGCGGTGCGCTCACGACGTACTGGGCGACCGCGCGCTCCGAGGCGGACAGGGTCTCCCACTGGTCACGCACGGCCGCGCGGAGCCGGTCAAGCCCTGCGGCGCCCGCCGCCCCCGCACTCTCTGAAATTCCCATTACGTCTATTGACTCTCGTGTGATGGCGGTTACTCTCCTGGGCAACGCATTCCAAGAGGAGAGCTTCTCGTAATCGACGTTACAGGACGTCGTCGCGGGACCTCTCCGCGGTAGGAGAACAATGGCACCCCGCACGCTCCCCGTGATCGAGATCTCCGGTACGCCCACCGAACGCGGCCGCCAGTACGGCGAATCCGTCCGCCCGCAGATACAGGCCGCGATCGGCTACTACGAAGAGGCGTTCGGCCACTCCGCCGGGCTGACCTGGGACCGCGTCACCGCACGGGCCGCGCGCTGGCTCGACCCGGTCCGTGACTACGCGCCCCACCTCGTGGAGGAGATGCGGGGCATCGCCGACGGCGCGGGCGTCACGCTGCTGGACGTGCTCGCGCTCAACGCACGCGGCGAGGTCATCTACGACCGCTCCTTCGCGGACATGGCCGAGGCTTCGCCGGGGACGGCCGGGGCGTCACCAGAGGCGGCGGGTGACGAGGAGCCCGCCGAGGGCTGCACGTCCTTCGCGGCGTACGGGCAGGCCAGCGGCGACGGGCACGTCTACGCGGGGCAGAACTGGGACTGGCGCGCGGGCGTCGCCGACACCGTCGTCATGATCCGGATCGTGCAGCCGCCCAAGCCGACCCTGATCATGCAGGTCGAGGCGGGGCAGATAGGCCGCCAGGGCGCCAGCTCGGCGGGCATCGCGCTCAACGCCAACGGCCTGGGCGGACGCTTCGACGACGCGATCGGCCTCCCGCAGACCGTCGTGCGCCGCAGCGTGCTCGACCAGGCGACCATCACCGACGCCCTCGACGTGCTCTGCCGCACCCGCGCCCACATCGCCAGCAACGCCCTGCTCACCTGCCGCGAGGGCTTCGCCATCGACCTGGAGACGACGCCCGCGGGGCACGGCTGGATGTACCCCTCGGACGGCCTCCTCGTGCACGGCAACCACTACCAGGCGGGCATCCCCGCCGCCCTCGCCGACGGCTACCGCCCCATGTCGTCCGACTCGCTGGTCCGCGTGCCGCGCGCCGAGGAGGGACTGCGGGCCCTGCGCGCGTCCACAGGACCCGACGAGTCCCGCAAGCTGATCAAGCAGGCGATGTCCGACCACCTCGGCCTGCCCGAGTCGCTCTGCACCCACCCCGACCCGCGCCGCCCGGCCGTCAAGCACTGGGCCACGCTCGTCTCCTCCTGCGTGGACCTGACCACCGGCGACTACCACGTCACCGCGGGAACCCCCTGCGACCGCGACTACCAGCACATGCCCTGGAACCTCTACGACGGCCCGTACGGAGAGTCCTCATGAGCCGCCCCCTGACCGTGCCGAGCCGCAGGCGCGCGGCCGTGGCGGGACTCGCCGCCACCGCCCTGCTCGCCACCGCCTCGTGCAGCGGCGCCGACACGACGGCGCTGGGCGGCGAGCCCGCCGACGCCGCCAAGCTGAGGCTCACCGCCACCACGCCCGCCGCCGAGGGGCGGCAGGACAAGGCCGACTGGCTCCTGGAGGACGAGCCCGACTCGCTCGACCTCGACACCCAGGGATCGAGCGCCGGACGCGTCGTCCTGACCAACGTCTGCGAGCGGCTCTACCAGCTCCAGCCCGACATGAGCATCAAGCCGTTCCTCGCCACGAAGGCCCGTACACCCGACGACAGGACCCTGGTCCTGACGGTGAGGGACGGCGTCACCTTCCACGACGGGTCGGCGCTCACCGCCGACGACGTGCTGTGGAGCCTGCGGCGGCACGCCGACCCGGACATGGAGCAGGCCGACGAGTTCGGCAACGTCCGCTCCATGCGGAAGACCGGCGACCGCGAGATCACCATCCGCTTCAAGGCCCCCGACGCCCTCTTCACCAAGGCGCTCGCGGGAGACGCGGGCATCGTCTGGAACAAGGAGCAGGTCACCGCCTCCGGCAAGGAGTTCGGCACACCGGGGCAGAGCGACGCGTGCTCGGGCCCGTACGAGCTGACCGGCTGGAAGTCCGGCGACTCCCTCACCATCGAGGCGTACGAGGACTACTGGGGCGAGCAGCCGCGGACCCGCCGGGTGACCTTCCGCTGGGCCTCCGACAGCGCCCTGGTCAACGCCCTGAAGACGGGCGCCGCCGACGGGACGTACGCCGAGTCCCCGAACACCGCGTCCGCCTTGCGCGCCGCCAAGGGCATCGACCAGTACTACGGCCCCTCCACCGCCTCGCTCGTCCTCATCCCGACCGCGCGCGGCGGCCTGAAGGACCCGCAGATCCGCCGCGCCCTCTCCCTGGCCATCGACCGCGACGGCATCGCACGGTCCGGCTACGGCGGGCTCGTCCAGCCCTGGGCCACGCCCGTCGGCTCGGGGGCGTGGGGGTACGAGAAGCCGCGGTTCGCCGCCGCGCAGAAGAAGCTGGACGCGCTGGCCCCCGCCACGCCCACCGCCGAGACCCTCGCCGAGGCCAAGCGCCTGGTGAAGGCCGCGGGCGCGCCCGCCGACCCCATCGTCATCGGCACCGACAGCAGCCAGGGCCGCACCGTCGTCGCCAACGCCGTGCGCGCCGCCCTGCAACGCATCGGCCTCAAGGGACAGATCAAGACGGTCCCCACCGCCCAGTTCGAGGAGTTCTACAGCGACCCGGGGGCCCGCGCCGACATCGACGTCCTGGTGGGGGACTGGTACATCTCCAAGGCCGACCCCATGGGTTTCTACGACAACGGCCTGTCCGACTCCTCCAACAACTGGGTCGGCTTCAAGGACGCCACGTACGACAAGCTCGTCCACCGGGCCCTCGGCACCCTCGACGACACGCGGCGCGCGAAGCTCGCCGTCGACGTGCAGCGCCGCTTCGTGGACGCCGCCGTGTGGATTCCGCTCGGGCAGGTGCCGACAGCGCTCGTCCTGAACGACCGCATGACCGGACCGCCGGCCTCGCAGTCCTACCTCTACTACCCGTGGGCCGCCCTGCTCGGCCCCAAGAAGGGCCAGGTCGGGCGATGACCCTGCTCTCCCGGATATCCCGCCGCCTCGCCGGCCTGCTCGCCACGCTCTTCGCCGCGTCCTTCGTCATCTTCGCCGCCGTGTACGCGGCGCCCGGCGACCCCGCGGTCTTCCTCGCCGGGGGCCGCGACAAGCTGACCCCCGAGCGGCTCGCGAGCGTCCGCGCCCAGTACCACCTGGACGAGCCGCTGTTCGTCCAGTACGGACGCTGGCTGTGGGACTGCGTCCACCTCGACCTGGGGCGGTCCTTCAAGTACAGCGACCAGGTCGCCGACCTCGTCGCGGCCCGCTTCCCGACCACGCTCCAGCTCGTCGCCTACGCCACCGTGCTCTTCGTCGTCCTCGGCGTCGGCGCGGGCATCCTCGCGGCGGTGAAACGCTCCACCTGGGTCGACTCCCTGGTCGTCGGCGGCACCACCCTGGCCGCCTCGGTCCCCTCCTTCGTCGCCGCCATCGCCCTGGTCTCACTCTTCGGCGTACAGCTCGGCTGGTTCCCGGTCACCGGCAGCGGCGAGGGATTCACCGGCACCCTGCGCCACCTGACCCTGCCCGCCCTGTCGTTGGCGCTCGGCGCCCTCGCGATCATCAGCCGTGTCACACGCCAGGCCATGGCGGACGCGGCGGCATCCGACCACGTGGAGGCGGCCCGCGCCTCCGGCGTCCCGGAGCGGGACATCATCCGCCGCCACGTGCTGCGCAACGCGCTCGGCCCCATCGTCACCATGTGCGGCCTCGTCATGGCGGGCATGCTCGCGGGCACGGTCGTCGTCGAAACGGCCTTCGGCATCAGCGGCATCGGATCGCTCCTCGTCGGCGCCATCAACACCCATGACTTCCCGGTCGCCCAGGCGGTCCTGCTGCTCATGGTCACCGGCTACATCGTGGTCACGACGCTGGTCGACCTCGTACACCCCCTCCTCGACCCCCGCGTGAAGGGAGCCACGTCATGACGGCCACCGCGGTAGCCCCGGCACCGCTGCCCCGGCACGGCAAACGCCCCGTCGGCGTGCTCGTCGCCGGCGCCTTCCTGGCCCTGGTGGTCCTCGCGGCCCTCTTCGCCCCGCTGCTCGCGCCCTACGCCCCGGACGCCATCGACCTCTCCGCGTCCCTCGTCGGCACCGGCGGCGAGCACCTGCTCGGCACCGACTCCTCCGGCCAGGACCTGCTCTCCCGCGCCCTGTACGGAGCCCGCACCAGCCTGATCGCCCCGGTCCTGCTGCTCGCCGTGGCCGCCGTGCTCGGCATCTCGCTCGGGGTGCTCGCCGCGTGGCGGGGCGGCTGGGTGGACACCCTGGTGTCCCGTCTGACGGACGTGATGTACGCCTTCCCGGGCCTGCTGTTCACCGTCCTGATCATCGCGGTCTTCGGCGCGGGCATGACGACGTCCGTCCTCGCCCTGGGTCTGGCCTTCACCCCGACGATCGCCAAGTACACGCGCTCCCTGGCCCTCTCCGAGGCCCGCAAGCCCTACGTCGACGCCTACCGCGTCCTCGGCATGGGCGGCGCCCGCATCTGCGCCCTCCACGTCGTACCGAACCTGGGCCGCGCGGTCCTCGGCTACCTCGTCGTCCTCTTCGGCGAGGCCCTGATGTCCCTGGCGACCCTCTCCTACCTCGGCTTCGGCGCCCAACCGCCTTCCTCAGACTGGGGCCTGATGGTCCAGGAGGGCCAGGCCGCCGTGGTCCAGGGCGCCCTGCTCCCCGCGATGGTCCCCGGCACCGCCATCGCCCTGGTCGTCGTGTCCTTCAACGTGGCCGGGGTCTGGGCCGCCGACCGGCTGGGGGGCAGGTGAGTCGTGGCACTCATTGATGTTGTGGCTGGTGTGTTGTCCGTCGATGGGGTCGGGGCTTGGTCCGCCGGCCGGCTAGGGAGTTGGTGAGCCATGTCGCTCCTCGATATCGCGGACCTGACGGTTCGCATCCCGGGCACGGCTCGCCCGGTCCTGGACGGGGTCACCCTGAACGTCCGGCCGGGCGAAGTCGTCGGCCTGGTCGGCGAGTCGGGCTCCGGCAAGTCGACGACGGCCAAGGCGGCCATCGGGCTGCTGCCGCCCGGCGCGACCGCGTCCGGGCAGGTCCGCTTCGCGGGCACGGACGTCCTCGGCCTCACCGGGGAACAGCTCCGCGCCCACCGCGCGGGCGCCGTCGGCATGGTCCACCAGGACCCCCGTGCCGCCCTCAACCCGGTGCGCCGCATCGGCGACTTCCTGACCGAACGCGGGGCGACACGCGCCCGAGCGGCCGAACTCCTGGAGGCAGTGGGCCTGTCGGAGCCGGAACGCCGGCTGCGCCAGCGCCCGCACGAACTCTCCGGCGGCATGCTCCAACGCGTCGTCATCGCGGGGGCGCTCGCCGCCGAGCCACGCCTGCTCCTCGCCGACGAGGCGACCTCCGCCCTGGACGTCACGACCCAGGCGGAGATCCTCGCCCTGCTGCGCACCTTGCGCGCCAGCCGCGACCTGGGGCTGCTCCTGATCACGCATGACCTGCACCTCGCCGCCGCGTACTGCGACCGGGTGTACGTGATGTACGCGGGCCGAGTCGTGGAGGAACGCTCAGCCAAGGCCCTCTTCGCGACCCCGGCCCACCCCTACACCCGGGGCCTCCTGTCCTGTTCACCCACGCTGAACGCGCACGCTCTGAGCACGCCCGTTCCCTTGACCCCGATCCCGGGCCGCCCTCCGTCCCTCTCGGAGAGCTTCCCGGGCTGCCCCTTCGTGGCCCGTTGCCCGGCCGCGGAACCGCCCTGCGAAACATGGCCACCGGAGCCGGCAGCGCTGCCGGACGGCGGCACGGCATCGTGCCGAGTACTCCCCATGGAGGCGAGCCAAGGATGACCGAGTACCTGCTGGAGGCGGCCGGACTCACCAAGACGTACGGCCTGCCGGGCGGCGGCCGGCACACGGCCGCCGAGGACGTCACGTTCACCGTGCCCGCGGGCGGAGCCCTGGGCATAGTCGGGGAGTCAGGCTCGGGCAAGACGACGGTGGCGAGGATGCTCGTGGGCCTCGTACGCCCGGACAAGGGCGAGATCCGAGTCGAAGGCACCGTGAGAGCCTCCCGCCCCCCGAGGGGGAAGAGGGCCCGCCTGGCCAGAGCAAGACAAATCCAGATGGTCTTCCAGGACCCCTACATCTCCCTGGACCCCCGGCTCACGGCGGAGCAGTGCGTACGGACGGCTCTGCGCCTGCACGGCAGGGACGAGTCCACGGCGGCCGGGCTCCTGGACCAGGTGGGCCTCGGCACGAGGGAGGCGCAGGCCCGCCCGAGGGAACTCTCCGGCGGCCAACGCCAGCGTCTGGCGATAGCGAGATCCCTGGCCGTCGACCCGAAGATCCTGGTCCTCGACGAGGCGGTGGCGGCACTGGACGTGTCGATCCAGGCGCAGATCCTGAAGCTGCTGGACGAGATCCGCGGGGACACCGCGGTGGCGCTGGTCTTCGTCAGCCACGACCTGGCCGTGGTCCAGCACGTGACGGACGAGGTGCTGGTGATGCGCAGGGGCAAGGTGGTGGAGCAGGGCCCGACGAACGAGGTCCTGGCCTCACCGAAGGACCCCTACACAAAGCTGCTCCTGGCCTCGGTCCCCGGCGAGGGCTGGAACCCCGCAGACGCAACAAAAGCAAGACAGAACCTGCCGACCTGACGCCCCCCCGAAGCCGCCCCCGGCCAAGCGCGGACTCCACAACCCCGACAGACACCAACCAGCGCACCGGCCCGCCAGCCAAGACGGGCCACAGACCAAGGGGGGCCGCAGCCTCAGGCGGACCATCGGCCAAAGCGGCCCGCAGGCCAAAGCGGGCCGCAGAGGCGAGGCTGGGCCGCCAGCCAGGGTGGGCCGCAGCCCCAGGCTGGCCGCGGAGGCGAGGTTGGGCCCGCGGCCAAGGCGGGCCGGAGCCCCCAGGCCGGCCGCAGCCCCAGGCAAGCCGCAGCCCCAAGCGGGTCGCAGCCTCAGGCGGGCCGCAGGCCTAGGCGGGCCGCAGAGGGTATGGCTGGCCGCAGAGGCGAGGCTGGGCCACCGGCCTAGGCGGGCCGCAGCCTCAGGTGGGCCGCAGCCCCAGGCAGGCCGCAGGCCAAAGCGGGCCGCAGCCCCCGGGCGGGCCGCAGGCCCAGGCGGGCCACAGAGGACAAGGCTGGCCGTCGGTCAAGGCGGGCCGCAGAGGCGAGGCTGGGCCGCAGCCCCAGGCAGGCCGCAGGCCAAGGCGGCCCGCAGGCCAAAGCGGGCCGCAGGCCCAAGCGGGCCGCAGGTCCAGGCCAGCCGCGGAGGCAAGGCCGGCCGCAGGCCTAGGTGGGCAGGTAGGCCCAGGGGCCAGGAAAAGGCAGGAGCCCCGCTTCCCCCGTTCGCACGGAGGAGCAGGGCTCCTTGGGTACTGCATCCATGTCCGGATCAAGTCACCGGAGGAATCACACGCCCCACTCACGTGGGACGTCCGATCACATCGGGGTGACGTTCTCCGCCTGCGGACCCTTCGGGCCCTGCGTCACGTCGAAGGAAACGGCCTGGTTCTCCTCAAGGGAGCGGAAGCCGTTCGCGTTGATCGCGGAGTAGTGGACGAAGACGTCCGGGCCGCCGCCTTCCTGGGCGATAAAGCCAAAGCCCTTTTCAGCGTTGAACCACTTCACGGTTCCGGTAGCCATAAGCCCTCCTTGGGCCAAAGGGTTGCCCTGCTCCAGAACCAGCGATTGTTTAAACAACTGCATAAGTCTGAAAACGACGAGAGCCCACGGAGTTACATGCTCCGCAGGCTCTGTACTGCAAGGGAAACCAAACTGCAACTTGCGGCGAGCTTAGCACGCAGACCGGGGAATGCAATAGGGGGCAAGATCACGTCACCCGGATGTTTGACAGGACTCCCAGCAGTGTTGACGAGACCCGCGAGGGACCCGGCGGCCACCCCGTACCGCAGTGGGGCTAGCCTCCCCGATGTGGACAATTCTCCCCTGGACGCCTTTGCGGGGGCAGGCGCCGAACAGCTGCCCGACTCCCGCCGCACCCCTCGGCCGCGCGTCGGCCACATCCAGTTCCTGAACTGCATGCCCCTCTACTGGGGGCTCGCACGGACCGGAACCCTACTCGACTTCGAGCTGACGAAGGACACCCCCGAGAAGCTCAGCGAACAGCTGGTGCGCGGCGAGCTCGACATCGCTCCCGTCACCCTGGTCGAGTTCCTGAAGGCCGCCGACGACCTGGTCGCCTTCCCCGACCTGGCGGTCGGCTGCGACGGCCCCGTCATGTCGTGCGTGATCGTCTCGCAGGTCCCCCTCGACCAGCTCGACGGCGCCCGCGTCGCGCTCGGCTCGACCTCGCGCACCTCGGTCCGGCTCGCGCAGCTCCTGCTCGCCGAGCGGTACGGCGTGCGGCCCGACTACTACACCTGCCCCCCTGACCTGGGCCTGATGATGCAGGAGGCGGACGCGGCCGTCCTGATCGGGGACGCGGCACTGCGCGCGAACCTCATCGACGCCCCGCGCCTCGGCCTGGACGTCTACGACCTGGGCGCCATGTGGAAGGAGTGGACGGGCCTGCCGTTCGTCTTCGCGGTCTGGGCCGCGCGGCGCGATTACACGGCGCGTGAGCCGGAGGTGGTGCGCCAGGTGCACCAGGCCTTCCTCTCGTCCCGTGATCTCTCGCTGGCGGAGGTCACGAAGGTCGCCGAGCAGGCCGCGCGCTGGGAGGCCTTCGACGCGGAGATCCTGGAGCGGTACTTCACGACGCTGGACTTCCGCTTCGGCCCGGCGCAACTGGAGGGCGTCACGGAGTTCGCCCGCCGGGTGGGGCCGACGACGGGCTTCCCCGCGGACGTACATGTGGAGCTGCTGGGCTCCTGAGGCCCGCTCGACCCCTTCTCGGAACCCGTTGTTCCGTTATGCCCGGCCGCGGCTCTCACCGAATTGAGGCGACGGCCCGGGGATATCGCGATAACCCTTCGGGCGTAATAGTTCTCGGCGTCCGTATTGCGTACGAACGTCATCACGGTGAACGGCAGCCACTCCCGAATTGCGCGCCCTGCTGCAAGGCGAATACCGGCCCGCTATTGGCGCCCCCGGAAGGCGACGGACCGGTGGGCGGACGGGCGGCAAGGACCACCCCGCGCACCGGTTCCGCACTACGCTGATCCGCAGGGGTCCGCAGGGGTCCGCAGGGGTCCGCAGGGGTCCGCAGGGGTACGACGCGCCGGTGGCCCGAGGCGCGTCCGGGGGAGGCCAACGTCATGCGTCCGCTCGAAGCCGACGAGCCCACCACGATCGGTCCCTACCGCCTGCTCGGCCTGCTCGGCGCCGGCGGCATGGGCCGGGTCTACCTCGGCCGCAACGAGGGCGGCCGTACGGTCGCGGTGAAGATCGTGCATCCGCACTTCGCGCTCGACGAGGAGTTCCGCGCCCGCTTCCGCCGAGAGGTGGACGCGGCGCGGCGGGTCGGCGGCGACTGGACGGCGCCCGTGCTTGACGCGGACCCGGACGCCGCCGTTCCGTGGGTCGCCACGGGGTACGCGGTCGGCCCCTCGCTCACCGAGGCGGTGCGGGAGAGCGGTCCGCTGCCCGCCCACTCCGTACGCGTACTGGGCGCGGGCCTCGCCGAGGCGCTGGCGCACGTACACGCCCTGGGCCTGGTGCACCGTGACGTGAAGCCGTCGAACGTCCTGCTCACCCTCGACGGGCCGCGCCTCATCGACTTCGGCATCGCGCGCGCCACGGACGGCACGGCATCGCTGACCGCCACGGGCTCCTCCATCGGCTCGCCCGGCTACATGGCGCCGGAGCAGGTCCTCGGCAAGGGCGTCACGGGAGCGGCGGACGTCTTCTCGCTGGGGGCGGTCCTCGTCCACGGGGCGACGGGGGAGTCGCCCTTCCCCGGTGACTCGTCGGCCGCGCTGCTCTACAAGGTCGTCCACGAGGAGCCCGACCTGGGGGCGCTCAGCGGTGACCTGCGGGACCTCGCGGCAGCGTGCCTCGCGAAGGACCCGGCCCTGCGGCCCGCCCCGGGGGAGGTGGCCCGCCGCCTGGCCCCCGGGGGCGCGGCGGCCCTGGTGGCGGCGGGGTGGCTGCCGGGCCCCGTGGTGGAACGGGTGAGCCGCGGCGCGGTGCGGCTCCTGGACCTGGAAACGGGGACGGGCGCCGCCGCCGGTACGGGCGCCGGTATGGGCGCGGGAACGGCTTCGGCGGACGCGCCGTCGGGTCCCGTGGCCTTCGACGCCCCGTCGGTGGAGGGCACGTTCGGGCCCCCGGACCCCTCGTACGCCGCTCGCCCGGAGCACGCACCCGCCGCCGCTCACGAACAACCCACCCGCGAACCCGGCAGGCTCTCGGTCTCCGTGGCCGCGACCTCCGTGCCGGAGGGCCCGAACGGCCGCGGCCGCAGGGTGAGCTGCACGGTCGCGCTCGCCGTGGCGGGAGCGCTGGCCGCCGTCACGGTGGGTTCGGCGTTCGTCTTCGACCTGCTGCCGAAGAACGACGACAAGGCGGCCGGAAACGACGGACAGCCTCCCGCGGCGACGGGCGCCCCCGAGCCCACCGACGGGGCGGACTCCGGCAAGGTCCCCGCGGCCTACCTCGGCAAGTGGAGCGGCAAGGCGGACGCGAACGGCGGCACGGTCCCGCTGGGCACCTTCGAGGTGACCCTGCACCAGGCGAAGCCGGGCGCCCGCCTCGGCAAGGTCGTACAGCACGACCCGATCGGCAACACCTGCACCGACGTACTCACCCTCAAGTCGGCGACCCCCCAGCGCCTCGTCGCCACGGGCAAGGGCGCCGACACGAACGGCGCCCAGTGCGCCCAGACCCCCCACACGATCTACCTCACCCCCTCGGGCAACCACCTCACCTACACATCGAAGGACCCGTCGGCGGGCAACCCGAAGGCACGGCTTTCGCGGGTGAAGTGACGGCGTGGAACGGGGCGTTCGCGTCGCCCGTGAGCTGGGGCCATTGCCGCTCGCATCGTTGCAAGGGTGCGACAAAGGAACCACTTTCCGCGGCCGGATCCGGTGCGGTAGCGTCCCGTGTGACACATGAGTCTGTTTGCGTTAGCGACACGGGGAGGAAGCCAGATGGCGGACATCGACCGCGGTGCAAAACTTGAGAAGCTTCAGAAGCTCTACGAAGCCTTCCAGAAGAAGGAGACCGAGGTCCGCGACCTGATCTCGCTTCTGGACGGTCAGGCCAACGACAGCCACGGCTTCTGGGCGGGCCCCGGCGCCAACCGGTTCCGTGACGAATGGCGTGACTTCAAGCCGCAGGTCAACAAGCTGGCTGACTCGCTGCACGACGCGTACAAGTCGGCCAAGAACAGCCACGACAGGATCGAACAGGCCACGAACGTCTGATTCTTGCGTGCGTGTGAGCCGGTGCGACCGTTGATCGGTCGCACCGGCTCCTCTTTGTGCCGGGTCAGTCGTCGAGAATCGCCTGGACCGGCGTCATCTGGCCGCTCTGGATGAGGAGTCCACGGCCCACGGGACCGCCGCCGTCGATGGAGAGACGTACGTTGAACAGCTCTCCGTCCGAGGCGCTCTGCGGGGCCAGGATCATGCCCTGGCGCGAACGCCTGGCCTCCACGACGAACCCCCGGTACTGGGAGCTCAGCGTGTCCGTGGCGCCGGCCACGACGATGCCGATGCCGCCGTCCCTGCCGCTCTGCGCGACCTCCTCCAGCGCGCGGTCCAGCGACGTGTCGTAGAGCATGTCGGCGTCGTCCGCCACCACGGCGTACTTTCCGCCCTCCGCGCCCTCGATCAACTCGGTCAGCTCACGCTCGGAGCTGTCCGCGTTGAGCACGCCGAGGACGCCCGGCTCACCCTCCAGATCGCGCAGGGGCGAGCGCCGGGGGGTGACGAGGACCAGCGGCACCTGGTTGGCCAGCAGGCTTCGCGCGGCGACCACCAGGGCCGTCGAGCGACCGGACTTGGGCGGCCCCGCGATGACGAAGCCGGGCCCCGACTCGTCCAGATCGACACCGATCGGCGTCAGTTCGTCGCCACCGACGCAGAGCAGCGTCCACAGCGGGGACGGCGGTGTGAACGTGGGGTCGAGCGCGCGGGCCTGGCTCGCGGTCACCCGCATCGGCAGTTCGTCCACCCGCAGCGGTCGGCGGTTGCGCGGCGGAACCGGATGACGGCTGCGCGCCTCCTCCGCGATCCTGCGCAGCGCGGCCACCTGCGCCTGACCGGAGGGGTCGGCATCGAGCAGCGCGATCTGACTCTCCTGCGCACCCGCGTCCGTGATCCGCAGCGCACGCCCGGCGGGCATCGTCTTCGGCACATCGCGGGCGGAGAGCCCTGCCAGCGAGTACTCATTGGCATCCGTGAGCCGCAGAATCAGCTTGTCGGCGAAGGACGGCGATACCTGGCCGCTGAACCCGCTCCGGTCCGCCGTCATGACGACCTTCAGGCCGACCGCGGCGCCTTCCCTGAAGATCTTGACGATCATCTCGACGAGACGGCCGTAGTCGATGCCTTCGAGAGCCGACGTGTAACCCTCCCAGCCGTCGAGAAGGAGCACCATCCAGGGCAGCCGGTCCTCCGGCGCGGCCGTGGCGCGCTGCTCCGTGGCGCTGGACAACCCCTCCATGGCCAGCATTTGCTGACGGCGTGAGACCTCGGCCGCCAGCCGGTCAAGCAGGCGGCGCACCCGGTCCGGCTGGTCCCGGGTGACCACGGCCCCGCAGTGCGGGAGGTTGGTCAGGGGCAGCAGGGCGTTGGCACCGCAGTCGATGCCGTACAGGTGCACGTCAGCGGGGGAGGTGCTGCTCGCCAGTGCGCCCGCGAGGGTGCGCAAGGCGGTCGAACGGCCGGAGCGGGGACCGCCCGCCAGCATGATGTGATCGCCGTGCACCAGGTCGAGAGCCAGTGGCGCGCGGCTCTGCCGGGCGGGGAGGTCGGTGAGGCCGATGTGGATCGGTGCGACCTCGTCGGCCGTCGGCGGCACGGGGTCCGGCAGATCGGCGACCGACAGCGAATCGGTCAGCGGCTCCAGCCAGGGGCTTCGCTGAGGCCCGAACCGCATCAGTTCCGCCCCTTCGCGGATGGCGCCGACGAGGACGCTGAGGTCGGTCACCAGCGTCCCGTCATCACCGTCCTCCGCGACGCGGGGGGCCGGTCGGCCGTACGAACCCCAGGACACGGGAGTCGCGACGGCCCGGGGGCGGTGGGAACCGACGCTGGGCCGGCGTCCGCCGATGCGCGCCGACTGCACGGCGACGAGCGACTGCGCGCCCGAGCGGACGTAGGCGCGTCCGGGCGTCGACTTCGCGATGGAACCGGCGTCGGGCGCGTCGATGACGTCCGAGGACTCGGATCCGTCCGTGACGCGCAGGGCGATACGGAGGTTGGTGTTGGCCCGGATGTCCGCGCTCACCACACCGGCGGGGCGCTGGGTGGCGAGGATGAGGTGGACCCCCAGGGAGCGGCCTCGCCGCGCGATGTCCACGAGGCCCGCGATGAAGTCCGGAAGCTCCGCGACGAGGGAGGCGAACTCGTCGATGACCAGCACGAGCCGGGGCATGGGCGCCAGTTCGGGCCGCACCTTCCTCGTGTCGTTGTAGTCCTCGATGTCCTTCGCGGCCGTGTCGAAGAGGATCTCCTCCCGCCGCTTGAGTTCGGCGGCGAGTGACGCGAGTGCCCGCTCCGTGAGGTGGGCGTCGAGGTCGCTGACCATGCCGACGGTGTGCGGCAGTTGCGCGCAGTCCAGGAACGCGCTGCCGCCCTTGTAGTCGATGAGGACGAAGTTGAGGGCGTCCGGACGGTTGGCGAGAGCCAGCGAGGTGATGATGGTCTGGAGCAACTCGGACTTACCGGCGCCGGTCGTACCGGCGATCAGCGCGTGCGGACCGTCCCTGCGGATGTCCAGCAGGAAGGCTCCGTCACCGGCGATGCCGATCGGTACTTCCGTGGTGGAGCCGCCCCGCTGCCAGATGCCGGCGACGTCGGCGCCCGTGGGGTCCGGCATGTCCAGGAGGGACAGCAGCCGCGCGGACGTGGGCAGCGCGGCGTCGGCGTCATCCAGGCTCACATCGCGTACGGGAGCGAGCGAACGGGCCACCAGTTCACACCAGCCGGGTGACACCTGGTCGGCGAGGACGTCTCCGACCGACTCGAGACCGCCACCCCCGATCCCGACGTGGTTCGGCCGGTCGGCGAGGCCACTGATCGCGGCCTTGCACTCCTCGGGCAGGAGCCGCTCGTCCTCGTCGATACAGATGGCGAAGATGCCGTGGCCGGGGCCTTCCTGGAGCAGTTGGGGAACACCGGGCATGCGCCGCAGCAGCCGGGCGCCGTCCAGGACGATCAGGGTGAAGGGGTCGGGGCGCAGGGTCTTGGACGCCCCGAAGTCCTTGGCGCCGGCCTTCCTGCGTTCCAGCTCGGTGAGGAGCTCGTGGACGCGGCGGCCCACGACCTCCGGTTCCGACCCGATCAACGAGATGCAGTCCTGGCCAAGCTGCGGGACCGTGTGCGGAAGCCAGTGGGCCCAGTCCCAGGCGGCCTGGGCGTCACCGGCCGATGACAGGACCACGAGAGACAGGTCCCGCGGACTGTGCAGCACCGTCGCCTGCGTGACCAGCCAGTGGGCCATGGCCAGGCTCATCCGCCGGTTGCCGGCCACACCGATGACGCCCAGCTCGGCCAGGGGGACCACGGCCGGGACGTCGGACACCACGGGGGGCTCCGGCGGATCGTCGAAGGCGCCGGTCTTGACGGCACGCATCTCGACGTCGACGGGCAGGTCCGCCATTCCGACGCGCAACTGAAGCACGTCGGGATCGACGAGTCTGCGCTCCCACAGGCGACGGCGCGGACCGGTGGCGAAGAGGAGCACCTGCGCCGGATCGGGATGCGCCTCACGCCGGGCCAGCTGGTCGGCCTTGGCCAACTCGACCAGCTTGACGTCGTATTCGACGAGCGCCTTCTTGTACTCCTTGACGGCCTTCTTGTGCCGCTTGCGCTCGTGCCGCGCCTCGCTCACCCAGTAGCCGATCATCATCAGCGGGCTCATGGCGCAGAAGAGCAGCGTGTAGATCTGCTTGGTCATGAAGTACATGCCCAGGCCGAAGACCGCCGGGATGAAGGAGGCGAGCAGCTGAAGGCGGGGGCCTTCTCCCTTGACCGGCTCGGCGGGCAGAACGAGGCGGGGCCGCTGCCGCAGCGGTGACAGCCGCGGCGGCCGGTTGTACGCGTAGCCACCGTCGTCCGTGGCCGCCAGGTGGGCGTCGGGTTCTTCCGCCTCGCGAAGGACGATCAGTGAGTCGCCGGCCTTGAGGAAGGCGCCGACAGGCCAGGCGCCATCCGATTCGACGGGCTCCTCATTGAGCGTCAGAGGTCCGGCTCCGGGCTGCGGATGGAGCGTCACGCTGCCGTCGACGTTGACGGAGAGCTTGGCGGCAAGCGGGGCAAGGGCCGAGTCGGCGACGGTGAGGGAGCAGGCCGGACCGGACCCGAGGGTCGCCACGCCGACCTGCACACGGGCGATCCGCCCGGCGTCGGGCCCCCCGCAGACCCGCAGCTCGAACCGGCCCGTCGGCTCTCCGGCCCGCATGAACGGCCCGATGGCCTCATCGGTGGTGACGCGCACGCCGTCGCGGAGGACGGATGAGGCGGGGGCCGAGGGGTCGCAGCGCCGTCCGTCGACCCAGAGGGAGGAGGCGGCGGTGGCCTGCGGGAAGGGGGACTTCGAAGCGGCGAAGCCTGCTCCGGCTGCGGCGGCGGACCGGATCGCGGAGGGCAGCCGCCCGACCGCGAGGTGGGGCGAGGAGGCCAGGCTCGCGCCGGCCAGACAACCCGCCACGTCACCGGCCGTAGCCCCTTCCTCCAGGGTGACCACGACGTCCTGCGGGGCTATGCCCTCCCGCACGACTGTCACCAGGACTCGCATCGTTGTCTTCCTTCCGACCCGCGTGGGGCGATCTCGAATCGCTGAGGTTTGCTACTGATCCGTCTGTTGATAGACCAGCACGGGAACGTCGGGCGCGAACGCGTCGACCGCTGCTAGGACCTTCTCGTGGTCAACACGCCAGAGATTAATCGGTCGACTGTCGAGGAGAAGGTCGTATTCCACATGTGGGGCGACTCGTGCGGCTGATTGCGGCGTCATATTTCTGTTTGGCCCAGCGAGTCGAGGAGCCCCCGGTCGCCGTCGGAGGCCGACGTGATTAATCCCTTGAGCAGACGTTTTCTGATGCCAGAAAACCACGGAACGAATATCTTCCCACGGGGCAAAGGCTGTTTGCTTGTAGTATTGAGCCGGGGCGCCGCCGAGCAGCACGCCTTCGCTGTCCACGCGGAGGGCCACCAGTTTCTTCCATCCTGCACCCGAGAGCAGTTGGAAAGGGGTGCGAAGGAAGTTCGCTTCGTATACTCGCGGATCACTGTCAGGCATGGGAATCCAATCGGTATGGTGCCGGGTGGGCGGTGCGTATCCACCGCCTACTTGTTATTGGATTTCTTTTTTGCCTCTTCCTCCTGGACGCGTTGAAGGATTTTTGTGCGCTGTCCCCGCGCGGCGTCGAGGGCGTCGTGCAGCTTCTTGCGCTTCCGCCCCCACTCTTCCCGGAAGTTGTCGGCCGCCGGTCCCTTCCACACGTCATGACCGGAGGTTGCGTCAACAGCATCCAGGGTCCGGTCGATCTCGTCGGCGAACCGCTTCAGGTTCACCAGGTCTCTTCTGCATTCTTCGACGCGGTCGCTCATGAGTGGTCCCCCTTTATGGTTTTCGAGACGTTACTGGGTCTGCATCGTAATCAGATGAGTGATCTCGGAATTGAGGGAACGTTCACTGATGGACCTTGCCTGCACACCGGTTGGCGCCTGAGGCTTGTCGACACGCACAGTCCACACGGCGTTCTCGGTCGCATACGTGGTCACCAGCGGCCCGGGTTCGTCTCCGAGTACGATCAACTGGCTCACCACCAAGGCGTTGTTGATCGCCTCGCCGAGTGGACCGTCCACCTGACCGCTTGTCATGGCCGTCGCGTCGAGCTGTCGCGTCTTGCTGTCCTTGTCCGCGACGCCGAACGGGTCGACCAGGACCTGCATCATCTTCGCGGCGTCCGCCGCCGAGTCGGCAAGGGTGAAGATGTGCATGCCTCCACCGGTGACCTGCTCGATGAGCATGAGCTCCGGGGAGTGCACATAGACGAATCCATGCACGCTTCCCCTGGACGTCTGCTGTTCAACGGCGAGGACGCTGTTCGCGGTTCGCCGTAGAACCAGAGCCAGGTCGACATCAGGGCTGATCCTCATGTCGACATCCGCTGTGCCTCCCTTCTCGAACTGCCCCTCGGACCGCATCAGAGCGTCGAGTTCAGGGATATTGGCGATCTCTATGGCGCCGCGGGAGGAGAGCGAGCGAATAGCGGTCGCGAGCACCCATTCGCGCTGTTCGGCCTCCAGGGTGGCCAAATGAGGTGTGGGCGCTACGACCTCGTCCAGTGCGCTCGGGTCCAATACGGCCAGCTCTTCGTCCGTAAGCTGGATCAGAGGCTGGGTCCCTCCTTCGGACAGGGCCTCTCCGAGGAACTCGCGGAATTTCTCCAGCTCGATCCCCAACTCAGGATGCGGCACTCGGTACTCCTAGCATTCTGTTCAACAGGCGAATGATGACGGTCGGGATTCTCGCAACATGACGACGTGCGGGTACTGCTCACCAGAAACCAAATTTTCTCACGGTACTGGGTACGAGATTCGTCACGGCATGTTTGGCGCCGTTCACGATTTCCTTACCCTTGTCCACTGAGTCCCCAGCCCACTTCTTCGTTGCGTTCCAGGCTTTCTTCGTGTTCCTCTTGATGGCTTCCCTGTTGTCGTAGGCGTAGGTTCCAAGGAAATAGGCCCCTGCCACGCCTAGGGCTACCCAACCGACTACGGGCACGGCAGCGGCAACGCTCGCACTCGCGCCGAGAGCGAGTGCAGTTCCTTGGCCCGCCATGACGGCGCCCGCACCGGCCAGCTCCAGGCCGCCCATTCCGCGATCGAATCCTCCCAGGACGCCCTTGTGGCTGGGGAGGATGAGCTGCTTCGTGCCATGAAGGGCAGCCAAGGGGAGGCTTACCCGGTCCAGGATGCTGAGCCCTGGTGCCTGGTTGAGCAGCGTTGCGGGGAGAGGGATCTTCAGTTTCGTCGTGATGAATGTCCGGGCCACTTGCTGCCACTTCCATGGCTGCTGGTACAGACCCTCGATGCGCTTGAGCTTGAGAACCTCTCGAATATACTCGATATTCTTCAGTTTCAGTCGATCGCCCGTTACACCGAAGTACTTGTTCAAATCGAGAACAGCTTTTGCGGCTTGGACGTTCTTTCCCTGCTGCCATCGCTGGAAGAGCTGTAGCGAGGCTTCAATGCCGGATGCGATTTTGGTGAGCTTGAGGGGAGCGGTGACGTGCGCCTTCAGCTCATTGAGTTCGTCGACGTACTCGCCGACTTCCCCCTTCTTGTCCTTCACGCTCTGCCAGGTGTCAAGGACTCCGGTCATGCCGATGAGCATGAGCTCGGCCTTGGGATCGGAATCCAGGATGCCGATACGTCGCCGGATGTCCTTCGCCTGGTCCTGCGACCAAGTGGATTGTGTCGGGAACTTCCCGAGGTCCCCTTGATCCCCGTCCCACTTGGCGAGGATGCCGGAGACGAGAGGGCCCTGGATGGAGAGGGCGCCACCCGCGACATCAAGCGCGGCTGCGAGTTTGCGCGCCTTCTCCTTCTTCATTCCTCGGAATTCGTCCGCCATATGATTCCCCCGTTGCAAGCGATTGCCGTACTGGTGTGCTCAGATCCCGCCCGGGACAGCTCGCCGCCGTCACCGGCTCTGGCCGTCAGACTACGTATACAAGGTTGACGCTATCGACGAGGCTCTTGGTTCGCCAGTGCGAAGCGGCCTGCTGGATAGGGCATTTGCTTCGATAGATCGACGAACCGGATGTATGGATCGTCACGTCCAGCTCAAGCCCGCCCCCTCCGGCCGGCAGGGCGGTGGTGAGAAGCTCTGGGGCGACCTGAACCCATGCGGACGGCGAGGCGATAGGAACAGATATGCAGAGTCGGACCTTCGAGCTTCACCACAGGCACTCCACCGGGCATGTGCACCCCGGAGACCGCATCTCCTTCTGGGGCGGCGAGGTGGGCGGCCTGGGCATCGTGGAGCTTGTCCTCCCCGCACTGGAGGTCGTTCCCGTCCGCGACCGCGGAACCCACATCGGCGCGATGGTCACGGGTGAGAGCATCCCGCCGTCGACGTTCAAGGGCTGGCCCTACTCCGGCAGACCGCGACTCGCCGAAGGCGAACTGACTGTCGCTGGGCAGCAGGCCGCCTTCTCGCGAAGCTCTTGGAGGGCGAGTAAGGGGGAACGCGCGCTTCGCATCAGGGCCGTTGGGCGCGAGTACACCTACCGGGAGGGCCAGAGCAAACTGCATCACGCGCTGGCGCGCAACGGCGCGGCCGTCATGACGCAGCGGTCCGGATGGCGAGAGCCGAGGGTCATCTCCGGGCGCACGGACGGTGCGGTCGACTCGGTGGACATGAGCCTCGCCATCCTGTTCGCGGGCGTCTACACGCGCGATCTCTCACTTCGCGGGGCGCTGCTGTCGGCTCCCGGCAGGTTCATGGACCGACTGAGCTGAGCGATCACCGATCACCGGTCGACGAGGAACACGAGGGCGCAAGGAGGCGGGGAAGCTGCCTGCGGGCTAGGGCTTCTTGGCGTCCTTGACCGTCTTGTCGCACTCGCGAGCTTCCTTGCGGAGTTCCTCCGCCACGGTGTGGCATTTCGTCTGCCACTTCTTCAGCTCGCCACGCGTGTGATCCGCGTGCGGGCCCGCCCACTTCTTCATGGTGACGGTGGCGTACTTGTGGGGAGAGTCCGCGAGACCGTCGATGTGGTCCGCCAGGCCTCGAAGTTGAGTAGCCCGCTTGCTGAGCGCTTGCAGCTCGGGGTCCGCCACGTCCGCTGTCCCTCCGTCTCGCCGGTGCCGCACGACGTCCTACGGGTACGGCCGGTGATATGAGCGTACTCAGAGACGTGGGCCCGGTCATTCCGTGGGGGTTTCGTTCGCGCGGGGGTTGAGGATTCTGTTCAAGGCGTGGGATGCCGCCCCGGATGTAGTCAACTCGACGGTGTCCACTTCCTCGAACAGGATGGAAAGTGCGATCGCGACGGGGTCTGCGTCACCGGTGACGATGCCGACCGTGCTCATGCCCTTTCCAGTGCTGTTCTTCCTGCGGGTGAGGGAGACGACGGTGCCGGGGCCGTGCAGGACGGCGCCCTTGTCGAACCCCGTCACCGTGTACTCGTAGGACTGGTCCTGGTGCCTGAGCTGTAGCGCCCGCGAGGCGTTGCTGATCCCTCGGCCGTTGAATCCGAGCTGGACCGCTTGGCCGTCGACGGCCAGGGTGGCGTTCCGCAGCGTGGGTCGCCCTGGCCCGATCGTCCGGTATACGACCCCCGGCACTCGCTCACCTTGCAGGCGTACTTCGAGCTGTCGGCTTGCCGTCCTGATGGACCGCTTCCTGTACTCAGCCTCGACGGTGACGTTGCCGAGCGCACCCACGACACCCTGGCGTCCGCGCCTCGACTTCTGGAACAGGGGGCTGAGCTCGAACTCGAATTCCGTCATGACTCCCTCCGGCGGCCTCACATGTGGAACATCTCTTCCTTGTCCGGGAGCAAGTCCGTGATCTTCTCCCAGATCTTCCCGGTCCGCGTGCGTACGAGGACCAGTTCGCTGTCGGGTCCGACCTGGCCCTCCGCGATGGGCTCCTCGGGCTTCTCCCTGACCCAGTAGCCGCGCGGGCCGCAGTCCCATACAGCCAGGGCTCGGACCATGCCCGCCCGCTCTCCCTCGTGCTTGCCGTCCCAGGCGGTGGTGATGCGCCACATCGCGTTCATGGCCAGGACCAGCTCGGTGAGTTCGGTCAGCTCCGGTTCCTCGGGCGTGCCTGCCTCGGTCAGAGCCTTGCGGACGAGTTCCCTGGTCGTGGTCTCGTCGCCCTGGCCCTGGTCGAGTGCGGAGAGAGCCGCGTCGAGCGCACCCATGGTCGTCCCGATACGGGCGACCTCCGAGTCCGCCTCGTCGTCGGCCTGCAAGTTGACGGTGCGAGCCAGCTCCCAGACCAGACTGTGCGGGGCGATCGGGGTGTACTCCGACTCCTCCTCGCCGGGCCAGGCCGAATGCGCGATCATGGCGTCCTGGCCGACGATGACGCCGTGGTTGAGCGTTCCGTGCTCACCGGTGACCTCCACGGTCACCAGCAGCAGCGGGGCGGCCAGAGCGCCGAGGAGGTCCCGGAGGACCGGCGCCAGCTCACCCTCCTCGCCGACCAGGCCGATCTGCATGAGGTCGCCCAGCGAGGGCCAGAGCTCGTCGGGCGGGTTCTCACCGTCCAGGAGGTGGGCGAGCACGGCGATGTGGCGATCGGCCAGCCGGAACCGCGCCCGCGAGCTGTCGTAGGAAGGCATGGAAGGTGAATACCTCAGTCTTTCGTGGCGACGGGGCCGACGGGGGCCACCGGAACGAACTCCGCCGGTACGCCGGTACGGCGGTACGGCGGTGCGGCGGTACCTGGTCGGCGCCGCGCAGTGGCGACTGATCTGGTCAGTCGTGTGCCTGACCTGCTCGGCCGTGAGGCTGACTCGTTCAGTCCTGGGGCTCACAAGCGCAGCGCCGTAGCCACCGTATGGCACGTCGAATCCGGGGCCTCAGGGAGCAGCAGCGTTGCCTGCTCAACGGTTGATGGACTGGATCTCCTCCACCTTCACCGGCTGGTCGTTGCCGTACTCGCCGTTCGGCAGCGTGCCCTGCGCTCCGCCCGTGCCCTCCCAGGTGATTTCCCAGGTCGCGGTGGCCTGGAGGTCGTATGTGCCCTGGCCCGATGAGCGCTCGTAGACGACTCCGCACGCCGGCGTCCGGCCGGCCTTGCCCTTCGCGTACGGTTCGCCGATCGAACCGTCGTCGTTGATCTCGCACGTGCCGGAAGCGGGCAGCAGCTTGGCGTCGTCGGTGCCCGGTTTGATCGTGAGCGATACGGGCTTCGCGGTCGTGGTCGCCTCGATGTGCAGCCCCGGAGCGTCCAGGGAGGCCGTGACGGACACGGGCTTGAACTCCCCCTTGTCGAGCCAGGCCCAGGTGGGGAGGTTCACCTTGGAGGCGCCTTCGGGGGCGAGGCTGACCTTGGTGCCGGGGACGGTGATCTGGTTGTAGGCGAGGCCCGCGAGGATCTCGGGGCTGATGACGTTCGGGACGTCAGGGGTCTCGCCGTTCTCGACCCAGAAAGCGGGCTTGTTGCACTCCTGCTGTTCCTCGAGTGTGGCGTCGGGACTGAACTGGGCGTCCCACCACATCCCGTCCTTTTCCTTGTCTATGTTGTAGTCGTCCTCGGCGTATTTCCGGTTCTCGTCCGACATGTCCTTCAGTGCGTCGCCCGGGGCGTCGGGGTCGTGCCGGGCGGTGAAGTACATCCGGTTGCGGAAGTCGCGGAACTCGGTGGCCTTCCATTCCGGTGCGTACCAGCACGGCGGCGGCTTCCAGTTGGGGTCGACGGACGTGATGGTGCCGGCGCCCGCCCCGCCCTTCCCCGACGACGTGTAGCTGACCTTCGCCACGGCGCCGATGGCGTTGCCCTTCTTCGTGGCCGACGTACTGCTGTCGCTGATCCCGGGGTCCTCACCGGCCGACGCCGGGCTCACGGACGCGAACAGCAGAGCCGTGCCGACGCCCAACAGGACGGATGTCCGACGCGTCGTCGCCGCTACTCGTGTGGTCACCGGCATTCCTGCGCCTTCTCCTTCACCTGGACCTTCTGGGCCCGCCAAAGACCCTCAGCGTTCTTCGAGGGCTTCATGAGTACTTGCCAGGAGTAGTAGTCGCTCAGGCTCGGTTCCGTGTGGTGGACCTTCTCGGTCTTCACTTCCTTGCTGTAGAGCTTCGTGCTGTCGGAACAGAAGCTGACGACGGCCGACTCCTTGTTCTCCGCCGACGTCACCTTGGTCCGCGAGAACCGCATCGTTCCGCTGATCGTCAGGCCCCTGTCGACCCGCTGCTCGATCTGGTCCTTCGCGTACACCTGAGCCTGGCTCTTGAACTCCGAGTAGAACTTGTACGCCGCGTCGTTCACGTCCTGCTCGACGATCCCGTACCGGATGGCCCGTACGAAGTTCTGCGCGTCACCCATGGCGGCGGCCTGATCCGGGTCGGACACGTTGGCATCGGCGAAGGCGAGGTCGACGTCCGAGGGGAACGTCATCTTGGGGCGGTCGATGCCGTCGGGGGCCTTGCTCTTCTCGCCTGCCGGTGACGCGCTCTTCTTGCCGCCCTCGTCGGCGCCCGCGATCTTGTCCTTCTCCGAGCCGCCGTCGTCACCTCCGCACGCCGTGAGCAAGAGGGTGGCGGCGACCGTGAGCGAGACGGCTACGGGCCGGATGTACCTGCGGTTCACGTGTGACTCCCGGTGGGACGACGGTTCCTCAAGCCATCAGAAGGTACTGAAGCGCGCAATGCGTTCGCCAGGGACATGTCCGGCGAGTGGTGAACGCCTCGCCGGATCTACGTCGCTGGTGCCCCGATGCGGAGGAGTCGGTAGAGAGTCGCCGCAGGCGGGAACCGGCCATGCCTGCCGTGGCGTCGTCCTGGGGGCCGGCGGGTCATGGTGCGGCTGTTGCGGGGGCGGCATGTGAACCCCACCGCCCCGCCCTGCCAAGCCCGTTGCAAGGCGCCGCCATGTTCCCGTACTCGGTCAATGCGTTCGCGTACGCACATAAATGTCCGTCACCGTGGCCCGGCCGAGAGGGGGGAACGGTGGCGGAACCGAGGGGTGTGGATTGCGCGTGGATAACGATGGGGCGCAGGGGCTTCGCGATTTTTGACGCGCCTTGAGGGGCTTATGTGCTGCTGATACGGTGCGATGGCTTGACACTGCGCCTGTGGCTGATTAGGCGGGAAACTGTCGCTGATGGGCCGGGGGCTGGGCGGGGCGAACGAGTCGCGCGTGTCACGAATGACGAAAATTGACCGAATCTTCTTGGGTGTGCGGGGAGCAGTTGCGTGAAGATCCAGGAGCGTATGGGGGCGGGCAGCAACCGTTCCGCCGCGCCGGCTCAGCCAGGCGTCGGTGAGCGCCTTCCCTCACCGCCTCGCGAGCGCAAACCGGCACTGGCCGCACTGGCCGTCCTGCTGATCCTGGTGGGCGCCCTCGGCGCCACCGTGCTCGTGCTGCGCGCGGGTGACCGCATCGAGGTCGTCAAGGTGACGAAGGAGATCCCCGCCGGGGAGGCCGTCACCGACGACAACCACACGACCGTGATGGTCAACGACGACAGCTCCGCCCACTTCATCAAGAAGGACCAGCTCGGCCAGCTCAAGACCCTCAAAGCCAAGAGCACCATCTACCCGGGCACCGTCGTCGTCGGCGAGATGTTCGGCGCCAAGGCCTCGCTGCCCGCGGGCAAGGCCTCCGTCGGGCTCTCCCTCAAGGAGGGGCAGTACCCCTCCGACGTGAAGTCCGGTGACACCGTCGCCGCCTACCCCGTCGTCTCGGGCACCTCCTCCGGCAAGGGCTCCACCGGCAGCGGCGGCAGCTCCACGGGCGGTACGCCGCTCGTCGCCGCGGCCAAGGTGAGCACGGTCGCCGCCGACAGCGACGCCACTGTCAGCACCGGCAACCAGAACGTCACCCTGCTCGTCCCGCAGGAGGATGTCGCGGGCCTGGCCAGCGCGGCCTCCGAGGGCAAGGTCGTCATCGTCCGCGTCCCGTCCAACGGCAACTAGAGGCGAGTAGAAGAGACATGGCGCTCATCGCTCTCGCCGCCGACAAAGGGTCGCCCGGCGTCACCACCGCTGCCGTGGCGCTCGCCGCCGTCTGGCCGCGCCGGGTCCTGGTCGCGGAGACCGACCCCGCGGGGGGCGACCTGGTCTACCGCAGCGCCGCCGCGCACGGTGGTCCGCTCAACCCCAACACCGGCATGCTGTCCATCGCCGCCACCGCGCGGCGTGGCCTCGTACCGGACCAACTCTGGGACCACACCCAGCCGTTGAGCGGCGGGCTCGAAGTGCTCGTCGGGCTCGGGGTCGCCGAGCAGGCCGCCGGGCTCGCCGGGTTGTGGCCCACCCTCGGCCGCGCCTTCTCCCAGCTCGCCGACTCGCCGCACGCGCCCGCCGACGTCATAGCCGACTGCGGGCGCATCAGTGGGGACACCCCCGCCGTCGAACTCTTTCCGCAGGCCGCCCTCGTCCTGCTCGTCGCGCGCACGGAGCCGGAAGGCATCGCCCGCGTGCGTGACCGCGCCGCCGCCCTCGCCGCCAAGCTGCACGGCGGCGCGCGGGGCGCCGCCTCGCTCGCGACGCCGCTCATCGGCGTACTGCTCATCGCGGACCCCTCGACATCGGCCAAGCTCGTCAATCAGGTCAACGACATGCTGATGGCCGCGCAGACCGGCGCCCGCGTCGTGGGCACCCTCGCCGACGACCCGGCGGGCGCCGACCAGTTGGCCGGACGCAGGCGCGGACGGCTCGACAAGTCGCTGCTCATCCGGTCCGCGCGCAAGGTGACCGTCGACCTGTACCAGCAGTACGGCGCCGCCTGGGCCAACCCCGTCGCGCAGCATCCCGGGGCGGGCCGATGAGCACGCCCGTCGATCACCAGCTCGTGAAGCGGTTCCGGCAGGACGCCGGTGACCGCATCGCCGAGCAGCGCCGCGTCGACCAGGTCTCCGGCGTCACCCCGATGTCGGGCGAGGACGAGCGGCACTACGCCCGCGCCGTCATCGCGCAGATCCTGGAGGACTACGCACGCGCGGAGATCAACGCCGGGCGCACCCCCCTCGACGCGGAGACCGAGGAGCAGTACGCGGCCGCCGTGCACGCCGCGCTCTTCGGTGTCGGACGGCTTCAGCCGCTGCTCGACGACCCCGAGGTCGAGAACATCGACATCAACGGCTGCGACCAGGTCTTCGTCGGATACGCCGACGGCCGCGAGGCCAAGGCCGACCCGGTGGCCGAGACCGACGAGGAGCTCGTCGAGCTCATCCAGGTGCTCGGCGCCTACTCGGGCCTGTCATCGCGCCCGTTCGACTCCGCCAACCCGCAGCTCGACCTGCGGCTGCCCGACGGCTCACGTCTGTCGGCGGTCATGGACGTCACGCGCCGCCCCGCCCTCTCCATCCGCCGCGCCCGCATGGGCAAGGTCTTCATGTCCGACCTCGTCGGCAACGGCACGATCACCCCGGAGATCGGCCACTTCCTGGCGTGCGCGGTCCGGGCCCGCAAGAACATCATGATCGCGGGCGCGACCAACGCCGGCAAGACCACGCTGCTCAGGGCCCTCGCCAACGAGATCCCGCCGCACGAGCGCCTGGTGACCGTCGAGCGTGCCCTTGAGCTCGGCCTCGACCAGTTCGCCGACCTGCACCCGAACGTCGTCGCCTTCGAGGAGCGCCTGCCCAACTCCGAGGGCCAGGGCGAGATCTCGATGGCCGAGCTGGTCCGGCGTTCGCTGCGCATGAACCCCTCCCGCGTCATCGTCGGTGAGGTTCTCGGCGACGAGATCGTGACGATGCTGAACGCGATGTCGCAGGGCAACGACGGCTCGCTCTCCACGATCCACGCCAACAGCTCCAGCGAGGTCTTCAACCGTATTTCCACCTACGCGCTCCAGGCCGCCGAACGCCTCCCCATAGAGGCGAGCCAGATGCTGGTCGCGGGCGCGGTCAACTTCGTCGTCTTCATCCAGCGGCGCAACAACTACCAGTCCGGCGGCAAGCTCCAGCGCATGGTGACCTCGGTCCGCGAGGTCAACGGCGTCGACGGACGCGTCCTGTCCAGCGAGGTCTTCGCGGAGGCCGCCGACGGGCGGATCGTCGCGCACGCGCCGATCGCCTGCATGGACGACCTGGCCGCGTTCGGCTACCGCCCCGCCGGGCAATGGGGGTGAGCACGACATGAACGCACCGATACCGGTATCAGCGGCCTCGCGGCACGACGTGGCCTCGTACGACACGGTCGCGCACGGCCTGGCCTCGCACGGCACAGTGGCGCACGACGTCGCCTCGTACGACGCCGTCCCGCTCGCCGTGGGTGACCTCGGCTCGATGGGCGGGCTCTTCTCGATGCCCGTCCTGTACGCGCTGGGCTGCGGCATCGCCGCGGGCGGCGGTCTCGCGCTCCTCGTACTCGCGATCCGCGGGCTGCCCGTCAAGCCCGCGCACGAGAAGCACCGGGCGAGCGAGCGGGCCAGTGAGTTCATCCGGTTCGTGGGGCAGCGCGGTTCGCTCGCCGCGGGCGTCGGTCTCGTCGTCCTGCTCCTGACCCGCTGGGCGGTGGCGGGCATCGCCGCCGGCATCCTCGTCTTCTTCTGGGACAAGCTCTTCGGCGGCGCCGCCGAGGAACGCGCGCAGATGAAGCGCGTCGAGGCACTCGCCGCCTGGACGGAGTCGCTGCGCGACACCATCGCGGGCGCGGTCGGCCTCGAACAGGCCATCCCCGCGTCGGCGCGCGCCGCCGCCCCGGTCCTGCGCCCGCACCTGGACGCCCTGGTGGACCGGCTGCGCGCGCGTACGCCGCTCCCCGAGGCGCTACAGATCCTCGCCGACGAGATCGACGACGCGTCGGCGGACATCATCGTCGCCGCGCTCATCCTCAACTCCAAGCTGCGCGGCCCCGGCCTGCGGCAGGTGCTCGGGGCGCTCGCGAAGTCCGCGCGCGAGGAGGTCGACATGCGCCAGCGCGTCATGTCGCAGCGCGCCTCGACCCGCCGCTCGGTGCAGATCGTGGTGGCGGTCTCGGTCGCCTTCGTGCTCGGTCTGGCCATCTTCAACCGCGAGTTCGTCGAGCCCTACGGCACACCGGTCGGCCAGTTGGTGCTCGCCATGGTCTGCGCCCTGTTCGCGCTGGGCTTCTGGTGGCTGCGGAAGCTGTCGACGGTGGAGACGCCGGACCGCTTCCTGGTCAGGGACGAGCCGGGCGTGCAGTTCGTGCGCCCGCGCGGCCCGGCCGCCCCTGCCCCGATGCAACAGGGCCAGCAGGGTCAGCACACCCAGCAGGGCCTGCCCGGGTACGCCAGCCCGACCGAGGGGGTACGTCGATGAACCTGACGATGCCGATAGTGATCGGCGCGGCGTTCGGGCTCGGCGTCTTCGCCCTCGTACGCGCCCTGATGCCGTCCAAGCGCAGCGCGATCGCCACGGTCGCGCGGATCGACGCGATGCGGGCACGCGGAGCGGCGTACGAGTCGCATCGGGTGTCCTCGGACACGGAGAAGCCCGGCCGCATCGGTTCCCTGCGGACCCGCGTGGGCATGCGCGTCGCCGACTTGTACCTCCAGCAGGGCTGGGAGCTGCGGTCGCTCCGCGCGGACCTGGCGGTGCTCGACCGGAGCTGGGAGAAGTTCCTGGCGACGAAGGTGCTGCTCGC
The DNA here is from genome assembly GCF_055587985.1 of Streptomyces sp. NPDC046335. Taxonomy (NCBI): domain Bacteria; kingdom Bacillati; phylum Actinomycetota; class Actinomycetes; order Kitasatosporales; family Streptomycetaceae; genus Streptomyces; species Streptomyces sp. NPDC046335. The sequence goes on along the minus strand of NZ_JBVJFF010000012.1, from coordinate 319,715 downwards.
CGGGGCGGGGGTGTTCTTCGGGCCGTTCCTCTTCGCCATCATCTGGACGCTCGGCGTCGGCCGCAGCCCGATCATCCCGGTCTGGCTGGCGCTGATGTTCGGCGCGCTCTTCTTCTTCCTGCCGGACCTGGAGGTGCGCAGAGACGCGGCGGACAAGCGGCGCGACCTGCGCCGCGTCATCGGCGCCTATCTGGACCTGGTGTCGATGAGCCTCGCGGGCGGCCGCGGCCTCCCCGAGGCGCTCATGGCGGCGGCGGAGGTCTCCGACGGCTGGGCGACGCAGCGCATCCGCAGCGCGCTGGCGGACGCCCGCATCACCGGTGTCAGCCAGTGGCAGGCGCTCGGCGCGCTCGGCGAGGAGCTGGGCGTCGAGGAGCTGAAGGACCTGTCGGCGTCCTTGGCGCTGGTCGCGGACGACGGCGCGAAGGTGCGCGAGTCCCTCGCCTCCCGCGCGGAGACGATGCGGCACCGTGAACTCGCCGAGATCGAGGGCAGCGCGGGCGAGAAGTCGCAGTCGATGCTGGTCGCGCAGCTCCTGCTGTGCGCGGGTTTCCTGGTCTTCCTCATCTTCCCGGCGGCGATGCGCGTGTTCCAGGTCTAGCGGCAGCGGCCCCACGACGACGGTGCCGGACATACGGGGCCCGGCACCCCTCCCCCCACCACTCCTGAGAGGACAACCATCATGAACGGACCGAACGGCCTGAACGACCTGAACCGGCGGGACTTCAGCACCGGTAACGCGGGCCTGGACTTCGTCATCACCTTCCTTCAGGGCCGCGTTCAGCGCGCCCGCTCCGGTGAGCTCGACCGCGGTGCGTCGGCGGTCGAGTGGGTCATCATCTCGGCGGTCGTCGTGGCGATCGTGGGTGTGGTGGCCGCGGTCATCAACGCCGCGCTGAAGGGCGGCGCGGACAAGGTCGGCAAGTGCATCGAGGGCGCCGACGCGGGCAAGACCTGCTGACGCCCGGCGACGGCAGCGGGGGACGGGCGAGGCATACGGCGGCGTGAGGGGCGACGGGGTGCGGGTGCGAGGGACGCGGGGGACGCGGGGATTCGTGCGCCGCCGGGTGGAGGCCGCCTCCACCCGCGGTGAATCCGGCATGACCGCGATCGAGTTCGTGCTGCTCACCCCGGTGCTGTTCTTCATGATCTTCGCGACGGTGCAGTTCGCGCTGTACTTCTTCGCGGACCACGTGGCCCAGGCGGCGGCGCAGGCGGGCGCGCGCAAGGCCCGCGCCACGGCCGACGAGAACGCGGGCGGCTGGCGCGGAGAGGCCCGTGACGTCGCCGACGCCTACATCCGCCAGCTCGGCCCGCAGCTCGTGATCGACCCGGACGTGCGGACGATCCAGCCCGAGCCGACCACCGTCGGCGTGGAGATCACCGCGAAGGTGCCGATGGTCTTCCCCGGGATGAACTTCACCGTGCACGCCCAGTCGTCGGGGCCCGTGGAGCGGTTCGTCGAGGAGAACGAGTGATGCGGACGCTGCGGTTGCTGCGAATGCCGCGGACGCTGCGGATGGCCGGCGACCGCGGGCTTTCGACCATCGAGGTCGTGATCCTCGCCCCGGTGATGATCCTGTTCATCCTGGTGCTGGTGGCCTTCGGCCAGCTCGTCGACGGCCGGGGGGCCATCGACGGGGCGGCGCGGGACGCGGCGCGCGCGGGGTCGATCCAGAAGGAGCACGGCACGGCGCTGGCCGAGGCGGAGAAGGCGGCGAGGGCCGACCTCGCGGACGTCTGCTCGGGCCCCGTTTCGGTGGTCCAGAAGAGCACCGGCTTCGACGAGGACGTCGACCCGTTCTTCACCGTGGAAGTGAGCTGTCAGGTGAAGGGGTTGGCGATGCTCGGCCTGGACGTCCCGACGACACTGAAGGCCAGCTTCAGCTCGCCGCTCGACCCGTACCGGAGGTCGGCGTGAGACGTCACCCCTCGCCGCGCGCGTGGCTCGCGTCCCGCCGCGAGCGCCTGGACGACCGGGGCTCGGGCGCGGGCGCCGTCATCATCTTCGCGATCGTCTTCCTCACGCTCTCGGCGTTCGTCATCGACGGCGGGCTCTCCATCTCCAAGCGGGAGCGCGCCGCGGACATCGCGGAACAGGCCGCCCGTTACGCGGCGCAGGACCTCGACACCGAGGGCCTCTACGAAGGTGCCGAGGGCGCTCCCATCAACTACGAGAACTGCGGCGCGAGGGCCCAGGCGTTCGTCCGCGAGGCGGGCCTCACCGGCGCGGACGCCACGGCGACGCGCTGCGTGACCGCGAACGCCCAGCAGGTGGAGGTCGAGGTGCAGATGACCTACAGCCCCGTCTTCACCGGCATGTTCTACGGCGGCGACGTCACGGTGACGGGCACCGCGATCGCGGAGAACCAGGTCGGCTGACGGGCGGCCGTCCGGGCGGATTCCCTGTCTGCGCTCCGGCACCTTCCGTACCATCACCTCAGTGGCCTCGGGATCAACTCCCGCAGCCACGACGACCCGCCCACCCACTCCCTTCCCACAGGACACCAGGACACCCGCCATGGCGCGCACCACCTCACGCTCGACGAGCCCGCCGAACCCGCAGCCGCCGCGGAACCGTACGCCGCAGGCGCTGCCCGGGCGCCGGCGTACCGTCGGAGACTTCGTCAAGGCCTTCCTCGCCTTCGCCGCCCTGGCCGTGCTCCTGGTCGGTGTGCCCGGCGCGCTCGTCGTCTTCGTGGGGTGGCCGCTGCCGGGCGGCGCGCCTTCGCTGAGCTGGTTGCAGCAGGAGATCACCGTCAGCACGTTCATCAACGTGCTGACCGTCGTCGTCTGGTTCGCCTGGGCCCAGTTCACCGCCTGTGTGCTCGTCGAGATGAAGGCCGCGCTCTCCGGCGTCGGCATCCCGGGGCGCGTGCCCGGCGCGGGCGGCAGCCAGATGCTCGCCCGTCAGCTCGTGGCCGCACTGCTCCTGGTGGGCGCCACCGCGGCCAGCTTCGCGCCAGGGCTCTCGCAGTTCGGGCAGTCCCTCGAAGGCAACGAGAAGCCGTCGTCCGCCGCGAGCGCCCAGCAGACGCCCGGCCTCTTCGGCCCCGAGCGGCAGGCGGCCGGTGCCGCCGACGCCCTCGCCATGCAGGCCGATCAGGCCGCGGCGCACGCGGGGGGCGCCGAGGACGGGGACACGAAGTTCTACCGGATCCAGCCCCCTGAGGGGCGCCACCACGACTCGCTCTGGGAGGTCGCCGAGCGGCACCTGGGCGACGGGCGGCGGTACAAGGAGATCTACCAGCTCAACAAGGACCGCGAGCAGCCCGACGGCTCCAAGCTCTCCGAGGCGAGCCTCATCAGGCCCGGCTGGATCATGGAGATGCCCGGCGACGCGCACGGCGGCGAGCTGGTCGAGATGCCCGACGAGGCACCGAAGATCTCGCAGGACGTCAAGGAGCAGATCTCCGACTACGCCAAGACCGGCGACCACCGGCAGGGCGGCGGTCAGCAGGGCAGCGGCCGGCAGGGGGGCGGTCAGCAGGGCGGCGGCCACTCCGTGGACCGCGACACCGCCCACATCACCCTCCCCGAACAGCGCCCCGGCACCCCCGCGATGCCCATCGCCCCCGACGCCCCGCAGACGCCCGCCGCCACCGAGGGCGAGACCTCCGACAGCTCCGGCTTCGGGCTGCCCGAGGCGCTCATCGGCGCGCCCCTGCTGGCCGCCGGGCTGCTCGGCGCGCTCGGCCGCCGCCGCAGGCAGGCCCTGTGGCAGTCGGCCATGGGCGCGGTCACGGGCCGCCGCGGCATGCAGCTGCCGACGCCGACCGGGGACGCCGCCGACGTGCACGACGCGCTCCTCGTGGGCGCCGACCCCGAGGGCGTACGCCTGCTCGACCTCGCGCTGCGCGGCCTCGCCGCCTCGCTGGCCGAGGAGAACCGCGCGCTGCCGACCGTGTACGCGGCCTGGCTGACCAACGGCGACCTGCACCTCCAGCTCGCCACGCCCGCGGGCCGCCCGCCGGCGCCCTGGCAGCCCGGGCAGGACCAGACGTTCTGGGTCCTCGCCCGCACCGACGCCGAGCGGTACGAGGACGTGGACACCGCCGCGCCCTACCCCGGCCTCGTCAGCCTCGGCACCCTCGACGACTCACGGCTCCTGCTCAACCTGGAGTCGGTGCCGGGCATCGTCTCGCTGAGCGGCAGCGAGGCCGACCGCGCCGCCGTCTTCGCCTCGGTCGCCGCCGAACTCGCCACCAACGGCTGGTCGGACCGCATGACCATCACCCTCGTCGGCTTCGGCGAGGACCTCACCCCGCTCGCGCCCAACCGGCTGCGGCACCTGGAGGACGTGGACGCCCTCCTGGAGACCATGGAGGCCGAGACCCGGCAGCGGCGCGGCGCGCTCGGCGCCGCAGGGCACGACTCCGTGCTCACCGGCCGCACAGGACCCGCCCAGCACACCCGCTGGGCCCCGCACCTGGTGCTGCTCGCCGCCCAGCCGAGCGGCGAGGACGCCGTCAAGCTCGCCGAGCTGGCGTCCGACGCCGGGCGCCTCGGCATCGGCTACCTCGTCGGTACGGACTCCGGTGACCTGCCCGGCGCCGCCTGGGAGATGGAGATCACCCGCGAGGGCACACTGCTCGCCCCGCTGCTCGGCCTGGAACTGGCGGCCCAGACGCTGCCCGAGGCGCAGCGGCGGGCCGTGGTCCGCCTCTTCACCGAGGCCGACCCGGACGGTGAGGACGGCCCGGGGCCCGACGACGGCTCCGCCGCCGCGGCACCGCCGTTCCTCGTCGACGTCACCGAGCAGGGGCGGCCCGCGGTCTACGCCCGCCTCGTCGGCACGTACGAGATCATCGGCCTCGACACGCCCGACGGCGAGCGCAGCCCGCTGATGCACGAGGCCCTCGCCCTGCTGCTCCTGCACCGTGAGGGTGTGCACCCCCGGGTGCTCGCCTCCGCGCTCTGGCCGCGCGGCGTCACCGAGGACGTACGGGACGCGCTCGTCGACCGGCTGCGCGAGTGGCTCGGCACCGACCCCGACGGGTCGCCGCGGCTGCGGGCCGACGGGAACGGACGGCTCACCCTCGCCAAGTCCGTCGTCTCCGACCTCGACGTGCTGCGCTCGCTCTACCACGAGGCGACGCAGGGCCGCGGCGCGGGCAACCGCGCGGTGCGCGGCCGGATGCTGACCGACGCGCTGGTGCTCGTACGGGGGCCGCTGCTCGCCGACCGCCAGCAGGGCCGTTACGCGTGGCTCACGCACGAGATCATCGACGCGCAGCTGCCGCTCCTGGTCGCCGACATCGGGCTCGCCCTGTCGGAGTTCCACCTGGAGAAGGGGCGGGCGGAGAAGGCGATCGAGGCGCTGAACGCGGCGCTCGGCTCCGCGCCGCGCGATGAGCGGCTCTGGAACGAACTGCTGCGGGCGACGCACGCGCTGGACGACCCGGCCCGGCTTCAGCGGGTCGCCGCGGACCTCCTGGCCCGGAGCGGGGCCCGGGGGCTGCCGCCGCGGACCGAGGCCCTGCTGGACGAGTTGCTGCCCGCCTGGCGGGAGGGGCTCTCCGCCGCGGGGTGACCCTCCTTGCCGCACCGCCGCTTCCCGGCGGATGCCTCCCGCCCACCCGTCCATTTCCCCGCATCGCAGGAGGTGACCGTGATCCCTGTCCTCGCCCTCATCGGCGCCCTCTGGGGCGCCCTCGCCGGACTCCTCGTGCCGCGCGCCGCCTACCGGCTCTCCGTGCCGCCCGAGGAGAGCTGGCGGGCCGAGAGCCCCGAGGGGCATCCCCTGGGGAGCTGGCTGGGGCTCGCGCGGGCCGGCGGGGACGGGCGCTGGTTCGGGCCGCGGACCTGGGTGGTCGTCCCTGCCGCCGCCCTCGTCTGCGCGGCCCTCGCCGCCGCCACCGGGGCACGGCCCGAGCTCGGCGTCTGGCTGCTGCTCGCGCCCTTCGGGGTGCTGCTCGCCGTCGTCGACTTCACCGTGCACCGGCTGCCCGACGTGCTGACGCTGCCGCTCGGCGGGGCCGCGCTCGTGCTGCTCGGGGGCGCCGCGCTGCTGCCCGAGCACGGCGGCTCGTGGTTCGGGGCGCTGTACGGGGCGTTCGCGCTGGCCGGGGCGTACTTCGTGCTGTTCCTCATCAGCCCCGACGGCATGGGCTTCGGTGACGTGAAGCTCGCGCTGTCGCTGGGGGCGGTGCTCGGCTGGTACGGGTGGGGCGTGCTGCTGCTCGGGGCCTTCGCCGGGTTCGTGCTCGCCTCGGTGTACGGGGTGGGGCTCGTCATCGCCCGCCGCGCGGGCCGCAGGACGGCGATCCCCTTCGGGCCCTTCCTGATCGGCGGCGCCTTCGTGGGGCTCGTGCTCGGGGCGTACTCCGCCTGACGTCGGGGCTTCCGGGGGGCTGGCGTACGCTGGCTTGGTCCGTCCACAACCCTTACGAAAGGGACGCCCCGGTGACCGAGAAGGCCGAGCTTCAGTCCGTCCTCGACCGCGCCGCCGCAGGTGGCCGGATCACTCCGGAAGAGGCGCTCGTCCTCTACCGCGACGCCCCGCTGCACGCGCTCGGCGCCGCCGCCGACGCCGTGCGCCGACGCCGCTACGCGGGTACGGAGCACATCGCGACGTACATCATCGAGCGGAACATCAACTACACGAACGTCTGCGTGACGGCGTGCAAGTTCTGCGCCTTCTACGCCGCCCCGAAGGACACCAAGAAGGGCTGGACGAGGGACCTCGACGACATCCTGCGCCGCTGCGCGGAGACCGTCGAGCTCGGCGGGACGCAGATCATGTTCCAGGGCGGCCACCACCCGGACTTCGGCGTCGAGTACTACGAAGAGCACTTCGCGGCGATCAAGAAGAACTTCCCGCAGCTCGTCATCCACTCCCTCGGAGCCTCCGAGGTCGAGCACATGGCGCGCATCTCCAAGGTCTCCGTGGAGGAGGCCATCCAGCGCATCAACGCAGCCGGGCTCGACTCCTTCGCGGGCGCAGGCGCCGAACTGCTGCCCGCGCGCCCGCGCAAGGCCATCGCCCCCCTCAAGGAGAGCGGCGAGCGCTGGCTGGAGATCATGGAGATCTCCCACAACCTGGGCGTCGAGTCCACGTCGACCATGCTCATGGGCACCGGCGAGACCAACGCCGAGCGCATCGAGCACCTGCGGATGATCCGCGACGTGCAGGACAGGACCGGAGGCTTCCGGGCCTTCATCCCGTACACGTACCAGGCCGAGAACAACCACCTCAAGGGCCGCACCCAGGCGACGATCTTCGAGTACATCCGCATGATCGCGATCGCGCGGATCTTCCTCGACAACGTGGCGCACATCCAGGGCTCCTGGCTGACCACCGGCAAGGAGGCGGGCCAGCTGACGCTGCACTACGGAGCGGACGACCTCGGCTCGGTCATGCTGGAGGAGAACGTCGTCTCCTCGGCCGGTGCCAAGCACCGCAACAACCTGCGCGAGATGATCGAGATGATCCGCACGGCCGAGCGTGTCCCCGCGCAGCGCGCCACCACGTACGAGCACCTCGTGGTGCACGACGACCCGGCGAACGACCCGGTCGACGACCGTGTCGCCTCGCACATCTCGTCCGTCGCGATCGAGGGCGGCACGGCGCACCCGGAGCTGAAGCTCCTCAGTGCCAACTGAGCGCGCCTTGCTGACCCTTCACGTAGCCGAGCTTTCACCGGGGACGGCGGTACTGGTCGACGGCGCGTCCGTCGCCGCCGTCGGCCCGTACGAGGAGCTGGCCGCGGCGCACCCCGACGCCCGCGTCCGGCGCTGGCCCGGCATCCTCACGCCGGGCCTGCTCAACCCGTACGGGCCCGAACTCCTGGAGGCCACCTACCACCCCGACCCCCGGGAGGCCGACTGGCTCGGCACCGAGCCGATCGGCGGTGAGAAGGCCGGGGCCCTCTTCCGCGCCAACCCCGCCCGAACCGGCGCCAGCGCCCGCCGCGGCGTACAGCGGCTCCTGGCCCACGGCACGGTGGCCGTGGCGGGCGAGCTGCGGTCCCGCCCGGCGGTGGACGCGGTCCGGCGCGCGGGCCTGGCAGTGGGCCACCGCCCCCCAAGACTCCCCGGCCCACCGTCCCTCTCCCCGACCCCCCTGATCCTGCTCCCCCCACTGACGGCGGGCTCTCCGGCCCGCTTCGCGGTCTTCGACGTGGAGGACAGAGCGGCCCTGGTCCTCCGGGGCGCGTCCACGTGCGTGGCAACGGTGGTGAACGGCAGGTTGGTGTACAGGGCGCGGTAGCGCCCCGTAAGGGGCGCGGGGCTGTGTCTGTCTGCGGCTCCGCCGCGGGGCGCGAGCAACGCCAGGGGGCGCCGGGAGGCGCCCGTAAGGGGCGCGGGGAACTGCGCGAGCAACCACAAGGCACCCGCACCCGCCAAAGAGACGGCCGACGGCAGACGCGCCGGCGAGAAAGCCCGCCGCAGGCGAAAGAACCCGCAGTAAAGAGAGAAGCCCCGGCTGACACAATAGGCCGAGTGACCCGAGCCTCCTTGGAAAAGCAGCCCCACGACGTCGCAACGATGTTCGACGACGTCGCGGAACGATACGACCTCACCAACGACGTGCTCTCCCTCGGCCAGGCCCGCCTCTGGCGCAAGGAGGTCGCGAAGGCGGTGGCCGCGCGCCCCGCGCAGAAGGTCCTCGACCTGGCCGCAGGCACCGCCACCTCCTCGCAGCCCTTCGCACGGGCCGGCGCGTACGTCGTGCCCTGCGACTTCTCCCTCGGCATGCTGCGGGTCGGCAAGCGGCGCCACCCGTGGATGCCGTTCACCGCGGGCGACGGGACGAAGCTGCCGTTCAGGGACGACACCTTCGACGCCGTCACGATCTCCTTCGGGCTGCGCAACATCCAGGACACCGGCGCCGCGCTGCGCGAGCTGTACCGCGTGACGAGGCCCGGCGGACGCGTCGTGATCTGCGAGTTCTCGCACGCGACGTGGGCGCCGTTCCGGACGGTCTACGAGGAGTACCTGATGCGCGCGCTGCCGCCGGTCGCGCGCGCCGTGTCCTCCAACCCCGACGCGTACGTCTACCTCGCCGAGTCGATCCGCTCCTGGCCCGACCAGCCCGCGCTCGCCGGGCTGCTGAAGGACGCGGGCTGGTCGAAGGTGGCGTGGCGGAACCTCACGGGCGGCGTCGTGGCGCTGCACCGGGGCTTCAAGCAGGGCTGACGCTCCGTCGCTTCGGGCGGGGCGGCCGAACCCCGCCGCATAACGCTTGAGTTGAGAACAGGGATCTGGGACCGGCGGGGAACCGGTCACCGGGCAAGATGTGTCCGTTGATACGACCCCGCCAAAACTTATGCGGCGCTTATGGCGCTCATGGGGTCGGTCCTTTCCCGCTCGCGGGAGATCGCCTGGACTATGACGGAGCGTTCTGATGGCGTCGTACTGCCCACACTGCGGGGCCGCTGCCCCCGACGAGGCCCGCTTCTGCATGAAGTGCGGCAAGGAACGCCTTCCGGAACCCGAGACTCCCGAAGCCCCGCCCACACCGGAGGCATCCCCAGCACCGGAGGCACCCCCGGCACCAGAGGCACCTCCGGCACCGAAAGCCCCGCCGGCACCGGAAGCACCCCCGGTCCCGGCACCGGCCGCTCCCGCGGCCCCGCCCCCGCCGGCCTTCACCCCCGCCCCGGCCGCCCCCGCAGGCCCCGCAGGCCCCGTGGCCCCCGCCGCTCCCTCACCGGTCGGCGCCTTCCTCGGACGGACGTTCCGCGGGGACTGGGCCGGGTCCGCGCAGGCCGCGCTCTGGCCCTTCGCGATGATGCTCCTGAGCGGCATCGCGCTCGCCATCCCGTCGTACGGCCAGGACGACGACGTGGTGGTCGGCTTCACCGACCGGCTGCGGACCGGCCTCGCGCTGCTGCTCCAGTCGGTGGGCGGCGGCTTCGAGCTGACGGGACACGAGACACGCCCCGGCACGGACGGCTTCGGTGACTCGGACGGTTTCGGCGACTCCGGTGGCTTCGGCGACTCGGACGGCTTCGGCGGCTCCGGCGGCTTCGGCGGCTTCGGCGGCTTCGGCGATTCCGGTGGCTTCGGCTCGGGCTCCGACTCGGCGTCCGGGATGGAGGGTGCGATCTCCCTGCACTTCATCCCGCTCACGATGACCGTGCTGTGGCTCGTGGCGCTCCTCATCGGCGTACGCGTCCTGCGCAACCGCCTCGTCGCACGGCAGTTCGTCCAGGGCGGCCTCCCCGCGGGTGGCACGGCCGGTCCGGAGGCGGCCGTCCGCGTCGCGCTCCTGGTGGCCGTCAGCACGCTCGGCCTCGCGCTCTTCGCGCAGCCGGAGATCGAGGGCATCGAGCTTTCCTCGTCCCCGGCGCTCTCCACGCTCGGGGCACTGGTGCTCGCCCTCGTCGTGGCCGGCGCGGTGCTGCGCCGTGACGGCGTGAACTGGAGCGTGGGCGGCGCCCCGCGCCCCGGCGCGCAGGCTCTGCTGCGTGCCACCGGGACCGCCGTGCGCGCCCTCGCCGTGGTCCTCGTGCTCTGTTCGGTCGTCGCCTACATCAGCCTGGCCCAGATCGACGACCTGAACCGGACCACCGATCTGGACGACGACGACATCTCACCGCTCCTCGTCGCCCTGCTCTTCCTGCCGAACCTCGCGATCACCGCGCTCGGCATCGGCTGGGGCGCGGCATCGGAGATCGTCGTGCGTGGCAGCAACTCGCTGTACGGCGGCGGCGCGAGGAGCGAGACCTTCGGCCTCTCCGAGCTGGGTGACGTCACCAACGACTGGGCCGTCGTGGGCGCCCTCGCGCTCGGCCTGGTCTGCGCGCTGACCATCGGCGTCCTGGCCGCGCGGCGCTGCGTGGGCCGAGGCGAACAACTGCTGGCGGGCGGTGTCTTCTTCGGGCTCGTCCTGCTGCTGGCCGGTGTCGGCGGCTTCAGCGTGGACCTGTCCGGCGCGGCCACCGGCCGCATCGGATCCGGCGGCTCGCGGGGCGAGGGCAGCGTGGACATCGGGCTCAGCGTGCCCGAGGTGCTGCTCTTCGGGCTGCTCTGGATCTTCGCCGCCGTGCTGATCGGGCCCTACCTGACGCGGATGACGGGGCAGAGCGGTGGCCCGCCCGCGCCCGCGTACGCGCCCGGCACGCCCCCGATGCCCAGCGCCCCCGCGAGCGCCCCCGCTTACGGCCACGGGGCGGCCCCGGCCCCGTACGAGCGGACCGTCACCGCGTACGACCCGCACGCGGTGCGGATCGGGCAGCAGCAGCCCCCGGGCGTCAAGCCGCGTGGCAGCGCCCGGGTCTGGGTGGCGACGCTCGCCGGGGCGCTCCTCATCGGCGGTGGCGCGACGGCCGGAATCCTGATCTGGCAGGACGGCAAGGACGACAAGCCGGCGTCGACGTCGAAGGACGACAAGCCCTCGGCGGATCCCTCGGCGGAGCCCTCCCGGCAGCCGAGCGAGGAGTCGAGCGAGGGGTCGAGCCCCGTGGTCTCGGAGCAGCCGGGGACCGACACGGCGGTGCCGAGCGAGAGCGACGAGCCGGGAGCGGCCGACGAGGGCGAGGTCCCCGCGGGCTCGGAGCGGGTGACGGACGACGAGGGGTTCTCCTTCGCGGTCCCCGCGGGCTGGACCCGGCAGGCCGTGGACCCGGAGCGGCCGGGGCAGATCACGTACGCGGGCTCGGGGCGCGAGGAGTTCCTGGTCGGCGTGGTCACCTCCGCGCCCTACACCTCGTACGAGAACTTCATCAACATCGAGGAGCACACGGAGAAGGCGCCGGACAAGTCCGACTACCGGCGGATCCGCATGGAGGCGAACACCTTCAAGGGGCAGGACGGCGCGTTCTGGGAGTACACCTACACGGACAAGTCGGGCCGCAGGATTCACGCCCTCAACCAGAGTTACATCGCCGAGGACGGCACCGAGTACGCGATCCAGCTCTCCTGGCGCGAGAGCGCCTGGTCCACGGGCAAGGGCGCGAAGGCGCACGCGACCGCGCTGGACACCTGGCGGCTCACCGGCTGACGCCGCCAGGCGCCCGCGAAACGGCCGCTACAGGACGAGCCGGAAGCAGTGGGCCATCCGGCGTGAACCGTCCGCGCCCGGCGGCTCCGGCGTGGTGAACGTCTCCGCGAGCACCATGCCGAGCCGCCGGGTCACCGCGACCGAGCGTTCGTTGCCGGCGTCGACCATCGCCACGACCGTCGGCACGCCCGCCGCCCGCAGCCGCTCGACCGTGGCGCGCGCGGCGGCCGTCGCGTACCCCTTGCCCCAGGCGGCGCGGCCGAGCCGCCAGCCGATCTCGATCTCGCCTGTCGGCCCCCAGGGGCGGCTCCAGGGCTGGGCGCCCGTGAAGCCGATGGGGGCGCCCGCGGCGTCCAGCAGGGTCCAGAGGCAGTAGCCCCGTTCGGCGTCGTGTCTGCGCTGCCTGGCCGTCAGCTCCTCGTACACGGAGAGCTCCGCGGGTGAGCCGCCGTGGAACTCCATGACCTCGGGGTCGTCGAAGAGCCCGTGCCAGGTGAAGGCGTCCTCGTGGGTGGGGACGCGGAGCCGTACGTCGGGGAGCGGTGCGGCGGGCACGGTCTGGGTCTGCTCGGTCACGTGTGGCCCTTCGGCTGGTAGATCGGTACCGCCTCATAGACTGCCCATACCCGTGCCGGCCGGCACACAGTTTTCGATCCTTGGGGAGAACCCGCCGTGACCGAGCCCCTCTCCGAACACACCGCGGACGTCATCGTCGTCGGAGCCGGGCCCGCCGGTTCGACGACGGCCTACTACCTGGCGAAGGCCGGGCTCGACGTCCTCCTCCTTGAGAAGACCGCGTTTCCACGGGAGAAGGTCTGCGGCGACGGGCTCACGCCCCGCGCCACCAAGCAGCTGGTCTCCATGGGAATCGACATCTCCGAAGAGGCGGGCTGGCTGCGGAACAAGGGCCTCCGCATCATCGGCGGCGGCGTGCGGCTCCAGCTCGACTGGCCGGACCTGGCGTCGTACCCGGACTACGGCCTCGTACGCAAGCGCGACGACTTCGACGAGCAGCTCGCCCGGCAGGCGCAGAAGGCGGGCGCCCGGCTCCACGAGCGCTGCAACGTCGGCGCCCCGGTCATCGACGACCGCACCGGCCGCATCACCGGCGTGCACGCCAAGCTCGGCGAGGAGAAGACCCCGGTCACCTTCCACGCCCCGCTGGTCGTCGCGGCCGACGGCAACTCCTCGCGCATCTCCCTCGGCATGGGCCTGCACCGCCGCGAGGACCGGCCGATGGGCGTGGCCGTGCGGACGTACTTCACCTCGCCGCGCCACGACGACGACTACCTGGAGTCCTGGCTTGAGCTGTGGGACCGCCGCGGGGCCGAGGACCGGCTGCTGCCCGGCTACGGCTGGATCTTCGGCATGGGTGACGGCACGTCCAACGTCGGGCTCGGCATCCTCAACTCCTCCAAGGCCTTCCGCGAGCTCGACTGGCGCGAGGTCCTCAAGGCCTGGTGCGCCTCGATGCCGGAGGACTGGGGTTACACGCCGGACAACATGACGATGCCGATCCGCGGCGCCGCCCTGCCGATGGCCTTCAACCGCCAGCCGCACTACACCAAGGGGCTGCTCCTGGTGGGTGACGCGGGCGGCCTGGTGAACCCGTTCAACGGCGAGGGCATCGCGTACGCCATGGAGTCCGGCCAGATCGCGGCGGACGTCATCGTGCAGGCACACGCGCGTGCCACCCCCGCCCAGCGGGAACTGGCGCTGGAGAACTACCCCAAGACGCTCAAGGAGACCTACGGCGGCTACTACACGCTGGGCCGTGCCTTCGTGAAGCTCATCGGCAACCCGAAGGTCATGAAGATCGCGACGCAGCGCGGGCTGACCCACCCCATCCTCATGAAGTTCACGCTGAAGATGCTGGCGAACCTCACGGACCCGACGGGTGGCGACGCCATGGACCGCGTCATCAACGGCCTGAGCAAGGTGGCGCCGAAGGCGTAGCGCGTGGCTCGGTGCGCGCGCTGGACGGTTCGGTGCGCGCGCTGGACGGTTCGGTGCAAAAATGGACGCATGATATTTATTGCCGTCAAGTTCACCGTCCGCCCCGAGCACAGCGAGAGCTGGATCGAGCGGACCGCCGCATTCACCGCCGCCACGCGCGCGGAGCCGGGCAACGTCTTCTTCGAGTGGTCGAGGTCGGTCGATGACCCGAACCAGTTCGTGCTCCTTGAGGCCTTCGCCGACGGGGACGCCGGCGCCGCGCACGTCGGCTCCGACCACTTCAAGGCCGCCATGGACACGATGGCCGAGGCGATCGCCACGGTCCCGGAGATCGTGAACACGGATATTCCGGGCACGGGTTGGTCGCGCATGGCGGAGCTGTCGCCGAAGAACTGACTGACGCGCCGCACAGAAGCGCCTGAGGGCGTAACAGAAGCGCCTGAGGGCGTACGTGAGGGCCGGAACCTCCCCGAGGGGGTTCCGGCCCTTACGCGTGGTTCAGAAGGCCGTCAGAGGACGCGCACGGCGCCCGAGGCCGGGTAGCCCGACAGGTCCTGGATGACGACGCCCTTGCTGGGGTTGGCGGCGTCGAGGTACTGGCCGTTACCGATGTACACACCCACGTGGTACGCGGAGCCCGCGCCACCCCAGTAAAGGATGTCGCCGACCTGGACGTTGGAGAGCGAGACGGGGGTGCCGGCGACCGACTGGTCCTGCGAGACGCGCGGAAGGTCCACGCCCGCCTGCTTGAACGCGGCCTGCACCAGGCTGGAGCAGTCCCAGGCGTTGGGGCCCGAGGCGCCCATCACGTAGGCGTCGCCGAGCTGTGCCTTGAGGAAGCCGATGACCGCGCCGACGCTGCCGCTCGCCGGAGCGGGGGCCGAGTCGGAGGAGCCGGCCGAGGTGGTCTGCGTCGAGAGCGTGGTGCGCTCGGTGGTCCGGGAGGCGCGCTCCTCCTCGGCCTTCTTCTCCGCGGCGGCCTTGGCCTTGGCCTCGGCCTTGCGCTTGGCCTCGGCCTTCTTCTCGGCCTGCGCCTGGTCCTCGGCGGCCTGCTTGGCGGCCTTGGTGGCGGCGGCTTCCTGCTCGGCGCGGGACTCGTAGGTGTCGGCGGCCTGCTGGGTGGCGTCCGCCGACTGGGCGATCTGCGCGGACAGATCAGTGGTGAGCGTGGGCATTTCGATGGTCTCGGTCACCGGCTCGGCCGCGGTCGCCGTGCCGGCCGCCGCGGCCACTGCCAGGGTGCTGAGGACGCCACCGGCAACTCCGGCGCGCAGGGCGATCTTGGAGGCGCTGCGACGGGGCTTCCGGTGGCTGGGTATGTGAGCGGTGTGGGACATGAGAACAACCGCTATCAGGGACTCACGGTTCCCATCAAGAAACGTGTGGTGCGCCACAGTTGCCGTTTTCGGCCTTGAAGCCCGGGCGTGTCGTTCCTTATTGACGCCGTAACGGGCAATGCGGACAGTGGTGATCACGCCTGTGATCAAGGGTTTTCTGTGATACGCCCGAATTGCCCGTGGTCTACCACCGGTTGAGCCAGTTGGCCAAGCCCCGCGCTTTTGCCCAGGGGCCTCATGTGGCGCAGGTCACACACCTGCCCCCTCGGGGATCTCCCTGAGATCTTGCTGAGACCTCCCTGAGATCTCCCGTACTTTTCGGCTGCCCTCAGGGCGACTCCCGAACCGCCCGCCGGGTGACCGGGGGTCTCCTCGCGGTGTGGGCCCTTCCGCTCGTGAATCGGTGCACGTGTCCACTTTCGTCCATGCCGCTGCTGCCGAAGAGTGAAGGCGTTGCCTCTATCAAGTGATCACGTCCAGCACCAATTTGCCTGTAGCGGCAATCTCTTGATAGGGCAACACCCCCTCGACCAGCGATGACGCGTCAAGATGTCACCTCTAGTGATCACTCAGGCGCTTCGCGTACGAAGATCACCGCTCATCCGACTTCATGATCCTTCGTCAGGTGGTGGAGATCACAAAGCCGTTGTCGCACCCCGTGTCGCAGATCACAGACCGGCAGGCATAAGATGCGGGGCAGTTGGGCTTGTGACCTGCTTCACATGTGCGCGATCTTCAGATGAGAAGCAGGGCCCCGGTCCGACGCAACCGCCAACAGTCAGTGCCGACTGAGAGGAGCGAGGAGCGTGAACGCCTATGCGCCCATCCTCGTGCTGGGAGCCCTCGGGGCAGGCTTTGCGATCTTCTCCGTGGTCATGGCCACGCTTATCGGTCCAAAGCGGTACAACCGCGCAAAGCTCGAGGCCTACGAGTGCGGTATCGAGCCGACGCCGACGCCGGCCGGTGGTGGGCGATTTCCCATTAAGTACTACCTGACGGCGATGCTCTTCATCGTCTTCGACATCGAGATCGTCTTCCTCTACCCCTGGGCCGTCACGTTCGACGCCCTGGGGATTTTCGGGCTCGTGGAGATGCTGCTCTTCGTGCTCACCGTCTTCGTCGCGTACGCGTACGTATGGCGGCGCGGCGGCCTGGAATGGGACTAAAGGTCTGAGGGGCCAAAGAGCATGGGACTCGAAGAGAAACTGCCGAGCGGTTTTCTGCTGACCACCGTCGAACAAGCGGCGGGCTGGGTGCGCAAGTCATCCGTCTTCCCCGCCACGTTCGGACTCGCGTGCTGCGCCATCGAGATGATGACGACGGGCGCGGGCCGGTACGACCTGGCGCGCTTCGGCATGGAGGTCTTCCGCGGCTCGCCGCGCCAGGCCGATCTGATGATCGTGGCGGGCCGGGTGAGCCAGAAGATGGCGCCCGTCCTGCGGCAGGTCTATGACCAGATGCCCAACCCCAAGTGGGTGATCTCGATGGGGGTTTGCGCTTCATCGGGCGGGATGTTCAACAATTACGCGATTGTGCAAGGTGTGGACCATGTTGTCCCCGTTGACATCTATTTGCCCGGCTGTCCGCCGAGGCCCGAGATGCTGATCGACGCGATCCTCAAGCTCCACCAGAAAATCCAGGGCTCCAAGCTCGGCGTGAACGCGGAAGAAGCGGCGCGCGAGGCGGAGGAGGCGGCCCTCAAGGCGCTCCCCACCATCGAGATGAAGGGGCTGCTGCGGTGAGCGAGGAGAACGGAAACGGGACCGCGAACGGCGTCCCCGCCCCGCGCGACGACACCGGCGAGGTCATCGGCGTCCGCAAGGGCATGTTCGGCGCCGAGAACGGCGGCGACACCTCCGGCTACGGCGGGCTCGTCAGGACCATCTCCCTGCCCGGCGCGTCGCCGCGTCCGTACGGCGGCTGGTTCGACGAGGTCGCCGACGAGCTGGAAGGCGCCCTGGAGGAGCAGGACCTCCTCCCGGAGAACGCGATCGAGAAGACGGTCGTCGACCGCGGCGAGCTGACCTTCCACATCGCGCGCGAGCACCTCGTACGCGTGGCGCGGACGCTGCGGGACGACCCGGCCCTGCGCTTCGAGCTCTGCACGGGCGTCTCGGGGGTGCACTTCCTGGAGGACAAGGGCCGCGAGCTGCACGCCGTCTACCACCTGCGCTCGATCACCCACAACCGGCTGATCCGGCTCGAAGTCAGTGCCCCCGACGCCGATCCGCACGTCCCCTCGCTGGTCTCCGTCTATCCGACGAACGACTGGCACGAGCGCGAGACGTACGACTTCTTCGGCCTGATCTTCGACGGTCACCCGGCGTTGACGCGGATCATGATGCCGGACGACTGGCAGGGCTTCCCGCAGCGCAAGGACTATCCCCTCGGCGGCATCCCCGTCGAGTACAAGGGCGCCCAGATCCCGGCTCCGGACCAGCGGAGGTCGTACACCTGATGTCCACTTCTCACGCATCCGCGTCCGCTTCGCACGATTCCGGGGCCCGCGAGACGACCGAGGGGACCGTCTACACGGTCACCGGCGGCGACTGGGACGAGGTCGTCCAGTCCGCGGCCAAGGCCGACGACGAGCGCATCATCGTCAATATGGGTCCGCAGCACCCGTCCACGCACGGCGTGCTCCGCCTCATCCTGGAGATCGAGGGCGAGACGGTCTCCGAGGCCCGCTGCGGCATCGGCTATCTGCACACGGGCATCGAGAAGAACCTCGAATACCGCACGTGGACGCAGGGCACGACGTTCGTCACGCGCATGGACTACCTGACGCCGTTCTTCAACGAGACGGCGTACTGCCTCGGGGTCGAGAAACTGCTCGGCATCGAGGACCAGATCCCCGACCGCGCCTCGGTCATCCGCGTGCTCCTCATGGAGCTGAACCGGCTCTCCTCGCATCTGGTGTGCATCGCCACCGGCGGCATGGAACTCGGCGCGACCACGATCATGATCTACGGCTTCCGGGATCGTGAACTCGTTCTCGATCTGTTCGAACTCATCACCGGTCTGCGGATGAACCACGCATTCATCCGGCCCGGCGGCCTCGCCCAGGACCTGCCGCCCGGCGCGGTCGACCAGATCCGCGAGTTCGTGAAGAAGATGAGGAAGAACCTCCCGGAGTACGACAAGCTCGCCACCGGGAACCCCATCTTCAAGGCCCGCATGCAGAACGTCGGCCACCTCGACCTCACCGGCTGCATGGCGCTCGGCGCCACGGGCCCCGTCCTCCGCTCGGCGGGCCTGCCGCACGACCTGCGCAAGTCGCAGCCCTACTGCGGATACGAGAACTACGAGTTCGACGTACCGACCGCCGACACCTGCGACTCCTACGGCCGCTTCCTCATCCGCATCGAGGAGATGCGCCAGTCGCTGCGCATCGTCGAGCAGTGCCTGGACCGGCTCGCCCCCGGCCCGGTCATGGTCGCCGACAAGAAGATCGCCTGGCCCGCGCAGCTCGCGCTCGGCCCGGACGGTCTCGGCAACTCGCTCGACCACATCAAGAAGATCATGGGCACCTCCATGGAGTCCCTGATCCACCACTTCAAGCTGGTGACCGAGGGCTTCCGGGTCCCGGCCGGGCAGGCGTACACCGCGGTCGAGTCACCCAAGGGCGAGCTGGGCGTCCACGTCGTCTCCGACGGCGGCACCCGCCCCTACCGGGTCCACTTCCGCGACCCGTCCTTCACCAACCTGCAAGCCATGGCGGCGATGTGTGAGGGCGGCCAGGTCGCCGACGTCATCGTCGCCGTCGCGTCCATCGACCCCGTGATGGGAGGCGTCGACCGGTGACCACCACTCCCTCTTCGGAGCAGGGCACGGGCGTCAGCCTGGGCATGCCCCAACTCCCTGCCCCCGCCTACCCGGCCGACGTCCTGGCCAGGCTGGAGGCGGACGCCAAGGAGATCATCGCCCGCTACCCGGACTCACGGTCCGCGCTCCTTCCCCTGCTGCACCTGGTGCAGTCGGAGGAGGGGTACGTGACGCGCACCGGCATGCGGTTCTGCGCCGACGTGCTCGGTCTGACCACGGCCGAGGTCACGGCCGTCGCCACCTTCTACACCATGTACCGGCGCAAGCCCTCCGGCGACTACCAGGTCGGCGTCTGCACCAACACGCTCTGCGCGGTGATGGGCGGCGACGCGATCTTCGACGAACTCAAGCAGCACCTCGGCGTCGGCAACGACGAGACCACCGAGGACGGCAAGATCACGCTTGAGCACATCGAGTGCAACGCCGCCTGCGACTTCGCCCCCGTGGTGATGGTCAACTGGGAGTTCTTCGACAACCAGACGCCGGCGTCCGCCAAGCAGCTCGTGGACGACCTGCGCGCGGGCGTGCAGGTCGAGCCCACCCGCGGCGCGCCGATCTGCACGTACAAGGAGACCGCCCGGATCCTGGCGGGCTTCCCCGACGAGCGCCCCGGTGCCGTCGAGGCGAGCGGCGGCGCGGGCCCCGCCTCGCTGATCGGACTGCGCTTGGCCAAGGGCGAGGAGCCGCACGCGCGCGTCGTCCACCCACGCACGGGCGGACCCCAGGACGAAGCGCCCGCCGAGCACCTCAGCTCGCACGACGCACCGCAGCAGACCTCGGCATCCGACCCGGCCCACCCGGCCGGACCGACCGCCGAGGAGGGGGAGTGATGACCTTGGCAGCCGAGATCGACAACGAGACGAGCCCCGAGAAGCTCCTCGCACCGGTCCTCTCCGCCTTCTGGGACGAGGAGAAGTCCTGGACGCTGGAGACCTACCGGCGGCACGAGGGGTACGAGGGCCTGCGCAAGGCGCTCGCCATGGACCCCGACGACCTCATCGCGTACGTGAAGGACGCGGGCCTGCGGGGCCGCGGCGGCGCGGGCTTCCCCACCGGAATGAAGTGGCAGTTCATTCCGCAGGGCGACGGCAAGCCGCACTATCTAGTTGTCAACGCCGACGAGTCGGAGCCGGGGACCTGCAAGGACATCCCGCTCCTCTTCGCGAACCCGCATTCCCTCATCGAGGGGATCGTGATCGCGTGCTACGCGATCCGGTCTTCGCATGCCTTCATCTATCTGCGGGGCGAGGTCGTCCCCGTGCTGCGCAGGCTGCACGAGGCGGTCCGCGAGGCCCATGCGGCGGGCTACCTCGGCAAGGACATCCTGGGCAGCGGACTCGATCTGGAACTCACCGTGCACGCGGGCGCGGGCGCGTACATCTGCGGTGAGGAGACCGCGCTGCTCGACTCGCTCGAAGGCCGTCGAGGCCAACCGCGACTGCGTCCCCCTTTCCCTGCTGTCGCGGGTCTCTACGCATGCCCCACTGTGGTGAACAACGTCGAGTCCATCGCGTCGGTTCCCGCGATCCTCAACCGCGGGAAAGACTGGTTCAAGTCCATGGGGAGCGAGAAGTCCCCGGGCTTCACGCTCTACTCCCTGAGCGGCCACGTCACCAGCCCCGGCCAGTACGAGGCCCCGCTCGGCATCACGCTGCGCCAACTGCTCGACATGAGCGGCGGCATGCGCGCCGGACACCGGCTCAAGTTCTGGACGCCCGGCGGTTCGTCCACGCCGATGTTCACCGACGAGCACCTCGACGTCCCGCTCGACTACGAGGGCGTGGGCGCCGCAGGATCGATGCTCGGCACCAAGGCGCTCCAGTGCTTCGACGAGACGACGTGCGTCGTGCGGGCCGTGACCCGCTGGACGGAGTTCTACGCCCACGAGTCCTGCGGCAAGTGCACGCCCTGCCGTGAAGGAACGTACTGGCTCGTCCAGTTGCTCCGCGACATCGAGGCGGGCAAGGGCGTCATGGCCGACCTCGACAAGCTCAACGACATCGCCGACAACATCAACGGCAAGTCCTTCTGCGCCCTCGGCGACGGCGCCGCCTCGCCGATCTTCTCCTCACTGAAGTACTTCCGCGAGGAGTACGAGCAGCACATCACCGGCAAGGGCTGCCCCTTCGACCCGGCCAAGTCGACTCTCTGGAGCGACCGCGCCGACCAGCACACGGAGGTGAACGCATGACAGTGACCACCAACAGCGCTCCCTCCGGGGGCGGGGAGGCCGCGGTACCGCCGGAGGATCTCGTCTCGCTGACCATCGACGGCATCGAGATCAGCGTCCCCAAGGGCACGCTGGTCATCCGGGCCGCCGAACTGCTCGGCATCGAGATCCCCCGGTTCTGCGACCACCCGCTGCTCGACCCCGCGGGCGCCTGCCGCCAGTGCATCGTCGAGGTGGAGGGCCAGCGCAAGCCGATGGCGTCCTGCACCATCACATGCACCGACGGCATGGTCGTGAAGTCGCAGCTCACCTCGCCGGTCGCGGAGAAGTCGCAGCGCGGCGTGATGGAGCTGCTGCTCATCAACCACCCGCTGGACTGCCCGGTCTGCGACAAGGGCGGCGAGTGCCCGCTGCAGAACCAGGCGATGCAGGTCGGCGACACGGACACCCGCTTCGAGGGCAAGAAGCGGACCTACGAGAAGCCGGTGCCGATCTCCACGCAGGTGCTGCTCGACCGCGAGCGGTGCGTGCTGTGCGCGCGCTGCACCCGCTTCAGCAACCAGATCGCCGGCGACCCGATGATCGAGCTGATCGAGCGGGGCGCCCTCCAGCAGGTCGGCACCGGTGAGGGCGACCCCTTCGAGTCGTACTTCTCCGGGAACACCATCCAGATCTGTCCGGTCGGCGCGCTCACCTCCGCGGCGTACCGATTCCGCTCGCGCCCCTTCGACCTGGTGTCGTCGCCTTCGGTGTGCGAGCACTGCTCGGGCGGCTGCGCGAGCCGCACGGACCACCGGCGCGGCAAGGTCATGCGGCGCCTCGCGGCCGATGACCCCGAGGTCAACGAAGAGTGGATGTGCGACAAGGGGCGCTTCGGCTTCCGGTACGCGCAGCGGCCCGACCGGCTGACCACCCCTCTGGTGCGCAACGCCGCTTCGGGAGAACTCGAACCGGCGAGCTGGCCGGAGGCACTGGACGCCGCCGCCCGCGGTCTCGCCGCCGCGCGCGGCCGGGCCGCGGTCCTGACCGGCGGCCGGCTCACCGTGGAGGACGCCTACGCGTACAGCAAGTACGCGCGCGTGGCGCTCGATACGAATGACATCGACTTCCGCGCGCGCGTGCACAGCAGCGAGGAGGCCGACTTCCTCGCGGCACGGGTGGCGGGGCGTGGCAAGGACCTCGACGGGACCGGCGTCACGTACGCCGCCCTGGAGAAGGCTCCCGCCGTCCTGCTCGCCGGCTTCGAGTCCGAGGAGGAGGCGCCCGGCGTCTTCCTGCGGCTGCGCAAGGCCTGGCGCAAGCACGGCCAGCGCGTCTTCTCCCTCGCGACCCACGTGACGAAGGGCCTGGAGAAGGCCGGCGGCACGCTGCTGCCCGCGGCTCCCGGCACCGAGACGGAGTGGCTTGACGCGCTCGCCGCCGGGGTGGGCCTGGCGGAGGACGGGACCAGGGCCGCCGAGGCGCTGCGTACCCCGGGAGCGGTCATCATCGTCGGCGAGCGGCTCGCGGCCGTGCCCGGCGGGCTCACCGCCGCCGTACGGACCGCCGCGGCGACCGGCGCCCGGCTGGTGTGGATTCCGCGCCGGGCAGGGGAGCGGGCCGCCGTCGAGGTGGGCGCGCTGCCCTCGCTGCTGCCCGGCGGCCGTCCGGCCACCGACCCGCGCGCGCGGGACGAGGTCGCCGCCGCCTGGGGCGTCGCCGAACTCCCGCACCGCTACGGCCGCGACACCGGGCAGATCATCGAGGCCGCCGCGACCGGTGAGCTCGGGGCGTTGCTCGTCGCGGGCGTCGAGGTCGCCGACCTGCCCGATCCGCGGCGCGCGCGTGAGGCGCTCGACGCGGTCGGCTTCCTGGTCTCGCTGGAGCTGCGGCCCAGCGAGGTGACGGAGCGGGCGGACGTCGTCCTCCCGGTCGCCGCGGTCGCGGAGAAGCCGGGCACCTTCCTCAACTGGGAGGGGCGTGCGCGGATGTTCGACGCGGCGCTCAAGCCCGACCAGATGACGCGGAGGCTGGCGCCCACCGACGCGCGCGTGCTGCACATGCTGGCGGACGCCGGGGACGTGCACCTGGGCCTGCCGGACCTGGTGACCCTCCGCCGCGAGCTGGACCGGCTCGGTGCCTGGGACGGGCCGTACGCGACCGAGCCCCTGGAGACGTCGGCGCAGCCGCCGAGGCCCGCTTCCGGAGAGGCCGTCCTCGCGGGGCACCGGCTGCTGCTCGACCAGGGCCGCCTCCAGGACGGCGACGAGGCGCTCGCCGGTACGCGGCACGCGGCCCACGCGCGCGTGTCGGCGGCCACGGCGGTCGAGGCCGGCGTGAAGGACGGCGACCTCCTGGCCGTGACGGGGCCCGCGGGCACCACCGCGCTGCCGCTCCAGGTCACCGAGATGCCGGACCGCGTGGTCTGGCTGCCGCTGAACTCGACCGGGGGAGGCGTCGCTTCGGACACCGGCGCGCACCCCGGCGACCTCGTCCGCATCGGCCCGGCGGTCCTGCCGGAGCCCTCTGAGGCCCCGGAGGTGACGTCGTGATGCACACCGTGGTGCCGCTTGCGGCGGAAGACCTGTCCATGTTCGGCCGTGACCCCTGGTGGCTGGTCGCCGTCAAGGCGGTCTTCTGCTTCGCCTTCCTGATGGTGACGGTCCTCTTCTCCATCGTGTGGGAGCGCAAGGTCGTCGCCTGGATGCAGTTGCGCATCGGGCCCAACCGGCACGGCCCCTGGGGCATGCTGCAGTCCCTCGCGGACGGCATCAAGCTCATGCTCAAGGAGGACGTGATCGTCAAGCGGGCGGACAAGGTGGTCTACGTCCTCGCCCCGATCATCGCGGCGATCCCGGCCTTCATGGCGATCGCGGTGATCCCCTTCGGGCCCGCGGGCAACGAGGTCTCGATCTTCGGCCAGCGCACCACGATGCAGCTCACCGACCTGCCGATCGCGATGCTCTACATCCTCGCGGTCGCCTCCGTCGGCATCTACGGCATCGTGCTCGCCGGCTGGAGCTCCGGCTCGACGTACCCGCTCCTCGGCGGTCTGCGCTCCTGCGCGCAGATGATCTCGTACGAGATCGCGATGGGCGCGGCGTTCGCCTCGGTGTTCCTCTACTCCGGGTCGATGTCGACCTCGGCGATCGTGGAGGCGCAGGCCGACCGCTGGTACATCCTGCTGCTGCCCGTCTCGTTCCTGATCTACATCGTGACGATGATCGGTGAGACCAACCGCGCGCCGTTCGACATGCCGGAGTCCGAGGGCGACCTCGTCGGTGGCTTCAACACCGAGTACTCCTCCATCAAGTTCGCGCTGTTCATGCTCGCCGAGTACGTCAACATGGTCACCGTCTCGGCGGTCTCGGTCACCCTCTTCCTGGGCGGCTGGCGGGCCCCGTACCCGGTCAGCACCTTCTGGGAGGGCGCGAACCACGGCTGGTGGCCGATGCTCTGGTTCGTGATCAAGGTCCAGCTGCTGCTGTTCTTCTTCATCTGGCTGCGCGGCACGCTGCCACGCGTCCGCTACGACCAGCTGATGAAGCTCGGCTGGAAGGTCCTCATCCCGATCTCGGTCCTGTGGCTGATGCTCGTCGCCACGGTCAGGGCGATGCGGAACGAGAACTACGACTTCACCTCGATCGCGCTCTACGTCTGCGGCGGGGTCATCTCGCTGCTGTTGCTCTCGGTGCTCGTCGACATCTTCCGCGACAAGCGGGAGAAGGAGGCCGCCCCTGAGGAGCAGCCGGTCGCATTCGACCCGATGGCGGGCGGATTCCCCGTGCCGCCGCTGCCCGGCCAGAGCCTGCCGCCGGTCCCGCGCCGACGCTCGCGCCAGGAGCGGGAGCTGATTGTCAGTGGCGGACCGGATACTCAAAGTGACGGAACCCGAAGTGACGGAAAGGAGGCGTCCGATGGCTGAGTCGAACGAGGAAACACCGCACGAGTCGAACCAGGGATCGTCCGAGTCGAACCAATCGAAGCAGGGGTTCCAGAACCCCGTCGCGGGCTTCGGCGTGACCTTCAAGGCCATGTTCAAGAAGCGGCTGACCGAGCAGTATCCGGAGCAGCAGAAGACCACCGCTCCCCGCTTCCACGGCAGGCACCAGCTGAACCGCCATCCGGACGGCCTGGAGAAGTGCATCGGCTGTGAACTCTGCGCCTGGGCCTGCCCCGCGGACGCCATCTATGTGGAGGGCGCGGACAACACGGAGGAGGAGCGGTACTCACCGGGCGAGCGGTACGGCCGCGTCTACCAGATCAACTACGCCCGCTGCATCCTGTGTGGCCTGTGCATCGAGGCGTGCCCCACGCGCGCGCTGACGATGACGAACGAGTTCGAGCTGGCCGACAGCAGCCGTGAGAGCCTCATCTACACCAAGGAGCAGTTGCTCGCCGGCCTGGAAGAGGGCATGGTCGACAGCCCGCACTCGATCTTCCCCGGCACGGACGAGCAGGACTACTACCGGGGCCTGGTCACCGAGGCCGCCCCCGGGACGGTGCCCCAGGCCACCCGCTCCAAGGACGAGGCGCCCCAGGAGGCGGCCTCCGACTTCGGGGACGGCGAACCGGCGTCGGAGAAGGTGATCGGCCGATGACGCAGCTCGCCGCCTACTCCACCTCCACCGGCGAGGCCTTCCAGTTCTGGGTGCTCGGCACGGTCGCCGTCATCGGCGCCCTGTGCACGATCCTCATGAAGAAGGCCGTGCACAGCGCGCTGTGCCTCGCCGGAACCATGATCATCCTTGCGGTCTTCTACCTCGCCAACGGCGCGTACTTCCTGGGCATCGTCCAGATCGTCGTCTACACCGGCGCGATCATGATGCTCTTCCTCTTCGTGGTCATGCTCGTCGGCGTCACCGCGGCCGACTCCCTGAAGGAGACCATCAAGGGCCAGCGCTGGCTGGCCCTCCTGTGCGGTCTCGGCTTCGCGGTGCTGCTCTTCGCGGGCATCGGCAACGCCTCGGTGCAGGAGTTCAACGGCCTCGGCAAGGCGAACTCCGGCGGCAACGTGGAGGGCCTCGCGGGCCTCATCTTCACGAAGTACGTCTTCGCCTTCGAGATCACCGGTGCCCTGCTCATCACGGCCACGGTCGGCGCGATGCTGCTGACCCACCGCGAGCGCACGGAGCGCCCCAAGACCCAGCGCGAGATGGCCGAGGAGCGCGTGCGCGAGGGCAAGCACCTGCCGCCCCTGCCCGCCCCGGGTGTGTACGCCCGGCACAACGCCGTGGACGTCGCGGGCCTGCTCCCCGACGGCACCCCCTCGGAGCTCACGGTCAACAGGACGCTGCGCGAGCGCGGCCAGATCCGTGACGTGTCGAGCGAGGCCCTGGACGATCTGCGGGCGCTGGAGCAGCGCTCCGCCGACCGTCTGGAGCGGCCCGACACGCGCAGGACCGACATCGGGCGCCCCGAAAACGGACGGGCCGACACCGAGCGGACCGAGGAGGCGTCGAAATGAACCCGGTCAACTACCTCTACCTCGCTTCCCTGTTGTTCGCGATCGGCGCGACCGGCGTGCTCATCAGGCGGAACGCGATCGTGGTGTTCATGTGCATCGAGCTCATGCTCAACGCCTGCAACCTCACCCTCGTGGCCTTCTCCCGGATGCACGGCAATCTCGACGGCCAGATCATCGCCTTCTTCACGATGGTCGTCGCCGCCGCGGAGGTCGTGGTCGGGCTCGCGATCATCGTGTCGCTCTTCCGTTCCCGCCACTCGGCCTCGGTCGACGACGCCAGCCTGATGAAGTTGTAAGGGGTCGCTCAAAGTGGAGAACCTGATTGCGCTGCTCGTCGCGGCGCCACTGCTCGGAGCGGCCGTACTGCTGTGCGGTGGGCGGGCGTTGGACCGCGTGGGCCACTGGCTCGGCACGCTGCTCGCGGCCGCCTCCTTCGTCATCGCCGCCGTGCTGTTCACCGACATGCTGGGCAAGGGCGCCGAGGAGCGCACGCTGTCGCAGCACCTGTTCAGCTGGATCCCCGTCGAGGGCTTCCAGGCGGACGTCGCCTTCCAGCTCGACCAGCTGTCGATGACGTTCGTCCTGCTCATCTCCGGCGTCGGCACCCTGATCCACGTCTACTCGATCGGGTACATGGAGCACGACGAGCGGCGCCGCCGCTTCTTCGGCTACCTGAACCTCTTCCTCGCGGCGATGCTCCTCCTGGTGCTCGCCGACAACTACCTGCTGCTCTACGTCGGCTGGGAGGGCGTCGGCCTCGCCTCGTACCTCCTGATCGGCTTCTGGCAGCACAAGCCCAGCGCGGCCACCGCCGCGAAGAAGGCCTTCCTGGTCAACCGGGTCGGCGACATGGGTCTTTCGATCGCGATCATGCTGATGTTCACCACGTTCGGGACGTTCGCCTTCGGGCCGGTCCTGGAGGCCACGGGTGAGACGTCGGAGGGCAAGCTGACCGCCATCGGCCTGATGCTGCTGCTCGCCGCGTGCGGCAAGTCCGCCCAGGTGCCGCTCCAGTCCTGGCTCGGCGACGCGATGGAGGGCCCGACCCCGGTCTCGGCCCTGATCCACGCCGCGACGATGGTGACCGCGGGCGTCTACTTGATCGTCCGCTCCGGAGCGATCTTCAACGGCGCGCCGGACGCCCAGCTCGTCGTCACGATCGTCGGAGCGGTCACGCTCCTCTTCGGTGCGATCGTCGGTTGCGCGAAGGACGACATCAAGAAGGCCCTGGCCGGTTCGACGATGTCCCAGATCGGCTACATGATCCTGGCCGCCGGCCTGGGCCCCATCGGCTACGTCTTCGCGATCATGCACCTGGTGACGCACGGCTTCTTCAAGGCCGGGCTCTTCCTCGGCGCCGGTTCGGTCATGCACGGCATGAACGACGAGGTCGACATGCGCAAGTACGGCGGCCTCCGGAAGTACATGCCGGTCACCTTCGTGACCTTCGGGCTCGGCTATCTGGCCATCATCGGATTCCCCGGCCTCTCCGGCTTCTTCTCCAAGGACAAGATCATCGAGGCGGCGTTCGCCAAGGGCGGCACGGAGGGCTGGATCCTCGGCTCGGTGGCGCTCCTGGGCGCGGCCATCACCGCGTACTACATGACACGCGTGATGATCATGACCTTCTTCGGGGAGGAGCGCTGGCGCCACCGCGCGACGGCGTCCCCGGACCAGCCGAGCGCGGAGCCCGCGGCGCAGACCGAGGGCGCGCACGACGAACCGCACCCGCACGAGTCCCCGAAGTCCATGACGATCCCGATGATCGTGCTCGCCTTCGGATCGGTCTTCGCGGGCGGCTTCTTCAGCATCGGCGACCGGTTCACGCACTGGCTGGAGCCGGTCACCCACCACGACCACGGCGACTCGCCGCTCAGCGCCGCCACGGTCACGGGCGCCACCATGGTGGTCCTCGTCATCGGCGTCGCCCTGGCCTACGTGCAGTACGGACGCAGGCCCGTCCCGGTCACCGCCCCGCGCGGCTCGCTGCTCACCCGGGCCGCCCGCCGCGACCTCCTCCAGGATGACTTCAACCACGTCGTCCTGGTGCGCGGCGGCGAACACCTCACACGGTCCCTGGTCTACGTCGACCACTCCCTGGTCGACGGAGTCGTCAACGGCACGGCGGCCTCGATGGGCGGCCTCTCCGGGCGGCTGCGCAAACTGCAGAACGGCTATGCCCGCTCCTACGCGGTCTCGATGTTCGGCGGCGCTGCGGTACTCATCGCCGCGACCCTGCTGATGAGGGCGGTCTGATACCGATGTCCTTTCCTCTGCTGACAGCGACGGCGGCCCTGCCCGCGGTCGGCGCGATCGTCACGGCAGCCGTTCCGGCCGCCCGGCGGTCCGCCGCCAAGTGGCTCGCGCTGCTCGTCTCGCTCGCGACGTTCGCGCTCGCCGTGACCGTGCTGGTGCGGTTCGATCCGGACGGCGACCGCTATCAACTGACCGAATCGCGTTCCTGGATCGCGGAGTTCGGCGTGCGGTACGAACTGGGGGTCGACGGCATCGGTGTCGCCCTCATCGCGCTCACGGCCCTGCTGATCCCCTTCATCATCCTGGCGGGCTGGCACGACGCCGATCCCCTGGGGACCACATCGTCGCGCTGGCGGCCGACCCAGGGCTTCTTCGCCCTGATCCTGGCCGTCGAGGCGATGGTGATCATGTCCTTCGAGGCCACCGACGTCTTCCTCTTCTACGTCTTCTTCGAAGCCATGCTCATCCCGATGTACTTCCTCATCGGCGGCTTCGGGGACCGCGCCCACGCGGGCAGCGACGAGAACGCCTCGGCGCAGCGCTCGTACGCGGCCGTGAAGTTCCTGCTCTACAACCTGGTCGGCGGCCTCATCATGCTGGCCGCGGTGATCGGTCTCTACGTAGTCGCCGGAAACTTCTCGCTCCAGGAGATCGCCGAGGCGCGGGCCAACGGCTCGCTCGACATGGCGACCAACACCGAGCGGCTGCTCTTCCTCGGCTTCTTCTTCGCCTTCGCGGTGAAGGCGCCGCTGTGGCCGCTGCACACCTGGCTGCCGAACGCGATGGGTGAGTCCACGGCCCCGGTCGCCGTCCTGATCACCGCGGTGGTCGACAAGGTCGGCACCTTCGCGATGCTGCGCTTCTGCCTCGGGCTCTTCCCCGAGGCGAGCGAGTGGGCGACGCCGGTCATCCTCGTACTCGCCCTGGTCAGCATCATCTACGGCGCGCTGCTCGCCGTCGGCCAGCGCGACATCAAGCGCCTGATCGCGTACGCGTCGATCTCGCACTTCGGCTTCATCGTCCTCGGCATCTTCGTGATGACCTCACAGGGCCAGTCCGGCGCGACGCTGTACATGGTCAACCACGGCATCTCGACCGCCGCGCTGATGCTGGTGGCCGGCTTCCTGATCTCGCGGCGCGGCTCGCGTCTGATCGCCGACTACGGAGGAGTGCAGAAGGTCGCCCCGGTGCTCGCGGGCACCTTCCTGATCGGCGGCCTGGCCACGCTGTCGCTGCCGGGTCTGGCGCCCTTCGTGAGCGAGTTCCTCGTCCTGGTCGGCGCCTTCGCGCGCTATCCGGTGGTGGGGATCATCGCGACGGTCGGCATCGTGCTGGCGGCGCTCTACACCCTCGTCCTCTACCAGCGGACGATGACGGGCCCCGTGAAGCCGGAGGTCTCGGCCATGCCCGACCTGCGGGTGCGTGAGCTGGTCGTCATCACCCCGCTGATCGCGCTCCTGATCGGCCTCGGGGTCTACCCGAAGCCGCTCACCGACCTGGTGAACCCGGCGGTCAAGCACACGATGTCCGACGTACAGAAGAAGGACCCCAAGCCCGAGGTGGAGGCGGCCAAGTGAGCGCATCAGCCGTCCACAGCCTGTGGACAATGGCCGCCGATCCGATCGACAAGATCGACGCGCCCAAGATCGAGTACGGGCAGCTCTCGCCGATGTTGATCGTCATCGGCGCGGCCGTCATCGGAGTGCTCATCGAAGCCTTCGTCCCGCGCAAGTCCCGTTACCACGTACAGCTGTTCGTGTCCGTGGTCGCCCTCACCGCGGCCTTCGCCGCGGTGATCGGGCTGGCGGCCCGCGGATTCGGCACGACGAAGGCGCACATCGCGGCGATGGGCGCGATCGCGGTCGACGGACCGGCCCTCTTCCTCCAGGGCACGATCCTGCTCACCGGACTCGTCGCGATCTTCACCTTCGCCGAGCGGCGCCTGGACCCCGAGGCGCACGGAAACCGCGTCGACTCGTTCGCGGCACAGGCCGGCTCCGTGCCGGGCAGCGAGAGCGAGAAGGCCGCCACCAAGGCCGGTTTCACCACCACCGAGGTGTTCCCGCTCGCGCTCTTCGCCATCGGCGGCATGCTCGTCTTCCCGGCGGCCAACGACCTCCTGACGCTCTTCATCGCGCTGGAAGTCTTCTCCCTGCCGCTGTACCTGCTCTGCGCGCTCGCCCGCCGCAAGCGCCTGATGTCGCAGGAAGCCGCCGTCAAGTACTTCCTGCTCGGCGCGTTCGCCTCCGCGTTCACGCTCTTCGGCATCGCCCTCCTGTACGGGTACGCGGGCTCGGTCTCGTACGCGACGATCGCGAACGTCGTCGAGGGCAACGTCAAGACCGTCGACCCGGCGCTCGCCGACACCATGGGCAATGACGCGCTGCTCCTCATCGGCGTCGCGATGGTGGTGATGGGGCTGCTCTTCAAGGTGGGCGCGGTGCCGTTCCACATGTGGACCCCGGACGTCTACCAGGGCGCTCCGACACCGGTCACCGGCTTCATGGCCGCGGCGACGAAGGTGGCCGCGTTCGGCGCCCTCCTGCGGCTCCTCTACGTGGTCCTGCCGGGGCTGCGCTGGGACTGGCGACCGGTCATGTGGGGCATCGCGATCATCACGATGCTGGGCGGCGCGATCGTCGCGATCACCCAGACCGACATCAAGCGGCTCCTGGCGTACTCGTCCATCGCGCACGCCGGGTTCATCCTCGCCGGTGTCATCGCCACCACCCAGGACGGCGTCTCCTCCGTCCTCTTCTACCTCGCTGCCTACTCCTTCGTGACGATCGGCGCCTTCGCCGTCGTCACGCTGGTGCGGGACGCGGGCGGGGAGGCCACACACCTGTCGAAGTGGGCTGGGCTCGGCCGGAGATCCCCGCTGGTCGCGGCGGTCTTCGCGGTCTTCCTGCTCGCCTTCGCCGGTATCCCGCTGACCTCCGGGTTCACGGGGAAGTTCGCGGTGTTCAAGGCGGCGGCGGACGGCGGCGCCGGCGCGCTGGTCGTCATCGGTGTGCTGTCGTCGGCGATCGCCGCGTTCTTCTACATCCGTGTGATCGTGCTGATGTTCTTCAGCGAGCCGAAGGCGGACGGCCCCACGGTGGCCGTTCCCTCGCCGCTGACGATGACGGCGATCGGCATGGGCGTGGCGGTGACGCTGGTGCTCGGCGTGGCCCCGCAGTACTTCCTGGACCTCGCGAGCCAGGCGGGAGTCTTCGTCCGGTAGTCGTTTTCCTCACACACCTGTCGCCGCCCGGCACCCGGATCACTGGGGTGCCGGGCGGCGGCCTGTGGATAACTCATCGGGCTGTCGGTGCGGAGCCCTATCGTGGGGGCAGTGGTCGAGGCAGTGACCGAAGCACCGACCGAGGCAGGACGTACGGCGGGGGACAGCGCGATGGATGGGACCAAGGACATGAGCGAGGTGACGGCGCCTTCAGCGGTGCCGGGCGCGGCGACCGGCACCGTGACGGAGAGCGACGCACTGCGCACACTCCACCGGGTCTTCGGGTACGACGCGTTCCGCGGTGAGCAGGAAGCGGTCATAGATCACGTGGTGGCCGGCGGTGACGCCGTCGTCCTCATGCCCACCGGCGGCGGAAAGTCCCTCTGCTACCAGATCCCGGCCCTGGTCCGCCCCGGCACGGGCGTCGTGGTCTCCCCGCTCATCGCCCTCATGCAGGACCAGGTGGACGCGTTGCGGGCGCTCGGCGTGCGGGCCGGCTTCATCAACTCCACGCAGGACTTCGACGAGCGGCGCGTGATGGAGGCGGAGTTCCTCGCGGGGGAGCTCGACGTGCTCTACCTCGCACCGGAGCGGCTGCGCCTCGACGCCACGCTGGACCTCCTGTCCCGCGGCAAGATCTCCGTCTTCGCCATCGACGAGGCGCACTGCGTGGCGCAGTGGGGCCACGACTTCCGGCCGGACTACCTGGCGCTCTCCGTGCTCGGGCAGCGCTGGCCCGACGTGCCGAGGATCGCCCTGACGGCGACGGCCACGCATGCCACGCACCGGGAGATCACGCAGCGGCTCGGCATGCCGGACGCCCGGCACTTCGTGGCGAGCTTCGACCGGCCCAACATCCAGTACCGCATCGTGCCGAAGGCCGAGCCGAAGAAGCAGCTCCTGTCCTTCCTGAAGGAGGAGCACGCGGGCGACGCGGGCATCGTCTACTGCCTCTCGCGGAACTCGGTCGAGAAGACCGCCGAGTTCCTCTGCCGGAACGGCATCGAGGCGGTGCCGTACCACGCGGGCCTGGACGGCGGCACGCGCGCGGCCCACCAGTCCCGCTTCCTGCGGGAGGAGGGCCTCATCGTCTGCGCCACGATCGCCTTCGGCATGGGCATCGACAAGCCGGACGTCCGCTTCGTCGCCCACCTCGACCTGCCCAAGTCGGTCGAGGGGTACTACCAGGAGACGGGCCGCGCGGGCCGTGACGGCCTGCCCTCCACGGCCTGGATGGCTTACGGCCTTCAGGACGTCGTCCAGCAGCGCAAGCTGATCCAGGGCAGCGAGGGCGACGAGGCGTTCCGGCGCAGGGCCGCGTCCCACCTGGACTCGATGCTGGCGCTCTGCGAGACCGCCCAGTGCCGCAGGGCCCAGCTCCTGACCTACTTCGGCCAGGAGGCCGGGGCGGAGCGCTGCGGCAACTGCGACACGTGCCTCACCCCGCCCGAGACCTGGGACGGCACGGTCGCCGCGCAGAAGGTGCTGTCCACGGTGGTGCGCCTTCAGCGGGAGCGCGGCCAGAAGTTCGGCGCGGGCCAGATCATCGACATCCTGATGGGCAAGAAGACCGCGAAGGTCATCCAGTTCGACCACGACCAGCTCTCCGTCTTCGGGATCGGCGAGGAGCTGGCGGAGGCCGAGTGGCGTGGCGTCGTGCGGCAGCTGCTCGCGCAGGGGCTGATCGCGGTCGAGGGGGAGTACGGCACGCTGGTGCTCACCGAGGAGAGCGGCACCGTCCTCGGACGGGAGCGCGAGGTGCGGCTGCGCAAGGAGCCGAAGCGGGCTCCGGCGGCGCGGGCCGCCAAGGGCGAGCGCAAGGCGAAGTCGGCGGCAGCGGTCGCGGAGCTGCCCCAGGAGGCGGTGCCGGTCTTCGAGGCACTCCGCGCCTGGCGCGCCGCCCAGGCCAAGGAGCAGGGCGTCCCCGCGTACGTCATCTTCCACGACGCCACGCTCCGCGAGATCGCCACGCTGCGGCCCACGTCCGTGGGGGACCTGGCGGGCATCAGCGGGGTGGGCGAGAAGAAGCGGGCCACGTACGGGGAGGGCGTGGTCGGTGTCGTGACTGAGCTCGCGGCGGGCGAGGGCGCGGGCGGGGGACCGGGGAGCGGGAGTGCTTCGGCCACGGCCGACAAGGCCGATGCCAACGCTTCGCAGGTGGCCGGGGCGGCCGGGGTGGCTGCGGAGGGCCGGGTGGACACGGGGGCGAGTGTGGCTGCCGGTGCTGCGGCTGCCGGTGACGGGGGGCTGGACTGGGAGACGGATCTGGAGGAGCCGGACTGGTAGGGGGGCCGGGGCGGGTTGCTTCGGGGGGCGCTGCGGAAAAGTCCCGCGACACGCCGCTGTTCGGGCGTCGTGAGCGGAACTTTCCCGCAACGCATCAGCTTGGCCGCGGGCGCGGCCGCGCGCGCCGCACCGCAGCCCGTCCGGCCTATCCCCTCATCGCACCGCCGCCGTGATCCGGCCTGTCACCTCGCCGAGGCCGATCCTTGTGCCGCCTGCGCCGGGGGCCCAGGCCGAGAGGGTTACCTCGTCGCCGTCTTCCAGGAAGGTGCGCTTGCCGTCGGGGAGTTCGAGGGGGTCGCGGCCGTTCCAGGTGATCTCGATCAGGGAGCCGTACTGGCCGGCGTGCGGGCCGCTGACCGTGCCCGATCCGTAGAGGTCGCCGGTGCGCAGGGAGGCGCCGTTGACCGTCATGTGGGCCAGCTGCTGCGCGGCCGTCCAGTACACCGTGGAGAAGGGCGGCTCGGAGATGACGTGGCCGTTGAGGGTGACCGTCATGCGGAGGTCGTAGCCGCCGGGTTCGTCCGCGGCGGACTCCGCCGAGTCGTCGAGGTAGGGCAGGAGCTGGTGCGTGCGCTCCGGGGGCGCGACCCGGGCCGCGTCCAGGGCCTCCAGCGGGGTGATCCAGGCCGACACCGACGTGGCGAAGGACTTGCCGAGGAACGGGCCGAGGGGCACGTACTCCCAGGCCTGGATGTCGCGCGCCGACCAGTCGTTGAGCAGCGTGAGCCCGAAGACGTGCTCGCGGAAGTCGGCCAGGGGGACGGGCGTTCCCTGCGTCGAGGGGGTGCCGACCACGAAGCCGACCTCGGCCTCGATGTCGAGGCGGACCGAGGGGCCGAAGACGGGGGCCGTGTCGGCGGGCGCCTTGCGCTGGCCCGTCGGGCGCACCACGTCTGTCCCGGAGACCACGACGGTGCCGGACCGGCCGTGGTAACCGATGGGCAGGTGCTTCCAGTTGGGTGTCAGCGGGGTCGGTGAGTCAGGGCGGAAGATCTTGCCCAGGTGGGTCGCGTGGTGCTCGGACGCGTAGAAGTCGACGTAGTCCGCGACCTCGAACGGCAGGTGCAGGGTCGCTTCCGAGAGGGGGTGCAGCAGGGGCCGCACGGCCTCGCGATGGGACGGGACGGTCACCCACGCGGTCAGGGCGCGCCGCACGTCGGACCAGGCGATGCGGCCCGCGGCGAGCAGCGGGTTCAGCGTCGGGCGCGCGAGGAGCGAGACATAGGGGGAGCCGAGCGCGGCGGCCGCGGCGCCCGCGTCCAGGACGTACGAGCCGAGCCGTACTCCGACCCTGCGCTGGTCGTCCCGCTCCCCGGCCAGGGAGAACACGCCGTAGGGAAGGTTGTGCGGCCCGAAGGGGTCGCCCTCGGGCAGGCCGAAGGGGTCTCCCTCGGGCAGGTCGGAGGAGTCGCCTGGGAGGGAGCCGGAGGAGTTGCCGGCGGCCGGGTCGAGCGGGGTCTGCTCGGACATGCGTACCTGCCTCACTTTCGTTAAGGGGTGTGCCACACGTTACGTGTGAGGCCCCCTGTTTCGGCAGTGCCTAAAGAGTTCGTAATGTCCGAATAGGTCTTGTCGGACTGTTCAATTCCGGGACTACCGTCCTGTGGGGGACGCGGGCAGCGTGGTCCGGGTCGGTCGCGGCATACGCGTGGGGGGACTCGTGGCCAGGATGAGCAGCAGTGTGCCGTTCACGCCGGACCGGAACGTTCCGGGTCTTGTGGTCAAGTTCGGTGACTACCCCCTGCACCACGGCGGAGTGGGCGCGATCCGCACCCTGGGGCGGCTCGGCGTACCGATGTACGCGATCACGGAGGACCGCTGGACGCCCGCCGCCGCCTCCCGGCATCTGACGCGCGCCTTCCCCTGGCCGACCACGGGCACTGAAGAGCCGGAACGCCTCGTGGCGGGGCTGCTGCGGGTCGGGCGGCGGATCGGCGTGCCGACCGTCCTCATCCCCACCGACGAGGAAGCCGCCGTCCTCATCGCCGAGCACCAGGACGAGCTCTCCGGGGAGCGGACCGGGTTCGGCGGTTTCCTCTTCCCGCGCGGGCAAGCGGAACTGCCCCGGCGGCTCGCCAGCAAGCAGGGTCTGCACGAGCTGTGCGTGCGGCACGGCGTCGCCTCGCCCGGCGCGGCCTTCCCCGAGAACGCGGCGGACATAACGGAGTTCGCGGCCACGGCGTGCTTCCCCGTGGTGGCCAAAAACCGCGAGGCGTTCACTCGGCGGAGGAGCCCGGCGGTGCATGGCACCACGCGCATAGAGACGCCCCGGGAGCTGCTCGCGCTCGCCGCGGGGTGGGGTGAGCGGCCGGGCGTGATCCTCCAGGAGTACCTGCCCCGGGAGCAGGCCGAGGACTGGATCGTGCACGCGTACTTCGGCCCGGACTCCTCGCCACGCGCGCTGTTCACCGGCGTCAAGGTCCGCTCCTGGCCGCCGCACGCGGGCATGACGGCGAACGCGTACGTCGTCGACAACCCGGAACTCGCGGACGTCGTCGCACGTTTTATCCAGCAGATCGGCTACACCGGAATCATCGACCTCGACCTGCGCTTCGACCGGCGCGACGGTCAGTACAAACTGCTCGACTTCAACCCCCGGATGGGCGCCCAGTTCCGCCTCTTCGAGAGTGAGGCGGGGGTCGACGTCGTCCGCGCGATGCACCTCGATCTGACAGGGCGCGCCGTCCCTGCCGGAGAACAGCGCGCGGGTCACCGCTATGTCGTGGAGAACATCGACCTGCCCGCTCTCCTCGCCTACCGCCGCAGCGGGTACACGACGCCGCACGTCCCCGCCCGCGCGAGCGGCACGGAACTGGCGTGGCTCGCGAGGGACGACCTGAAGCCGTTCCTCACGATGCTCGCGTGGTTCGTGCGGCCAGGGATGAGGCATCTGTACCAGCTCTGGCGCGGCCGGCGGCACGGCAGCGCCAGAGGCATCACCAGCACCACCGCGAAGTAGGCCCGTGGCCTCGCACAGGAGAGGGCATGGCGTGACGTCCTGGGGAGGGACTTCGTGATCGAACCAGTAGCAGTCATCGGAGCCGGGCCTTACGGCCTGTCCACCGCCGCCCATCTGCGGGCGCGCGGCATCCCGGTGCGGGTGTTCGGCGAGCCGATGGTGAGCTGGCGCAGGCACATGCCCCAGGGGATGCTGCTGAAATCGACCCCCGTGGCGTCGAACATCGACGCGCCGCAGCCCGGTCACGACCTCGTCGACTACTGCGACGCGGCGGGCATACGACGACTGGTCACGGACGAGGACATCGTCCCCATCGAGACGTTCGTCGCGTACGGGGACTGGTTCCGGAGGCGGCTCGTGCCGGACGTGGAGCAGGTGCGCGTCGTCTCCGTCGAGCGGCGCGGGCAGGGTGGCGCGGCCGGCTTCGACCTGAAGCTGGACTCCGGGGAGCAGCTCGCGGCCCGCGCGGTCGTCGTCGCCACCGGCCTGTCCGGCCTCTCGCGGCTGCCCCGCGAGCTGGCCGAAGCGGTCCCTGAAGGGGCCGACCCCTCGGCCGCGGTGTCGCACAGCTCACAGCACCACGACCTGTCCCGCTTCGCCGGGCGCGACGTCATCGTGGTGGGCGCCGGGCAGTCCGCTCTGGAGACGGCCGTGCTCGCCGCGGAGGCCGGGGCGCGGGTGCGGGTGGTGGCGCGCGGCAAGGGCTCGGTGGCCTTCGGCGAACCGCCGTGGCGGCAGCCGAAGTTCCGCCCGGCGTCACCGTTCGGCCGGGCCTGGTCCCTTTACGCGATCACCTACCAAGCCGATCCGTACCGCCATCTGCCGCCCCTCGCGCGGCACTTCCTGGTCCGGCGCGTCCTCGGTCCGCTCGGCGCGTGGTGGCTCCGGGAGCGATACGAGGGCGTGGTCACGACGCGTGAGGTGACCCGCGTCATGCGCTCCCGGGTGCGCGAGGGGCAGCCCGTCCTGACGGTCGAGACGCTGGGCGGCCGCGTGGAGGAGCTCGCCGCCGACCACGTCATCGCCGCCACGGGCTACCGCGTCGACCTCGCCGCGATGGACTTCCTCGGCCACGGCCTCCGTGCCCACTTCGCCGCGAGCCGCGGCACCCCGAAGCTGGGCACCGGTTATGCGTCGTCCATACCCGGCCTGTACTTCACCGGCATGCTGGGCGGGTCGTCGTACGGGCCGGTGATGCGGTTCGTGTGCGGCACGGAGTTCGCGTCGCCGCGGCTGGCGGGGCACTTGGCGGCGGCGTACGGGTGAGGTGCTGAACTCCGGGGCGGCGCGGGGGTGGTGAGCGGTTCGGGGCGCCCGCGCCGCGGGTTGGTGGCCGAGCGCGCGACCGGTGTACGCCTCGTGCGGGGACTGGGAAGTGGCCTGGCGTACGCCCTTGCGGGGACTGGGAAGTGGCCCGGTGTATGCCCCGTGCGGGGACTGGAAAGTGGCTCTGTGTGCGCCCCGTGCACGGAGCACGGTGCTCCACGTTCTGGTGAACCGCTGCCGGCCCCGTCGCACCCCACTCCGTACCGGCCTTGTCAAGCCGCTTCCGGTGTGGCTCAGGATCCGTATTCTCTGGATCATGTCCGCTGCCCTCGCATATGCACTCATCGCCACTGACCTGGACGGGACGCTGCTGCGCGGCGACGACACGGTCTCGGAACGGTCGCGGCGGGCGTTGGCCGCCGTGGGCGGGGCGGGTGCGCGGCATCTCGTCGTGACGGGGCGGCCCGCGCCCAGAGTGCGGCCTCTCTTCGACGACCTGGGGTATGACGGCCTCGCCGTCTGCGGGCAGGGGGCGCAGCTCTACGACGCCGGGGCGCACCGCATGGAGTGGTCGGTGACCCTCGACCGCGGGCTCGCCGAGGTCGCGCTCGGCAAGATCGAGGCGGAGGTCGGGCAGGTCGCCGCGGCCGTGGACCAGGACGGCGTGGACGGCCTCACGCTCATCGAGCCGGGGTACGAGATGCCGCACCCCACGCTCCCCGCGGTGCGCGTGCCCTGCCGTGACGTGCTCTGGGAGGCGCCCA
This sequence comes from Streptomyces sp. NPDC046335, assembly GCF_055587985.1. Classification (NCBI taxonomy): domain Bacteria; kingdom Bacillati; phylum Actinomycetota; class Actinomycetes; order Kitasatosporales; family Streptomycetaceae; genus Streptomyces; species Streptomyces sp. NPDC046335. The sequence goes on along the minus strand of NZ_JBVJFF010000012.1, from coordinate 280,277 downwards.
TCAGCAAGGTGCTGCTGCGCCATCCCCGCCTTGCCGACGACGAGTTGGCGGCGGTGGCGCGGGACGCGGTGGAATCACTCGCGACGGTGACGATGTCCGGGCCCGGCACGGTGGAGCTCCAGCCGTGCGGGGTGACCAAGGCGACCGGTCTCGCGCTGGCCGCCGAACGGCTCGGCCTGACGGCAGCGGACACGATCGCCTTCGGCGACATGCCCAACGACATCCCCATGTTCCTGTGGGCGGCGCACGGCGTCGCCATGGCCAACGCCCACGCGGAACTCCAGGCGGTGGCAGACGAGTTGGCCCCGTCCAATGAGGACGACGGGATCGCGGTGGTCCTGGAGCGGCTGCTGGCCAGGCCCTGACCTCGGACCTGGCCAGGCCCTGACCCCGCCCTGACCTCGCCCGGAACCACCACCCCCTACCCCGCGGTGCGCGCGATCCGTCGCTCCCATGTCCGGTGGAAGACGACCTCCGCGCCCTCCCGGCAGATCACCTCGTTCCACGTGAGGAAGTCCGACGCCTCGCACCTGATCTCCGAGTGCGTCTCGATCGTCGTGTCCCAGGCGAGTTCGGGGCGGTGCAGGCGGATCGTCCAGTCCGAGCGGGTGCGGGCCGTGAGGGGGTCCGACTCGTTGATCGTGTACGACTCCTGTGCCTCCTCGGTGAATTCGAGGCCGTCGGGGTACACGCGCGTGCCGCCGTAGCGCGGGTCGACGGAGAGGTTCCACTCGCCCTTGGCGACATCGCGTACGACCAGGCGTTCGGGGCGCTCCTCGTCGAGCGTGGCGGGGGAGACCACGCCGAGCGGTTCCGACTGCTCAGGGGCCTCGAAGGTGATCGACGGGTCCAGGTCGCCGGTGCGGACCGGGAGTTCGAGGGAGCTGCCCGCCGGGTCGAGCGTGAAGCCCGCCGCGGAGTCCGGCTGCGGCCAGATCCAGGGCCAGTACGCGGAGGAGACCGCCAGGCGGATGCGGTGGCCGGGCGGGAAGGTGTGGCCGATGCCGTTGAGTTCGAAGGTCACGTCCTCCGTGGCGCCGGGCGGCCAGGGCTCCGCGCGGTCCCTGCCGTGGCGGGCGGAGAGGTTCAGCACACCCCGGGTGACCAGCGTGGACGAGCCGTCGGGCGCGACGTCGCAGAGGCGGGCGACCGCCTGCCCCGACGGCACGTCCATCCGCAGCCGCAGCGTCACCCTGGGCCGCCCGAGGACTCGTACCTCCGCGGGGACCTCGAACTCGAAGCACGCCGACTTCGCGTCCTCGTCGCGCTGGTCCGGCGGCAGGTCGGCGTCATTGCCGAAGGGGAAGAAACGCCCCGCGTCCAGGCCCGTGTGCTGGGGCGAGGCGACGATCTGCGGGGCGCCCTGGAGTGCGTACGCGGTGGGGATGACGTTCGGGGAAGGCCAGGCGGGGTCGCCGGCCCAGCCGCCGGGCAGCTCCGGGTAGACCGTCGCCGGGGGGTGGGATCCGCTGATCCAGGAGCGGAGCTTCGGCTCGGCCATGACGCCGGTGTCCTGGCCCTTCAGGTGGTGGTCCCACCAGCGCAGGGTCTCCTGGAGGAAGCCGATCGCCGGGCCCGGCGGCAGGCCGCGGTCCGGGTACTGGTGCGACCACGGGCCGATGAGCCCGCGCACCTGGTCGTCGGGGAGGTGCTCGACGAGCCGCAGGACCGTGTCCCGGTAAGGGTCGTGCCAGCCGCCGACGGCGAGGACCGCGGCGCCGATGGCGGAGTAGTCCTCGCAGACGCTGCCGTGGCGCCAGTAGTCGTCGCGGGTCTGGTGGTCGAGCCAGGTGTGGATGAAGGGCTCCACGGCCTCCAGCCGCGTCAGCCACATGTCGCGCCAGGCGTCGCCCACGTAGTGGGGGTCCGGCGGGCGCGAGACGAAGGCGAGCATCGTCGCCGCCCATGCGTGCATGTCCACCGCGAGGACGGAACCACCCATGTAGTGCACGTCGTTGTCATAGCGGTCGTCCGCGGAGCAGACCGTGACGATCGCCTTGAGCGGCTCGGGGGCCAGGGCCGCGATCTGGAGGGAGTTGAAGCCGCCCCAGGAGATGCCGAACATGCCGACCTTGCCCGTCGACCAGTCCTGCGCGGCCAGCCAGTTCACCACCTCGACGCCGTCGGCGAGTTCCTGCGCGGAGTACTCGTCGGTGGGCAGGCCCTCGCTGTTGCCGTGGCCGCGGACGTCGACGCGTACGGAGGCGTAGCCGTGGCCCGCGTACCAGGGGTGGCGCTGCCAGTCGCGCGGCGCCGTCCAGTCGCTGAGCCGGTAGGGGAGGTATTCGAGGAGCACGGGGACGGGCTCGTCGGTGACCGGGCGCCACACGCGCGCGTAGAGCTTGGTCCCGTCGGCGAGGGGTACGCGGATGTCCTGGTGGGTCGTCTCGTAGGGGAACTCGGAGCGGATGTTCAGGTGCGTCATGGGAGGAACCTCGGTGGACGGGACGTCCTGGACGGACGGGGTGGGGGGAGCGTCCTCAGCGGACGGAGACAGCCGACGGAACAGGGGGCCGGACAAGGCCGGACAGAGGGCCGGACCGGGGGCCGGACCGGGGGCCGGAAAAGGGAGGGGCCGCTAGTGGACGGGACGCATCGTGCGGCGCAGCCACGGCGCGAGCGCGATCACGGCTATGCCCGCGGCCACGGCTATGCCGCCGTTCACGCCGAAGTAGGCGGGGTCGGAGACCTTTCCGTACACCTTCACGACCTGCGCCTGGATGCCGTTGGCGAGCGCGAGGGAGAGGAACCACAGGGCCATCGTCTGGCTGGCGAACGCCTTCGGCGCGAGCTTCGTGGTCGCGGACATGCCCGACGTCTCCAGGAGGACGTCACCGAGCCCGAGCAGCAGGTACGAGCCGACGATCCACCAGGCGGCCATCTTGTACGAGTCGCCGCCGTGCCCCGCGGTCGGCAGGACCATCAGCAGGAACGAGAGGCCGCCGAGGATCACACCGAAGGCGATCTTGTTGGAGGCGTGCGGCTGGCGCGTGCCCATCCGCGCCCAGACGGTGGCGACCACCGGGGCGAGCGCCACCTCGAAGGCGCCGAGCGCGGAGGCGTACCAGCTCGCGGGGAAGTGATAGCCGAGGATCTCGGTCCTCGCGTTGGTCGAGGCGAGCAGCATCATCGTCGAGTACGCCTGGAAGAGGATGAAGTTGAAGACGACCGACGCGAGGAAGAGCACGACGTACGGGCGCAGGCGGCGCCGCTCCTCGCCGGTGACCCGCGGGCTGCGGAACATGACCGCGAAGTAGACGACCGGGGCGATCACCGAGATGAGGGTGAGCAGGTCGACGAAGCCGTCCATGGTCAGCCGGCCGGTGGCGGCGAGGAACCCGGCGAGGGCCGCGACGGCGACGACGCCGGCGGCGATCAGCAGGATCGCCCGCCGCATCGCGGCCGGTTCGAGGGCGTACTCCGCCGAGGCCTTGCGCCCCGCGAGATGGCGCCGGCCGAGCACGTACTGGATCAGGCCGAACGTCATGCCGACCGCCGCCGCGGAGAAGCCCCAGTGCCAGCCCCTGTGGTCGCCGAGCCAGCCGGTGATCAGCGGGCCCGCGAAGGCGCCCACGTTGATCGCCATGTAGTAGAGCGCGAAGCCGGCGTCACGCCGCTCGTCCTCGGTGCGGTAGAGCTTGCCGACCATCGAAGCCACGTTCGGCTTCAGGAGCCCGGTGCCCGCGCTGATCAGGCCGAGGCCCGCCCATGTCATGCCCGCGGCCGGCACGGCCATCGCGTAGTGGCCGCAGGCGATGAGCACGCCGCCCCACAGCACCGCGCGGTACGAGCCGAGGATGCGGTCGGCGAGCCAGCCGCCCGCCACGGAGACGAGATAGACGAGCGTTCCGTACGCCGCCGAGACCGACGCGGCGGTGGCGGGGGCCATGCCCATGCCGTCGTGGGCGACGGAGTCGGCGAAGTAGAGCACCAGGATGGCCTGCATGCCGAGGAACGAGAAGCGCTCCCAGACCTCGAGGCCGGAGAGGGTGAGCAGGCCGCGCGGCTGCCCGAAGAAGGCACGGTCGTCGCCCGGCGGCGGCTCCGCCGTCGGCTCCGCGGGCGGTTCGTGCTCGGCCGTGGTACGGGACAAAGCGGATGCTCCCGGTCGTTGTACACCTATGGGTGCGGGTTGGTCCTGTCGGTCGTATGGGCTGATCAGCAACATACCGGTGCCGATCGGGGGGCGCCCGGCCCGGTTCACCGTAAGGCGGAGAGGGCCTGTGCGGGCTCAAGGGACCAGGTTGTGGGCAGGGTGGTGACGGACGACGAGCGGGCAGGTGCTCGCCGTGATCGAAACGCGACCGGATACGCTGACTTGAGTGATGGCAGCGACACATCGACAAACCGTGTCATCGACCGAGTTTTAATGATCGACCGAGTTCGCCATGTGATCGTCAGCAGACAGGAGAACCTCTCGTGACCGTCGTCGGGCCTTTCGGGCTGAGCGTGCGGGACCAGGCTCTCGAAGCCGATGTCCAGGCAGGGTTGGCGGCTGTCGAGGAGGGCCTCCTGGAGGCCACCAAGAGCGAGGTCCCTTTCATCACCGAGGCTGCCCAGCACCTCGTGCGCGCGGGGGGCAAGCGTTTCCGCCCCCTGCTCGTGATGCTGGCCTCGCAGTTCGGCGACCCCTACGCACCGGGCCTCGTGCCGTCCGCCGTGGTCGTGGAGCTGACGCACCTCGCGACGCTCTACCACGACGACGTGATGGACGAGGCGGACGTGCGCCGCGGCGTCGACAGCGCCAACCAGCGCTGGAACAACTCCGTGGCCGTGCTGACCGGCGACTTCCTCTTCGCCCGCGCCTCGTACATCCTGGCCGACCTCGGCCCGGAGGCCGTCCGCATCCAGGCGGAGGCGTTCGAACGGCTCGTCACCGGCCAGATCCTGGAGACGGCCGGCCCGCCCGAGGGCCGCGACCCGGTCGACCACTACCTCGACGTGCTCGGCGGCAAGACCGGCTCGCTGGTCGCGGTGGCCTGCCGGTTCGGCGCGATGATGTCCGGTGCCGACGAGACCGTCGTGGACGTCCTGACGCAGTACGGCGAGCGGCTCGGCGTGGCCTTCCAGCTCGCCGACGACGTGCTCGACATCGCCTCCGACTCCCACGAGTCCGGCAAGACCCCGGGCACGGACCTGCGCGAGGGCATCCCGACGCTGCCGGTCCTGCGGCTGCGCGAGCGCGTCGAGCGGCTCGGCCTGCCCGAGGACATCGCCCTGAGCGAGCTGCTCGCCTCCGACCTCACCGACGACGCCCGCCATGCCGAGGCCCTCATCAGACTGCGGGAGCACCCCGCTCTTGAGCAGGCCCGCAGGGACACGGTGCGCTACGCGGAGGAGGCGCGGGCCGCGCTGGCACCGCTGCCCGCCTGCGACGCCAAGACCTCCCTGGTGGAGCTCTGCGACCTGGTCGTGCACCGGGCCGGCTGAGGCCCGACCCCGAGAGTGACCTGAGAGCGGCGGCGTCAACCCCTACGGGACGGGTGAGGCGCCGCCGCTGTGTGTCATACCAGAGCAGTACGTGGAGTTGGCCCCGGGGTCTGACGCTTCTGCTCGGCCGATTTGGTCGACTGGACTGCGACAAGGACCACCACTCCTGACCAATTCGGGTGAGAATGGCGGCGCGGGGTGGACGAAGGCACGTACGCACGTACAGGGAAGGCCGCCGCCGACCACGGAGGTAGGGCACACAATGGCACCGTACGAATCGGCACAGGACACCAGTGAGACCGGGGAACTGCGCGCCGGCCGCCGCAAGGCGGCTCGGTACGTGGTCCCGGTCGCGGTGGCGGGGGTGGCGGCGGCGACCATCGGGCTCGTCCCGGCGCTCGCCACCTCGGGCGACCCGGATCTGCCCGACATCACCGCTCAGGAACTCATCGAGAAGGTGGCGGCCTCGGAGACGCAGCAGCTCTCCGGCAACGTGAAGATCAGCACAGATCTGGGCCTGCCGTCGCTGGGCGGCATGGCGGGCGGCTTCGCCGGTGGCGGCGGAGGCGCGGACCGGGGCGAGGACGGCGAGGGCTCGGCCGCCGACCCCAAGGGCAAGCTGATGGAGCTCGCGTCCGGTACGCACACGCTGCGCGTGGCGGCCGACGGCCCCGACAAGCAGAAGGTGTCCGTCCTCGGCGACGCCGCCGAGTACAGCCTGATCCACAACGGCGACGAGATGTGGGCGTACGACAGCGCGTCGAACGAGGCGTATCACGCGAAGGGCTCCCAGGCCCGGGACGGCAAGGCGCACAAGGGCGAGGGGAAGCGGGACGGAAAGGCCCCTGAGGGTCTTCCCTCGACCCCCAAGGAGTTCGCCGACCAGGCGCTGAAGGCCGTCGACGACACCACGTCCGTCAAGGTCGACGGCACCGCGCAGGTCGCGGGCCGCGACGCGTACCGACTGGTCATCAAGCCGAAGCAGTCGGGGTCGACGGTCGGTCAGATCACGGTCGCGGTGGACGCCAAGACGGGTACGCCGCTCAAGTTCACCCTGACCCCGGCCTCCGGTGGCGCGGCCGTCGTCGACGCGGGCTTCACGAAGGTCGACTTCGGCAAGCCGTCCGCTTCCACGTTCGACTTCACGCCGCCCAAGGGCGCGAAGGTCACCGAGGCCGACGACGAGGCGAAGAGCCGCGAAGCCAAGGACGGGGCCAAGGGCGGCGAGGAGTTCAAGGAGCAGGACCTCAACGACCTGAAGGTCATCGGCGAGGGCTGGAGCTCCATAGCCGAGCTGAAGCTGCCGGGCGGCCAGGGCATGCCGACGGCCGGGTCGGGCGATGTCCCGCCGGACGCGCAGAAGCTGCTCGACTCCCTCGGCGACCGGGTCGACGGCAAGTTCGGCTCCGGCACGGTCTTCTCGACCCGGCTGATCAACGCCCTCGTCACCGACGAAGGCAAGGTCTATGTGGGTGCGGTCACGAAGGACGCGCTGGTCAAGGCGGCGAACCGCTAGGGACGCAGCCTGAGCGGCGGGTCAGCGGTGCCGGTCCTCCCGGCGCACACGGCCCGCCGCTCGGGCGGCCACGCGTACGGATGCGGTCCGGACGGCCCGGGGGCCCGGGCGACAGGAGGAAGCGGTGCCAGGCACCATCGGGGGACCCGCGACGCCGCGGGACGCGGAAGCGGACCATGGCGGCGGCGGAGCCCCCGCGGGCTCCGGCCGCCTCGTGATCGAGACGCACGCCCTCACCAAGCGCTACGGCAGGCATCCGGCCGTCGACCGGCTCGACCTCAGCGTCCCCGAGGGCAGCGTCTTCGGCTTCCTCGGCCCCAACGGCTCGGGCAAGACCACCACCATCCGCATGCTGATGGGCCTGATCGCCCCGACCTCCGGCACCGCCCGGGTCCTCGGAAGCCCCATGCCGCGCGCCACGCGGACCGTGCTCCCGCACGTCGGTGCGTTGATCGAGGGCCCTGCCCTGTACGGCTTCCTGTCGGGCCGCGACAACCTCCTGCGGTACGACTCCGCCGATCCGGCAGCCGATCCCCGTACCCGCCGAAGGCGCGCCGAGGCCGCTCTCGACCGGGTGGGTCTGACCGCCGCCGCCGGCAAGAAGGCGAAGGCGTACTCGCTCGGGATGAAGCAGCGGCTCGGCCTCGCGGCGGCGCTGCTCCAGCCCCGGCGGCTCCTCGTCCTCGACGAGCCGACGAACGGCCTCGACCCCCAGGGCATGCGGGAGATCCGCACGCTGGTGCGGGAACTGGCGGCGGAGGGCACGACCGTCTTCCTCTCCTCGCACCTCCTCGATGAGATCGAGCAGGTCTGCACGCACGTGGCCGTGATGACGCGGGGCCGCCTCATCACGCAGGGCCCCGTGGCCGACCTCGCGGCGGGCGCGCGCGGCAGGCTGGTCGTGACGACACCGGACGCGGGCGAGGCGGCGCGCGTCCTGAAGGAGCGGGGCGTGGCGGATCTCGTCGTGACGGAGGAGCGCGTGAGCGGCGAACCGCCGGGCAAGGACCCGGCGGGCGAGGACACGGACCTGGCCGACCTGAACGCCGCGCTGGTCGAAGCGGGGGTGCGCGTCCGGGGCTTCGGCCTTGAACGTGCCTCCCTGGAGGACGCGTTCGTGGCGCTGACGGGGGAGGGGTTCGATGTCGCGGGATGAGCCGGCGGGCATGCCCGAGCAAATGAGGGCGGACGACGGCCCTGGTCAGCCGGGGGCTGTGGCGGCGGGTGCTTCCGGGCGGGCGGGGGCTGCGTCGGCGGGCGGCCCGGGGCTGTCGGGAGCTGCGTCGGCGGGTGTCTCCGGGCTGTCGGGGGCTGCGTCGGCGGATGGCCCCGGGGAGTCGGGGGCTGTGGCGGCGGGTGCCTCGGGGCAGCCGGGGGCTGTGTCGCCGGGTGGCCCCGGGCGGGCGGGGGCCGTGGTTGTGGGGGGTGCGCGGGGGGTGCGTGCGCTCTGGACGCTCGGGCTGTTCCGCAGCGAGCTGACGATCACCTTCCGCCGCTGGCGGACGCTCGCGCTGCTCGGCGTGCTGGCCGCCGTGCCGATCCTGGTCGGCGTCGCCGTGAAGATCGAGACGAGCGACGGCTCGACGATCGGCGGGGGCGGCGAAGGGGGCGGCCCCGCCTTCATCGCGCAGATCACCAACAACGGCCTGTTCCTGGTCTTCACCGCGCTCGCGGCGACGCTGCCGATCTTCCTGCCCATGGCCGTCGGGGTGGTCGCGGGCGACGCCATCGCGGGCGAGGCGAACGCGGGGACGCTGCGCTACCTCCTCGTCGCGCCCGCGGGCCGCACCCGGCTGCTGTTCGCCAAGTATGCGACCACGCTGACGTTCTGCCTGGTCGCGACGCTGGTCGTCGCCGTGTCCGCGCTGGCGACCGGCGCGATCCTCTTCCCGCTCGGTGAGGTCACCACGATCTCCGGCACGCGCATGAGCTTCGGCGATGGGCTGCTGCGGGCCCTGCTCATCGCGCTCGTCGTCGCCGCGTCACTGGTCGGCGTCGCGGCGCTCGGCCTGTTCGTGTCGACGCTGACCAGCAGCGGGATCGCGGCGATGGCGACGACCGTGGGGCTGCTGATCACGGTTCAGATCCTCGACCAGATACCGCAGCTGCACGGCCTGCACCCGTACTTCTTCTCGCACTACTGGCTGTCCTTCGCGGACCTGATGCGCGAGCCGGTCTACTGGGACGACCTCGTCAAGAACCTGCAGATGCAGGGGCTGTACGCGGCCGTCTTCGGCTCGGCGGCGTGGGCGCGGTTCGGCGCGAAGGACATCATGGCCTGACGCCGGCCGCCGTCGGCTCAGTCCTTGTCGTACGGGAAGCGCGCCACCTGCGGCTCCTGGGCGAAGAACGTCTTGGCGCGGAGCAGAGCCTGCTCGTCGGCGAGTACGTTGCCGGGCTGGCTGCCGTTGCCGAGCAGGACGCCGCCGAAGCGCATCGGGAAGAACGCGGCGGTGTTCCGCAGCGTGCCGATGAGCGGCTCGGCGACCTCCTCCTCGCGGTGCGCGAGCGCGGTGACGCCCCACAGGGTGCGGCCCTTGAGGCTCTCCTTGAAGTCGACCTCCGGAACCTCCAGCCAGGCGTCCCAGAAGTCGAGGTAGCGCTTGGTGGTGGCGGAGACGGAGTACCAGTACAGCGGCGAGGCGATGACGATGTCGGTGGCTTCGAGGGTGGCGTCGAGCAGCAGCGCCTCGTTGCCGCTGGTGGGCCGGGGGCGTGCGCGGGGCCCGATGCCGTCGTGCCGCAGGTCCTCGAAGTCGGGCAGCGGCAGGTCGGCCAGGTGCAGCCAGCGCTGCTCCACGTCGGCGGGAAGCTGTTCGGCGGCCTTGCGGGCCAGGGTCTCGGTGTTGCCCCCGGTGCGGGCGCTGCCGAGGACGAAGAGGAACGTGCGGCTCATGGAAAATCCCCCTGGATATGGCTCTACGGCTCTATGGCTCTGCGGCTCTGCTCCATCAGTTCCTTGCATGCGCACTATATGCACGTGCAAGGAATTGCGTCCAGGGGTGCGGGCTTCAGGGGCGTACGTGGATGACCCAGCCGGGGGCGTACGTGGCGGGCACCGTGTGGCGGGGCCAGTCGTGGGCCCAGCGCGGGGGCGCCGCGCCGCGCAGGACGAGGGCGGCGGGGTGGCGCGGGTCGGCCAGGCCGCCGGGCGCGCAGCCGGCGGTGTGGGCGACGGGGATGACGGACGTGTTGCCGGCCAGCACGCAGGGCTCGGTCACGCCGCCGACGCCGTGCTGGTGCAGGGCCTCGGCGATGCGCTGCCAGTCGCCGCGGGCGCCGGCCTGGATGCGGGCGTTGCCGTGGGCGAGGGCGGCCTGTACGGCGAGGTGCCCGGCAAGGGCGAGCGCGAGCCCGGCGGCGGCAACCCTCCGAAGCCGTGCCCCGCGAACGAGGTCGACCACGGCGAGCAGCCCGAGGGCGGCGGCGGGAGCGAGCAGGGCGTGGGTGGGGAGAAGGAAGCGGGGCGCAGCGTAGGGAACGAGCAGAAGATAGGGCAGCGCGACGACGAGACCACCGACCACGCCAAGCCAACAACCGGCCAACTCCCACCCGCGCCGATCACCCGGCGGCGCGTCCCCTTGGCGGTGGCCGGCACTCGGTGGCGGTGCATCCTCCCGGCTGTGCCGAAGGCGTGACAGTGGTGCATCCCCCTGGTGGTGGCGAGCACCCGGCGTTGGCGTGGCCCCCCGGCCGTGGCCGAGCCTTGGCGTGCGGGGGGTGCTGCGGTGGAGGTTCCATAGGCCTATCCCGACCAGGAGCGGCAGCAGGAGCCACCACTCCGCTGCTACGAGTCGGATGCCGTCGTTGTTGCACGGGCGGCAGAGCAGTGGCCCGTCCATCACGGTGAAGTGGTGCGCGGCGGACAGCAGCGGACGCAGGTCCCCCTGCACCTCGCTGGCCTCGGCGAGCCGTTCACGGACGCCGCCGAAGCGTACGTACGCCTCGATGGCCCAGGGCAGCGTGCCCCCCGCGAGCCCGCCGAGCACGGCCAGGACGCGCCCCCGCCCCCGCCAGGCGGGCACGATCAGCGCGGCGAGCAGAAGCGGCAGGCCGAGGGCGAAGCCGTCGTTGGGGCGCATGAGCGTGGCGAGCGCGAGCCAGCCCGCGACCCCGGCGTACGTGACGGACGACTGCCGCCGCCACAGGAAAAGACCGACCGCCCCGACGCCCCCCATGGCGGTGTAGTGGTTGGGCATGGCGCCGTTCGCGTAGAACGACGTGATCCACAGCCCGCCGTACAGCGCGGCGGCGACGCCGACGGCCGAGCCTCGCCGCAACACCCGTAGCCACGGCAGGAACGCCAGGTAGAGGGCGGCACTGGAGAGCAGGAGCAGCCACACCCGGAGCAGCACGACGGAGTCGCTCCAGGAAGCCACGGGCGCGACCAGCAAGGGCACACCACGGGTACGGGGCGCGCTGAAGTCCGTGCCCGGCCCGTACGGGGAGAACCGGCTGACGTAGACGAGCTCGTCCCACCCGAGAGGCAGGGTGAGCGGCACGAGGGCGAGGGACAGCAGGGCGTAGAGGGCGCAGGCGGCGAGGAGGAGGTGGTGCGGGCGGGGCATTCGGCGGGGGCCGGACGCCGCCTCGTGTAAGCGCTCCTCGGCCACGGGCCTGCCGGTCACGGCCATGCGGGGGCCTCCTACGCGACGGAACGGGCGTCAACGGCGTACGCCCCAGCTTGCCACCGCATGCCCCGCGCCCCCAGTGGAGAGCCTGCTACCCCCAGCGGAGAGCCGGCTAGTGGACGCAGAACTCGTTCCCCTCCGGGTCCGTCATGATCACCCATTCGCCGCCCTGCTCCTTGACGTGCCGCGCCACGGTGGCGCCCAGGAGTTCGATGCGGGTCACCTCGTCGTCGCGCCGCCCCGGCGCCGAGTGGACGTCCAGGTGGAGGCGGTTCTTGCCGGACTTGGGCTCGGGGACGCGCTGGAAGAGGATGCGGCGGCCCAGGCCGGTGCCGCTCTCCGGCTCGTGCGGGTCCTCAGGGTGCCGCACCGCGGCGAGGTCGCGCCACGCGCGGCGGTCGCCGAGCCGGACGGTGACCGCCTCCGGCACCGCGCCGAAGCCGAGGAGGCGGTCGACCAGGGCGCTGTGGTCCTCCATCTCGTAGCCCAACACCTCGCCCCAGAACGCGGCTTGGGCGTGCGGATCGGTGGCGTCGATGACGAGCTTCCAGTGCAGAGTGGTCATGTAACCAGTTATAGCGGTTACCTCATGGCAGGGATAGGTGCAAAACGCTGGGCGTCTCTGCACGACTCGGCCCCCGCGGAGCTGAGCTGCGCCCTCAGGCCGCGGGCTCCGGCTCGCCCTTCGTGGGGGCTGCCGGCTCGGCGGCAGCGGCCTTCCGGGCGGCGGCCAGACGGGTGGCGTTGCGCCGCGCCGTCCGCAGCGCGTCCCACGTGAGCAGGGAGAGCGCCAGCCATACGAGCCCGAAGCCCGCCCAGCGCTCGGGCGGCATGGCCTCGTGGAAGTAGAGGATGCCGAGGAGGAACTGGAAGACCGGGGCGAGGTACTGAAGCAGCCCCAGCGTCGAGAGCGGCACCCGTATCGCCGCGGCCCCGAAGCAGACCATCGGGGCGGCGGTCACCACACCCGTGGCCGCGAGCAGCGCCCCGTGCCCGAGGCCCTCCGTGCCGAACGTGGCGTCGCCCTGCGCGCCGAGCCACACCAGATAGCCGAGCGCGGGCAGGAACTGCACGGCGGTCTCGGCGGCGAGCGACTCCAGGCCCCCGAGGTTGACCTTCTTCTTGACCAGGCCGTACGTGGCGAAGGAGAAGGCGAGGCAGAGCGAGATCCACGGCGGCTGCCCGTAGCCGAAGGCGAGCACGAGGACCGCCGCGAGGCCGACGGCGACCGCCGTCCACTGCACGGGGCGCAGCCGTTCGCCGAGGAGCAGGACGCCCATGGCGATGGTGACCAGGGGGTTGATGAAGTAGCCGAGCGAGGCCTCGACGACGTGGCCGGAGTTCACGGCCCAGATGTAGACGCCCCAGTTGACGGTGATGACCGCCGCGGCGATCGTCACCAGGCCCAGCCTGCGCGGCTGCCGCACGAGTTCGCGGGCCCAGCCCCATCGCCGTACGAAGAGCAGCGCGACGCCCACCAGGACGAGCGACCACGCCATGCGGTGCGCGAGGATCTCCCCGGCCCCGGCGGGCTTGAGGAGCGGCCAGAAGAGGGGGACCAGGCCCCACATCCCATAGGCCGCGAAGCCGTTCAGGAGCCCTGCGCGCTGCTCGCGCCTCGACGCTTCGGCTGCTCCGCTGTCCACGGCCCCTCCTCGCTGCACGACAGCCCCACGCTGCCGGTACGAAGGTAGCGCCGAGGGGCCCCGCCTGTCATGTCCGTATGAGGGAGACGCTCATGACATCACCCCGGCCCGAAACCCCTGGCCCCTAGCCCCTGGCCTTAGCCGCGCAGGGCCGCGGCCACCGCGTCCGCGATGGGGGTGGTGGGCCGGCCGATCAGCCGGGAGAGGTCACCGCTCGTCCCCGCGAGGCGCCCCCGCCCTATGGCCGCGTCGACGTCGACGAGTATCGCGGCCAGCGGCTCCGGCAGCCCGGCCCCGGTGAGCACCGCGAGGTGCTCATCGGCGGAGACGTCCGCGTACGAGATCTCCTTGCCGCTGAGCCGCGCGACCTCCGCGGCGTACTCCCGCAGGCTCCACGCGACGTCGCCGCTCAGCTCGTAGGCCTTGCCCTCGTGGCCCTCGCCGGTCAGGACGGTGACGGCCGCCGCGGCGTAGTCGGCGCGCGAGGCGGAGGCGATGCGGCCCTCGCCGGCGGAGCCGACGACGGCGCCGTGCGCGAGGACGGGCGCGAGGTTCTCGGTGTAGTTCTCGTGGTACCAGCCGTTCCGCAGGAACGTGTACGGCAGCCCCGACTCCAGGATCAGCTCCTCGGTCGCCTTGTGCTCGGCCGCCAGGTCGAAGTCGGCGTCGGGGCCGCCGAGGATCCCCGTGTAGGCGAGCAGCGCCACGCCGGCGTCGCGCGCGGCGCCGATCACCGCGCGGTGCTGCGGCACCCGCTGCCCGACCTCGCTGCCGGAGATCAGCAGGACCCGGTCGCCCGCCGCGAAGACGCCGCTCAGCGTCTCGGGGGCGTTGTAGTCGGCGATCCGCAGCTCGACGCCGCGCTCGGCGAGGCCGGCGGCCCTGTCCTTGTCGCGGACGGCGGCGACGACCTCCGCCGCGGGCACGCCGGCGGCGAGGAGGCCCTCGATGACGAGGCGGCCGAGGTGTCCGGTGGCTCCGGTGACGACGATGCTCATGTCTGAATGCTCCTGTTACGCGGTTGAAGTTCCGTATGACACTCACCCTAGGCTTGGCACTAACTATTGGAAAGTACCCACTTTGAAGTAAGGTACTGGCATGGCAGTAAGTGAAGGGGTAGTAAGCACCTCGAATCCGCAGGCGATGAAACTTCAGGCGATGCGCGACGGCGAGGCCATGTGTCCGCACCGGCTCGTCCTGGAGCACGTCACGAGCCGCTGGGGCGTGCTCGCGCTCATCGCCCTGGAGGAGCGCTCGTACCGCTTCAGCGAGCTGCGCCGCGCCATCGGCCGCGTCAGCGAGAAGATGCTGACCCAGACGTTGCAGACCCTGGAGCGCGACGGCCTGGTGCACCGCGACGCCAAGCCGGTCATCCCGCCCCGCGTCGACTACTCCCTCACGGAGCTGGGCCGCGAGGCCGCCGAGCAGGTCAGGGCCCTCGCGGCCTGGACGGAGCGGCGCATGGCCGACGTACAGAAGGCACGCACGGCATACGACGAGGCCCGGTCCTGAGAGATCAGGAACGGGCCTCGGCCGCGGGACGAACGGCGCCGGGCTAGCCGACGACCGTCCATGTGTCGCCGCCCGCGAGCAGCGCGGCGAGGTCGCCCTTGCCGTTCTGCTCGATGGCGGTGTCGAGCTGGTCGGCCATGAGCGTGTCGTAGACCGGGCGTTCGGTGTTGCGGAAGACGCCGATCGGGGTGTGGTGCAGGGTGTCCGGGTCGGCCAGGCGGGAGAGGGCGAACGCGGTCGTCGGCGACGTGGAGTGCGCGTCGTGGACGAGGATGTCGCGCTCGTTCTCCGGTGTGACCGCGACGACCTTCAGGTCGCCGGTGGCCGGATCGCGTACGACACCCTTGGAGGCGTCGGTGCCGAAGCGGATGGGCTGTCCGTGCTCCAGGCGGATGACCGCTTCCTCGGCCTGCTGCTTGTCCTTCAGGACCTCGAAGGCGCCGTCGTTGAAGATGTTGCAGTTCTGGTAGATCTCCACCAGGGCCGTGCCGGGGTGCTCGGCGGCCTCCCGCAGCACGCTGGTGAGGTGCTTGCGGTCGGAGTCGACCGTGCGCGCCACGAAGGAGGCCTCCGCGCCGATGGCGAGGGATACGGGGTTGAAGGGGGCGTCCAGGGAGCCCATCGGGGTCGACTTGGTGATCTTGCCGACCTCGGAGGTGGGGCTGTACTGGCCCTTGGTGAGGCCGTAGATCCGGTTGTTGAACAGCAGGATCTTCAGGTTCACGTTGCGGCGCAGGGCGTGGATGAGGTGGTTGCCGCCGATGGACAGCGCGTCGCCGTCCCCGGTGACCACCCACACGGACAGGTCGCGACGCGAGGAGGCCAGGCCGGTGGCGATGGCCGGGGCGCGGCCGTGGATGGAGTGCATCCCGTAGGTGTTCATGTAGTACGGGAAGCGGGAGGAGCAGCCGATGCCCGAGACGAAGACGATGTTCTCCTTCGCCAGGCCGAGTTCGGGCATGAAGCCCTGCACGGCCGCCAGCACGGCGTAGTCACCGCAGCCGGGGCACCAACGCACCTCCTGGTCGGACTTGAAGTCCTTCATGGACTGCTTGGCCTCGGCCTTGGGCACCAGGGAAAGCGCTTCGATCGTGCTCCCGGTGCCTTCCGACTCGGCCGTCTTCGTGTCAGCCATCGATGGCCTCCTTCAAAGCGGTGGCGAGCTGCTCGGCCTTGAACGGCATTCCGTTGACCTGGTTGTACGAGACCGCGTCCACCAGGTATTTCGCCCTGATGAGGGTGGCGAGCTGGCCGAGGTTCATCTCGGGGACCACCACCTTGTCGTAGCCCTTCAGGACCTCGCCGAGATTGGCGGGGAAGGGGTTGAGGTGGCGCAGATGGGCCTGGGCGATGGGCTGCCCGGCCGCGCGCAGCCTGCGCACCGCCGCCGTGATCGGTCCGTACGTGGAGCCCCAGCCCAGGACCAGGGTGGTGGCTTTGCCGTCCATGTCGTCGACTTCGAGGTCGGGTACCCGGATGCCGTCGACCTTGGCCTGGCGGGTGCGGACCATGAAGTCGTGGTTGGCCGGGTCGTAGGAGATGTTGCCCGTGCCGTTCTGCTTCTCGATGCCGCCGATGCGGTGTTCCAGGCCCGGCGTGCCCGGGATCGCCCAGGGGCGGGCCAGGGTCTGCGGATCACGCTTGTAGGGCCAGAAGACCTCGGTGCCGTCGTCCTCGGTGTGGTTGGTGCCGGAGGCGAACTGCACCCGCAGGTCGGGCAGTTCGTCGACCTCGGGGATGCGCCAGGGCTCGGAGCCGTTGGCCAGGTAGCCGTCGGAGAGCAGGAAGACCGGGGTGCGGTAGGTGACCGCGATGCGGGCCGCCTCCAGCGCCGCGTCGAAGCAGTCCGCCGGGGTCCTGGGCGCCACGATCGGCACCGGCGCCTCGCCGTTGCGCCCGTACATCGCCTGGAGCAGGTCGGCCTGCTCGGTCTTGGTCGGCAGGCCGGTGGAGGGGCCGCCGCGCTGGATGTCCACGACCAGCAGCGGCAGTTCCAGGGAGACCGCGAGGCCGATGGTCTCCGACTTCAGCGCCACACCAGGACCGGACGTCGTCGTCACCGCCAGCGAGCCGCCGAAGGCCGCGCCCAGCGCCGCGCCGATCCCGGCGATCTCGTCCTCGGCCTGGAAGGTGCGCACGCCGAAGTTCTTGTGCTTGGACAGCTCGTGCAGGATGTCCGAGGCCGGCGTGATCGGATACGAGCCCAGATACAGCGGCAGATCCGCCTGCCGGCCCGCCGCGATCAGCCCGTAGGACAGCGCCAGGTTCCCGGAGATGTTGCGGTAGGTGCCGGTGGGGAAGGCCGCCGTGGCCGGGGCGACCTCGTAGGAGACCGCGAAGTCCTCGGTGGTCTCGCCGAAGTTCCAGCCCGCGTGGAAGGCGGCGATGTTCGCCTCGGCGATCGCCGGCTTCTTGGCGAACTTGGTCCGCAGGAAGCGTTCCGTGCCCTCGGTCGGCCGGTGGTACATCCACGACAGCAGGCCGAGGGCGAACATGTTCTTGGACCGGCCCGCGTCCTTGCGCGGGAGGTCGAAGTCCTTCAGCGCCTCCACCGTCAGCGTGGTCAGCGGCACCGGGTGCACGCTGTAGCCGTCCAGGGAGCCGTCCTCCAGCGGCGAGGTGTCATAGCCGACCTTCTGCATCGCCCGCTTGGAGAACTCGTCCGTGTTCACGATGATCTCCGCGCCGCGCGGCACGTCGCCGATGTTCGCCTTCAGCGCCGCCGGGTTCATCGCCACCAGCACGTTCGGCGCGTCGCCCGGCGTGAGGATGTCGTGGTCGGCGAAGTGCAGCTGGAAGGAGGACACGCCCGGCAGGGTTCCGGCGGGCGCCCTGATCTCGGCCGGGAAGTTGGGCAGCGTCGACAGGTCGTTTCCGAACGACGCCGTCTCCGAAGTGAACCGGTCGCCCGTGAGCTGCATGCCGTCACCGGAGTCACCCGCGAAACGGATGATCACCCGGTCCAGACGCCGCACATCTTTCTCGGGCGACTTGCGTTGCCCCCCGACGACTGCCGCGTCGGCCTGCTCCGCTTGGCTACTGACCTGGCTGGTCACTGAACTGGACCTCCCTCGAGGCGGCTGAACGAGAGCGCCGGGACGCCCGGCGTTCCCAGGGCCCACCCTACGTCGGTAAGGGGGGCCTTCCTCGGGTAGCTCGCATGATGGACGCCTTTTTGAGACGCCTTCTCGCGCTGATTTGCCATGTTCTGCCTCGCCCCCCGGCCCTTCATAGATGACGCTCCCCGCTCATCCTCTGGTTCTAGGACTGACTGTGGCTCGTACGGCTGATCGGTGCTCCGTGTGATCGTGCGGTGGTTCTGAGTGATGCTTCTGGGTCAGTAGTTACCCGCCAGATTGTCCGCCGTCACGAGTTGAGGTAGGTGAGAACGGCGAGCACGCGTCGGTGATCCCCGTCACTCTGGGACAGGCCGAGCTTCAGGAAGATGTTGCTGACGTGCTTCTCCACGGCTCCGTCGCTCACCACGAGCTGCCGGGCGACCGCGGAGTTCGTCCGTCCCTCGGCCATCAGCCCGAGTACCTCGCGCTCACGCGGTGTGAGCCCCGCGAGAACGTCCTGCTTCCGGCTGCGGCCGAGGAGCTGCGCCACGACCTCGGGGTCGAGCGCCGTGCCGCCCTCGGCCACCCGCACCACCGCGTCGACGAACTCCCGCACCTCCGCGACGCGGTCCTTGAGCAGATAGCCCACGCCCCGGCTCGACCCGGCGAGCAGTTCGGTGGCGTACTGCTCCTCGACGTACTGCGAGAGGACAAGCACCCCGAGGTCGGGATGCACGGAACGCAGATACACCGCGGCCCGCACCCCTTCGTCGGTGTGCGTCGGCGGCATCCTCACGTCGGCCACGACCACGTCCGGCAGGGCGTTCCGCGCCGCGAGGTCGGTGATCGTCTTGATCAGGGCCTCCGCGTCACCCACGCCGGCGACCACGTCGTGCCCGCGGTCGGTCAGCAACCGGGTCAGGCCCTCCCTGAGCAGCACTGAATCCTCGGCGATGACCACCCGCACTGTGTCCTCCACTGTTCTCGGCCCCCCGACCGCTCGGCTGCCGGGGCCCCGTCCGACGTCCGTCACGTCGGTCCGTACACCCGGCCACCCCAGTATCGCGCGATCCGCGGCTGCTCACCGGCTCTGTCACCAGACTGGGCACGTCCATGGCACACCGCGCCGCCCCGGTCCGGGGGCGGAACGGGGCGGTGCGGGGCCGAAGACGGGGCTGCCGGGCAACTTGTGCCGGGCGCTTGTGAGTTGTGGCGTGGCGTCCGGCGGCTGAAGCGTGGCGCCCGGCGGCTCAGGCGTGGCGCCAGGGGAGTTCGGCCGTGACCGAGGTCGGGCCGCCCTGCGGTGAGTCCACCACGAGGATTCCGTCGACCGCGTCGAGCCGCTCCGCGAGCCCCGCGAGCCCGGAGCCCGCCGAGACGTCGGCGCCGCCCGCGCCGTTGTCGATGACCTGGAGCATCAGCCGGTCGTCCGACCGCCACACGTCGACCGAACCCTGCGTCGCCCGGCTGTGCTTGCTGACGTTCTGGAGCAGCTCGGAGACCGTGAAGTACGCGATGCCCTCGATGGCGGCCGCAGGGCGCGTCGCCAGGTCGACCTCCACCTGGACCGGCACCGTGCAGCGGGCGGCGAGCGCGGACAGCGCCGCGTCGAGGCCGCGGTCGGTGAGGACGGCGGGGTGGATGCCGCGGGCCAGGTCGCGCAGCTCCTGGAGGGCGACCTTCACTTCGCCGTGCGCCTCGTCCACCATGCGGGCGGCGGCTTCCGGGTCCTCGGTCAGCTTCTCCTTGGCGAGGCCCAGGTCCATGGCGAGGGCGACCAGGCGGGCCTGCGCGCCGTCGTGCAGATCGCGCTCGATGCGGCGCAGGTCGGCCGCCGCGGTGTCCACGACGACGCCGCGGTCCGACTCCAGTTCGACGACGCGGGTCGCGAGGCGCGAGGGGCCGAGCAGCCCGACGACCGCCACGCGGTCCACGGTCGTCAGGGCCCGCAGGATCCAGGGGGTGGCCAGCGTGACGAGCAGGCCGGTCGCCGCGGTGACGCCGATCTCGAAGGGGTTGTCGAGGTAGATGCTGTGGTTGTCGTCACCGTAGAGCTGGATGCCGCCCTGACCCCCGTACAGCGGGAAGAGCCAGAACCACAGCGGATACGTGAGCATCATCCAGCCGTAGCTCCAGAAGACCGCCGCCACGACGAACGAGAAGATCGACCACGGCATGAGCAGCAGCGAGTAGAGCACGTGCCGCCAGGACGCGCCGCTCTTGAGGACGGCCCCGATGACCGAGAACGCGCCGCGCGTCCGGGGGCGCAGCGGCTCCGGCGCCGCGATGTCCAGGTCGAGCAGCGCCCTCGCCCTCGTCCGCTCCAGAGCGCCGATCCCGCGGCATCCCGCCAGCGCGGCGGCGAGCACCGGGATGCCGATGAAGGTGATCAGCAGGCCGGCGCCCAGGGAGAGCATCGTGACCGCGAAGACGAAGGCCGTGATGCCGATCGGCAGGCTCAGCAGGGTGTAGCCGAACTCCTTCCAGGCGCGGGCCTCGATCGGCGCGCGCAGCCCGGCGGGCAGGCGGTGCCTCTTCGCGACGCCGCCTCCGTGGAAGCCGGACCGCTCCATGTCGGACCGCTCCGTGCCGGGCCGCTCCATGTACGTGTACCCCTGTCCGTGGTCCATGGCCATCGCTGCCATCCGTTTCTGCTAGAGCTGCCCGTTGCCGTTGCCGTTGCCGTTGCCGTTGCCGTTGCCGTTGCCGTTGCCGTCGCCGTTGCGGTGCATTTGCCGTGCTTACAGAGTCGCTTGGCGCGGCGGACGCGACCATGGAGTGCGTCGGCGTCTTGGAGCGGGGGTTTTCCCTACCCCGTGGCACCCGGCCGGGACCATCACGGGAACCGTCACGGGCTTCGCTTCAGGTCACGCGAGGCGTACGCCCGTAGCCGTGTTCGTGGCGCGGTCCCGCCACGGCAGTTCCGCGGTGATCGTCGTGGGACCGCCCGGCGGCGAGTCGATGATGAAGAGCCCGTCGACGGCGCCGAGCCGGTCTGCGAGCCCCGCCATGCCCGAGCCGCCGTCGAGCCGCGCGCCCCCCTTGCCGTCGTCCCACACCTGGATCAGCAGGCGGTCCTCGGCACGCCACACCTCGACGCTCGCCTGCCGCGCCCCGCTGTGCTTGCTGACGTTCTGGAGCAGCTCGGAGACCGTGAAGTACGCGCTGCCCTCGATGGCCGCCGCCGGGCGCGCCGGCAGGTCGGCGGTGACCCTCACCGGCACCGTGCAGCGGGCGGCGAGGGAGGAGAGCGCGGCGTTCAGACCGCGGTCGGTGAGGACGGCGGGGTGGATGCCGCGGGCCAGGTCGCGCAGTTCCTGGAGGGCGACCTTCACCTCGCCGTGCGCCTCGTCCACCATGCGGGCGGCGGCTTCCGGGTCCTCGGTCAGCTTCTCCTTGGCGAGGCCGAGCCCCATGGCGAGGGCGACCAGGCGGGCCTGCGCGCCGTCGTGCAGATCGCGCTCGATGCGGCGCAGGTCGGCCGCCGCGGTGTCCACGACGACGCCCCGGTCGGACTCCAGTTCGGCGATGCGCCGTTCCAACTCGTCGGAGGGGCAGAGGAGTGCGCGCACCAGCACCCGGTCCACGTTGGTCAGGCCGCGCACCACGAAGGGCAGCACCGGCCAGAGCACGAAGAGGCCGATGACCGTGACGACGAAGGTGAAGATGCCCCAGGGCAGCCGGAGGAACGCGTACAGCATGGCGCGCCAGCCCACCGGGTCCTTCAGGCTCGACCACAGCCAGCCGGGGAAGCCGCTCCTGCCGATGCCCGGCATCGGGCTCGGCTCCTCCACCCGTACCCCGAGCAGCTTCCTGGCCCGCGCCCGCTCGAACATGCCGAAGCGGCGCGCGCCGAGCAGCCCGAGCGCGAGCAGCGGCAGGCCGACGACCGTCACCGTCAGGCCCGCGCCCAGCGCGACGACGGGCACCGCGTAGGCGAAGCCGACGATTCCCACCGGCAGGTTCGTCAGGAGCTGGGAGATCTCCTTCCAGGTGTGCCGGTCGTACGCGAGCCGCGCGGGGGGCGGTCGGTCGTCGTGCGTGGGCGTGGCGCGTGCGGTCATAAGCGCCAGAGTGCACGGCCCGCCGCCGTAATGCCATGAGGTGCTCCGCCCGGACGCCCGGGGGATAACCCCACCCCCGGCCCGGCGCATACGTGCCGCCAAGTGATGACCGATGCGTGACGCTCTGCTTACGGAGCCTTTAGCAGGCCCTAGACTCCCGTGCGTACAGATCGTCGAACGGGATCAGGTCAGGGCGGTCGGCGAGTGGACGCGCACGGCATCGGACAAGGGCGGTCGGCGAGTGGACGCGATCGGCATCAAGGGCGGTCAGGGAGTGAGGGGCTGACGTGCACGTGACGAACGCCGCGGCGAGCTACCACCAGACGAGCGCCGCGACGGGCTACGACAAGACGAGCGTCGCGGCGGGCTACGACCCGATGAACGTCGCGACGGGCTATGACCCGATGAACGTCTCGGCGGCCTACGACCGGACGAGCGTCGCGGCGGCCTACGACCAGATCAACGTCTCGGCGAGCTACTACCAGTCGTACTCCGTCGTCGGGCTGCTCGCCCTCGTGGGCGTGCTGTTCGTCGCCGTCGCCTTCGGCGCGGGGCGGCTGCTCCGCCCGGTGGTACCGACCCCGGAGAAGCTCCTGACGTACGAGTGCGGCGTCGACCCCGTCGGCGAGGGCTGGGCCCACACCCAGGTCCGCTACTACGTCTACGCCTTCCTCTACGTGATCTTCGCCGTCGACTCGATCTTCCTCTTCCCCTGGGCGACGGTCTTCGCCGCGCCCGGCTACGGCGCGACGACGCTCGTGGAAATGTTCATCTTCCTCGGCTTCCTCGCCGTGGGCCTGCTGTACGCATACAAGAAGGGCGTCCTGACGTGGACGTGACCCCTGATCCCTCCGCACCTGTGGACCTTCCGGAGCCGAAGCGGCTGGGGGTGCTCTCCCGCCTCGCCCCCGAGCCGATGAAGGTGGTCCTCAACTGGGGCCGCCGCTACTCCCTCTGGGTCTTCAACTTCGGCCTCGCCTGCTGCGCCATCGAGTTCATCGCCGCCTCCATGGCGCGCCACGACTTCATCCGGCTCGGCGTGATCCCGTTCGCGCCGGGGCCGCGCCAGGCCGACCTGATGGTCGTCTCCGGCACCGTCACGGACAAGATGGCGCCCGCGGTGAAGCGCCTGTACGAGCAGATGCCCGAGCCGAAGTACGTCATCTCCTTCGGCGCCTGCTCCAACTGCGGCGGCCCCTACTGGGACTCCTACTCCGTCACCAAGGGCGTCGACCAGATCATCCCGGTCGACGTCTACGTCCCCGGCTGCCCGCCCCGCCCCGAAGCGCTGCTCCAGGGCATCCTCAAGCTCCAGGAGAAGATCGCGAACGAGTCGCTCGGGGAGCGGTACGGGAACGGTGGCCGCCCTTCCGCGGCGGCACTGCGGAGCGGCCTGGTCCAGGGACCACCGGCTCCGGCTCCGGCCCCGGCGGCTCCGGGCGCGGCTTCCGGCCCGGCGGCGGCTTCCGGCTCGGCGGCTCCGGCGGCCGAGGTCTCCCCGGCTCCGAAGACGGGGGAGGGCGACCGGTGACCGGCTGGCTGCCGAGCCCCGTCGAGGAGCTCTTCGGTACGGAGGCCACGGCCGAGGAGTCGTACGACGTCCTGACCGTCGACGTGCCCCCGGCACAGTGGCTCACCGCCCTCGATACCGCCCGCACCACGCTGGCCTGCACGTACTTCGACTGGCTGAGCGCGGTCGACGAGCCGGGCGCGGGCTTTCGGATCTGCGCCCACGTCGTGGCGCTCTCTCCGGTACGACGTCTCCTGCTCCGTACGACGGTCGCGCACGAGGCCCCGCTGCTCCCCTCCGCGGTCGACGTCTACGCGGGCGCCGCGTGGCACGAGCGGGAGACCCACGAGATGTTCGGCGTGACGTTCGAGGGCCACCCGGGTCTGACCCCGCTGCTGCTCCCGGAGAGCTTTGAGGGCCACCCGCTGCGCAAGGACTTCGTACTCGCCGCACGCGTGGCCAAGGCCTGGCCGGGCGCCAAGGAGCCGGGCGAGTCCGAACACGGCGGCCCCAAGCGCCGCCAGATGCTGCCCCCCGGCGTACCCGACCCCAACGAGTGGGGCCCCCTCAAGGGCCAGCTCCCACCGGCTCCGGCGCGTCCGGCGCGGGGGGCGGGGCGCGCGGGCGCGGCGGGGCGTGCGGGCACGGCTGCCGGTGGCGAACGTCCCGTGCGGCGGAGCCGAAGCGTGAGCCAGGGCTCTGCCAGCCAGGCCGCGCCGACGCCACCGGCCGATGACGCCGCAGTGACCCCCGGCGAGCCGGAGGCCCCGACCCGCCCCCCGAGGCGTTCACGCAGCGTGAGCCAGGGCTCGGCTTCCCAACGGCCACAGGCCGGAGGCCCGACTCCGGGCGAGGCCGCGGCTTCGCCGGAGGCTGCGGCTGGGGCTTCGCCGGAACCGGTGGCTTCGCCGGAGGCGGCTGCTCCGGCTGAGGCTGTGGCTCCACCCGAGGCTGCGGCTTCGCCGGAAGCCGTGGCTCCGGCTGAGGCGAAGCCCGCCGCCCCGCGCAGCTCCGACGCCCCCTGGCACCACGCCCGCCCGGCGTTCGACGCCTCGGAGCAGCCGAAGCCGGAACGGCCCGAAGCCACCGGCGAGCCCCAAGCCACCGACCCGCCCCAAGCCACCGACCCGCCCGAAGCCGCCGCGGAGCCCGAGCCCACGACGGAGCCCGAGTCGACGACGGAGCCCGAGCCCGCCCCGAAGCCCGAGCCCACGACGAACCCCGCAGACGCCCGAAACGCCCGAGACACCCGGGACACCCGAGACGCCGGAGGCACCGAGTGAACGACGCCCTCGACGTCGCCCTGCGCCTCGTCATCGTCTTCGCGGTGTTCCTCGTCCTGCCCCTCGTCGTCGGCCAGACCGAGCACAAGGTGATGGCCCATATGCAGGGCCGCCTCGGACCCATGCACGCGGGCGGCTTCCACGGCTGGGCCCAACTCGTCGCGGACGGAGTCAAGTTCGCCCAGAAGGAAGACGTCGTCCCGGCGGCGGCGGACCGCCGCATCTTCCAGCTGGCCCCCGCGATCGCCCTCCTGCCCTACCTCCTCGTACTGATCGCGATCCCGATCGGCCCCGGCGAGGGCGCGGTCGGCGAAGTCGTCGACGCGGGGATCTTCTTCGTGCTCGCGGTCATGGGCATCGGCGTACTCGGCTCGCTCATGGCGGGCTGGGCCAGCGCCAACAAGTTCTCCCTCCTCGGCGGCCTCCGCACCGCCGCTCAGCTCCTCGCCTACGAACTCCCGATGCTGCTCGCCGCCGCCTCGGTCGCGATGGCGGCGGGCACGGTCTCCCTGCCCGGCATCGTCGACGCCTTCGAGTGGTGGTGGCTGCCCTGGCAGATCGTCGGCGCCCTCGTCTTCTTCGTCGCGGGCCTCGCCGAACTCCAGCGCCCGCCCTTCGACATGCCGGTCGCCGACTCCGAGATCATCTTCGGTGCCTACACCGAGTACACCGGGCTCCGCTTCGCCCTCTTCCTCCTCGCCGAGTACGCCGGGATCGTCGTCCTGTGCGGTCTGACCACCGTCCTGTTCCTGGGCGGCTGGCACGGCCCGTGGGGTGACGAAGGGCTCGGCTGGGTCTGGACCCTGCTCAAGACGGCCGTCCTCGCCTTCGTCGTGATCTGGCTGCGCGTGTCCTACCCCCGTCTCCGCGAGGACCAGCTCCAGAAGCTCGCCTGGACCATGCTCATTCCCCTCGCCCTCGCGCAGATCGCGCTCACCGGCATCGTGAAGGTGGCGATCAACTGATGCCCCCGATCCCAGGGTCAGGCCTCGCCAAGGGCCTCGCCGTCACCCTCCGCACGATGACGAAGAAGACCGTCACCGAGCAGTACCCCGAGGCCCAGCCCGAACTCCCGCCCCGCACCCGTGGCGTCATCGGCCTCTTCGAGGAGAACTGCACGGTCTGCATGCTGTGCGCCCGCGAATGCCCCGACTGGTGCATCTACATCGACTCCCACAAGGAGACGGTGCCGCCCGCCGCCCCCGGCGGACGCGAGCGCAGCCGCAACGTCCTCGACCGCTTCGCCATCGACTTCGCCCTCTGCATGTACTGCGGCATCTGCATCGAGGTCTGCCCCTTCGACGCCCTCTTCTGGTCGCCGGAGTTCGAGTACGCCGAGACCGACATCCACGAACTCACCCACGAGCGCGACAAGCTCCGCGAGTGGATGTGGACGGTCCCTGAGCCGCCGGCCCTCGACCCCGGCGCCGAGGACCCGAAGGAACTCGCCGCCGCCCGCAAGACCGCCGAAAAGCTGGCAGCCACCGAGACAGCACCGCAGCCCGAGACGGCACCGCAGCCCGAGCCCAAGCCGCAGCCCGAGCCCAAGCCCCAGTCCGAGCCGCAGGAAGGGGAGTCGTGAGCTCCGCAGCAGCCACCGTGGCGACAGCCGCCGCGACCTCGGAGAGCCACGGTTTCCTCTCCCCGACCGGCGTAGAGATCGCCTTCCTCCTCGTCGGCCTCGTCACCCTCGGCGCGGCGGTCATCACCGTCACCACCCGCCAGCTCGTGCACGCCGCGCTGTGGCTCGTGGTGGCGCTCGGCGGTCTCGCCGTCGAGTACCTCCTGCTCACCGCGGAGTTCATCGCCTGGGTGCAGGTCCTCATCTACGTGGGTTCCGTCGTCGTTCTCCTCCTCTTCGGGCTGATGCTCACCAGGGCGCCCATCGGCCGCTCCCCGGACGCCGACTCACGCAACCGGCCGATCGCGTTCGCCGTCGCCCTCGTCGCAGCCGCCGCCCTTGTCTGGGTCGTGGTGGACGCGTTCCGCACCACGGTGATCGACCTGGACGGCGCCGCCCAGGGCTCCACCGACGTGACAGGCTCGGTCCTCTTCCGGCACTGGGTGCTCCCCTTCGAGGCGCTCTCGGTACTCCTCCTCGCGGCCCTGATCGGCGCCATCGTCCTCTCCCGCAAGAAGCCCGCCGAGGACACCACCGCGAAGCCCGCAGCCAACCCCGCCGCGACCCCCGCCGAGGACCCGTCGACCCCGGAGGGTGACCGCTGATGCACCTCCACCTCGCCTATCCCGCCGTCCTGGCCGTCCTCCTCTTCTGCGTCGGCGTCTACGGCGTCCTCGCCCGCCGCAACGCGATCCTGGTCCTGATGTCCGTCGAGCTGATGCTCAACGCCGTCAATCTCAACCTCGTCGCCTTCGACGTCTGGCTCCGCGACTCCCTCCACGCCGGCCAGGCCCTGACCCTGTTCACCATCGCCATCGCTGCCGCCGAGATCGGCATCGGCCTGGCGATCGTCCTCGCCGTCTACCGCAACCGCGGCAGCTCCGCCGTCGACGAACTCCGCGACACCGCCGAGTCCACCGAGTCCACCGAGGACCAGGAGCCGCAGGAGCGGCAGGAGTCACAGGAGCCGCAGCAGTCACAGCAGACGCAGAAGGCTGAGGCCACCGCGTGACCACGACCACCCTCGCCGTCCTCGTTCCGCTCCTCCCGTTCCTCGGCGCGGCGGCCGGCCTGCTGCTCGGCCGCCGGGTCCCCGGACTCGTACGCCCCCTCGCGGTCCTGCCCACGCTGACGGCTCTGCTGCTCGCCGTGCTCGTGGCCGTCCGTCAGGGCGGTGGCCGGTCCGTCGACGCCGCCACCGAGCTCACCCCGACCGGCTCGGTCCCCGTCGAACTCGCCCTGCACATCGACGGCTTCGCCGCCCTCGTCGCCGTACTGGTCGGCGTCGTCGCCTCCTGCGTGCAGATCTACTCGACGGGCTACCTGCGCGAGGACCCGCGCTACCCCTCGTACGCCGCTCTCGTCTCCCTCTTCACCTCCGCGATGCTGCTCGTCGTCTACTCCGGCGACCTGATGGTGCTCCTGGTCGGCTGGGAGATCATGGGCATCTGCTCGTACTTCCTCGTCGGCCACTACTGGGAGACTCCCGAGGCGCGCGCCGCCTCCCTGAAGGCCTTCCTGGTCACCAAGCTCGGCGACGTCCCCTTCCTGATCGGCCTGTTCGCCCTGGCCGCGGACACCGGCTCCTTCCGCGTCACGACGATCCTCGCGAGGGTCGCGGACGGTGGCCTCGACCACCCCACGCTGATCGCCCTGCTGCTGCTCGCGGGCGTGGCGGGCAAGTCCGCGCAGTTCCCGCTGCACACCTGGCTGCCCGACGCGATGGCGGGCCCCACGCCCGTCTCCGCGCTGATCCACGCCGCGACGATGGTCGCCGCGGGTGTCTACTTCGTGGCCCGGCTCCTCCCCGTCTTCGCCACCTCCGGCGCGGCCCTGGTCGTCCTCGCCGTCATGGCCGCCGTCACCATGGCCGGTTCGGCCCTCGCCGCGCTCGCCCAGGACGACATCAAGCGCGTCCTCGCCTACTCGACGATCGGCCAGCTCGGCTACATGACCGGTGCCCTCGCTGTCGGCGACCGCGGTGCCGCCGTCTTCCACCTCCTGTCCCACGGCGCCTTCAAGGCGCTGCTGTTCCTCGCCGCGGGCGTGATCATCCACGCCGCCGGCACCAACTCGCTGGCCGCCATGTCCCGCATGAAGGGCCTGCGCGACCGCGTCCCCGACGCCTACTGGACGATGACCGTGGCGCTCCTCGCGCTCGCCGCGATCCCGCCTTTCAGCGGCTTCTTCTCCAAGGAGGCGGTGCTCGGCGCCGCCGAGCACACGGCCACGGGCCACGCCGCCGTGCCCACCGCCGCGGGCTGGATCGTGCTCGTCGCCGGCCTGCTGGCCGCCCTCCTCACCGCCGCGTACGCGACGCGCCTGTGGCTGCTCGCCTTCCACGGCAGGGGAACCGAAGCCCCCGACCACGGCAGGCAGCCCGTCGCGATGACGGCCGTGCTCTGGGTCCTCGCCGTGCCCTCCCTCGCGTTCGGTCTCACCGTCGGTGTCCTGCCGGACTGGTTCGACGGCCACTCACTCACGCCGACACTGACGACCTCCGTCCTCGGCACGGGCCTCGCGCTCGTCGGGGCCCTCGTCACCTATGGCGCCTGGCGGCACACCACCGCGCTCGCCGCGCGCGTCCCGATGGGCGCGGTGGCCGCGAGCCCGGGCGGTGACGGCGGAGTGGTCGAGGCGGAGGCCATCGCCACCCACCGTCCCGCCTACGGAGACGTGGCCTCGGCCGAAGACCCGGCCGACCCCGGCCGGCTGCTGCTCGGCCCCCTGCACCGCCACGCCGCCGCGGGCTTCCGGCTCGACGCCGTCTACACCGCCCTGTTCGTCCGCCCCGTCCAGGCCGCCGCACGCCTCGTGCGCTTCCTCGACCGCGAGGTCGTCGACACGTACGTGCGCGGCGCGGGCACCGCACCCCGCTGGCTGGGCGCGGCCGTCCGTCGCGCGCAGACCGGCAACGTGCAGACCTATCTGAGCGCGCTGCTCGCAGGCACGGTCGTCCTGGCCGTCGCCGCCGTCCTCGTCGCCACCGCCGGAGCGTGAGCAGCCGTGATCGGTATCAGTGAGTCCGTGATGCAGTTTCTTCTGGCGTTGATCGTCGTCGGCCCGCTCATCGGCGCGGTGGCCGCTCTCCTCCCGGCCCCGCCCGGACTGAAGGGGAAGTCACCCGACCAGTCCGTGCTGCGCCACGGAGTGACCGTGACCGGCGTGATCCTGCTCGCCGCGATCGTCCTCGCGCTCGGCTTCCACCACGACCATCCGTCGAAGATGCAGGCCACGACCGACATCAGCTGGATTCCCGCACTCGACGTGCGCATCCACCTCGGCATCGACGGCATCTCGCTCCCCCTTCTGGTCCTGACCGCGCTGCTGACCTTCCTCTGCGCGCTCTACTCCTACTTCAAGCCGCCCGCGGGCCCGTCCCCCAAGGCGTTCGTCGCACTGATCCTCGTGCTCGAGTCCGGCACCCTCGCGACCTTCGCCGTCCTCGACCTGCTGCTGTTCTTCCTGGCGTTCGAGATGGTGCTCATCCCGATGTACTTCCTCATCGCCCGCTGGGGCGGCGAGCAACGGACCCGGGCGGCTTGGAAGTTCATCCTCTACACGCTGCTCGGCTCCGTCGTCATGCTGCTGGGCCTGCTCCTCATCGGGCTCAGGTCCGGCACTTTCGACATGGTGGCACTCGCCACTGACAACGGCCGGGGACTGAGCACATCCGTGCAGGTCATCGCCGTTCTGGCGATCGGGATCGGGCTCGCGGTCAAGACGCC
Organism: Streptomyces sp. NPDC046335; assembly: GCF_055587985.1. Lineage (NCBI taxonomy): Bacteria > Bacillati > Actinomycetota > Actinomycetes > Kitasatosporales > Streptomycetaceae > Streptomyces > Streptomyces sp. NPDC046335. The sequence continues at coordinate 250,277 of NZ_JBVJFF010000012.1, read as the reverse complement.
GATGTGGCCGCTGCACAGCTGGCTGCCGGACGCACACACCGCCGCGCCGACGGTCGGCTCGGTCCTGCTGGCCGGCGTGATGCTGAAGATGGGTACGTACGGGTTCGTCCGGATCGTTCTCCCCATCGCCCCTGACGGCATGCGGGAGTTCGCGCCGTACCTCGCGGCCCTCGCGGTCGTCGGGATCATCTACGGATCCCTCGCCTGCCTCGCCCTCGCCAGGCAGGGCGCGAAGGGCGACCTCAAGCGCCTCATCGCCTACTCGTCCGTGGGCCACATGGGCTTCGTCCTGCTCGGCATCGCGACGATGAGCCCGACCGGCGTGAACGGCGCGCTGTTCGCCAACATCGCCCACGGCCTCATCACCGGCCTGCTCTTCTTCCTCGTCGGCGCGTTGAAGGACCGCACCGGCACCACCGACCTCGACGCCCTCGCGAAGGAGTCGGGCGCCGCCCTCTACGGCAAGGCGCCCCGCTTCGGCGGTCTGCTCGCCTTCGGCGCCGTCGCCTCCCTCGGCCTGCCGGGCCTCGCCGGGTTCTGGGGCGAGATGCTGGCGCTGTTCGGCGCGTTCGAGCCCGCCGACGACCTGAGCCGCCCGGCCTTCCTCACATTCATGGCGATCGCCGCCATCGGCACGCTGCTCACCGCCGCGTACATGCTCATCGTCGTACGCCGTGTCTGCATGGGCCCGATGCCGCAGGCCACCGCCGAGCCCGAGCCCGAGCCCAAGGCGCTCGCCGACGTCCACGGCTACGAGTACGCCGCCTGGACCCCGCTCGTCGCCCTCACTGTCCTCGCCGGACTCTGGCCCGCGGCACTCCTCGGCCTGACCGACCCGGCCGTGCAGAAGCTCCTCACTGGAGGCAAGTCGTGACCGTGGCCGCCGAAAGCGCCGCAAGCCTCGTCCAGTCCGTCGACTGGCTCGCGATCGCGCCGCCCACCATCGCGGCGGTCGTCGGCCTCGTCGTGCTCGTCGCCGACCTCTTCTTGGCCGACGCCAAGAAGGCGCTGCTCGGCTGGGTCTCCGTGGCCGGGCTCGCCGCGGCGGCGCTCGCCCTGCTGCCCCTCCTGAACGACGACCGCTCGACCTTCTGCCTGACCGGCGGCGGCACGCACGCGTGCAGCTACACCGCCGACCGCTTCACCCTCGTCATCCAGCTCCTCGTCCTCGGCGGCGCCCTCCTGGCCGCGCTGCTCTCCATGAGCACCCTCAAGGACTCCGGGAAGGAACTGCCCGCGGGGGAGTACTGGTTCCTGCTGCTCTCCTCCGCGGCGGGCGCCGCCCTGCTGCCCGCGTCCAGGGACCTCGCGACGCTCATCGTCGCCCTGGAGGTCGCCTCCCTGCCCGCCTTCGCCCTCGTGGGCCTCAAGTACGGCGACAAGCGCTCCTCCGAAGCGGCCCTGAAGTTCTTCCTCTCCTCGGTCACCGCGACCGCCGTGAGCCTGCTGGGCGTCAGCTTCGTGTACGCGGCGACCGGCACCCTGCACCTTACGAAGATCGCCGTCGAGCTGGAGAACGTCGACGGGCAACTGCACACGCTCGCCCAGACCGGCGTCGCCCTGACCCTGGTCGGCTTCGCCTTCAAGGTGGCCGCCGTCCCCTTCCACTTCTGGGTACCCGACACCTATGTAGGCGCGCCTTTGCCGGTCGCCGCGTACCTCTCCGTCGTGGGCAAGGCCGTCGGCTTCACCGGGCTCATCCTCATCACCGTCGTCGCCTTCCCCTCGTACGCGGACGTCTGGGGCCCCGCGCTCGCCGTCCTCGCCGCGCTCACCATGACCGCGGGCAACGTCGCGGCCCTGCGCCAGCGGATCACGCGCGCGTACAGCGCGGTCCGCCTCCTCGCCTGGTCCTCCGTGGGCCAGGCCGGCTACCTCCTGGTGCCGATCGCCGCCGCCGGATACGCCGACGAACCCGCCGACGCCGAGCGGGCGATCGGCTCCACCGTGGCGTACGCCCTGATGTACGCGGCGGTGAACCTCGGGGCCTTCGCCGTGGCCGCGCTCGTCGGCCGCACCCAGCGGATGAACCGCGTCAGCGACTACCGCGGTCTGTACGCGCGCAGCCCGCTCGCCGCCCTCGTCCTCGGCTTCTTCCTGCTCTGCCTCGCCGGCCTGCCGCCCGGCATCATCGGCCTCTTCGCGAAGGTCACGGTCTTCTCGGCCGCGGTCGACGCGGGTCTCGGCTGGCTCGCCGTGGTGATGGCGGTGAACGTGGTGATCGCGCTCTTCTACTACCTCCAGTGGACAGCGCTGCTCTTCCGCGCCCCCGAGGGCGAGCCGGTGAAGCACCGCGTCCCCGCACCCCTCACGGCGGCCATCGCCGTGACCGCGGTCCTCGGTGTCGCGCTCTCCGGGGCGCCGCAGCTCGTCCTGAGGTTCTCGGACACGGGTCTGTTCTGACGCGGCCCCGCGCGGCCGTCACCCGCGCGGCCCACGGCGCTCCTGCGCGCACAAGGGAACTAGTGCTCCCCGCCTGGCGTTGACCAGTACGGGAGGGTCCACTGAACAGTGGAAGCACCAGTCAGCAGAGGGTTCCCCCACGCACCACCAGGAGGGCGTACCGTGCACCGCCGGCACAACGGGTTGAAGACCGCCGTACTCCTCGGGGGACTGTCCGCGCTCATCCTCGTCATCGGCAGTTTCTTCGGGCGTACGGGACTGCTCGTCGCGCTCTTCGTGGCGCTCGGCACCAACGCGTACGCCTACTGGAACAGCGACAAGCTGGCCCTGCGCGCGATGCGCGCCCGCCCGGTCAGCGAATTCGAGGCCCCCGAGCTGTACCGCATGGTCCGCGAGCTCTCCACCCAGGCCCGTCAGCCCATGCCCCGCCTGTACATCTCGCCCACCGAGGCCCCGAACGCCTTCGCGACCGGCCGCAATCCGCGCAACGCCGCCGTGTGCTGCACGGACGGCATCCTCCGCCTCCTGGACGAGCGCGAGCTGCGCGGCGTCATCGGCCACGAGCTCAGCCATGTCTACAACCGCGACATCCTGATCTCCTCGGTCGCGGGCGCCCTCGCCTCCGTGATCATGTTCTTGGTCAACTTCGCCTGGCTGATCCCGGTAGGCCGCTCGAACGACAACGACGGCCCCGGTATCTTCGGCATGCTCCTGATCATGCTGCTCGGCCCGCTGGCGGCCTCCATCATCCAGCTCGCGATCAGCCGTTCCAGGGAGTACGAGGCCGATACGTCCGGGGCGCAGCTGACCGGCGACCCGCTGGCCCTCGCCAGCGCCCTGCGGAAACTCGACGCGGGGACGAAGCAGCTGCCGCTGCCGCCGGAGCCGCGTCTCGAGACGGCGAGTCACATGATGATCGCCAACCCCTTCCGCCCGGGACAGGGCATGTCCAAAATGTTCTCGACGCACCCCCCCATGGCGGAGCGCATCGCCCGACTCGAGCAGATGGCAGGTCGCAACCAGTGAAGACAATCCTCAACGTCATATGGCTCGTCCTGTGCGGCTTCTGGATGTTCCTGGCCTACCTCCTCGCGGGCGCCCTGCTCTGCGTCACGATCATCGGCATCCCCTTCGGCGTGGCGAGCTTCCGCATCGGGCGCTATGCCCTGTGGCCCTTCGGCTACACGACGGTCGAGCGTCGCGACGCGGGCGCGCCCTCCTGCGTGGGCAACGTCCTGTGGCTGGTCCTCGCGGGCTGGTGGCTCGCGATCGGCCACATCGTCACCGGCGCGCTGCTCTGCGTCACGATCATCGGCATCCCCCTGGGCATCGCCAACTTCAAGCTGATCCCGGTCTCGCTGCTGCCGCTCGGCCGCGACATCGTCCGCACGGACCAGCCGTTCGCCGCGCGCCACTAGGCACGACCGCCACTGGGCGCGCCAGCCACCAGGCACGACGCCCAGAAACGCACCAGAACAGCCGGAGCCCCGAGCGCACCCCGCCGGAGCCCGGCTGACGTGTGTCCTGCACCTCACGGATCACCGCAACCGCGTTCGTACGTACTGACGTCCTACAGGACAACAGCGCACAAAAGCTCATCGCGCGGGAAAGGCAGGTCACCGTATGGGCATCGTCAGTTGGATCGTTCTGGGGCTGCTCGCAGGCGCCGCCGCCAAACTGCTGCTGCCCGGACGTGACCCGGGCGGGTTCATCGGCACCACCGTCATCGGCATCGCGGGCGCCTTCATCGGCGGCTGGCTCTCCGCCCGCTACCTCGACCGCCCGATCGAGAGCCACTTCTACGACGGCGCGACGTGGGCGGCGGCCATCGGCGGCTCGCTCGTACTGCTGGTCGGCTACCGCATCCTCTTCGGCCACTCACGCCGCTGAGCAAGGATTTTCCCCGACTGCGGCCAGCAGCAAGGGCGGGTACCCGATCCGGGTGCCCGCCCTCCGTCATCGTACGACTGGCTTACTGGTGGCCCGTTGACTACCGGTAGTTGACGTACTGCAGGGCGAAGTCGAAGTCCTGCCCCTTGAGGAGCGCCTGTACGGCCTGAAGGTCGTCGCGGCTCTTCGAGCTGACCCGCAGCTCGTCGCCCTGGACCTGCGCCTTGACGCCCTTCGGGCCCTCATCGCGGATGATCTTGGCGACCTTCTTGGCGTTCTCCTGGGAGATGCCCTCTTCGATCGACGCGAAGATCTTGTACTCCTTGCCGGACAGCTGCGGCTCGCCCGCGTCCAGCGACTTCAGCGAGATGCCGCGCTTGATCAGCTTGGACTGGAAGATGTCGAGGATCGCCTTGACCCGCTCCTCGCCGTTCGCCTCCATCAGGATCTTCTCCCCGGACCACGAGATCGAGGCACCGGTGCCCTTGAAGTCGTAGCGCTGCGAGATTTCCTTGGCGGCCTGGTTGAGGGCGTTGTCGACCTCCTGCCGCTCGACCTTCGAGACGATGTCGAAACTGGAGTCGGCCATGTCCTGTGGCTCCTTGTATCGGGGTCTGCGTACTCAGCGGATATACGGCCGCCTGACGCTGGCCGCATCCGCAAAGCCTAGTCACAGCCCCCGCGCGGGGCGCTGATCAATCGGGTGGCGAAGCACCCCTGTCCATCAGGTATCGTTTACGTCGTTGCCACGGAGCCCCGCGAAAGCGGAGCAAGGCAGCAAACCCGGCGGTGTGCCCGAGCGGCCAAAGGGAGCAGACTGTAAATCTGCCGGCTCAGCCTTCCCAGGTTCGAATCCTGGCGCCGCCACATGAAGGTAATCCCCCTCCGAACTGCGGAAACGCAGGGCGGAGGGGGTTTCTTCATACCCACTTGGCAAGGGTGGCCGCTTTACGTGCAATGCCCCACTGTGTCTCACCCTGATTCGCGTGCTGACCAGCGTTTGTGGGGCAGTCGTGGGGCAGCCCCACGGCTACCGGTGGTCGTTCAGCGTGGCCTCGATCCGTGCGTTCGCCGTGGCCGCCGCGCCATCCAGGCATTTCGCGTAGACGCGGAACAGCACGGCCACGCTGTGCCCGGCTCGCTGCGCCACAACCTGCGGCTCCACTCCCGAACTGAGCCACGTGGACACCGCAGCGTGACGAAGGTCATACGGGCGCTTGGCCAGCGGCGAGGCGTACTGCCTCGGAGCCAGCGCACGCCGACGGGCCTCGGCCCAGACCTCCCCGTAACCGGTGTCCTGCACGATGCCGCCACGCAGGGTGCGGAACAGGCGGCCGTCGGGTGCCACCCCGTACGCCGTGACGTGCCACCGGAGCAGTGCAACCAGATCCGCAACGGCGTCCGTTTCTCGCCCCGGAAGGAGACGAGACGCGAGGCGATGCTCGACGCGAGGCGGGCTCCGATCGCGGCGGGATGCGCGCATGCGATGAGCCCCGGGCGCTCCTCCGCAGGCACACTGATCACATGTCGTCCCGTCGCAGGAACTGCCCGGAGTGCCGCCGTCAGATCGCCGTGGTCGGCGGGCGGTTCGCCCGTCATGATCCGGCGGGGCCGCGCGCCTCGGGCGAGCTGATCTCCTGCCCGGGCTCCCGCAGGCAGGCGCCGCTGGGGGCCGCGCAGCCCGCTCTGGACGGCTACACCGTCCCGGATGCCCCGGGACAGCTCCCGCTCTTCTGAGGGCCCTCAGGGCGCCTTCTGACGCCCGCTGTGACGCGAGCCTCCCGTCCCGGAGCGCCTCAGTTGCCCGCGACCGACTTGACCGCCACCGACACCGGCACCGAACCGCTCACCAGCTCCAGCGTCAGGCCAGCCGTCGCCGACGTCTCCAGGAGCTCCGCGAGCACCGCGGCGACATCGTCCCGCGGGACGGGTCCGCGCCCGGTCGACGCCTCCAGACGCACCAGGCCCGTGCCCGCGTCGTCCGTCAGCATCCCGGGACGCAGGATCGTCCAGTCGAGACCGGCACGCGCGCGTACGTTGGCGTCCGCCTCGCCCTTGGCCCTCAGATAGGCGTCGAAGACCTCGTCGCCCTGGTGCGCCGGGTCGGCGCCCATGGACGAGACGACGACGTACCGCCGTACGCCCGCGCGTTCTGCCGCGTCCGCGAAGAGCACGGCGGCCCCGCGGTCCACGGTGTCCTTGCGGTCGACGCCGCTGCCCGGACCCGCGCCCGCCGCGAAAACGGCCGCATCGGCCCCGCGCAGCCGGTCGGCGACCTCGTCGACCGAGGCCGACTCCAGGTCGCACAGCACCGGTTCGGCGCCGGCCGCGCGGAGGTCGTCTCCCTGCCTGGCGTCGCGGATCAGCCCGGCGACCTCGTCACCGCGCGCGGCGAGCAGCCGCTCCAGCCGCAGCGCGATCTGACCGTGTCCTCCAGCGATGACAATGCGCATGCTTTCGACCGTACGGCAGGGCGGGCGGGATCGCCGTCTACGGGACGTCCGCCGCGCGCGTCCCGCTCTTCCCGAGGGTGACGAAAACCGGCCCCGCGCTTCAAGGAGACGCCTCTCCGCCCCTCGGCCTCCCCGGCTCGTTCCCCGTGCCCTGGGCGCGCCCCTGGCGCGGCAGGTCCAAGGCCACGGCCGCCGCCGAGTCGCAGTACTCCCGCACCGCGCTGGTCCGCGCCACCACGCGCCCCCGGTGCACCACGATCCGGCTGTACGCGAGCGACAGCGCCCCCGCGAGACGGTCGCCCCGCACCGCGAGCAGCTCGGCGGGGAAACCGGCCTCCACCCGTACCTCCGGCAGGCCCATGGCGGCCCGTGCCGCCCCGCTCACCGCGTCGTAGGACTCCTCGGGGCGCAGTCCGTACCGCGAGGCCAGCAGGTAGGCGGCCTCCAGCGGGTCACCGCGGCCCACGGGGTTCGACGCGTCCCGCATGGAGCCGCTGCCCGCGGCGACCCGCACCCCCGCCGCGCGCAGCAGCCGTACCGGTGCGTCGCCGTGCCGCTCGGAGTTCGCGCACCCGCCCTGCGGCAGGCAGACCACCGTCACGCCGGCCGCGGCGAGCTGCTCGGCGGTGCGTGAGGCCACCTGTCTGGGCAGCCGGCCCAGCCCGCCGCAGGGGCCGACCGTGACCCCGGCGCGCAGGCCGCCCGCCATGGCGGCGAGCCGTCCGAGCCGGGCGGGATCGGCGCCGTCCGTGTGCAGGTCGACGGGGCAGCCGTGCTCGGCGGCGAGTTCGAGGACCGCCTCCGCGTATCCCGTCGGATCGGGGTCGAGATCCGGACAACCGCCCACTACGGAGGCGCCCATTTTCACCGCGTCCCGCAGCATCGAGAGCCCGTCGGCCCCCGCGACGCCGGTCAGCAGCCGCGGCACCGCGACCGCCGTCAGGTCGACGAGGCCCCGCAGTGAACGCCGGGCCTGGAGCACGGCCTCCATCGGGCCGAGCTCCTGGACGTCGCCGATGCGCACATGCGACCGCAGGGCCGTCGCGCCGTGCCCGAGTTGGAGCAGAGCCGCCTCGGTGGCCCTGCGCTGCACGTCGGGGACGTCGTACGAGACGGGGCCCGGGGCGTCGGCGGAGAGCGCCGTGTCGCCGTGTGCGTGCGGCTCGGCGGCGGCCGGGAGCAGGAGGTAGCCGCCGAGGTCCACGCGCGAACCGTGCGCGGTCAGGCTGCCGGCCGTGCCGACCGCCTCGATGTGTCCGCCGTCGAGCCGGACGTCCACCGTGCGTCCGTCGGTGAGCCGGGCACCGCAGAGCAGCAGGGAACCGGATTCGGCCGCGGGGTCGGCACCGGACGGTCCTGAGGAGCCGGAGGAGTGGGGCTGCTGCGGCTGGCTGTCGGGCATCGCGCTCCTGGGGTTCGGGGGCGGCTGCTGTGGGGTCGGGTGGCTGCTGTGGATGCGATGGGGCGCCAAGATCACGCAGCGTGTGCCGAGCCTAGGACGGCGGCAGGTCCGCTTCGAGGAGGAGCGCAATAGTCGTACCGGTGTGGTGTGAGGGGCCGGACGCGGTACGGATGAGGCGGTCGGAGACGCCTGGGACGGCTCTCCGGATGGCCGCGTAGAACCGTCGCGAAACGGATTTGGGCGATCGGCGACCAACCGTGTAATGTCTTCATCGCTCGCCCCAATAGCTCAGTCGGTAGAGCGTCTCCATGGTAAGGAGAAGGTCTGCGGTTCGATTCCGCATTGGGGCTCTGATGTCTGGTGATCCTCGCCTTCGGGCGAGGTGATCAGGCATCGCAGCGGTGTAGCTCAGTCGGTAGAGCAAGCGGCTCATAATCGCTGTGTCACCGGTTCAAGTCCGGTCACCGCTACTACTGGTAGCCGATTGTGGGGTCGGTCCTTCGATCGGCTACTCTTGTATGCGTTCATCCGTCCATCCGTCCAAGGAGCACTCACGTGGCTGCCACCGACGTCCGCCCGAAGATCACGCTGGCCTGCGTGGAGTGCAAGGAGCGGAACTACATCACCAAGAAGAACCGGCGTAACAACCCGGACCGTCTTGAGATGAAGAAGCACTGCCCGCGTTGCAAGGCGCACACTGCGCACCGCGAAACGCGCTAAAAACAGGCTCGTACCCGAGGCCGTCCCCGATTTTGGGGGCGGCCTCGTGTCGTTCACTCAACCAACCACAGGAGGTACCGAGTCCATGGCGCTCGACCAGTCCTTCGTGGGGCGGTCCTATCCGCCCACCGATCCTTATGAGGTCGGCCGGGAGAAGATCCGCGAGTTCGCAGAGGCGGTGGGCGACGCCAATCCCGCGTACACCGACGCGAAGGCCGCCGAGGCGCTCGGTCACCCCGATGTGATCGCCCCGCCGACTTTTGTGTTCGCGATCACTTTCAAGGCCGCGGGTCAGGTTATCGAGGACCCGCAGCTCGGGCTCGATTACAGCCGTGTGGTACACGGCGACCAGAAGTTCGCCTATAGCCGCCCGGTGCGCGCGGGCGACAGGCTTTCGGTCACGTCGACGATCGAGAACATCAAGACGCTCGCGGGCAACGAGATCATCGACATTCGCGGCGAGGTCCACGACGAGACCGGCGAGCATGTGATGACCGCCTGGACCAAACTCGTCGCGCGCGCGGCGGAGCCCGCGGAAAAGGGGGCCTGAAGCCATGACGGCGAAGATTTCCTACGGTGACGTCGAGGTCGGCACCGAACTGCCGCCGCAGAGCTTCCCGGTGACACGCGCCACACTCGTGCGGTACGCGGGTGCGTCCGGGGACTTCAACCCGATCCACTGGAACGAGAAGTTCGCGGTCGAGGTCGGTCTCCCCGACGTCATCGCACACGGCATGTTCACCATGGCCGAGGCGATCCGTGTGGTGACCGACTGGGTGGGCGACCCCGGCGCGATCGAGGAGTACGGCGTGCGCTTCACCAAGCCCGTCATCGTCCCGAACGACGACCAGGGCGCCACCGTCGAGGTCAGCGCCAAGGTCGCGGAGAAGCTGGACGACAACCGCGTACGCGTCGACCTCCTCGCGAGGAGCGCGGGCCTGAAGGTCCTCGGCATGTCGCGGGCGGTCGTACGGCTGGCCTGACGGCTGACCTGACGACGGGCCTGACGGTCGGTCGCGATCAGCCGCATGGCTGTTGGTAAGGGGCGTTCTCCATGGGAGGGCGCCCCTTACTGCGTTCTCTGCGGGGCCCTCCTGGGACGCTCCCTCGTTTCACGGCTTGACTGCTTAGTGATTGGCCACTAACTTACTCGCATGGTCAGGATGAGCGCTGAAGAGCGACGCGAGAGCGTGGTCCGTGCGGCGATGGTCGAATTCGCCCGCGGTGGCTACAAGGGCACCTCCACCGAGGTCATCGCCAAGCGTGTGGGCGTCTCGCAGCCGTATCTCTTCCGGCTCTTCCCGAGCAAGCAGGCCATCTTCCTCGCCGCCTCCGAGCGGTGCTGCCGTGAGGTCAACGAGGTCTTCAGGCGGGCCGCCGAGGGGCTGGAGGCGGAGGAAGCCGTCCACGCCGCGGGGGAGGCCTACCAGGCGCTCATCGCCGACGACCCGGACATGCTGCTCATGCAGATGCAGATGTACGTCGCGGTGGCCTCCGCGGAGGCCGGCGGTGACCGGGAGTTCGGGGAGGCGCTGCGGGCCGCCTGGATGGAGATGTACGACACGGTCGTGCTCATCCAGGGCGGGGACGCCAATGAGGCGACGTCCTTCCTGGCGTACGGGATGCTGATCAACGTCCTGGTGTCGATGGGGTTCCGGCCCGATCACCGGGTGTGGCAAGGGTTCTACGACTCGGCGCAGCCGAAGGGGTGAGGTCGGCGTGTGCGTGCGTGAGGTGGCGTGCGTGCGCGTGTGAGGTGGCGCGCGCAAGAGGCGTCGTGCATGCACGCGTGAAGTGGCGTGCGCGCGATGAAGTGCGGTTTTTTATGGGCGCGAAAGTTAGTCATCAATAACTAATCTTTGAGAGGAAGCGATGTCACAGCAGTCGGCACGGCCTGGGGGAGCGGTCTGGGCCCTCGTCATCACCAGCGTCGCCGGATTCATGGCGGCGCTCGACAATCTCGTCGTCACCACCGCCCTGCCGTCCATCCACGAGGACTTCGGCGGCGGTATGCACGACCTGGAGTGGACGGTGAGCGCCTACACCCTCACCTTTGCCGTGCTGCTGATGTTCGGCGCGGCTCTGGGCGACCGCTTCGGCCGCCGCAAGCTGTTCACCGTGGGCCTCGCGATCTTCACTGTCGCGTCCGCCGCGGCGGCCCTCGCGCCCGGCCTTGAGGAGCTGATCGCCGCCCGCGCGGTGCAGGGTGTCGGCGCCGCGATCATGATGCCGCTGACGCTGACCCTGCTGACGGCGGCCGTACCGGCGGACAGGCGTGGCATGGCGTACGGGATATGGGGCGCCGTCAACGGCCTCGCGGTCGCCGGCGGGCCCCTCATCGGCGGCAGCCTCACCGAGCACATTTCCTGGCACTGGATCTTCTGGCTGAACGTTCCGATCGGCCTTGCCCTGCTGCCGCTGGCCCGCCTGCGTCTCGTCGAGTCGTACGGGCCCGGAGCGCGCCTGGACATCACCGGCACCCTGCTCGCCAGCGGCGGCCTCTTCGGCATCGTCTACGCCCTGGTGCGCGGGCCGCTCGACGGCTGGGGCAGCGTCACCGTGCTCACCGGGCTCATCGCGGGCACCGCACTGCTCGGCGGGTTCGTCCGCCACGGCATGCGCGCCAAGGCGCCGATGCTGCCGATGCGCCTCTTCCGCAGCCGCGCGTTCTCCGGGATCAACGCGGCGAGCCTGCTGATGTTCCTCGGCATGTTCGGCTCGATCTTCCTGCTCAGCCAGTACATGCAGAGGGTGCTCGGGTACTCGCCCACGGAGGCGGGGCTGCGGATGCTGCCCTGGACCGGCATGCCGATGCTCGTCGCGCCCCTGGCGGGCTACCTCTCCGACCGCATCGGCGGCCGGCCGGTCGTCGCCGCCGGGCTGTTCCTCCAGGCCGTCGGCCTGGGCTGGTACGGGGCGGTTGTCGCGTCCGACGCCACGTACGCCTCTCAGCTCCCTGCCCTGATCATCAGCGGCATCGGGATGTCCCTGTACTTCGCTCCGGCCTCCGCCCTGGTCATGTCCAGCGTCGCGGCGCACGAGCACGGCATCGCGTCCGGCGCCAACAACGCGCTCCGCGAGGTGGGCGGCGCCCTCGGCATAGCCGTCATGTCCTCCGTCTTCTCGGCACAGGGCAGCCTCGACTCGCCGCAGGGCTTCGTGGACGGCCTGGAACCCGCCCTGTGGGTCGGCGCCGTGACGGTGGCGCTGGCCTCGGTGGCCGCCCTGTGCATCCCCTCGCGTCGCGGCGGGGGCGCACCCGGGCAGGCACCGGAGGCGCCCGAGCGCCGGGAGGACGAGCTGCTGGCCGCCTGAGACCGCCACCACGGCTGCCTGAAGCCGACCAGGGCTGCTTGAGGCAGCCACGAGCGCCACCTGAGGCCGACCAGTGCCGCCTGAGGCCACCACCAGCACCACCTGAGGCCGCCACCAGTACGGCCCCGCCAGGACCGGCGGGGCCGTTCTCGTACTCTTGAGCACGTGCAGGAACTCCATGACGCCCCGCTCGCCCCGCTGACGACCTTCCGTCTCGGCGGCCCCGCGACCCGCCTGATCACCGCGACGACCGACGCCGAGGTGGTCGAAGCCGTCCGTGAAGCCGACGCGTCCGGTACGCCACTGCTGCTCATCGGCGGTGGATCGAACCTGGTCATCGGCGACAAGGGATTCGACGGCACCGCCCTGCGCATCGCCACCAAGGGCTTCGAGCTCGACGGGACGCAGCTGGAGCTCGCCGCCGGTGAGGTCTGGACGGACGCGGTCGAACGCACCGTCGAGGCGGGCCTCGCGGGCATCGAGTGCCTGGCCGGAATCCCCGGCTCGGCCGGTGCGACGCCGATCCAGAACGTGGGCGCGTACGGCCAGGAGGTCTCGTCGACGATCACCGAAGTGATCGCGTACGACCGGCGGACCCACGAGACGGTCGTGATTCCGAACGCCGATTGCGACTTCTCCTACCGGCACAGCCGCTTCAAGGCCGACGCCGACCGCTTCGTGGTCCTGCGGGTCCGCTTCGCGCTCGAGGACGCGGGCGGGATGAGCGCCCCCGTCAAGTACCCGGAGACGGCGCGCACGCTCGGCGTGGAGGCGGGCGACCGCGTGCCCGCGGCGGTGGCCAGGGAGACCGTCCTGAAGCTGCGGGCGGGCAAGGGCATGGTGCTCGACCCCGAGGACCACGACAGTTGGTCGGCCGGGTCGTTCTTCACCAACCCGATCCTCACCGAGGAGCAGTTCGCCGCCTTCCACGCGCGCGTGGCGGACCGCCTCGGCCCGGACGTCACGCCGCCCGGCTTCCCGGCGGGCGACGGCCGCGTGAAGACCTCCGCCGCCTGGCTCATCGACAAGGCGGGCTTCACCAAGGGCTACGGAGAGGGCAGGGCGCGCATCTCCACCAAGCACACCCTGGCCCTCACCAACCGCGGCGGCGCGACCACCGAGGACCTCCTGGCGCTGGCCCGCGAGGTCGTGACCGGGGTCCGGGACGCCTTCGGGATCACGCTGGTCAACGAGCCGGTGACGGTGGGCGTCAGCCTGTAGGGGTAGACGTCCTGTAGGGGCAGACGTCAGGAACCCCCGTCCCAGAAACCCTTAGTACGCAGGAACCCCTAGTACGCCACCCCCACCCCCTGCTTCACCGTCGACGGGTCGTCGATCATCGACAGCATGGCGTGCGCGACATCGGCGCGGCCGATGAAGCGTCCGCTGCGCGGGGTGCCGCCGACGGCCTTCCGGTAGACGCCGGTCAGGGGCTTGTCCTGGAGCCTCGGCGGCCGGACCGATGTCCAGTCGGTGGCGCTGCGGGCCAGCTCGGCCTCCATGCTCCGCAGGTCGTCGTAGACGCTCTTGAGGACCGCGCCGACCAGTGTGAGCATCGCCCGGTCGGCCAGCGGCTGCCGTTCCGCCGGGGGACCGACCGGGGCGGCGCTGACCACGAGGACCCTGCGCACCGCCTCGGCGTCCATCGCCGCCAGGACCGACCGCGTGAGCCCCGTGGCGACTCCGGCGTCCGCGCGCTTGCGGGCACCGAGCCCGGAGAGCACCGCGTCCCGCCCCGCCACCGCCGCCCGAAGCGCCTCGGGATCCTTGAGGTCGGCCCGGAACACCTCCAGTTCCGCGCCCTCGGCCGTGAACCGGGCGGGGTCGCGCACCACGGCCGTGACCTGGTGCCCCGCCGTGAGTGCCTGCCTGACGATCTCTCCGCCGATGCCGCCGGTCGCACCGAACACCGTGAGCTTCATGGTTCGTCCTCCCCAGGTGGGTAAGTATTCACTCACCCCTAGGGTGGGTAAGTACTCACTCACTCGTCAAGTCTGGTTGGACGGCACATGCAGCAGAAGCCCACCAGGGCCCGCATCCTGGACGCGGCACACGAACTGATGCTGACCCTCGGCCTCTCCCGCGCCACCACCAAGGAGATCGCCAAGGCGGCCGGCTGCTCCGAAGCCGCGCTCTACAAGCATTTCGCGAACAAGGAGGAGCTGTTCGTGAGCGTCCTCCAGGAGCGGCTGCCCCGGCTCGGTCCGCTGCTCCAGCGCCTCACCGAGGAGCCGGGGGAGCGCGGCGTGGAGGAGAACCTCACGGAAATCGCGTGCCTGGCCAGCGATTTCTACGCCGAGAGCTTTCCGATCGCCGCGTCCCTGTACGCCGAGACCAAGCTCAAGCGCCGCCATGAGGACTCGCTCCAGCAGATGGGCAAGGGACCCCACGTCCCCATCGAGGCCCTGGACGCCTACCTCCGTGCCGAGCGCGACGCCGGCCGGATCGCCCCCGACGCCGACACCTTCGCGGCCGCCTCGCTGCTCCTGGGCGCCTGCGCGCAGCGCGCCTTCGCCTACGACGCCGTGATCGGCAAGCGGCCACCGCAGCCCGTCGAGGAGTTCGCGGCGGCCCTCGCCCGCACCCTCCTCGCGGGTGTCAGCCGCTGAGCCACTTGTCGACCCCGGCCAGCAGCCGCTCCCGTACGTCCACGGGCGCGGCCGAGCCGCGGACCGACTGCCGGGCCAGCTCGGCGAGCTCGGCGTCGTCGAAGCCGTGGTGCTCGCGCGCCAGCTCGTACTGGGCGGCGAGGCGGGACCCGAAGAGCAGCGGGTCGTCGGCGCCGAGCGCCATCGGCACCCCGGCGTCGAAGAGGGTCCGCAGAGGCACGTCCTCGGGCTTCTCGTAGACGCCGAGGGCGACGTTGGACGACGGACAGACCTCGCACGTCACGCCGCGGTCGGCGAGCCGCTTCAGGAGCCGCGGGTCCTCGGCCGCCCGCACCCCGTGCCCGATCCGCGCCGCGTGCAGGTCGTCGAGGCAGTCCCGCACCGAAGCGGGCCCCGTCAGCTCGCCGCCGTGCGGTGCCGCGAGGAGGCCGCCGTCCCGCGCGATGGCGAAGGCCCGGTCGAAGTCGCGCGCCATGCCGCGGCGTTCGTCGTTGGAGAGCCCGAAGCCGACGATGCCGCGATCGGCGTACCGCACCGCGAGCCGTGCCAGCGTGCGGGCGTCCAGGGGGTGCTTCATGCGGTTCGCGGCGACGAGTACGCGTATACCGAGGCCGGTGTCCCGCGAGGCGCTCTCGACCGCGTCCAGGATGATCTCCAGGGCCGGGATCAGACCGCCGAGCCGCGGCGCGTACGAGGTCGGGTCGACCTGGATCTCCAGCCACCCGGAGCCGTCCCGCAGATCCTCCTCGGCGGCCTCGCGCACCAGGCGCCGGATGTCATCGGGCTCGCGCAGACAGGAGCGGGCGGCGTCGTAGAGCCGCTGGAAGCGGAACCAGCCGCGCTCGTCGGTGGCGCGCAGCTTCGGCGGCTCGGCGCCGGTCAGCGCGTCCGGGAGGCGCACCCCGTACTTGTCGGCCAGGTCCAGCAGGGTCGCGGGCCGCATCGACCCGGTGAAGTGCAGGTGCAGATGGGCCTTGGGCAGCTCTCTTACGTCTCGTACACGCTCCATTGGAGGATCTTGCCGTACGCACGGGGGGTCCCGGAAGCCGCTTCCACCTTCGTGGCCTTCCCGAACGAAGAAACGGGCCGCCCCTCCGGAGAGAGACGGCCCGCACGCGCGCGTGCAGCGCGTTTTCCCGCGAGGCGGGTCGGTCCTCAGTCGCGCGCCTCGGCCAGCAGCTTCTGGACGCGCGAGACGCCCTCGACGAGGTCCTCGTCACCGAGCGCGTACGAAAGGCGCAGGTAACCCGGCGTCCCGAAGGCCTCACCGGGAACCACCGCGACCTCGGCCTCCTCCAGGATCAGCGCGGCCAGCTCCACGGAGTCCTGCGGGCGCTTGCCGCGGATCTCCTTGCCGATCAGGCCCTTCACCGAGGGGTAGACGTAGAAGGCGCCCTCGGGCTCGGGGCAGAGCACGCCCTCGATGTCGTTGAGCATCCGCACGATGGTCCTGCGGCGCCGGTCGAAGGCCTCGCGCATCTTGTCGACGGCGACCAGGTCGCCGGAGACGGCGGCGAGGGCCGCGGCCTGGGCCACGTTGGAGACGTTCGACGTGGCGTGCGACTGGAGGTTCGTCGCGGCCTTGACGACGTCCTTCGGGCCGATGATCCAGCCGACCCGCCAGCCCGTCATCGCGTACGTCTTGGCGACGCCGTTGACCACGACGCACTTGTCGCGCAGCTCGGGGAGGAGCGCGGGGAGCGAGGTGAACTTCGCGTCTCCGTAGACGAGGTGTTCGTAGATCTCGTCGGTCATGACCCACAGGCCGTGCTCGACGGCCCAGCGGCCGATCGCCTCGGCGTCGGCCTCGCTGTAGACGGCGCCCGTGGGGTTCGACGGGGAGACGAAAAGCACCATCTTGGTGCGCTCGGTGCGGGCGGCCTCCAGCTGCTCGACCGAGACGCGGTAGCCGGTGGTCTCGTCGGCGACGACCGGGACCGGGACACCGCCGGCGAGACGGATCGACTCCGGGTACGTCGTCCAGTAGGGAGCCGGGACGATGACCTCGTCACCCGGGTCGAGGATCGCGGCGAACGCCTCGTAGATGGCCTGCTTGCCGCCGTTGGTGACCAGGATCTGCGAGGCGTCCACCTCGTACCCCGAGTCGCGCAGGGTCTTGGCGGCGATCGCGGCCTTCAGCTCGGGGAGGCCCCCGGCCGGTGTGTAGCGGTGGAACTTCGGGTTCTTGCAGGCCTCGACGGCCGCCTCGACGATGTAGTCCGGAGTGGGGAAGTCGGGCTCGCCCGCGCCGAAGCCGATCACCGGGCGCCCGGCTGCCTTGAGGGCCTTGGCCTTGGCGTCGACGGCGAGGGTCGCGGACTCGGAGATCGCGCCGATGCGCG
The DNA here is from genome assembly GCF_055587985.1 of Streptomyces sp. NPDC046335. Taxonomy (NCBI): domain Bacteria; kingdom Bacillati; phylum Actinomycetota; class Actinomycetes; order Kitasatosporales; family Streptomycetaceae; genus Streptomyces; species Streptomyces sp. NPDC046335. The sequence continues at coordinate 233,143 of NZ_JBVJFF010000012.1, read as the reverse complement.
CGGACACCCGGCGCTCGGTCGGAGAAGTTGCAGCGCTCATGACCCCATCGTTCCAGACCCGAAAAGGCCCCGGTGCGGGGGTTTCCGGAGCATCGCCATCCATTCTGTTCGACGGAGCGCCGCGGACCACGTACACTCACTGCTCGTTGGCCCTCACCGGCCGCACCCTCTCCACGCACTCCGTGCATATGGGCGGATGCGGTAGGTTGGGGGAAATCAAAGGGTCGTAGCTCAATTGGTAGAGCACTGGTCTCCAAAACCAGCGGTTGGGGGTTCAAGTCCCTCCGGCCCTGCTACACACTCCTTCGCCAGGATGTGTGCGCATGTACGTACTGCAATGCACCGCCGTGCGGCTCAACCGGGCGCGGCACGGCCACGACCCGGAATCAGGTGAGGACGAGTGACGGACGCCGTGGGCTCCATCGACAAGCCTGATGCCCAGGACGAGGCGGCGGAGTCCCAGAGGAAGGCCCGCAAGGGCGGCAAGCGCGGCAAGAAGGGCCCCTTCGGCCGTCTCGCGCTCTTCTACCGCCAGATCATCGCGGAGCTCCGCAAGGTCGTCTGGCCGACTCGCAGTCAGCTCACGACCTACACCACAGTGGTGATTGTCTTCGTCGTCATCATGATCGGTCTCGTGACCGTGATTGACTATGGCTTCAGCCACGCTGTCAAGTACATCTTCGGCTGAGCCGAGAGCGAAGGGCGCCGTTCCCGGCGCCCCTTTCGCGTGTTCCACCCCATGTATCCAGGAAGAAGCAGCCACCGTGTCTGACCCGAACCTGAACGACGCCACCGAGTCGGTCGAGTCCGCTGAGGACGAGCTCGACATCGTCGAGGCGGCGGACGCCGAGGAGCCGGATCAGGCCGAGGCAGCCGACGCCGCCGTTGGCGACGCCGCCGAAGAGGCCGCCGTCCACCTGGAGGGTGACGCGGAGGCCACTGACGAGTCCGCCGAGGACGAGGCCACCTCCGAGGAGTCCGACGAGGACGAGGGCACCGACGCGGAGACCGCCGACGCGGAGGCCACCGACGAGGAGCCCGCCGAAGAGGCGTCCGAGCCGGTCGACCCGATCGTCGCCCTGCGCGAAGAGCTCCGCGCCCTCCCCGGCGAGTGGTACGTCATCCACACGTACGCCGGTTACGAGAACCGCGTGAAGACCAACCTCGAGCAGCGCGCCGTCTCGCTCAACGTCGAGGACTTCATCTTCCAGGCCGAGGTGCCGCAGGAAGAGGTCGCCCAGATCAAGAACGGCGAGCGCAAGACCGTCCGCCAGAACAAGCTCCCCGGCTACGTGCTGGTGCGCATGGACCTGACGAACGAGTCCTGGGGCGTCGTCCGCAACACGCCCGGCGTCACCGGCTTCGTGGGCAACGCCTACGACCCGTACCCGCTGACCCTGGACGAGATCGTCAAGATGCTCGCCCCGGAGGCCGAGGAGAAGGCCGCCCGCGAGGCCGCCGAGGCCGAGGGCAAGCCGGCTCCGGCCCGCAAGCTCGAGGTCCAGGTGCTCGACTTCGAGGTCGGCGACTCGGTCACCGTCACCGACGGCCCGTTCGCGACGCTCCAGGCGACGATCAACGAGATCAACGCCGACTCGAAGAAGGTCAAGGGCCTCGTCGAGATCTTCGGCCGCGAGACCCCGGTCGAGCTCAGCTTCGACCAGATCCAGAAGAACTGATCCAAGAGGTACCGGCTACCTCTGGAACACACGCCTCCGACCAGGTCAGACGGGCTGCTGAAGCCCGTCTGACCTGCTCGGTTTTTAGCTGCACGACCATACCCGTTATCGTTGTGCGGTATGCCTCCATCCGGATGACCGGATGGCTGGCTGAAAACTCTCACTAGGACCCGGAGAGAGCAATGCCTCCCAAGAAGAAGAAGGTCACGGGGCTCATCAAGCTCCAGATCCAGGCCGGCGCGGCCAACCCGGCTCCGCCGGTCGGCCCCGCGCTGGGCCAGCACGGCGTCAACATCATGGAGTTCTGCAAGGCGTACAACGCCGCGACCGAGTCGCAGCGTGGCTGGGTGATCCCGGTGGAGATCACGGTCTACGAAGACCGCTCCTTCACCTTCATCACCAAGACGCCGCCGGCCGCCAAGATGATCCTGAAGGCCGCTGGTGTCGAGAAGGGCTCCGGCGAGCCCCACAAGACCAAGGTCGCCAAGATCACCGAGGCCCAGGTGCGTGAGATCGCCACCACCAAGATGGAGGACCTCAACGCCAACGACCTGGACGCCGCGTCGAAGATCATCGCCGGCACCGCCCGTTCCATGGGCATCACGGTCGAGGGCTGAGACCCTTCCCCGTCTGACCTCTCAGTGGTAGGGCCACGCGCCGGCCCGCACCACGACTCCGTACCTGAGCCAACACAGGAGCAGAAGTGAAGCGCAGCAAGACTCTCCGCGCTGCGGACGCCAAGATCGACCGGGAGAAGCTGTACGCCCCGCTCGAGGCCGTCCGTCTCGCCAAGGAGACCTCCTCGACCAAGTTCGACGGCACCGTCGAGGTCGCCATGCGTCTGGGTGTCGACCCGCGCAAGGCCGACCAGATGGTCCGCGGCACCGTGAACCTCCCGCACGGCACCGGCAAGACCGCCCGGGTCCTGGTCTTCGCGACCGGTGACCGTGCTGCGGCCGCGGAAGCCGCTGGAGCCGACATCGTCGGCGCCGACGAGCTCATCGACGAGGTCGCGAAGGGCCGCCTGGACTTCGACGCCGTCGTCGCCACCCCGGACCTCATGGGCAAGGTCGGCCGCCTCGGCCGCGTGCTCGGTCCGCGTGGTCTGATGCCGAACCCGAAGACCGGCACCGTGACCCCCGATGTCGTGAAGGCTGTCAACGACATCAAGGGCGGCAAGATCGAGTTCCGCGTCGACAAGCACTCGAACCTGCACTTCATCATCGGCAAGGTGTCCTTCGACGACACCAAGCTGGTGGAGAACTACGCCGCGGCCCTGGAGGAGATCCTCCGTCTGAAGCCGTCGGCCGCCAAGGGTCGTTACATCAAGAAGGCCGCCATCGCCACCACGATGGGCCCCGGCATTCCGCTGGACTCGAACCGCACCCGCAACCTCCTCGTCGAGGAGGACCCGGCCGCCGTCTGATCCTGACGGCAGCCGCGTCGCGCACGCGTTCTGTGGACGGGCCCCGCAACCTTTCGAGGTGCGGGGCCCGTCCTGTTTTCGTACGGGGCACACGCGGGTGTGCGGGCATATGGATACGTGTGTCAGTGGCTTGCGCTAGCGTGCGGGTCGTCGATCAAGTCAAGGGGTGGGACTACATGAACAGCACGACGTTGCGGCGTACGGGCCTCTCGATCGCGGTGGCCGCCGCGCTGACGGGCCTGGCAGCCTGCGGATCGGGCGACTCGGACGGTTCTTCCGACAAGGCCGGCGGTGCGGAAGACAAGGGCGGCATCAAGGTCAGCCCCATAGCCGCCCTGCGCACGGTCGAGAAGTCCACCGACAAGGCGGACACCGCCCGCGTGGACGGCACGACCAGCATGGGCTCGCAGGCCACGATGGACATGAAGGGGGTCATGGGCTGGTCCGACGGCATCACCGGCGAGGTCACGGTCTCCTTCACCGGTGGCGCCCAGGCGCAGCAGATGAAGCAGCTCGGCCAGTCCAAGCTCGACTACCGCTACCTGAAGAACGGCTTCTACGCGAACATGGGCGACACGTTCGCGGCCCAGGCGGGCGGCGGCAAGCACTGGGTCGAGTACGACTACGACACGCTGGCCGAGATGAGCGGCGCCGCGGGCGAGGCGTTCCAGGACCAGATGCAGAACAGCACGCCGAACCAGTCGGTGAAGATGCTGCTCGCCTCGGGTGACGTGAAGCGCGTGGGCGAGGAGAAGGTCCGCGGGACGAATGCCACCCACTACTCGGGCAAGGTCGACATCGCGGACTTCACCGCCAAGAACACGGACCTGGACGCGGACCAGATGTCCGAGCTGAAGAAGCAGTTCGAGCAGGTCGGCATGGAGACCGAGACCATCGACATCTGGGTCAACGACGACGACCTCCTCGTCAAGAAGATCGAGAAGGCCGACACGAAGACAGGCCCCTTCTCGCAGACCGCCTACTACAGCGACTACGGCACGCCGCTCTCCGTCGAGAAGCCCCCGGCCTCCGACACCATGAGCTTCAAGGACCTCATGGCGAAGCAGCCCGCGGCCTAGGCACCGGGCCCGCGTATCCCGGGCATATCCAGAAGCTGCCTGCCCACCCCTCGGGTACTCTCGGCTACCAGTACTTGTGTCGATGACGTGTGTTTCGATCATGCGTTCCTAGGGGTGGGGTCATGACTGCTGTTGTCGTACGTGGGAACCAGGGCCGCAAGAGGGTGGCGGGCGCCGTGCTCGCCACCGCGCTGCTCTGTACCGGCGCGGTCGCCTGTGGTGGCTCGGACGGCGAGAAGGACAAGGGCGACAAGGCCGGGGGGATCCAGTCCCAGTCGCAGGTCACCGAGGTCATCACGGCGGCCTACAAGAAGACGACGGCCGCCAAGTCGGCCAAGGTGCAGATGACCATGACCACGCCGCCCGGCAAGATGGGCAAGGCGATGGGCGGGTCGGGCGAGATGAAGATGTCCGGCGTCATGGGCTGGGACCCCACCGTCGTGGACATGACGATGTCGGGTTCCGCGCTCACCGAGGGTGACCCGGACGCGCCGGAGAAGATCCGGATGCTCATGAGCGACGACGTCATCTACGCGGACATGGGCGCCGCGGCCGCCAAGGACATGGGCGGCAAGCGCTGGATGAAGATGGACCTCGGCGCCATCGCCGAGCAGTCCGGCGACGACAAGCTCATGAAGCAGATGACCGGCAGCCTGGACAGCCTGTCCCAGGACCCGTCCAAGCAGCTCGCGATGCTCCTGGAGTCCCCGAACCTCAAGCACGCCGGTTCCGCCGAGGTCGACGGCGCGAAGACCCAGCGCTACAAGGGCCGTCTCACCGTCAAGGAGATGATGGAGACGAACGACGCCCTCGACGACGTGCTCAGCAAGAGCGAGAAGGACCAGCTCTTCAAGAACATCGAGAAGTCGGGCATCAAGGGCTACGACACCGAGGTCTGGGTCAACGAGGACGACTACCCGGTCCGCATGGACATCGACATCAAGAGCCCCGAGGGCACGGTCAAGACCTCCCAGAAGTTCTCCGACTACGGGACCGCCGCGAAGGTGACCGCCCCGCCGGCCGGTGAGACCTTCGACCTGATGGAGATGCTCAAGGAGCTCGGAAAGCTCGGCGAGGGCGACACCTCGGACACGGACGCCCTGGGTCTGGAGAGCGGCGTCTGACCGGATTTGCCTGACGCGGACCCGTTCGCGTACGCTTCCCCAGAAGCCAAAGACCGCTGGTCGTTGCCGTGCTCTCGCAAGAGGGGGCGGTGGCCGAAGGATCCGCTGAGACGGCGGACGACCCGCGCAGGTGACCGAGGAAGCACTCCCGGATCGATTGTGATCCGGTCGAGTTCACGCCCCGTGCGCCTGCGCCGGGGCGTTTCGTTTTGTCGGCCCCTTCTGAGCGGTCCTCATCACCCGGAAGGAGGCCGACGCTCTATGCCGACGCCCGACAAGGCTGCCGCGGTAGCCGAGCTCACGGACAAGTTCCGCAGCTCGAACGCCGCCGTGCTGACCGAGTACCGGGGTCTCACCGTGGCCCAGCTCAAGCAGCTGCGCCGTTCCCTCGGTGAAAACTCCGAGTACGCCGTGGTGAAGAACACGCTGACCAAGATCGCGGCCAACGAGGCCGGGATCAACACGCTGGACGACCTGTTCACGGGTCCGACGGCGGTTGCCTTCGTCACCGGTGACCCGGTGGAGTCGGCGAAGGGTCTTCGTGACTTCGCCAAGGACAACCCCAACCTCGTCATCAAGGGCGGTGTCCTTGACGGCAAGGCGCTGTCCGCCGACGAGTTCAAGAAGCTCGCGGACCTCGAGTCCCGCGAGGTTCTGCTCGCCAAGCTGGCCGGTGCCATGAAGGGCAAGCAGACGCAGACTGCGCAGCTCTTCCAGGCTCTGCCGTCGAAGTTCGTCCGCACCGCGGAAGCGCTTCGCGCCAAGAAGGCCGAGCAGGGCGGTGCCGAGTAATTCGGCTCGCGCATTGATCGTCGCCCGCTAGGGAGACGGTCGCAGCGGGCCGAACGTACGCCCGCCTTCATATACACCCGGCACCAGCCGAATTAGTGGAAGGATCGCCCATCATGGCGAAGCTCAGCCAGGAAGACCTGCTCGCCCAGTTCGAGGAGCTCACCCTCATCGAGCTCTCCGAGTTCGTGAAGGCCTTCGAGGAGAAGTTCGACGTCACCGCCGCCGCCGCGGTTGCCGCCGCCCCGGCCGGCCCGGCCGCCGCCGCCGAGGTCGCCGAGGAGCAGGACGAGTTCGACGTCATCCTCACCGGCGCCGGCGAGAAGAAGATCCAGGTCATCAAGGTCGTGCGTGAGCTGACCTCGCTGGGTCTCAAGGAGGCCAAGGACCTCGTCGACGGCACCCCGAAGCCGGTCCTCGAGAAGGTCGCCAAGGAGGCCGCCGAGAAGGCTGCCGAGTCCCTCAAGGCTGCCGGCGCCTCCGTCGAGGTCAAGTGACCTCAGGAGTCGTCTGACTCTCTTCACCGTACGTATGGCGGAAACGCTGTAACGCACGGGTCGCCAAAGGCGATCACCCATGTGGGTGGTCGCCTTTCGGCGTTCCTGGGCCACCCGTGGAGGTCGCCTTGCGATGTCGTACGCGACGAGTATGGTGATCTTCGTTGTGCCTAGGGACGGCCCGTGACGGTGACGTTCTCAGGGCCGAGTCGGGGCAAGGGGGCCTTGACGAACCGCACGCAGCGCGCAATTCTCAGGACGCGTCGTCACAACGATCCGCATCCGAGGCATGGATCGGCGACGAAGAGGGCAGTATCGATGTGCGTTGAGGACGTGGCTTGCAGCAGGGGTTGAGAACAACGAGGGTCTCCCAGAACCCGCACTGGACATCAGTGGGCCGTTTGGCTACACTGACCCTTTGCGCTGCCTGTTAGCTGCCTCCTGCCCGTCACCAGGGGCATGCCCATGCTTGAGCACCGTGGACCGAATCTTCCCTCACCTGGGAATTCTGTCCCTGTGTCCATCTTGGGACCGGTACGCGCGTAGTGAGTCCGAGCCCTCGGAAGGACCCCCTCTTGGCCGCCTCGCGCACTGCCTCGACCGCGAATACGAACAACGGCGCAAGCACCGCCCCGCTGCGCATTTCCTTTGCAAAGATCAAGGAGCCCCTCGAGGTTCCGAACCTTCTTGCGCTGCAGACCGAGAGCTTTGACTGGCTGCTCGGCAATGAAGCGTGGAAGGCTCGTGTCGAGGCGGCTCTGGACAGCGGACAGGACGTCCCCACCAAGTCCGGTCTGGAGGAGATCTTCGAGGAGATCTCCCCGATCGAGGACTTCTCCGGGTCGATGTCCCTGACGTTCCGCGACCACCGTTTCGAGCCTCCCAAGAACTCGATCGACGAGTGCAAGGAGCGCGACTTCACGTTCGCCGCCCCGCTCTTCGTCACCGCCGAGTTCACCAACAACGAGACCGGCGAGATCAAGTCCCAGACGGTCTTCATGGGCGATTTCCCGCTCATGACCAACAAGGGCACCTTCGTCATCAACGGCACCGAGCGTGTCGTCGTGTCGCAGCTGGTCCGTTCGCCGGGCGTCTACTTCGATTCCTCGATCGACAAGACGTCCGACAAGGACATCTTCTCCGCCAAGATCATCCCGTCCCGGGGTGCCTGGCTGGAGATGGAGATCGACAAGCGCGACATGGTCGGTGTCCGCATCGACCGCAAGCGCAAGCAGTCGGTCACCGTTCTGCTCAAGGCTCTCGGTTGGACGACCGAGCAGATCCTCGAGGAGTTCGGCGAGTACGAGTCCATGCGCGCCACCCTGGAGAAGGACCACACGCAGGGCCAGGACGACGCGCTGCTCGACATCTACCGCAAGCTCCGTCCGGGCGAGCCGCCGACCCGTGAGGCCGCTCAGACGCTGCTTGAGAACCTCTACTTCAACCCCAAGCGCTACGACCTCGCGAAGGTCGGCCGCTACAAGGTCAACAAGAAGCTGGGTGCGGACGCTCCGCTCGACGCGGGCATCCTCACGGTCGAGGACATCATCGCCTCGATCAAGTACCTGGTGAAGCTGCACGCCGGTGAGACCGAGACCGTTGGCGACAGCGGCACGTCGATCGTCGTCGAGACCGACGACATCGACCACTTCGGCAACCGTCGTCTGCGCAACGTCGGCGAGCTCATCCAGAACCAGGTCCGCACGGGTCTGGCTCGTATGGAGCGCGTCGTCCGCGAGCGGATGACGACCCAGGACGTCGAGGCGATCACGCCGCAGACCCTGATCAACATCCGGCCGGTCGTCGCCTCCATCAAGGAGTTCTTCGGCACCAGCCAGCTCTCGCAGTTCATGGACCAGAACAACCCGCTGTCGGGTCTCACCCACAAGCGCCGTCTGTCGGCGCTTGGCCCGGGTGGTCTCTCCCGTGAGCGGGCCGGCTTCGAGGTCCGTGACGTGCACCCGTCTCACTACGGCCGCATGTGCCCGATCGAGACGCCCGAAGGCCCGAACATCGGTCTGATCGGTTCGCTCGCCTCCTACGGCCGCGTCAACGCGTTCGGCTTCGTCGAGACGCCGTACCGCAAGGTCGTCGAGGGCCAGGTCACCGACGACGTCGACTACCTGACGGCCGACGAGGAGGACCGCTTCGTCATCGCGCAGGCCAACGCGCCGCTGACGGACGACTTCCACTTCGCTGAGGCCCGCGTCCTGATCCGCCGCCGCGGCGGCGAGATCGACTACGTGCCCGGCACGGACGTCGACTACATGGACGTCTCGCCGCGCCAGATGGTGTCGGTCGCGACCGCCATGATCCCGTTCCTCGAGCACGACGACGCCAACCGTGCCCTCATGGGCGCGAACATGATGCGTCAGGCCGTGCCGCTGATCACCGCCGAGGCTCCCCTCGTCGGCACCGGCATGGAGTACCGCTGCGCGGTCGACGCCGGTGACGTGATCAAGGCCGAGAAGGCGGGTGTGGTCCAGGAGGTCTCCGCGGACTACGTCACCGTCACCAACGACGACGGCACGTACACCACGTACCGCATCGCCAAGTTCTCCCGCTCGAACCAGGGCACCTCGGTCAACCAGAAGGTTGTCGTCGACGAGGGCGCCCGCGTGATCGAGGGCCAGGTCCTGGCCGACGGTCCCGCGACCGAAGAGGGCGAAATGGCCCTCGGCAAGAACCTGCTCGTGGCGTTCATGCCCTGGGAAGGTCACAACTACGAGGACGCGATCATCCTGTCGCAGCGCCTCGTACAGGACGACGTCCTCTCCTCGATCCACATCGAGGAGCACGAGGTCGACGCCCGTGACACCAAGCTCGGCCCGGAGGAGATCACCCGGGACATCCCGAACGTCTCCGAAGAGGTCCTCGCCGACCTCGACGAGCGCGGCATCATCCGTATCGGTGCCGAGGTCGTCGCAGGCGACATCCTCGTCGGCAAGGTCACGCCCAAGGGCGAGACCGAGCTGACGCCGGAGGAGCGCCTGCTCCGCGCGATCTTCGGTGAGAAGGCGCGCGAAGTGCGCGACACCTCGCTGAAGGTGCCGCACGGCGAGATCGGCAAGGTCATCGGCGTCCGCGTCTTCGACCGTGAAGAGGGCGACGAGCTGCCGCCGGGCGTGAACCAGCTGGTTCGTGTCTACGTGGCGCAGAAGCGCAAGATCACGGACGGTGACAAGCTCGCCGGCCGTCACGGCAACAAGGGCGTCATCTCGAAGATCCTGCCCATCGAGGACATGCCGTTCCTCGAGGACGGAACTCCGGTCGACATCATCCTGAACCCGCTGGGTGTGCCGTCCCGAATGAACCCGGGACAGGTCCTGGAGATCCACCTCGGCTGGCTCGCCAGCCGCGGCTGGGACGTCTCCGGCCTCGCGGACGAGTGGGCGCAGCGCCTCCAGGCCATCGGCGCCGACCAGGTCGACCCCGGCACGAACGTCGCGACCCCCGTCTTCGACGGTGCGCGCGAGGACGAGCTGGCCGGTCTGCTCGAGCACACGATCCCGAACCGCGACGGCGAGCGCATGGTGCTCCCGACCGGTAAGGCCCCGCTGTTCGACGGCCGCTCGGGTGAGCCCTTCCCGGAGCCGATCTCGGTCGGCTACATGTACATCCTCAAGCTCCACCACCTGGTCGACGACAAGCTCCACGCGCGTTCGACCGGCCCGTACTCCATGATCACCCAGCAGCCGCTGGGTGGTAAGGCTCAGTTCGGTGGCCAGCGCTTCGGTGAGATGGAGGTGTGGGCGCTGGAGGCATACGGCGCCGCGTACGCCCTCCAGGAGCTGCTGACGATCAAGTCCGACGACGTGACCGGCCGCGTGAAGGTCTACGAGGCCATCGTCAAGGGCGAGAACATCCCCGAGCCCGGCATCCCTGAGTCCTTCAAGGTGCTCATCAAGGAAATGCAGTCGCTCTGCCTCAACGTGGAGGTGCTGTCCTCGGACGGCATGTCCATCGAGATGCGCGACACCGACGAGGACGTCTTCCGCGCGGCGGAAGAGCTCGGTATCGACCTGTCCCGGCGCGAGCCGAGCAGCGTCGAAGAGGTCTGACGGGTTGGCCGGCCGGACCTCGTGTCCGGCCGGCTCTCCCCGGACCCGTTCAGACCATGATTGAGACTCGACCCCGAAAGAGGGATTGACGACAAAGTGCTCGACGTCAACTTCTTCGACGAGCTGCGGATCGGCCTTGCCACCGCGGACGACATCCGACAGTGGTCCCACGGCGAGGTCAAGAAGCCGGAGACCATCAACTACCGCACGCTCAAGCCCGAGAAGGACGGACTCTTCTGCGAGAAGATCTTCGGTCCGACCCGGGACTGGGAGTGCTACTGCGGCAAGTACAAGCGTGTCCGCTTCAAGGGCATCATCTGTGAGCGCTGTGGCGTAGAGGTCACTCGCGCCAAGGTGCGTCGTGAGCGGATGGGCCACATTGAGCTGGCCGCACCCGTCACGCACATCTGGTACTTCAAGGGCGTCCCGTCGCGCCTTGGCTACCTGCTCGACCTCGCCCCGAAGGACCTCGAAAAGGTCATCTACTTCGCGGCGTACATGATCACGTTCGTGGACGAGGAGCGTCGCACCCGCGACCTGCCCTCCCTGGAGGCGCACGTCTCCGTGGAGCGTCAGCAGGTCGAGAACCGCCGCGACTCCGACCTCGAAGCCCGCGCCAAGAAGCTCGAGACCGACCTGGCCGAGCTTGAGGCCGAGGGCGCCAAGGCCGACGTACGCCGCAAGGTGCGCGAAGGTGCCGAGCGTGAGATGAAGCAGCTGCGCGACCGTGCGCAGCGCGAGATCGACCGTCTCGACGAGGTGTGGAACCGCTTCAAGAACCTCAAGGTCCAGGACCTCGAGGGTGACGAGCTGCTCTACCGCGAGCTGCGTGACCGCTTCGGCACGTACTTCGACGGCTCCATGGGTGCCGCTGCCCTGCAGAAGCGCCTTGAGTCGTTCGACCTGGATGAGGAAGCCGAGCGGCTTCGCGAGATCATCCGTACCGGCAAGGGCCAGAAGAAGACCCGTGCGCTCAAGCGCCTCAAGGTCGTCTCCGCGTTCCTGCAGACCAGCAACAGCCCCAAGGGCATGGTGCTCGACTGCGTGCCGGTCATCCCGCCGGACCTGCGTCCGATGGTGCAGCTGGACGGTGGCCGCTTCGCGACCTCCGACCTGAACGACCTGTACCGCCGCGTGATCAACCGCAACAACCGCCTGAAGCGGCTTCTCGACCTCGGCGCGCCCGAGATCATCGTGAACAACGAGAAGCGCATGCTCCAGGAGGCCGTGGACGCCCTCTTCGACAACGGTCGTCGTGGTCGCCCGGTCACCGGTCCCGGCAACCGCCCGCTGAAGTCCCTGAGCGACATGCTCAAGGGCAAGCAGGGCCGCTTCCGTCAGAACCTTCTCGGTAAGCGTGTGGACTACTCCGCGCGTTCCGTGATCGTCGTCGGTCCGCAGCTGAAGCTGCACCAGTGTGGTCTGCCGAAGGCCATGGCGCTGGAGCTCTTCAAGCCGTTCGTGATGAAGCGCCTGGTCGACCTGAACCACGCGCAGAACATCAAGAGCGCCAAGCGGATGGTCGAGCGCGGCCGCACGGTCGTGTACGACGTCCTGGAAGAGGTCATCGCCGAGCACCCGGTTCTGCTGAACCGTGCGCCGACGCTGCACCGCCTCGGCATCCAGGCCTTCGAGCCGCAGCTGGTCGAGGGCAAGGCCATCCAGATCCACCCGCTCGTCTGCACCGCGTTCAACGCGGACTTCGACGGTGACCAGATGGCCGTGCACCTGCCGCTTTCGGCAGAGGCACAGGCCGAGGCCCGCATCCTGATGCTGTCCTCGAACAACATCCTCAAGCCCGCCGACGGCCGTCCGGTGACGATGCCGACCCAGGACATGGTCCTCGGTCTGTTCTTCCTCACCACCGACGGTGAGCTGCGGGACACCAAGGGCGAGGGCCGTGCGTTCGGTTCCACCGCCGAGGCGATGATGGCGTTCGACGCCGGGGAGCTCGCTCTCCAGTCGACCGTCGACATCCGCTTCCCGGTGGGCACCATCCCGCCGCGCGGCTGGACCCCGCCGGTCAGCGCCGAGGGCGAGGACTTCGGCGAGGAGCGTGCCTACCAGCCGGGTGACAGCTTCCGGCTGCGTACGTCCCTGGGCCGCGCGCTCTTCAACGAGCTGCTGCCCGAGGACTACCCGTTCGTCGACTACTCGGTGGGCAAGAAGCAGCTCTCCGAGATCGTCAACGACCTGGCGGAGCGCTACCCCAAGGTCATCGTGGCGGCGACGCTCGACAACCTGAAGGCGTCCGGCTTCTACTGGGCGACCCGTTCCGGCGTCACCGTGGCCATCTCCGACGTCGTCGTGCCCGAGGCCAAGAAGGCCATCGTCAAGGGCTACGAGGAGCAGGACGAGAAGGTCCAGAAGCAGTACGAGCGCGGTCTGATCACCAAGGACGAGCGCACGCAGGAGCTCATCGCGATCTGGACCAAGGCGACCAACGAGGTTGCCGAGGCGATGAACGCGAACTTCCCCAAGACGAACCCCATCTTCATGATGGTTGACTCGGGTGCCCGAGGAAACATGATGCAGATGCGTCAGATCGCCGGTATGCGTGGTCTGGTGTCGAACGCGAAGAACGAGACCATCCCGCGTCCGATCAAGGCCTCGTTCCGTGAGGGCCTGACCGTTCTCGAGTACTTCATCTCCACGCACGGTGCCCGTAAGGGTCTGGCGGACACGGCTCTCCGTACCGCCGACTCCGGTTACCTCACCCGTCGTCTGGTCGACGTCTCCCAGGACGTCATCATTCGCGAGGAGGACTGTGGCACCGAGCGCGGTCTGAAGCTCAAGATCGCGGTCAAGGGCGAGGACGGTGTGCTCCGCAAGACGGAGAACGTCGAGACCTCGGTGTACGCCCGCATGCTGGCCGAGGACGTCGTCATCGACGGCAAGGTCATCGCGCCGGCCAACGTCGACCTCGGTGACGTCCTCATCGACGCCCTGGTCGCCAACGGCGTCGAGGAGGTCAAGACCCGCTCGGTCCTGACCTGCGAGTCCGCGGTCGGCACCTGTGCCTTCTGCTACGGCCGTTCGCTCGCCACCGGCAAGCTGGTCGACATCGGTGAGGCGGTCGGCATCATCGCCGCCCAGTCCATCGGTGAGCCCGGCACCCAGCTGACGATGCGTACCTTCCACACCGGTGGTGTGGCCGGTGACGACATCACCCAGGGTCTGCCCCGTGTCGTCGAGCTCTTCGAGGCTCGTACGCCCAAGGGTGTCGCCCCGATCTCCGAGTCCGCGGGCCGTGTCCGCATCGAGGAGACCGAGAAGACCAAGAAGCTCGTGGTCACGCCGGATGACGGCAGCGACGAGATTCCCTTCCCGATCTCGAAGCGTGCCAAGGTCCTCGTGCGTGAGGGTGACCACGTCGAGGTGGGCCAGAAGCTCACCTTCGGTGCCACCAACCCGCACGACGTGCTGCGGATCCTCGGTCAGCGCGCGGTCCAGGTCCACCTGGTCGGCGAAGTCCAGAAGGTCTACAACAGCCAGGGCGTGTCGATCCACGACAAGCACATCGAGATCATCATCCGGCAGATGCTGCGCCGCGTGACGATCATCGAGTCCGGCGACGCGGAGCTGCTGCCGGGCGAGCTCGTCGAGCGCTCGAAGTTCGAGACCGAGAACCGTCGTGTCGTGACGGAAGGCGGCCACCCGGCCTCCGGCCGTCCGCAGCTGATGGGTATCACCAAGGCCTCGCTTGCGACGGAGTCGTGGCTGTCCGCGGCTTCCTTCCAGGAGACGACCAGGGTCCTGACGGACGCGGCGATCAACGCCAAGTCCGACTCCCTGATCGGCCTCAAGGAGAACGTCATCATCGGTAAGCTCATCCCGGCCGGTACGGGTCTCTCCCGCTACCGCAACATCCGGGTCGAGCCGACCGAGGAGGCCAAGGCCGCGATGTACTCGGCCGTCGGCTACGACGACATCGACTACTCGCCCTTCGGGACGGGCTCGGGCCAGGCTGTGCCGCTGGAGGACTACGACTACGGTCCGTACAACCAGTAAGACCTGTTAGGTCGGTTCGAAGGGCGGTCACCTTTTGGGGTGACCGCCCTTCGGCGTGTCAGCGGTGCCCGTCCAAAGTGGCCTGGAGGTGGTACAGCCGGGTGTGCGGGTCGGGATGCGAGGAGAGCAGCCGGGTGGCCAGGCCCGGTGCCCGGAGTGGCGAGCCCAGCGCCGCTGCCGCGGCACGCTCGGACTCCTGGTTGTCGTGTTCCTTGCGGAGCACCGTCATGAGCTGCGGAGCGAAGCCGAGTGCGGCGGCGTGCCGGTCGGCGCGGAGCTCGGCCCTGCGGGCGACGGCCGCCACCAGGTAGGGCGTGGCGAGGGGCAGGAACACCAGGCCGTAGGTGGCCGTGGCCGCGGCGAGCACGGCGGCGCACAGCAGAGCGATCGTCACCGCTCGGGCCATGGCGGAGAGCCGGTCGGCCTGGGCGGCCAGCAGGCGCAGCAGCCACCAGGCGAGTCGTGCGGGCAGCGCGTACCAGTAGGCGAGCAGCGACGCCCACGCATGCCCTCGCGTGTGGTGCCCGAGTTCATGAGCGAGTACGCCCCCGAGCTGGCCGGAGGGCAGCGTCCTCAGTGAGTGGCTGGTGACTCCGACTATGTGCCCCGCGGCTGCCATGGCGTTGGTGTCGTCGCTGTCCTCGACCCACAGCTGATACGCGTCGCCGTTCACCCCGGCACGAGCCGTCACCTCACGCCAGATCGGCAAGAGCTGCCGCCGCTCCTCCGGAGTGGGATGGCGGAGGCCGAAGAACCAGCGGGCCATGGCGCGCTCACTCGGCCGGTGGAAGACCAGGGCTCCGCTCAGCGCCCAGCAGGACAGGGGCAGCCACCAGGGGATGCGTATGAGGCTGTCGAGGGCGTACGACAGGGCGAAGACCACGGCGGTGCTGATGAGCACCTGCGGGAGGTGGAGCAGCAGGCTGCCGAAGGCGAAGGCGTCCGCGTGGCGCTGGCGGGCCGCGATGTGCACTCGCCCTTTGCGGAAGGCGATCTCGTCCGGGTGGGGCCTCTCGGGTTCGTGGGGTGGGGACATGGGCGCTCCTTCCAGGGGCGGAGATCAGTTGGCGAGCAGCGATCCGGGGAGAAGCAGCGAGGCGCAGCCGAAGGCGATGAGGCCGGCGCGTACCCACAGGTGCTTGCGGGCCACGATGCGGCTGGTCTCGGCGAGGGCGGTGAGCAGGCCGTCGGCGGTGGCCTGCCCGGTCTCGGTGAGGGCCGTGCCGAGCCGGCCGGACCGGGAGGCGCGGTATACGTCGCCGAAGTAGGTCAGCGGTACGCCGGGCCGCCACCGGCTCCTGCGGTAGCGGGGCATCACGGCGAGCAGCAGCGCGAGCTGAGCGACGGCATGGGCGAGCAGCCCCGTCCACCACAAGGCACCCGCCTGGGGCGAGAGGGCGGCGGGGCTCCATCGGCTGCTCGTCAGCAGCCCGCCCAGCAGCCCGGCCGACATGCTCAGGGAACCGGCGAGCACGGTGGCTTTGGTGTCGGCGCGGGTGATCTCATTGCGGAGGTCGGCCAGGAGCTGGGCGCCCGCACGGAACTCGGAGCCGTGTACGGATGGAGTCACCGTGGTCATACCGGCGGCTCCGGCGGTTTCGGCGGTGACGAGGGGGCGCCGTCCTTCGGGGTGTCGGCCGGCTCCAGAATGGCCGCCATGCGCTGTGCGATCAGTTGGTGCGGTACCTCCAGCTCGTAGCCTTCGAGTTCCTTGCTCTCCAGTACCTGCTTGATCAAGTGGAGTTGGCTCTGTGCCAGCTCCGACTGGTCGGCCCGGAGGTGTTCGAGGACGAGGCCGGTGTCCCCGCGGTGCTCGGCCAGGTGCAGTGCCAGGGCGGCGGCTCCGCCCTTTGCCAGGAGATCGGTGTAGAACGTGACCTGGTCGGCCATGAGCCGCCGATTGTGCTGGTCGCGGGCCGTGGCCGCCTCGTACTCCGGTCGGGCGGCCATCACCTCGTGGCGCGCGGTGCGCAGCCGCTCCTGGAGCGCTCGTTCGGCGGCATCACGTCGTACGCGTACGGAACAGGTGACCCGCAGCCCCTCGGCGGCGCCGATGGCACCGGCCGCGTCCACCGCCCGCTGTACGGCCGGCTCGGCGTCCGCACTCGCGTTGATGGTGTGATCACGGCCGGCCGCACGCAGCAGCGGCAGCAGTTTCCGGGTCAGGAGGGCCGGTACGTCACGCTCCTGGCTGGCCACGAACTCGTCCGGGCGGATGACACGCCAGGTGACGTCGACGGCTGCCTCGAACTCGAAGCTGTCCTCCGTACTGGGCAGGTCGAGCCGCAGGGTGAAGGAGTGCGGGTCCGTGTTCACCTCGTACAGCGCCACGTACCTCCTGGTGCCGACCGGACGGGTCGGCGGCAGGAATGTCTCGTACGTTCCCTTTCGGGTCACGAACACCAGCGCGTGGTCGATGCGTCCCGAGAAGCGCCGTCCGCCGAGATGGAAGCGGGGCAGTTGCCACACCCTGAGCACGGGATCGGGTGACTGGTCCGCCGCCGGTGACGGGGGCTGCTCGATCCAGTCCGGTTCGTCGGGGCGGGGCTGTTCGGTCCGGTCGGGCTCGTCGGGGCGGGGCCTGGTGTCTTCCATGATCGGCCTCCTCACTCGCTGACCTGTTGCCGCGCGGAGACCGCTGCCAGCAGCCGTCCGGCCACCCGCGGCACGCTGCCGTCGGTGTCGTGCACCGTGCGCAGCAGATGGCTGACGCGACGGCGGTCGGTGGCCGTGGTCGCGAGGGCGGGGAGAAGCGCGGCCAGAGCGTCCTCCGACGACGGGTCCGTGTCGGCCTTGCACACCCAGGAGCGCAGGACGTCCAGTGCCTGGGACGTGCGTGCGCGGTCGTTGAGCGCGGCGCGCCACAGCGTGGCGAGATGCTGGTCCTCCTCGGAGCCGTCCGCCGTGGCCCGCGCGTACCAGTCGAGGACCAGCGGCCGTCCGGTGTCGTCGTCCCACTGCTCACAGGCGTGCACGAACGCGAGCAGGGCATGCGCGCGGACCGCGTGACCGTCGTCGGTCCGCCGGGCCAGCGCGTCGAGGACCGGGCCCTGCACGGCGAGGAGCAGCAGCTCCAGGGCGTCGGCGAGCTGTGCCTCCTCCTCGCCCTCCTGCTCCTCGTCGGCCCACCCCTGCTGCGCCGCGTCGAGCAGTGCCCGCAGAGCCTCTTTGTGGTGCACGGGGCCCAGCAGGCCGTAGGTCCGGAGAGCCGTCCAGCGGCGGCTCGCCTGGTCGCCTGTGCACCAGCCGTGGAGGATCGCCGGCACGGTGGGCACCTTGAGCAGGACCGAAAGGGTGAGGGCGTTGGCCGCTGTCAGCCAGGCGTTGAAGTTGTTCGCGTCGGCCCAGGGCTCGATGAGCAGGGCCAAGGCGGAGGGCAGGTCCGCGGTGGCGAGCAGCGCGGTGGCCGCGGCGGCGCGCGTGCGTACGAGAGGGCGGCCGTCCTTGGCCAGCTCCTTGATCCAGCCGACCAGCGCGGGGCGCGCCGAGGGGTGCAGGGTCCATACCTCGCGGAGCATGACGCGCGCGGTGCTGTCGTCCTGGAAAGCGGCGACGAACTGGGCGACCGCACCCCGCTCCGTGACTTCGGTGTCCATGTAGCCGTTGGCGCGCGCGAGTTGCAGCCGGTCGCTCCGCGAGCTGCCGAAGACGGGGATGCTGGGCAGCCGGCCGGGATCCTGGATCTTCTGCAACCGGGCGAAGAGCCGGTCACCGAGCTCGGCGGTCACCGCGTACGGGGCCCCGTCGAAGGCGGCCAGCGAGATGAGGAAGGCCTTGTCGAGGAGGTCCGGCTTCTCTTCGGTGAGCCATCGGTCGACCTGGGCGACGACCGCGGCCTCACCGTAGGCGGCGAGCTCGTCCTCGTCGGTCTCGCCTCGGTCCAGGGCCGCGAGCCGCTGCGCGAACTGGGCGGTCTCACCGGGTTGGCGCTCCCGGGCGAGGAACTCGTTGACGGGGGCCAGCGCCCGCAGCCGGGTCCAGGCGTCGGCACCGGTGAGTCGCGTGACATGGGAGCGCAGCATGGCTTCCGTGGAGGGGGGCTCCCAGCGGACGGAAGGCACGTCGCCGAGGGCGGCCGACGGCTCGACGGTGATCACCAGGTGTCCGCCGGTGCGTTCGAGGTGTTCGCGCAGACTCAGCAGGTGGAGTCTGCGCAGGGGCCTGCTCCGGCTGGTCACCAGGTCGCACAGGACGTAGCCGACCGCGCCGTCGAGCTGGAGGTGCAGCGAGGTGGGGGAGGTGCGGGGCTCCAGGTGGCGCAGGCGGCCGATGCCCAGACGCGAGAGCAGCATCATCGCGGCGCAACGACGGCCTGAGGCATGCCCTCCGGAGAGGACGACGACGCGCTCCGCCCGCAGGCGGGTGAGTGCCTCCTCGAAGCTGAGGCAACTCTGGAAGACGGCTTCCAGCTCGTCGATCTCGGCCTGGGGGACGGGCCCGGAGGCGGGCCCGTCGGTACTGCCGCCCGTCACCCCGAACTGGTAGACGACATTGCCTTGTACGTGGCCACCGCTGACCCCGTAGTGGTCGCGTCCCACCAGGCTGGAGGCGAAGGAAGGGCTGTGCTCGATGAGGTCCCGTCGGGCGGCCCACGCGTTCTGGCGCTGCTCCTGCGCTTCGGGCGTCTCCTCCTGCCCCTGCCCCTGCTTCTGCTCGGCGCCTTCGGCGTCCGTACGCTCCGCGGTGGCGGTGCCGGATGCTTCGTTCTGGGTCATCGGCCGTCCCCGGGGCCGAAGCGGTAGTGGATGCCGCCCTGTACATGGCCACCGCTGACCCCGTAGTGGTCGCGCCCGACGTTCGTGCTGTCGTGCCGCGCCATCTGGGAGGACCCGTTCGCGGCTGTCTCCTCGGACGAGGGAGGCGCCGCGGAGGCCGTGCCGTTCCCGCCGTTCTCGCCGTGCAGCCAGGCGGCCGTCGGCCCTTCCTTCGCCTCGACCGTGATGCGGTGGAACTCCTCGGGCCGCACCCCCACAGGGCCGTGCCGCACCACCCCCTGGTAGACGCCGTCGGACACGCACAGCACGCTGTGGTGGTCCTTGCGCCCCCGCAGTGCCTCACGGAGCGGGGCCGCGTCCAGGAGTCGGCAGGCGTGGTTGAGGTCCGAGCCCACCCAGCCGTTGAGCGCGTCCACGGCGACGTACCCGGTGGACAGCACGATGCGCAGGCGCATCCGGGCGCTGCTCGAGATGAGCCGGTTCTTGCTGTGCAGCAGCGCGGGGGTCTCGGTCAGCAGGGTCTTCAGGACCGCGTGGACGGGGACCTGGGCGTCGATGAGCTCCATCACGGAGTCGCCCCGGTCCGCTCGCAGCCGCGCGGTCTCACTGACGCCCGCCGCCGCGAGGGTCTCGTCCGCGACGTCGTACAGCACGCGCCGCAGGAAAGCCTGCTCCACGTCGTCGCGCTTGCCGAACTGCTCGATGTCGAAGAGCAGAATCGTGCGGTTCACGGGCTCGGTCATGTCTGCCTCTCGCCGGTTCGGTTCCGTCGAGCAGCACGATGGCGTGCCGGGGCCGAGACCACAGAGGGCCGATGACGCAGACGTTCTGTGACCGCGTGCACAGAGCGGCTGTCCGTAACGTGGCGCCTACTCGGCGCCGCGGCAGCGACTTCCGACGATGCGGCGCAGAATGTCCGGACGGACGACGATGACGCGGCGACGGCTCGTGACGACGACCTGCCGGTCCCGCAACTCCCTCAGGAGCCGGGCGACCGCCTCTCGCGAGGCCCCGACCGAACCGGCGAACTCCTGCTGGCTGAGCGGGACGGAGAGTTCGACACCCTCCTCCGTCCGGGTGCCATGGGTGCGTATGAGGTCGAGGAGCAGGACGGCGAGCCGTTCACGTACCGAGAGGGCCGCCCACTCCAGCCGCCGGCGGTCGGTCGAGCGCTGCCGGTCCGTGGCCAGGCCGAGCAGCTTGAGGGCCACCTGAGGGCTGCCGGTGAGAAAGCTGGTGAAGCGGCCCTGCTCGACGGCCATCGCCTCGACCTGCTCCAGCGCGGTCACGGTCGCCGAGCGGCTGCGTCCGCTGAGAGCGGAGCCCTCGCCGACGATGTCACCGGGGCCGCGCAGGGCCAGGAGGGCCTCGTAGCCGTTGGCCGCGGTCGCGGTGACCTTGGTCCAGCCCTTCAGGAGCAGGAGCACATGGCTCGACGGCTCCTCCTGGCGCATGATGACCCCGCGTGCGGGATAGTGCAGCGGGCGGCCGATGGCGAGCAGCGCGGTGCGGTCGTCCCTCTCCAGCCGTGCGAGGAACGGCACGCGGTCGTCCAAACCGTCGTCTTCCCCTACGCCCGACTGTCCCCCGACCATCCCGCCGCCCCCGTGTTCACGTGCGCCGTTGCCATCGAACCGGCAACCACTCAACGTACTTGAGGCGACCGCGCGGGTAACGGGCGACAACCGGCCGCTCTGGCCGAAGGCGGTCGCAGGCGACCCGAAAAGCCCGGCGTGTCTCCCCCCACCGCATTTGTTTTGACCAGACTCGATGAGGTAGGTACGCTCAGACCTTGTGCCTGGGGTGTGCCTGGGCTCGTGCGCGTGTCATCAACCGCAGCGCGGGTCCGTGAACGGCCACCGTAATCTGCGCTCCTTTCCGCTTGCGGCAGGGGTCCGCAGCATTCGACACACCCGACCGCGTGGGTCGGCGAATGTTCCAGGTTAGCTTTACTATTCGGCACACAGAAACCGGAGAAGTAGTGCCTACGATCCAGCAGCTGGTCCGTAAGGGCCGGCAGGACAAGGTCGAGAAGAACAAGACGCCCGCACTCGAGGGTTCGCCCCAGCGCCGTGGCGTCTGCACGCGTGTGTTCACGACCACCCCGAAGAAGCCGAACTCGGCCCTCCGTAAGGTCGCGCGTGTGCGTCTGACCTCCGGGATCGAGGTTACGGCCTACATTCCGGGTGAGGGACACAACCTGCAGGAGCACTCCATCGTGCTCGTGCGTGGTGGCCGTGTGAAGGACCTGCCTGGTGTTCGTTACAAGATCATCCGCGGCTCCCTCGACACCCAGGGTGTCAAGAACCGCAAGCAGGCCCGCAGCCGCTACGGCGCCAAGAAGGAGAAGTAAGAATGCCTCGTAAGGGCCCCGCCCCGAAGCGCCCGGTCATCATCGACCCGGTCTACGGTTCTCCTCTGGTGACCTCCCTCATCAACAAGGTGCTGCTGAACGGCAAGCGCTCCACCGCCGAGCGCATCGTGTACGGCGCCATGGAGGGCCTGAAGGAGAAGACCGGCAACGACCCGGTCATCACCCTCAAGCGCGCGCTCGAGAACATCAAGCCGACCCTCGAGGTCAAGTCCCGCCGTGTCGGTGGCGCGACCTACCAGGTCCCGATCGAGGTCAAGCCGGGCCGTGCGAACACGCTCGCCCTGCGCTGGCTGGTCGGTTACTCCCGCGCCCGTCGCGAGAAGACCATGACCGAGCGTCTGCTCAACGAGCTTCTCGACGCCTCCAACGGCCTCGGTGCCGCTGTGAAGAAGCGCGAGGACACCCACAAGATGGCCGAGTCCAACAAGGCCTTCGCGCACTACCGCTGGTAGTCGCTACCCACATCGAGACCGAGAGAAGACTGAGCCGACATGGCTACCACTTCACTTGACCTGGCCAAGGTGCGCAACATCGGCATCATGGCCCACATCGACGCGGGCAAGACGACGACCACCGAGCGGATCCTGTTCTACACGGGTGTGTCGTACAAGATCGGTGAGGTCCACGACGGCGCCGCCACGATGGACTGGATGGAGCAGGAGCAGGAGCGTGGCATCACGATCACCTCTGCTGCCACCACCTGTCACTGGCCGCTGAACGACGTTGATCACACCATCAACATCATCGACACCCCGGGCCACGTCGACTTCACCGTCGAGGTGGAGCGTTCGCTCCGCGTGCTCGACGGTGCCGTGACGGTGTTCGACGGCGTCGCCGGCGTCGAGCCCCAGTCCGAGACCGTGTGGCGTCAGGCGGACCGCTACGGCGTCCCGCGCATCTGCTTCGTCAACAAGCTCGACCGTACGGGTGCCGAGTTCCACCGCTGCGTCGACATGATCGTCGACCGCCTCGGTGCGACCCCGATCGTCATGCAGCTGCCCATCGGCGCAGAGGCTGACTTCAAGGGTGTCGTCGACCTCGTCACGATGAAGGCCTTCGTCTGGTCCGCCGAGACCAAGATGGGCGAGGCCTACGACATCGTCGACATCCCCGACACGCACACGGAGGCTGCCGAGGAGTACCGCGGCAAGCTGCTCGAGGCTGTCGCGGAGAACGACGAGCAGATGATGGAGCTGTACCTGGAGGGCCAGGAGCCCACCGAGGAGCAGCTGTACGCGGCGATCCGTCGCGTCACCATCGCCTCCGGCAAGGGCGGCGACACCACCGTCACCCCCGTCTTCTGCGGTACGGCGTTCAAGAACAAGGGCGTCCAGCCCCTGCTCGACGCCGTCGTGCGCTACCTCCCCTCCCCCCTGGACGTCGAGGCCATCGAGGGCCACGACGTCAAGGACCCGGAGCAGGTCGTCAAGCGCCGTCCGTCGGACGACGAGCCGCTGTCGGCCCTCGCGTTCAAGATCGCGAGCGACCCGCACCTGGGCAAGCTCACCTTCGTCCGGATCTACTCCGGTCGCCTGGACGCCGGCACCGCGGTGCTGAACTCCGTCAAGGGCAAGAAGGAGCGCATCGGCAAGATCTACCGCATGCACGCGAACAAGCGTGAGGAGATCGCGTCGGTGGGCGCCGGTGACATCGTCGCCGTCATGGGCCTGAAGCAGACCACCACGGGTGAGACGCTCTCTGACGACAAGAACCCGGTGATCCTGGAGTCCATGGACTTCCCGGCGCCGGTCATCGAGGTCGCCATCGAGCCGAAGTCCAAGGGTGACCAGGAGAAGCTGGGTGTCGCCATCCAGCGTCTCTCGGAGGAGGACCCCTCCTTCCGGGTTCACTCGGACGAGGAGACCGGCCAGACCATCATCGGTGGTATGGGCGAGCTTCACCTCGAGGTGCTCGTCGACCGCATGAAGCGCGAGTTCCGCGTCGAGGCGAACGTCGGCAAGCCGCAGGTGGCCTACCGCGAGACGATCCGCAAGGCCGTCGAGCGCGTGGACTTCACCCACAAGAAGCAGACCGGTGGTACCGGTCAGTTCGCGAAGGTGCAGATCGCGATCGAGCCCATCGAGGGCGGCGACGCGTCGTACGAGTTCGTGAACAAGGTCACCGGTGGCCGTATCCCGCGGGAGTACATCCCGTCGGTGGACGCCGGTGCGCAGGAGGCCATGCAGTTCGGCATCCTGGCGGGCTACGAGATGACTGGCGTCCGCGTCATTCTTCTCGACGGCGCCTACCACGAGGTGGACTCCTCGGAGCTCGCCTTCAAGATCGCCGGTTCGCAGGCCTTCAAGGAGGCCGCGCGCAAGGCGTCCCCCGTGCTGCTCGAGCCGATGATGGCCGTCGAGGTCACCACGCCCGAGGACTACATGGGCGATGTCATCGGTGACATCAACTCCCGCCGTGGCCAGATCCAGGCCATGGAGGAGCGCAGCGGCGCTCGCGTCGTGAAGGGCCTCGTGCCCCTCTCGGAGATGTTCGGCTACGTCGGAGACCTTCGCAGCAAGACGTCGGGTCGCGCAAGCTACTCAATGCAGTTCGACTCCTACGCCGAGGTTCCGCGGAACGTCGCCGAGGAGATCATCGCGAAGGCCAAGGGCGAGTAACTCACCCGAGTTCACGCTTTAGGCTTGACACCATCCGCCGGGGTTCGACCCCGCAGGGCAAGGACCCCGGCGGCTGGCTTCCCAGCAAAGATCACCTGGCGCCGATGAAGCAAGGCGTACAGAACCACTCCGCAGGAGGATTCAGTGGCGAAGGCAAAGTTCGAGCGGACTAAGCCGCACGTCAACATCGGCACCATCGGTCACATTGACCACGGTAAGACGACCCTCACGGCCGCCATTACCAAGGTGCTGCACGACGCGTACCCCGACCTGAACGAGGCCTCGGCCTTCGACCAGATCGACAAGGCTCCCGAGGAGCGCCAGCGCGGTATCACGATCTCGATCGCGCACGTCGAGTACCAGACCGAGGCGCGTCACTACGCCCACGTCGACTGCCCGGGTCACGCGGACTACATCAAGAACATGATCACGGGTGCCGCGCAGATGGACGGCGCCATCCTCGTGGTCGCCGCCACCGACGGCCCGATGCCGCAGACCAAGGAGCACGTGCTCCTGGCCCGCCAGGTCGGCGTTCCGTACATCGTCGTCGCCCTGAACAAGGCCGACATGGTGGACGACGAGGAGATCCTGGAGCTCGTCGAGCTCGAGGTCCGTGAGCTCCTCTCCGAGTACGAGTTCCCGGGCGACGACCTGCCGGTCGTCAAGGTCTCGGCGCTCAAGGCGCTCGAGGGCGACAAGGAGTGGGGCCAGACCGTTCTGGACCTCATGGCCGCCGTCGACTCCGCCATCCCGGAGCCCGAGCGTGACGTCGACAAGCCGTTCCTGATGCCGATCGAGGACGTCTTCACGATCACCGGTCGTGGCACGGTCGTCACCGGTCGTATCGAGCGTGGTGTCCTCAAGGTCAACGAGACCGTCGACATCATCGGCATCAAGACCGAGAAGACCACCACCACGGTCACCGGCATCGAGATGTTCCGCAAGCTGCTCGACGAGGGCCAGGCCGGTGAGAACGTCGGTCTGCTCCTCCGTGGCATCAAGCGCGAGGACGTCGAGCGCGGCCAGGTCATCATCAAGCCCGGTTCGGTCACGCCGCACACCGAGTTCGAGGCCCAGGCCTACATCCTGTCGAAGGACGAGGGTGGCCGTCACACCCCGTTCTTCAACAACTACCGCCCGCAGTTCTACTTCCGTACCACGGACGTGACCGGCGTCGTGACCCTCCCCGAGGGCACCGAGATGGTCATGCCGGGCGACAACACTGAGATGACCGTTGAGCTCATCCAGCCCGTCGCGATGGAAGAGGGCCTGAAGTTCGCCATCCGTGAGGGTGGCCGGACCGTCGGCGCCGGCCAGGTCACCAAGATCAACAAGTAAGCTTCTCGCTTGCGCGTTGATCGGGGTTACCCGGTCGCTCTGAACTGAGCGATCAGTAGTACCTAGCGGTACCTCGCAGTAACGGAAGGGCCCGTACGACTTCGGTCGTACGGGCCCTTTCGCGTGTGAGCCGATCTAGAAGTGCAGGTAGGTGAGCTGAACGACGTAGACGCGTTCGCTGCGGACGACGATCTGGTAGCGGAACATCCCGCCGGGGACGGTGATGTCGCCGCCCTTCGGGTCGACATCCCTGTGGCTGCGTCCGTGCAGGTACAGCGTCTCCGCCGCCCTGACCAGTTCCGCGGCTTTGGCCTCTACCGCGGCGAGAAACGTCGGCGGTGCGGTGTGGGCTGCCTCTTCTGTCGCGAAGGCGTACTCCCACCTCCAGCTCAAGCGCGTACTGCCTTCATGGCCTCGTCCAGGACGTCGCTCAGCGCGCGCAGGGCTTCCCGGGCGACAGCTGGGTCCTCGTCTTCCAGGTCGCGCATGGCGCGGGCGTGCCGAGCGGACAGATCGGGACGACGGGCGATCTCGATGTCACGGGCCCAGGTGAGGACCCAGCTCTGCACCGGGCTCAAGGACTGCCACTCGACGGCCTTGGCGAAGGCCTCGTCCTTGGTCCGCTGCATCTCCGGCAGGCGTGCGGGGGCGACGATGGCGATGGCGGTTCGCAAGGCATCGGGCGTGTGCTCGGGCCGGGGCGTCAGCTCGTGTCCGTGGTCGGCCTGCGTGCTCATGAAGTCCTCCCGGGAGTGCACTGGCCAGGCTAGTCGGCCGGGGCACGCGGGGCGTGGAGACGCGAACATTGCTCAGTGTTATCCCTGGTCAGTGGGTGTACGACAAGTCTGCGGCGCGGTGGGCGCGTGGCGGCAGGCGTCGCATTGGCCCGATTCGGGGGCGCGGAAGGCGCGGTCGCAGGATTCGCAGTTCTGAAGGGGGTGCGGGGCGACTGTCCTGGCCTGGAGCGCGGGTGCGGGTGGCAGGAGGGCTGTCAGGCGGTGGGCCAGGAGGGCGGCCGGGCGGCGCAGGTCCGTGGGCGGCAGATCGTGCGTCAGGGCGTGGCGGATGGCCTCAGGGGTGACCTCTCGCTCCAGCCAGGCGACGACGCCCGAAGCCAGGTGCGCTGTGTCGCGGGTGGTGAGGAGCAGGCGGGGGTCGTGGTGCCGGAGGGACGTCAGGAGCTCGGCCGCCTCGTCGAGGAGGGGCCCGGCGGACCGGGCGGGGTGCGGGACCGCTGGGAGGGGGCGAGAGGCTCTGCGAGGCGCTGTCTGCGTCGGCGACGGCACATCCTCCGCACGGTGCGGCTCGGCACGCGGCTTTGGCGGTGACGCATGGCGACAGGGTGCGCCCGGCTGGTTGCAGGAGGTCGTACGGGTGACGATCTGGCCGGCCGGGGTGCGTTCGCGGTCTCGGCGCAGGTAGCCGTGGGTCTCCAGCTCGCGGAGCGCCGCGGCGATGCGTGTTGCTCCCTCGGGGAAACGGGCCGCCAGGGTCTTGATGTCCACGCGGGCCTCTGCGGGCAGCGACTGGATGTGGCAGGCCAGGCCGATCGCCAGGAGGGACAGCTCCTGGTGCTGGGTGAGGTGGTTGCCGATCACCGTGAAGCGGGTGGTGTGGCGGGTGTTCTCATGGGCGATGCCGGAGGGCTGGCGCCGGGCGGGAGCGGGACGCGCCTTGCCTCGGGGGTGCGTGGTCGCCCTTGCGGGGGGTTTGTTGCCGCCGTCAGCGGACTTGGGGCGCGGGGGCGCGCTAGGGTTTTGGGTGTCCATCGGGAAGCGGCTTTCTTCCTTGGTGGTCAGGCCCTCGCCATATGGGATGCCAGTCCCGGCGGGGGCCGTCGAGTTTTTTGGGTTGTTTCGTTCGTTTCGTCCGTCTTGCTGCGGCGAGTCGCTGTCGCCTGTTGGCGCTGAGCGTAGGGG
Organism: Streptomyces sp. NPDC046335; assembly: GCF_055587985.1. Classification (NCBI taxonomy): domain Bacteria; kingdom Bacillati; phylum Actinomycetota; class Actinomycetes; order Kitasatosporales; family Streptomycetaceae; genus Streptomyces; species Streptomyces sp. NPDC046335. Next base: position 205,513 of record NZ_JBVJFF010000012.1, on the reverse strand, counting down.
AGCCGGGGGGCCGGGAGGCCAGTTCTCTTGGGGGTAGCCGCTGGGGGCGCCGGAGCGCGTGGGGGTGGGTTCCGGTGCCGTGAGACGTAGTTCCGCCCAGACGGTCTTACGGGGGTACGGGCCCTCGGCCACGCCCCAGCGGTGCGCCAGCGCTTCTACGAGGAGCAGGCCCCGCCCCGACTCCGACAGCGCGTCCGGGTGCTGTGGCCTGGGGAGGTGCTCGGGGCAGGTGTCCGTGACCTCGATGCGGAGTACGCCGGCGGTGGCGTAGAGCACCAGCCGGAAGTCGCGGCCCGGGACGCGGCCGTGCGCGGCGGCGTTGGCGGACAGCTCCGCGACGATCTGGCGGGCCGGGTCCAGCGGCAGCCCCCACGAGCGGATCTGCTCGGCCGCGAGGAGGCGCGCGAGGCGGGCTCCGCGGGGCGTGGGGGAGAGCAGCACGTTGAAGTGACGGGTGGTGCTGGGCAGTTCGGCGGTTTCCTGATTCACGTCACTCAGGGTGGCGACCCGCTTCTACGCTGCACAGTGACATGGCGGCTGCGTACGGTGACTGTACTGGCTCTGTCCAGGGCCGTACCGGCTGTACAGCGGACCGACCGCGCGGGTGCGGCGTTGACCGTACGTAGCAGAGCTCGGCTAGGTGGGAGGCGGTCGCGTGGAACGGTCAACGGATGCGCAGGTGGGGGCGGTTGGGGAGTCGGAGCCGGAGGAGCCCGGGTGGGAGGTCGATCCGGACGACGAGCAGGGCGCGGCGATCGTCGCGTTCGTGGGGCGACAGCTGAGGGCCCGCCGCGAGGCCGCGGGGATGCGGGCGGCCGAGTTCGCTGCGGCCATGGGGTATGGGGAAGGGCTCGTCTACAAGGTCGAGGGCGGGTCGCGGATTCCTCGTGCGGAGTACCTGGAGAAGGCGGACGAGGTGCTGGGAGCGGGAGGCTCCGTCGCTGCGATGAAGGGGGACGTGGCGGAGGCCCGGTATCCGAAGAGGGTTCGGGATTTGGCTCGGATGGAGGCGCAGGCGGTTGAGCTGACCGCTTACGGCAATCACAACCTGCACGGACTGTTGCAGACGCAGGAGTACGCGCAGGCGTTGTTCGCAATGCGGCGTCCGGCGCTGGAGCAGGAGCGCATGGAGCAACTCGTCGCCGCACGACTGGCCAGGCAGTCGGTCTTCGAGCGGAAGCCTGCCCCGGCGCTCAACTTCGTGCAGGAAGAAGTGACGCTGCGGCGCCCGATCGGGGGCAAGCTTGTGTTGCGGCGGCAGCTTGAACGGCTGCTGGTGCTGGCGGAGTTGCGGGCCGTAGAGATCCAGGTGATGCCGACGACCCGTGAAGATCACGCAGGCATGAGCGGTGAGATGCAGGTGCTGAAGTTCCGGGACGGCACAGCGGTCGGCCGCTCCGAGGGTGAGTTCGGCAGCCGCCCTGTATCCGACCTCAAGCAGCTCCGCATCATCGAACTGCGGTGTGGCATCATCCGGGCTCAGGCTCTCGCGCCAGGGGAGTCGATGGCCTTCATCGAGCAGGTTCTGGGAGAGACATGATCCGCAAGACTTCCGTCGGGGACTCGTCCGAACTGGCCTGGTTCAAGAGCAGCTACAGCAGCAACAGCAACGAGCCCGACTGCGTCGAGGTAGCCCACGCCCCCGGTGCCGTCCACGTCCGTGACTCCAAGGACGTGCAGGGGCCCCGCCTCGCCCTGGGCGGCCCGGCGTGGGCCGACTTCGTGGCCTACGCCTCCGGGAGCTGACCCCGACCGTCACCTCCACCGCAGCGGATGCGCTGACTGGGCGGCCGGGAAGCGGGGCTGCGGGGAGGGTGGATGGGCGGTGCGGGTCTCTTGCCGGGTGCGGGCTGGTTCTCCTGGTGCGGGCGCCAAGGGGCATGGCTGAGCCCTGATGGCTGACGGCAGTGGTTCGGCCGCTCGGAGGTGGGGGTTGCGGGAAAGTGCCGGCGACACGCCGTGTTTTGGGGGCTGGGGTGGGACTTTTGTGTGAGGGCCACTGTTGGGCGCCGGCCTCTTCGCCGCCGGGGGCCCGTCAGGCTCTGTCCCACCACGCGCCCAGTGCCCCCAGCCGGTCCCCGTACTCCACCGCCGCCACCCACTCCGGCGGCCACCCCGAAGGGCCGCGATGGGCGCCGGCCAACGCGCCCGCCAGAGCTGCCGTTGCCGCTGAGGCGCCGGAGGTGTGCGCGGCGCGGCGCAAGGTGTAGCGGGGGTGGGCCTCCGTGGTGAGGAAGGCGTACAGGGCGGCGCCCAGTACCGCGTCGGCGGTCCATGCCGCGCCCACCGCCCTACCCGGCTCCGTCCCGCTTTGCAGGGCGGCTTCCGCCGCGTCCAGCGCTGCCACGCACTCGTCCCAGCCCATTGCCATGAACGACGCCGCGTCGGCCCGGGGTGCCAGATCGCCCAGCCAGTCCGCGCGGTACGTGTAACGGGACGTCTCCGCGTGGACGCGCAGCTCCGGGAGGAGGTCGGCGGGTGCGCAGCGGTGGCGTAGGAGGTCCACCGCGTGTGCCGCCAGGTCGCTCGCCGCCAGGGCCGTGGGGTGGCCGTGGGTGAGGGCCGCCTGTAGCTGGGCGATGCCCGAGCGCCGGTCGGCGGTCAGGTACGGGGTCAAACCCACCACCGCGCCCCGCACCACCGCCGCGCACCCCTTCGAGCCTGCCGCTGTCGCCTCCTGCCAGGGGACGGGGGACGCGAGGGCCTCGCAGGCGTTCAGCGTCGTACGGCCGGGGGAGCGGTCGTTGTCCGGGGAGTATCGCCAGCGGACCAGGTAGGTGCGCAGGGCTGTCGTCACCGCCCCCGGCGTCAGCCACGGCGGGGCGGGGAGTGCGCCCCGCAGCGTGAGAGCCTGGCGCGCCTCCGCCTCCGGGAGGCGGGGCTCGACCGCTACTCCAGCCAGCGCCTCGGCCACCGTCAGTGACAGCTGCGTCTGGTCGGAGACGCGGACCGTGCCGTCGTCGGACAGGGGCAGCTCCATCGACTCCCAGGCGCCGTAGACCTCCCCGATACGGTCCATGGAGAGGGGTGAGAGCGGGCGGCCCATCGCGTCGCCCAGGGCCAGGCCGAGGAGGGCGCCGCGGGCCGATCGCCACCTGGGAGCCCGCAGGGGCAGGTCTGCCAGGTCGTGCAGGGATGCGAGGCTGGGGGCTGTCGTCAGGGAGCCTGGGACCGCCGAAGGCGACTTCAGCAGCTCGGCAAGGACCGCCGTCGGGGCCAGCCCGCGTGCCTTGCCGTCGCGCAGCGCCAGCAGCCAGCGGCTGTCGTTCACCGCCTGCGGGCCCGCGTCCCCGCGGACGAGCCAGCCCGCCGCGTCGTCCTCGTCGCACGCCCATACGTACGTGGTGACCACGCCCCGCTCGTCCGCCACCGCCACATAGCGGATGGGGCGAGCCGTCGAGGGCGCGTACTCCGCAACCCCGCTGATCTGCGAGAACGTCATGTCTTCCTCGAAGCGCCGGTTGATGTACCCGCGGGGGACGAAGTGGGGGCCGGGCGCGGCTGCATCGGTCATGGGGGCTTCCGTCTCATCGGGCGGCGGATCGTCACGCCCAGCGTGCCGGAGAGGGCCCGCCGCGCCGGGCCGCACCCCGGGTTTGACCTTCGTCACTCACCGGGTACGCTCTACGGCTCGATTGGCCCCGGGCGTGTCCTGTATGGCAGACTGTCGGGGTTGCTCGGTTGAGTGCCGATGCTGCGCGCCTCCCGCCGGGAGGACCGGAAGCGAGTCCCACAGTACTCGTCGCCCTATCTGTCGTAGGGCCCGCAAGGGCTTGAGGCAGCGCTTTGGCGGACGTACGGGAATCTTTCGGGAAGTGCAGTGCGGTGGTTCGGCCAGGCGCCCGGTGGGTTTCTTCCCCCGGACCCGCGGTCATCAGGGCCGCAGCCCCTAGCAGGGATTCTCCTTCGGGAGAGCTGTGTGAGCGGGACTGCGACACGCCCGACCACGGGGGTCGGAGGAAGTAGAAAAAAGGGCCTCCCGGGAGCCAGAGCGTTCGAGACAAAGGACTACTAAGTAGCCATGGCGGGACAGAAGATCCGCATCCGGCTCAAGGCCTACGACCACGAGGTCATCGACTCTTCGGCGAAGAAGATCGTCGAGACGGTGACTCGAACTGGTGCGTCGGTCGCGGGCCCGGTGCCGCTGCCCACTGAGAAGAACGTGTACTGCGTCATCAAGTCGCCGCACAAGTACAAGGACTCGCGCGAGCACTTCGAGATGCGCACGCACAAGCGTTTGATCGACATCCTCGACCCGACGCCCAAGACCGTTGACTCGCTGATGCGCCTGGACCTTCCGGCCGGCGTTGACATCGAGATCAAGCTCTGAAGGGCGCGGAGAAGATGACCAAGCAGATCAAGGGCATCCTGGGCGAGAAGCTCGGCATGACCCAGGTCTGGGACGAGAACAACCGTGTCGTCCCGGTGACCGTGGTCAAGGCCGGGCCCTGCGTCGTTACCCAGGTCCGTACGAATGACAGCGACGGCTACGAGTCGGTCCAGATCGCCTTCGGCGAGATCGACCCTCGCAAGGTGAACAAGCCCCTCAAGGGCCACTTCGCCAAGGCCGACGTGACCCCCCGTCGCCACCTCGTCGAGATCCGTACCGCTGAGGCCAGCGCGTACACCCTCGGCCAGGAGCTGACTGCCGAGACGTTCGAGGCCGGTATCAAGGTCGACGTCACCGGCAAGAGCAAGGGCAAGGGCTTCGCCGGTGTGATGAAGCGTCACAACTTCCACGGCGGCAAGGCCTCCCACGGTGCCCACCGCGTGCACCGCAAGCCCGGTTCCATCGGTGGCTGTGCCACCCCCGGCCGTGTCTTCAAGGGCATGCGCATGGCGGGTCGTATGGGCAACGAGCGGGTCACCACCCAGAACCTGACCGTCCACGCCGTTGACGCGGAGAAGGGCCTGCTCCTCATCAAGGGCGCGGTTCCTGGTCCGAACGGCGGCCTCGTCCTGGTCCGTACTGCGGCCAAGGGGGCCTGAGGTAACCCATGAGCACCATTGACATCCTTTCGCCGGCAGGCGACAAGACCGGGACGGTCGAGCTCCCCGCGGAGATCTTCGACGTCGAGAAGATCAGCATTCCGCTGATCCACCAGGTCGTCGTCGCCCAGCTGGCCGCTGCCCGCCAGGGCACGCACAAGACCAAGCGTCGCGGCGAAGTCCGCGGTGGCGGCAAGAAGCCGTACCGCCAGAAGGGCACCGGCCGCGCGCGCCAGGGTTCGACCCGTGCGCCGCAGTTCGCCGGTGGTGGCGTCGTCCACGGCCCGCAGCCGCGTGACTACTCGCAGCGCACGCCCAAGAAGATGAAGGCTGCCGCTCTGCGTCACGCCCTCACCGACCGGGCGCGCAACTCCCGCATCCACGTCGTCTCCGGCGTGGTCGAGGGCGAGGTCTCGACGAAGGCCGCGAAGAGCCTGCTCGGCAAGGTCAGTGAGCGCAAGAACGTGCTCCTGGTCATCGAGCGCTCGGACGAGACTTCGCTGCTCTCCGCCCGCAACCTGCCCCAGGTCCACATCCTGGAGCCGGGCCAGCTGAACACGTACGACGTGCTCGTGTCGGACGACGTGGTCTTCACCAAGGCCGCGTTCGAGTCCTTCGTGTCCGGCCCGAAGGCCACTGACACCGAAGGGAGCGAAGCCTGATGGCCATCCGTCACCAGAGCATCGCGTCCAAGGCTGCGAAGGCCGCCAAGGCCGCGCGTGTCGCCAAGGCGAAGCGCATCGCGACCGAGGGCAAGATCGCCGTTGAGCCCACCCCGCTGAGCAAGTCCTTCTCGGACCCGCGCGACGTCCTCGTCAAGCCGGTCGTCTCCGAGAAGTCGTACGCGCTGCTCGACGAGGGCAAGTACACGTTCATCGTGGCCCCTGGCGCCAACAAGACCCAGATCAAGCAGGCCGTCGAAGCGGTCTTCTCGGTCAAGGTCGCCGGCGTCAACACGATCAACCGTCAGGGCAAGCGGAAGCGTACGCGCACCGGTTTCGGCAAGCGTGCCGACACCAAGCGCGCCATCGTGACCCTTGCTGAGGGCGACCGTATCGACATCTTCGGCCAGGCCTCCTAACGGAGCGCCCTGGTCCGAATATCGGACGAGGACTGAGAAATGGGAATCCGCAAGTACAAGCCGACTACGCCGGGCCGCCGTGGCTCCTCCGTAGCCGACTTCGTCGAGGTAACGCGGTCCACGCCGGAGAAGTCGCTGGTTCGCCCGCTGCACAGCAAGGGCGGCCGTAACAACGCCGGTCGGATCACCGTTCGCCACCAGGGTGGCGGACACAAGCGCGCCTTCCGCGTGATCGACTTCCGTCGTCACGACAAGGACGGTGTGCCGGCCAAGGTCGCGCACATCGAGTACGACCCCAACCGCACCGCGCGCATCGCGCTGCTGCACTACGCGGACGGCGAGAAGCGCTACATCCTCGCCCCGCGCGGTACGCAGCAGGGTGACCGGATTGAGAGCGGCCCTGGCGCCGACATCAAGCCCGGCAACAACATGGCGCTGCGCAACATCCCGGTCGGTACGACCCTCCACGCCATCGAGCTGCGGCCCGGCGGCGGCGCGAAGTTCGCCCGCTCCGCGGGTGCCTCCGTGCAGCTGCTCGCGAAGGAAGGCGCCATGGCGCACCTTCGCATGCCGTCCGGTGAGATCCGTCTGGTCGACGTCCGCTGCCGCGCCACCATTGGCGAGGTCGGCAACGCCGAGCAGTCGAACATCAACTGGGGCAAGGCCGGCCGTATGCGCTGGAAGGGCGTTCGCCCGACCGTGCGTGGTGTCGTGATGAACCCGGTCGACCACCCGCACGGTGGTGGTGAAGGCAAGACCTCCGGTGGACGTCACCCGGTCTCGCCGTGGGGTCAGAAGGAGGGTCGTACTCGTGATCGCAACAAGGCGAGCAACAAGTACATCGTCCGTCGCCGCAAGTCGAACAAGAAGCGCTAGGAGCGGGTTTAGATGCCGCGCAGTCTCAAGAAGGGGCCCTTCGTCGATGACCACCTCGTAAAGAAGGTGGACGTCCAGAACGAAGCCGGCACCAAGAACGTCATCAAGACCTGGTCCCGTCGCTCGATGATCGTCCCCAGCATGCTGGGTCACACCATCGCGGTGCACAACGGCAAGACCCACATCCCGGTGTTCGTCACCGAGTCGATGGTCGGCCACAAGCTCGGCGAGTTCTCGCCGACTCGCACCTTCCGCGGCCACGTCAAGGACGACCGGAAGTCGAAGCGCCGCTAGCGCGGGGTGGAAACGACTATGACTAACACCGAAGGGACAACCATGGAAGCCAGGGCCCAGGCGCGGTACATCCGCGTCACGCCCATGAAGGCCCGCCGCGTGGTGGACCTCATCCGTGGCATGGATGCCACGGAGGCTCAGGCGGTCCTGCGTTTCGCCCCGCAGGCCGCGAGCGTGCCGGTCGGCAAGGTGCTGGACAGCGCCATTGCCAACGCCGCGCACAACTACGACCACTCTGACGCTTCTTCGCTGGTCATCAGCGAGGCGTTCGTGGATGAGGGTCCGACCCTGAAGCGGTTCCGTCCGCGTGCTCAGGGCCGTGCCTACCGGATCCGTAAGCGGACCAGCCACATCACCGTGGTCGTCAGCAGCAAGGAAGGAACCCGGTAATGGGCCAGAAGGTAAACCCGCACGGGTTCCGGCTCGGTGTCACGACCGACTTCAAGTCGCGTTGGTACGCCGACAAGCTGTACAAGGACTACGTCAAGGAAGACGTCGCCATCCGTCGGATGATGACGTCCGGCATGGAGCGCGCCGGCATCTCGAAGGTTGAGATCGAGCGCACCCGTGACCGCGTGCGTGTGGACATCCACACCGCACGTCCCGGCATCGTCATCGGCCGCCGTGGCGCCGAGGCCGACCGCATCCGCGGCGACCTCGAGAAGCTCACGGGCAAGCAGGTCCAGCTGAACATCCTCGAGGTCAAGAACCCCGAGGTCGACGCTCAGCTCGTGGCCCAGGCCGTCGCGGAGCAGCTGTCCTCCCGCGTCTCCTTCCGTCGCGCCATGCGTAAGAGCATGCAGTCGGCGATGAAGGCGGGCGCCAAGGGCATCAAGATCCAGTGTGGTGGCCGTCTCGGCGGCGCCGAGATGTCGCGCTCGGAGTTCTACCGCGAGGGCCGCGTGCCCCTGCACACGCTCCGTGCCAACGTCGACTACGGCTTCTTCGAGGCCAAGACGACCTTCGGCCGCATCGGCGTGAAGGTCTGGATCTACAAGGGCGACGTCAAGAACATCGCCGAGGTCCGCGCCGAGAACGCCGCGGCCCGTGCGGGTAACCGCCCGGCCCGTGGTGGTGGCGGCAACGACCGTCCGGCCCGTGGTGGCCGGGGTGGCGAGCGTGGCGGCCGCGGCCGCAAGCCGCAGCAGCAGTCGGCGCCGGCTGCCGAGGCCCCCAAGGCCGACGCTCCCGCCGCTGCCGCTCCGGCTGCTGAGAGCACCGGAACGGAGGCCTGACCGAAATGCTGATCCCCCGTAGGGTCAAGCACCGCAAGCAGCACCACCCGAAGCGCAGCGGTATGTCCAAGGGTGGGACGCAGGTTGCGTTCGGCGAGTACGGCATTCAGGCCCTCACTCCGGCGTACGTGACCAACCGCCAGATCGAGGCGGCGCGTATCGCGATGACCCGCCACATCAAGCGTGGCGGCAAGGTCTGGATCAACATCTACCCGGACCGTCCGCTCACCAAGAAGCCTGCCGAGACCCGCATGGGTTCCGGTAAGGGTTCTCCCGAGTGGTGGATCGCGAACGTCAAGCCGGGTCGGGTGATGTTCGAGCTGTCCTACCCGAACGAGAAGATTGCTCGTGAGGCGCTCACCCGCGCTGCTCACAAGCTTCCGATGAAGTGCCGCATCGTTCGGCGCGAGGCAGGTGAGTCGTGATGTCGGCCGGTACCAAGGCGTCCGAGCTGCGCGAACTGGGCGACGAGGAGCTTCTCAACAAGCTCCGCGAAGCCAAGGAAGAGCTGTTCAACCTCCGCTTCCAGGCGGCGACGGGTCAGCTCGAGAACCACGGTCGGCTGAAGGCCGTCCGTAAGGACATCGCGCGGATCTACACCCTGATGCGTGAGCGCGAGCTGGGCATCGAGACGGTGGAGAGCGCCTGATGAGCGAGAGCAACGTGACTGAAGAGACGAAGGCCGCCCGCGGCTTCCGCAAGACCCGTCAGGGTCTTGTCGTCAGCGACAAGATGGACAAGACCGTCGTCGTCGCTGTCGAGGACCGCGTGACCCACGCGCTGTACGGCAAGGTCATCCGCCGTACGAACAAGCTCAAGGCGCACGACGAGCAGAACGCTGCCGGCGTCGGCGACCGCGTCCTCCTGATGGAGACGCGTCCGCTGTCGGCGACCAAGCGCTGGCGCATCGTCGAGATCCTCGAGAAGGCCAAGTAGGTAATTCCCGCAAGGGAATTCCAACAAGTACAGCTCCGAGGGGCACCCCCCTCGGAGTTCGTTCCGCCAGGCTCCCGGGGCAGTTCGCTGAACTGCCCCGGGGGAACCGGCAGACAATCAGGAGATAGACGTGATCCAGCAGGAGTCGCGACTTCGCGTCGCCGACAACACGGGTGCGAAGGAAATTCTCACCATTCGTGTTCTCGGTGGCTCGGGTCGCCGCTACGCGGGCATCGGTGACGTCATCGTCGCCACCGTCAAGGACGCGATCCCCGGTGGCAACGTGAAGAAGGGTGACGTCGTCAAGGCGGTCATCGTTCGCACCGTCAAGGAGCGCCGCCGTCCGGACGGCTCGTACATCCGCTTCGACGAGAACGCCGCCGTCATTCTGAAGAACGACGGCGACCCTCGCGGCACCCGTATCTTCGGCCCTGTCGGCCGTGAGCTGCGCGAGAAGAAGTTCATGAAGATCATCTCGCTCGCGCCGGAGGTGCTGTAAGCATGAAGATCAAGAAGGGCGACCTGGTCCAGGTCATCACCGGTAAGGACAAGGGCAAGCAGGGCAAGGTCATTGCCGCTTTCCCGCGCGACGAGCGCATCCTGGTCGAGGGTGTCAACCGGGTCAAGAAGCACACGAAGGCCGGCCCGACCGCCAGCGGCTCGCAGGCCGGCGGCATCGTGACCACCGAGGCCCCCGTCCACGTCTCCAACGTCCAGCTGGTCGTGGAGAAGGACGGCAACAAGGTTGTCACGCGTGTCGGTTACCGCTTCGACGACGAGGGCAACAAGATCCGCGTTGCCAAGCGGACGGGTGAGGACATCTGATGACGACCACCACCACTCCGCGTCTCAAGACGAAGTACCGCGAGGAGATCGCGGCCAAGCTGCAGGAAGAGTTCTCGTACGAGAACGTCATGCAGACGCCGGGCCTCGTCAAGATCGTGGTCAACATGGGTGTCGGCGACGCCGCCCGTGACTCGAAGCTCATGGACGGTGCCGTCCGTGACCTGACCACCATCACGGGTCAGAAGCCGGCCATCACCAAGGCCCGGAAGTCCATCGCGCAGTTCAAGCTGCGCGAGGGTCAGCCGATCGGCTGCCACGTCACGCTCCGTGGCGACCGCATGTGGGAGTTCCTGGACCGCACCCTGTCGCTCGCGCTTCCGCGCATCCGCGACTTCCGTGGTCTGTCCCCCAAGCAGTTCGACGGCCGTGGCAACTACACCTTCGGTCTCACGGAGCAGGTCATGTTCCACGAGATCGACCAGGACAAGATCGACCGCGTCCGGGGTATGGACATCACCGTGGTGACCACGGCGACCAACGACGCTGAGGGCCGTGCGCTCCTTCGTCACCTCGGCTTCCCGTTCAAGGAGGCGTAAGCGAGATGGCGAAGAAGGCTCTGATTGCCAAGGCTGCTCGTAAGCCCAAGTTCGGTGTGCGTGCGTACACCCGCTGCCAGCGCTGCGGCCGTCCGCACTCCGTCTACCGCAAGTTCGGCCTCTGCCGCGTGTGCCTTCGTGAGATGGCTCACCGTGGCGAGCTGCCGGGCGTGACCAAGAGCTCCTGGTAGTCCTTCTCCGGACTGCCTGGATCTCTCGGTAAGTAAAGGGTTGGCAGATGCCGTCCTCCACATGGCTTAGGCTAGGAGGGTTGGGCGTCTGCCGCCCTGACCGACTTACTACGCCGTAGGTCCCCGCACCGCACCCGTCCTGCCTCTGAGTGGGGAGAGGGATGGCGCACATAGGAAACCCCGGCGAGAGAGGCCGAAGGCCAATTCATGACCATGACTGATCCGATCGCGGACATGCTGACTCGTCTGCGTAACGCGAACTCGGCGTACCACGACACCGTGGCTATGCCGCACAGCAAGATCAAGTCTCACATCGCGGAGATCCTCCAGCAGGAGGGCTTCATCACGGGCTGGAAGGTCGAGGACGCCGAGGTTGGCAAGAACCTCGTCCTCGAGCTGAAGTTCGGCCCGAACCGTGAGCGCTCCATTGCGGGCATCAAGCGGATCTCCAAGCCCGGTCTCCGGGTTTACGCGAAGTCCACCAACCTGCCGAAGGTCCTCGGCGGCCTCGGCGTGGCGATCATCTCCACGTCGCACGGTCTCCTGACCGGCCAGCAGGCAGGCAAGAAGGGCGTAGGTGGGGAAGTCCTCGCCTACGTCTGGTAGTCGGGAACGGAGGAATAGCTAATGTCGCGTATTGGCAAGCTCCCCATCACGGTTCCCGCCGGCGTGGACGTCACCATCGATGGCCAGACGGTTGCGGTCAAGGGTCCCAAGGGCTCCCTGAACCACACGATCGTCGCGCCGATCGAGATCGCTAAGGGTGAGGACGGCGTCCTGAACGTCACCCGCCCGAACGACGAGCGTCAGAACAAGGCCCTGCACGGCCTGTCCCGCACGCTGGTGGCGAACATGATCACCGGCGTGACCCAGGGTTACGTGAAGAAGCTCGAAATCAGCGGTGTCGGTTACCGCGTCCTGGCGAAGGGCTCCAACCTGGAGTTCTCGCTCGGCTACAGCCACTCGATCCTGATCGAGGCGCCCGAGGGCATCTCCTTCAAGGTCGAATCGGCGACCAAGTTCTCGGTCGAGGGCATCGACAAGCAGAAGGTCGGCGAGGTTGCGGCCAACATCCGCAAGCTGCGCAAGCCTGACCCGTACAAGGCCAAGGGCGTCAAGTACGAAGGCGAAGTCATCCGCCGCAAGGTCGGAAAGGCGGGTAAGTAAGCCATGGCATACGGTGTCAAGATTGCTAAGGGCGACGCTTACAAGCGTGCTGCCATCAAGCGTCGTCACATCCGCATCCGTAAGCACATCTCGGGTACGGCTGAGCGTCCGCGCCTGGTCGTGACGCGCTCCAACCGCCACATCGTGGCCCAGGTCATCGACGACATCAAGGGTCACACCCTTGCGTCGGCCTCGACCCTGGACACCACGATCCGCGGCGCCGAGGGCGACAAGTCCGCGCAGGCCAAGTCGGTCGGCGCCCTGGTCGCCGAGCGCGCCAAGGCTGCCGGTGTCGAGACTGTCGTGTTCGACCGTGGTGGTAACCAGTACGCCGGGCGCATCGCAGCCCTGGCGGACGCCGCCCGCGAAGCCGGACTCAAGTTCTGAGTCGTCCGTCGCGCAGCGACAGTGTCACTGCGTAGCTAGCGGAAACAGAGAGAGGTAATTCCAATGGCTGGACCCCAGCGCCGCGGTGGCGGTGCCGGTGGCGGCGAGCGGCGGGACCGGAAGGGTCGCGACGGTGGCGCTGCCGCCGAGAAGACCGCATACGTTGAGCGCGTTGTCGCGATCAACCGTGTCGCCAAGGTTGTGAAGGGTGGTCGTCGCTTCAGCTTCACCGCGCTGGTCGTGGTGGGCGATGGTGACGGCACCGTAGGTGTCGGTTACGGCAAGGCCAAGGAGGTGCCGGCCGCCATCGCCAAGGGTGTTGAGGAGGCCAAGAAGCACTTCTTCAAGGTCCCCCGTATCCAGGGCACCATCCCGCACCCGATCACGGGCGAGAAGGCCGCGGGCGTCGTCCTGCTCAAGCCTGCTTCCCCCGGTACCGGCGTTATCGCCGGTGGCCCGGTGCGTGCTGTGCTCGAGTGCGCCGGCGTTCACGACATCCTGTCGAAGTCGCTCGGTTCGTCGAACGCGATCAACATCGTGCACGCGACCGTCGCGGCCCTCAAGGGTCTGCAGCGTCCCGAGGAGATCGCGGCTCGCCGTGGTCTGCCCCTCGAGGACGTCGCTCCCGCGGCTCTGCTGCGGGCGCGTGCCGGGGCTGGTGCTGCGTAATGGCACAGCTCAAGGTCACGCAGATCAAGTCGTACATCGGCAGCAAGCAGAACCACCGCGACACCCTGCGCTCCCTTGGTCTCAAGGGCATCAACACGCAGGTCGTCAAGGAGGACCGCCCCGAGTTCCGCGGAATGGTTCACACCGTCCGCCACCTCGTGACGGTTGAGGAGGTCGACTGACATGGCGGAGCAGAACCCGCTGAAGGTCCACAACCTCCGGCCCGCCCCGGGCGCCAAGACCGCCAAGACCCGTGTGGGTCGTGGTGAGGCGTCCAAGGGTAAGACCGCTGGTCGTGGTACCAAGGGCACCAAGGCCCGTTACCAGGTTCCGGAGCGCTTCGAGGGTGGCCAGATGCCCCTCCACATGCGTCTCCCGAAGCTCAAGGGCTTCAGGAACCCGTTCAAGACCGAGTTCCAGGTCGTGAACCTCGACAAGCTGAGCGCGCTGTTCCCCGAGGGTGGCGAGGTCACCGTCGAGGCCCTCGTGGCCAAGGGTGCGGTTCGCAAGAACAGCCTCGTCAAGGTCCTCGGCCAGGGTGAGGTCACCGTGGCGCTGCAGGTGACGGTTGACGCCGTCTCCGGCTCCGCCAAGGAGAAGATCACCGCCGCCGGCGGTACTGTCACCGAGCTCGTCTGATTCATCAAGACGTGTCGATGACATGAGCGATTCCCAGCCGGGGATGCCCCACAAAAGGGGCATCCCCGGTTGGTCGTTCCAAGGGGGGCACGGTCGCCGGTAAGGTGGCGTGCACTGTCTAAGCTCCGTGCGGTCTGCCCGCACGGTTTTGTTGACTGATACGTATTCGTCGAACCTCAAGACCACCACCTCTGGCGCACGCGCGCGGGGGTCGCAGGAGGCACCGTGCTCACCGCGTTCGCCCGGGCGTTCAAGACGCCCGACCTGCGCAAGAAGCTGCTCTTCACGCTCGGCATCATCGTGATCTACCGGCTGGGGACGCATATCCCCATCCCCGGTGTCAGCTACAAGAACGTCCAGACGTGCATCGACAACCAGAGCCAGAACCAGGGCTTGTTCGGTCTCGTCAACATGTTCAGCGGTGGCGCACTGCTGCAGATCACGATCTTCGCGCTCGGCATCATGCCGTACATCACCGCGAGCATCATCCTGCAGCTGCTGACCGTGGTGATCCCGCGGCTCGAGGCCCTCAAGAAGGAGGGCCAGGCCGGTACGGCGAAGATCACGCAGTACACGCGCTATCTGACCATCGCGCTCGCGATCCTCCAGGGCACCGGCCTGGTGGCGACCGCCCGCACCGGCACCCTCTTCCAGGGCTGCCCCGTCGCCAGCGAGATCGTTCCGGACCAGTCGATCTTCGTCACCATCACCATGGTGATCACGATGACCGCGGGTACGGCGTGCGTCATGTGGCTCGGTGAGCTCATCACCGACCGCGGCATCGGCAACGGCATGTCGATCCTGATGTTCATCTCGATCGCCGCGACCTTCCCGAGCGCCCTGTGGGCCATCAAGCAGCAGGGTGACCTGGCGGACGGCTGGATCGAGTTCGGCACCGTCATCGCGGTCGGTCTCGTCATGGTCGGCCTGGTGGTCTTCGTCGAGCAGGCGCAGCGGCGCATTCCGGTCCAGTACGCGAAGCGAATGATCGGCCGAAGGTCCTACGGCGGTACGTCGACGTACATCCCGCTGAAGGTGAACCAGGCAGGCATCATCCCTGTGATCTTCGCCTCGTCGCTGCTCTACATTCCGGCTCTCGTCGCCCAGTTCGCGGGCGGCAATTCCGGATGGAAGCAGTGGATCGAGGCGAACCTGACCACGGGTGATCACCCGATTTATATCGCCACGTACTTCATCCTGATCGTCTTCTTCGCCTTCTTCTACGTCGCGATTTCCTTCAACCCCGAGGAAGTCGCCGACAACATGAAGAAGTATGGTGGCTTCATCCCGGGCATCCGGGCTGGCCGTCCTACCGCTGAGTATCTGAGTTACGTACTCAACCGGATCACGTGGCCGGGTTCGCTGTACCTGGGTCTGATCGCTCTTGTGCCGACGATGGCGTTGGTGGGCTTCGGGGCAAACCAGAACTTCCCCTTCGGCGGGACGAGCATCCTCATCATCGTGGGTGTGGGTCTGGAGACCGTGAAGCAGATCGAGAGCCAGCTCCAGCAGCGCAATTACGAAGGGTTCCTCCGCTGATGCGAATCGTCCTCGTCGGGCCGCCCGGTGCGGGCAAGGGAACGCAGGCCGCGTTCCTCGCCACGAATCTGTCGATCCCGCACATCTCCACGGGCGACCTCTTCCGTGCCAACATCAGCCAGGGCACGGAGCTCGGCAAGCGCGCGAAGGCGTTCATCACCGAGGGCAACCTGGTTCCCGACGAGGTCACCATCGGCATGGCCCACGACCGCATGGCGCAGCCGGACGCCGAGCACGGCTTCCTGCTCGACGGTTTCCCGCGGAACGTGTCGCAGGCCGAGGCCCTGGACGAGTTGCTCAAGGCTGACGGGCAGAAGCTCGACGCGGTGCTCGACCTCGAGGTCCCCGAGGACGAGGTGGTCGAGCGCATCGCCGGCCGCCGCATCTGCCGGAACGATTCGAGCCACGTCTTCCACGTGACGTACAGCAAGCCGAAGGTCGAGGGCGTCTGCGACGTCTGCGGCGGTGAGCTCTACACGCGCGGTGACGACCAGGAAGAGACCGTGCGCAAGCGGCTCGACGTGTACCACCGCGAGACCGAGCCGATCATCGACCACTACAAGGCCCAGGGCCTGGTGGTCACGATCTCCGCGCTCGGCAAGGTGGACGAGGTCACCAAGCGCGCGATGGCCGCGCTCAAGGGTGACAAGTAGCCAGTACGCCGGTTCGGCCGCGGTGCCCCTCGGGGGACCGCGGCCGTACTGTTGTGTACGTAGGCGGTTGTTGGACGGATGACGGAGAGCGGAAGCCCCATGGTGCAGATCAAGACCCCCGAGCAGATCGCGAAGATGCGTGAGGCGGGCCTTGTCGTCGCCGCCATCCACGCCGCGACGCGTGAGGCCGCGGTGCCCGGCGCGACCACGAAGGATCTGGACGACGTCGCCCGCAAGGTCATCGCCGAGCACGGGGCCAAGTCGAACTTCCTCGGGTACGGCGGCTTCCCCGCCACGATCTGCACCTCGGTCAACGAGGTCGTCGTGCACGGCATCCCGGACGACAAGACCGTCCTGAAGGACGGCGACATCATCTCCATCGATGCCGGCGCCATCATCGAGGGCTGGCACGGTGACGCCGCGTACACCGCCTTCGTGGGCTCCGGTCACGCCCCCGAGCTGGTCGAGCTCTCCCGGGTGACCGAGGAGTCGATGTGGGCCGGCATCGCCGCCATGAAGCAGGGCAACCGGCTCGTCGACATCTCCCGGGCCATCGAGACGTACATCCGCCGCCAGCCGAAGCCGGGCGGCGGCAAGTACGGCATCGTCGAGGACTACGGCGGCCATGGCATCGGCACCGAGATGCACATGGACCCGCACCTCCTGAACTACGTCGAGCGGCGCCGCGGCAAGGGCCCCAAGCTGGTCCCCGGCCTCTGCCTCGCCATCGAGCCCATGGTCTCCCTCGGCACCCCCCGCACGGAGGTCCTGGAGGACGACTGGACCGTCATCACGACGGACGGCACCTGGTCCTCCCACTGGGAGCACTCCATCGCCCTCACCGAGGAGGGCCCCCTGGTCCTGACATCCCCGGACTGCGGCAAGGCAAAGCTGGCGGAGTACGGGATCACCACGGCGCCGGATCCGCTGGGCTGAGACTCGGTGCGTCGGGGGCCCCGTTGCTTAAGGATCTTCTGCATGGGGCAGACTTTCCCGATTCGTCTTTCCGAGTGCGCTGACGTAGACTGACGCGTCGGCTCTCGTGCATCCGTGTGTCTCCATGCGGCGCACGAAGTCGATCAAGGTAGTCGATTCGAAGGGCGAAGCGTGGCCAAGAAGCAAGGTGCCATCGAGATCGAAGGCACTGTCGTCGAGTCTCTCCCGAACGCCATGTTCAAGGTGGAGCTCCAGAACGGCCACCAGGTCCTGGCACACATCAGCGGCAAGATGCGCATGCACTACATCCGCATCCTCCCTGACGACCGGGTCGTGGTGGAGCTGTCTCCGTACGACCTGACGCGTGGCCGGATCGTCTACCGGTACAAGTAGATCTTGCCCGCATCCCGCTCACGCGGGGTGGAGGCACTGACCCGGAGAACCTCACCCAATGAAGGTCAAGCCGAGCGTCAAGAAGATCTGCGACAAGTGCAGGGTGATCCGCCGTCACGGCCGGGTCATGATCATCTGCGACAACCCGCGCCACAAGCAGCGCCAGGGCTGACGCACGACTGCAGTTCGCAGAGTTTCGCGCGACGCACGTAATCAATACGCAGAGCACGTCCCTCTTCAGATCCATAGGTAATGGAGGGCGACACCCCCGGTCGGAGGCCGGGGACCCAGTACGTACCAACGCTTCTCCCAGGAGAAGGGGACGGCGGCTGGGAGTGGTTCTGCCGAAGACCTCCGAAGAATCAACAGGAGCCATGAATGGCACGCGTTGAAGGCGTTGACCTCCCGCGCGAAAAGCGCATCGAGGTCGCCCTCACCTACGTGTTCGGCATCGGCCGCACGCTGGCCCAGCAGACGCTGGACGCCACCGAGGTGGACCGCAACACCCGCGTCCGCGACCTGACCGAGGAAGACCTCGTCAAGATCCGCGAGTACGTGGACGCCAACATCAAGACCGAGGGTGACCTCCGCCGCGAGATCCAGGCCGACATCCGCCGCAAGGTCGAGATCGGCTGCTACGCGGGTATCCGTCACCGTCGTGGCCTGCCCGTCCGCGGTCAGCGCACCAGCACGAACGCCCGCACCCGCAAGGGCCCGCGTCGCGCCATCGCCGGTAAGAAGAAGCCGGGCAAGAAGTAGTCCTCGCTCAGCGGTCTATCGACAGCTGACGCTGCAGGACCGACCACCTCCCGTAGGAGTTATAGATGCCCCCCAAGGGTCGTCAGGGCGCTGCCAAGAAGGTGCGCCGCAAGGAAAAGAAGAACGTCGCTCACGGGCACGCTCACATCAAGAGCACGTTCAACAACACGATCGTGTCCATCACGGACCCGACCGGCAACGTGATCTCGTGGGCCTCCGCCGGCCACGTCGGTTTCAAGGGCTCGCGCAAGTCCACGCCGTTCGCCGCGCAGATGGCCGCCGAGTCGGCTGCCCGTCGCGCGCAGGAGCACGGCATGCGCAAGGTCGACGTCTTCGTCAAGGGTCCCGGCTCCGGCCGTGAGACCGCGATCCGTTCGCTTCAGGCGACCGGTCTTGAGGTCGGCTCGATCCAGGACGTGACGCCCACGCCGCACAACGGCTGCCGTCCGCCCAAGCGTCGCCGCGTCTGATCCGTCGGCACGTCGCTTGACCTGAGGTTCCGGGCGGTACGGCTCTTCCGAGCCGTATCGCCCGTACCCTTGTAGCAGTAACACCATGGGGCTCAGCCCCGGGCAGGGCATCAAATAGTGGGTGCCCCTGACTGAAGGAAACACTTCATGCTGATCGCTCAGCGTCCCTCGTTGACCGAAGAGGTCGTCGACGAATTCCGCTCCCGGTTCGTGATCGAGCCGCTGGAGCCGGGCTTCGGTTACACCCTCGGCAACTCCCTCCGCCGTACGCTCCTCTCGTCGATCCCCGGCGCTGCTGTCACCAGCATCCGCATCGACGGTGTCCTGCACGAGTTCACCACCGTGCCGGGCGTCAAGGAGGACGTCACCGACCTGATCCTCAACATCAAGCAGCTGGTCGTCTCCTCGGAGCACGACGAGCCCGTCGTGATGTACCTGCGCAAGCAGGGCCCGGGTCTGGTCACCGCCGCCGACATCGCGCCCCCGGCCGGTGTCGAGGTGCACAACCCCGACCTCGTCCTCGCCACGCTCAACGGCAAGGGCAAGCTGGAGATGGAGCTGACCGTCGAGCGCGGTCGCGGCTACGTCTCCGCCGTGCAGAACAAGCAGGTCGGCCAGGAGATCGGCCGTATCCCGGTCGACTCGATCTACTCGCCGGTGCTCAAGGTCACGTACAAGGTCGAGGCGACCCGTGTCGAGCAGCGCACCGACTTCGACAAGCTGATCGTCGACGTCGAGACCAAGCAGGCCATGCGCCCGCGTGACGCCATGGCGTCGGCGGGCAAGACCCTGGTCGAGCTGTTCGGCCTGGCGCGCGAGCTCAACATCGACGCCGAGGGCATCGACATGGGCCCCTCGCCGACGGACGCGGCCCTGGCCGCTGATCTCGCCCTGCCGATCGAGGAGCTCGAGCTCACCGTTCGGTCGTACAACTGCCTCAAGCGCGAGGGCATCCACTCCGTGGGTGAGCTCGTGGCCCGCTCCGAGGCGGACCTGCTCGACATCCGCAACTTCGGTGCGAAGTCGATCGACGAGGTCAAGATGAAGCTGAACGGCATGGGCCTCGCGCTCAAGGACTCGCCTCCCGGCTTCGACCCGACCGCCGCGGCCGACGCCTTCGGCGCCGACGACGACGCTGACGCCGGCTTCGTCGAGACCGAGCAGTACTGACCGGTCCGATTTTCGCTGCGGGGCCGTTGTGGCTGGTCGCGCAGTTCCCCGCGCCCCTTCGGGGCTCGGAATCCACTGACCCCGGTACCTGATACGGCCGGGGCAGACATCAAGGAGAAACACCATGCCGAAGCCTGCCAAGGGTGCCCGTCTGGGCGGCAGCGCCGCGCACGAGAAGCTGCTGCTCGCGAACCTCGCCAAGCAGCTCTTCGAGTACGGCCGCATCACCACCACCGAGGCGAAGGCCCGTCGCCTGCGTCCGTACGCGGAGCGTCTGGTCACCAAGGCGAAGAAGGGTGACCTTCACAACCGCCGCCAGGTGCTGTCCGTCATCACCGACAAGAGCATCGTGCACACGCTCTTCACGGAGATCGGCCCGCGCTACGAGAACCGCCCCGGTGGTTACACCCGCATCACCAAGATCGGCAACCGTCGTGGCGACAACGCGCCCATGGCGGTCATCGAGCTGGTGGAGGCCCTGACCGTGGCCCAGAAGGCCACCGGTGAGGCCGAGGCCGCCACGAAGCGCGCCGCCAAGGACGCCGAGGCCGCCGACGCCAAGGTCGACACGACCAAGGCCGACGAGGCTCCGGCCGAGGAGTCGAAGGACGCGTAAGCGTTCTGCCGGGGGCTGTGCGTCTTCGGCTGCGGGCTCGTCGTGGCTGGTCACGCAGTTCCCCGCGCCCCTTCGGGGGCGATGCGGGTCCGTCCCTTGCCAGGGGCGGGCCCGCTTTTTGTTGCCTGAGAGGATCCAGGAGTGAGTGACGAAGCAGAGCCCGGGTTCGTCCGGGTACGTCTTGACCTGTCGTACGACGGCAAGGACTTCTCCGGCTGGGCCAAGCAGCGTGAGGGCAGGCGGACCGTCCAGGGGGAGATCGAGGCCGCGCTGCGGACCGTGACACGGTCGCGGGAGACGTACGAGCTGACCGTGGCGGGGCGGACCGACAGCGGGGTGCACGCGCGCGGGCAGGTCGCCCACGTCGACCTGCCGGAGGACGTGTGGGCCGAGCACCGGGACAAGCTCCTGCGCAGGCTCGCCGGGCGGCTGCCGCACGACGTGCGGATCTGGAAGGTCGCCGAGGCGCCCGCCGGGTTCAACGCGCGGTTCTCCGCCGTGTGGCGGCGTTACGCCTACCGCGTGACCGACCACCCGGGCGGCGTCGACCCGCTGCTGCGCGGCCATGTGCTGTGGCACGACTGGACGCTCGACCTCGACGCGATGAACGCCGCCGCCGAGCGGCTGATCGGCGAGCACGACTTCGCCGCGTACTGCAAGCGGCGTGAGGGTGCCACGACCATTCGTACGCTCCAGGAGCTGCGGTGGGAGCGGCGGGACGACGGCATCCTCGAAGCCACCGTCCGCGCCGACGCCTTCTGCCACAACATGGTGCGGTCGCTGGTCGGCGCCATGCTGTTCGTGGGCGACGGGCACCGGCCCGCGGAGTGGCCGGGCAAGGTGCTCGCGGCCGGGGTGCGGGACTCCGCCGTGCATGTCGTACGGCCGCACGGGCTCACGCTCGAAGAGGTCGGCTACCCCGCCGACGAGCTGCTCGCCGCGCGCAGCAAGGAAGCGCGGAACAAGCGGACGCTGCCCGGCGCCGGCTGCTGCTGAGCGCCGCCGCCGGGCCCCGGTGGGCGGACTACCCGGGTCCGGCCACCGCGGCCGACGCCTGGGCCTCGCCCCGCGCGTGGATGCGCTGGAAGGCGAAGCGGGCCATGGTGTCGCCGGCCCCGTACGCCTTGCGGTCGCCCGTGGTGACGTCCTTGCCGCTGGTGTAGCCGGTGGTGGTGAAGTACGCGTAGCGGCCGTAGGCGTTGTACGTGCCGCGGCAGACGCCCGTCTGGCAGAAGCCGGGTACGCCCTTGCCGGGCAACGCGCTGACCAGGCCCTTGTCGACCTGGTCCTTGACCTTCTTGGCCTGGGCCGCGGTGTCGAAGACGGCGACGCCGATGGTGATCGCGGTGCCGTCCTTGACGTAGCTGGCGCGGATCAGGCGGGTGCAGTCGTTCTTGGTGAGGATCGCGCCGAGGGCGGGCTGGGTGACCGAGGCACACTTCGTGGTGCTGTCGGTCGCGCCCTTCTTGTAGACGTTCTCGCCGGAGGTGAACGTCTTGCCGGGGAAGAGGCCCTCCGCGGTGAGCGGCGCCTTGTCCTTCTTGGCGCTGGAGATGTAGTCCTTCGGGTCCGGCGGGGGCGGCGGCGTGGTCGCCTCGAAGGAGGGGCCCGGGTTCTTGCTCGCGCCGGGGATGTCGGCGGTGGCAGGGAGCTCGCTGGCCGGTTTGTTCGACACGGAGGTGTCGTCGCTGTTGGCGGAGACGACGGTGATGGCCACGGCCGCCGCGATGCCGATCGTGGCGAACGCGCCGCCGCCGATCATCAGCCACTTGCGCCGCCGGGTACGCGCCTCGGAGGCCTCGGCGAGCGCCGCCCAGTCGGGTGTGGGCCCGCCGCCGGGCCCGCCCGTTCCCCCCGGACCCCACTGAGGTCCCCCTTGCCCAAAGCTCATGGGCCGCATCTTAGACGGGCACCCGCGGATGTTGAGCGGGGGCCAGAGAGGGTTCCCCGCCTAGCCTGAGGCGCATGAACGCGGACAAAACGGCGGTTACGGGGTGGATGTCGCGGCCTGCCGAATGGCAGGTCCTCGTGGTGCTCGGTGCGGTGCTGCTCGCCGGGGCCGTCCGGGTGGGCCTGCGCACGCCGGACGGCGGCATGGACAACGCCATCGTGGTGCGGGCCGCCGAGGCCTGGCTGCACGGCCGCTCGCCCTACGCCGACCGGCACTTCCTCTATCTGCCGGGGGCCGTGCTCGCCGCCGTGCCGCAGGCCCTGCTGCCGACCGCCGCGGCGCGCTTCCTGGTCCCCGCGGGCGTCACCGCGGGGCTCGCCGCCGGGTGGGCCTGCGCGCTGCGGCTGTACGGAATCCCCTGGCGCAGCAGGTTCGCGGCGTACGGGCTCCTCGCGCTCGCGCTCGGCTTCGCCCCCTTCGGGCACCTCGTGGAGCTGGGCAACTGGACGGTGGCGTCCGCGGCGGCCCTGCCGCTCGCCCTGCTGCTCGCGTCCCGGGGCCGCTGGGCCGCCGCCGGTCTGGTGATCGGCGCCGCCGTCGCCGTGAAGCCGCTGCTCGCGCCCGCCGTGCTCCTCTTCGTCTTCGCCGGGCGGTGGCGGGGGCTCGCGGCGGCGGTCGGGCTGCCCGTGGTGGCCTCGCTCGGGGCGGCGCTCGCGATGCCGGACCCCGCCGGGTTCTTCACGCGGACGCTGCCCTTCCTGCTGCGCGGCGACGACGCCTTCGTACGGCTCTACGAGGCTTCGCCGTCCGCGGTGCTCGGGCGGCTCGGGGTGCCGCAGACCCTGGCGACGCTGCTCGCGGGGGGTGCCGCCGCGGCAGGGGTGTGGTGTGCCTGGCGGCGGTGGGGGAGAGGGGACGAGGGGCCCTCGCGGGTGGCGGAGTGCGCCACCATGCTCATGCTTTCGGCCTTTCTCGTCTCCCGGCCCTCGTACGACCACTATCTGCTGGTCGTCCTTCCGCTGCTGCTCGCCGGGGTGCTCACGCCCGGGGCGCCGGGGCGCGGTCCGTGGTTCTGGGTGGCGCTGGTGCCGCAGATCCCGGGGTTCACCTGGCCGTGGCTGGAGCCCGCGACGCGGCGGGCCTTCAAGGACGCGGCGACGCTCTGTCTCCTCGCGGGCACGCTCGGCTGGACCTGCCTGGCGGGCAGAACCGCAGGTGAGCGCGGGTTGCCGCCGAGGATCGCGCCCGGCGGGCAGCGGATTGACGCGGAGAACGCGGCGCGCGGCGGCTGAGGCGGGAAGCGGGTGATCCGTCACCGGGACCGGGGCCGTGGCCGCCGCGGGACCGGGGGCAGGCCTGCGGCCGGTTATCCTGGGGGTTCACAGGGCCGCCATGTCGGTGGAGCCGGCGTCGCCGGTCTCCAGGCCCGCGTTTTGACCCGTACGGGGCAGCGCGGGTATTCTGCGAGTTCGTTATGTGTATTGGCTTTCTCATTCTCACGTGAGGGGCCCTTACACCGGTCCACCGGGCCGATGACCAGCGGCAGGACTCGGTTGCGTCACCGAGGTCCGCCAGGGCTGTCGTACATCGTCCGTGGTGGCCATGTCAGGACCCCACCTCTGAAGAAGCGAAGGCTACGACACCGTGCGTACGTACAGCCCCAAGCCCGGCGATGTGACCCGCCAGTGGCACGTCATCGACGCCCGGGACATCGTCCTGGGCCGTCTGGCGACCACCGCTGCCACCCTTCTGCGTGGCAAGCACAAGCCGATCTACGCCCCTCACGTTGACACCGGTGACTTCGTCATCATCATCAACGCCGAGAAGGTGCACCTCTCCGGCAACAAGAAGACCCAGAAGATGGCGTACCGCCACTCCGGTTACCCGGGTGGTCTGCGTTCCGTCCGTTACGACGAGCTGCTCGCCAAGAGCCCCGAGAAGGCTGTCGAGAAGGCCGTCAAGGGCATGCTCCCCAAGAACACCCTGGGCCGCCAGATGCTCTCGAAGCTGAAGGTCTACGCGGGCGACCAGCACCCGCACGGCGCTCAGCAGCCGGTCCCGTTCGAGATCACCCAGGTCGCGCAGTAGTTCCGGCCACCCCCAAAGACGAAAAGAAATCTGAGGAGAATCGTGGCCGAGACCACCGTTGAGCAGCCGGTCGAAGAGACCGAGATCGCCGACGTCGAGCAGTACACCACCGAGTCCGAGGTCCCCGTCGAGGGCGAGTACACCTCGGAGTCGAACGCCGCGCGCTTCGGCGACCCCCAGCCGGCCGCCGGCCTGGGCCGTCGCAAGAACGCCATCGCCCGCGTCCGGATCGTCCCGGGCACCGGCAAGTGGAAGGTCAACGGGCGCACGCTCGAGGACTACTTCCCGAACAAGGTCCACCAGCAGGAAGTCAACGAGCCCTTCAAGGTGCTCGAGCTCGACAACCGCTACGACGTCATCGCCCGCATCTCGGGTGGCGGCGTCTCCGGTCAGGCCGGTGCGCTCCGTCTCGGTGTCGCCCGTGCGCTGAACGAGGCCGACGTCGACAACAACCGCGCCGCCCTCAAGAAGGCCGGTTACCTCAAGCGTGACGACCGTGCGGTCGAGCGCAAGAAGGCCGGTCTCAAGAAGGCCCGCAAGGCCCCGCAGTACAGCAAGCGCTAATCGCTGCCTGCTTGTACTGCTTCGTTCGCCCCGGCGGCACAGAATGTGCTGCCGGGGCGTTCGTCTATCAGGAACGAACGTTCGGAGGACAGCAGTGGGACGACTCTTCGGCACGGACGGCGTGCGTGGTGTCGCCAACGCGGATCTGACGGCCGAGCTCGCGCTCGGACTCTCCGTGGCGGCGGCGCACGTACTGGCCGAGGCGGGCACCTTCGAAGGCCACCGGCCGAAAGCCGTGGTCGGACGGGACCCGCGTGCGTCCGGGGAGTTCCTGGAGGCCGCGGTGGTCGCGGGCCTCGCGAGCGCGGGCGTGGACGTCCTGCGCGTCGGTGTGCTGCCCACCCCCGCGGTGGCGCATCTCACCGGTGCGCTGGGCGCTGACCTCGGTGTGATGCTCTCCGCCAGCCACAACGCCATGCCGGACAACGGCATCAAGTTCTTCGCCCGCGGTGGCCACAAGCTCGCCGACGACCTTGAGGACCGCATCGAGTCGGTCTACGAGAAGCACCGCACGGGCGCTCCCTGGCAGCGGCCCACCGGGTCCGGCGTCGGCCGGGTGAGCTCCTACGACCAGGGGCTCGACCAGTACATCGCGCACCTCCTCGGGGTGCTGCCCAACCGCCTCGACGGACTGCGGATCGTCCTCGACGAGGCGCACGGCGCCGCCGCCCGCGTCTCGCCGGAGGCGTTCGCGCGCGCCGGTGCCGAGGTCATCACGATCGGCGCCCAGCCGGACGGCCTCAACATCAACGACGGCTGCGGCTCGACCCACCTGGACCTGCTCAAGGCGGCCGTCGTCGAGCACGGCGCCGACTTCGGCATCGCGCACGACGGTGACGCCGACCGCTGCCTCGCCGTGGACGGCGCGGGCGAGGAGATCGACGGCGACCAGATCCTCGCGGTGCTCGCCCTCGCCATGCGGGAGCACGGCACGCTGCGCGGCGACACCGTTGTCGCCACCGTCATGTCGAACCTCGGCTTCAAGCTCGCCATGGAGGCGCAGGGGCTCGCGCTCGTGCAGACCGCCGTCGGCGACCGCTATGTCCTGGAGTCGATGAAGGAGCACGGCTACGCCCTCGGCGGTGAGCAGTCCGGGCACGTCATCGTCCTGGACCACGCGACCACGGGCGACGGCACGCTGACCGGGCTGCTCCTCGCGGCGCGGGTCGCCGAGACGGGGCGTACGCTCGCCGACCTCGCCGGGGTCATGAAGCGGCTCCCGCAGGTCCTCATCAACGTGCCCGACGTCGACAAGTCCCGGGTGACGACCTCGGCCGAGCTGACCGCCGCCGTCACCGAGGCCGAGCGCGAGCTGGGCTCCACCGGGCGGGTGCTGCTGCGCCCTTCGGGGACGGAGCCGCTGGTGCGGGTCATGGTCGAGGCCGCCGACATCGAGCAGGCGCGGTCCGTGGCCGGCCGCCTGGCCGACGTGGTGAAGTCGGCGCTGGGCTAAGGGTGTTGTGACCTCGCGGTACGTCGCCGCTGCCTGGCCCACAGCGCCTTCTGGGCCAGCAGCGTCGCCGTACCCGCGAGGACGATGCCGAGCAGGTTGAGCAGGAGCTGTTCCGTCGAGCCCCACGCCTGGCGGTACTCGGCGTAGCTGAAGGCGACCGCGGCGTTCGCCGCCGCGGGGACCGTCGTCACCGAGATCGCGACTCCGACCAGGGCACCCGACTTCGCCGAGGTGAGGGAGAGCGTGCCCGCGGCGCCCGCGAGGACCGCGACCACGAACGAGAACCAGTCGGGGCGGTAGATGAAGTTCGTGTTCGGGCGGTCCGCCCGCAGGGCTTCGTCGCTGAACAGGTTCATCGCGCCCATGAAGTAGCTGAACCCGACGGTCACCGCCATCGCCGCCGCGAACCCCACGAGCAGCGCGATCAGCGCGCGCAGGGCCAGCCGGGGAGCGCGCCGGACGAGAGCCGTGCAGAACCCCGCGAGCGGGCCGAACTCCGGGCCCACGGCCATCGCGCCCACGATCAGGATCGCGTTGTCGAGCACGACACCGCAGGCCGCGATCATCGTGGCGAGGGTGATGAACGCGACGTAGGTGGCCGAGAGCGTCGACTCCTCGTGGGTCGCGTCCGTGAGCTGCTCCCACAGGACCGCGTCGGCGGCCTCTCCCGGTGCGTCCTTCTCCGCCTTGTCGGCGCGCTCGGAGAGGGAGAGGTCGATGTTCTCGACCGCGATCGAGCCCGTCCTGTCGATGCCCAGCGCGCGGAGGCCGTCGAGCAGTTCGTCGGCCGCCTCGCGGGCGGTGTCGCACATGACGACGTCGCCCGCCGGGGCGCGGGCCGCGCCGGGGAGCACGGCCAGGTGCGCGGTCCCCGTGGTCCCCTCGATCAGGCGCACCACCGACTCGGTGGTGTCCGCGGGAGTGATCAGGCGCAGGTGCAGCATGCCCGCACAGTAGTCGGCACCGGGGCGCGGCCGTACGGGCGTTGGTTCAGAGTTTGCGCAGGCTCAGGCGCTGCACCTTGTGGTCGGGGCCCTTGCGGACCACCAGGGCGGCCCGGCCGCGGGTCGGGGCCACGTTCTCCACCAGATTGACCCTGTTGATCGTGCGCCAGGTCGTGCGGGCGTAGTCGAGGGCCTCCTCCTCCGAGACCTGTGTGTACTTGCGGAAGTACGAGGACGGGTTCTGGAAGGCCGTGAGGCGCAGCTTCTTGAACCGGTTGAGGTACCAGCGCTCGATGTCCTCCGTGCGGGCGTCCACGTACACGCTGAAGTCGAAGTAGTCGGCGAGGCCCACGCGGGTGCGGCCGTCGCTGCCCGGGAGCGCGGGCTGAAGGACGTTCAGGCCCTCGACGATCAGGATGTCGGGGCGGCGGACCGTGAGGCGCTGACCGGGCACGATGTCGTAGATGAGGTGGGAGTAGACGGGCGCAGTCACCTCTGCTTTGCCCGCCTTGATGTCCGCGACGAAGCGGGTGAGGGCGCGGCGGTCGTACGACTCGGGGAAGCCCTTGCGGGACATCAGGCCGCGGGCTTCCAGCTCCTTGGTGGGGAGCAGGAAGCCGTCGGTCGTCACCAGCTCCACGCGGGGGTGTTCCGGCCAGCGGGAGAGCAGGGCCTGGAGGAGGCGGGCGACGGTCGACTTGCCGACCGCCACGGAGCCGGCGACTCCTATGACGAAGGGCGTGCCCGACTGTGAGCCCTTCTCGCCGAGGAAGGTGTTCAGGGCGCCGCGCAGGCCGTCGGTGGCGCCCACGTAGAGGTTCAGGAGGCGGGAGAGCGGGAGGTAGATGTCGCGGACCTCGTCCAGGTCGATGACGTCGCCGAGGCCCCTGAGTCTCTCCACCTCCTCCGCCGTGAGGGGGAGCGGCGTCTTCTCCCGCAGCGCGCTCCACTCGCTGCGGGTGAGGTCGACGTAGGGAGTCGCCTCCGGCTTCTGCCGGTGGGCGCTCCGCGGCGCCTTCATTGGCGCGGAGACCGAAGAGATCACAGTTCATTGTCACGGTTGTGCGCGCGGTGGGCGGGGTGGGGTGTGTCACGCTGATCCGGTGATTATCGGGGTTGGCATCGACGTGGCGGAGATCGAGCGGTTCGGCGCGGCGCTGCGGCGCACGCCCGGGATGGCCGAGCGGCTCTTCGTCCCGGGCGAGCTGCTGCTGCCGAGCGGGGAGCGGCGTGGCGTGGCCTCGCTCGCGGCCCGCTTCGCGGCGAAGGAGGCGGTGGCCAAGGCTCTGGGCGCACCCGGGGGCCTGCGGTGGACCGACGCCGAGGTGTACGTCGAGGACACCGGCCGCCCGAGGCTGCGGGTACGCGCCACGGTGGCGGACCGAGCCGCCGAACTGGGCGTCCGCGCATGGCACGTGTCACTGAGCCATGACGCGGGGGTGGCTTCGGCGGTGGTGGTGGCGGAGGGCTAGTCCCGGACGGCCTCGGGCGGGGTGTTGTCGGTCGGGGGAGACTGGGGGGCATGCGTAGTGCTTACTCGGTGGAGGATGTGCGGGCGGCTGAGGGTGTGGCCATGGCTCGGGGGGCCGAAGGGGCCTTGATGCAGCGTGCCGCGGCCGGCCTGGCCGCCGAGTGCGCGCGGCTGCTCGACCGGGTGTACGGCAGCCGGGTCACGCTGCTCGTGGGCAGCGGTGACAACGGCGGCGACGCGCTGTACGCCGGGGCCCGGCTCGCCCGGCGGGGAGCGGGGGTCACCGCCGTGCTGCTGGCGCCGGACCGTACGCACCCCGGCGGCCTGGCCGCGCTGCGCACCGCGGGCGGCCGTGTCGTGGACGGCGAGGAGGACCGGGCGCTGGACGCGGTCGCCGCCGCCCGCCTTGTGGTCGACGGCATCGTGGGCATCGGCGGCAGGGGCGGACTCCGCGACCGCGCGGCGCACCTGGCCGCGGCCGCCCGCGGGGCCACGGTCGTCGCCGTCGACCTGCCGAGCGGCGTGGCCGCCGACACCGGCGAGGTGCCCGGCGAGGCGGTGCGCGCCGACGTGACGGTGACCTTCGGGACGTACAAGCCGGGGCTCCTCATCGACCCGGGCCGCGAGTACGCCGGAGCCGTGCGGCTCGTCGACATCGGCCTTGAGCTGCCGCCCGAGCGGCGGGCCCTGGAAGCCCTCCAGTACGCCGACGTGGCCCGGCTGCTGCCCGTGCCGACCGGGGAGAGCGACAAGTACCGCCGCGGCGTCGTGGGCGTCGTCGCCGGGTCGGCCCGCTACCCCGGAGCGGCCGTGCTCTGCGTCGCCGGAGCCCTGCACGGCGGCGCGGGCGCCGTACGGTACGCCGGCCCCGCCGCCGACGCCGTCATCGCCCGGTTCCCCGAGGCCCTGGTCTCCGCGGGACCGCCGTCGCAGGCCGGACGGGTGCAGGCGTGGGCCGTGGGCCCCGGCCTCGGCGACGACGAGGACCGGCTCCTGGACGTGCTCGACGCCGACGTACCCGTACTGATCGACGCGGACGGCCTGCGCCTCGCCGACGCCCGGCGGGTCCGCGAGCGGCGCGCCCCCACGCTGCTCACCCCGCACGCGGGCGAGGCCGCCGCGCTCCTCGGCGTCGAGCGCGCGCAGGTCGAGTCGGCCAGGCTCTCCGCGGTCCGGGAGCTGGCGTCCCGGTACGGCGCGACCGTCCTGCTCAAGGGGTCGACGACGCTGGTCGCCGCCGCCGAGGGGCCCGTCCGCGTCAACCCCACGGGCACCCCATGGCTGGCCACCGCCGGCAGCGGCGACGTGCTGTCCGGCCTCGCGGGGTCCCTGCTGGCGGCCGGGCTCGAAGCGCGTGACGCGGGCTCGGCCGCCGCCTATCTGCACGGTCTGGCCGCGCGCCACGCGTCGGACGGCGCACCCGTGGCCGCGCAGGACGTCGCCGAGGCCATTCCGGCGGCCTGGCGGGACGTGCGGGACTGAGGGGCGAGGGTCGCCGCCCGGCCGCGGGAACCGCCACGGGAGAAGGGTTGACGGCGGCCTCTGAGACACTGTTTCGCGATGAACGAGACAGCCCCCTACCGCGTCCGCGCCGAGATCGACCTCGCCGCCCTCCGTGCCAACGTGCGCTCACTGCGCGCCCACGCGCCGGATGCCGCGTTCATGGCCGTGGTCAAGGCCGACGCGTACGGCCACGGAATGGTGCCCTGCGCCAAGGCCGCCCTCCAGGCGGGCGCCACCTGGGTCGGGACCGCGACTCCCGAGGAGGCGCTGGCCCTGCGCGCCGCCGGTGTTCCGGGACGGCTGATGTGCTGGCTCTGGACGCCGGGCGGACCCTGGCGCGAGGGCATCGAGGCCGACCTCGACATGTCGGTGAGCGCGCTGTGGGCGCTGCGCGAGGTGACGGCCGCCGCGCGCGGGGCGGGCCGCGCCGCCCGTATCCAGCTCAAGGCCGACACCGGCCTCGGCCGCAACGGCTGCACGCCCGCCGACTGGCCCGAACTCGTGGCGGCGGCCCTGCGCGCCGAGGCCGAAGGGCTCGTCCGCGTCACCGGCCTCTGGTCGCACTTCGCGTGCGCCGACGAGCCCGGGCACCCCTCGATCGCGGCGCAGCTGACCGTCTTCCGCGAGATGGTGGCGTACGCCGAGGACCAGGGCGTCCGCCCCGAGGTCCGGCACATCGCGAACTCCCCGGGGACGCTCACGCTCCCGGAGACCCACTTCGACCTCGTACGGCCGGGCATCGCGATGTACGGCATCTCGCCGAGCCCCGAGGTCGGCACGCCCGAGGACTTCGGGCTGCGGCCCGTGATGACCCTCAGCGCCTCGCTCGCCCTGGTCAAGCACGTCCCCGCGGGCCTCGGCGTCAGTTACGGGCATCACTACGTCACCCCCGGCGAGACCACCCTCGGCCTCGTCCCCGCCGGGTACGGCGACGGCATCCCGCGGCACGCGTCGGGCACCGCCCCGGTCCTGGTCGCCGGCAAGTGGCGGACGGTCGCGGGCCGCGTGGCCATGGACCAGTTCGTGGTGGACCTCGGCGGCGACGAGCCGGAGGCGGGCGCGGAGGCACTGCTCTTCGGGCCCGGCGACCGCGGGGAGCCGACCGCCGAGGACTGGGCGCAGGCGGCGGGCACCATCGCGTACGAGATCGTCACCCGCATCGGACCCCGCGTGCCGCGCGTCCATGTGAATGAGCGGCCGGAGCCGGGAGAGACATCTACGAGCGGTCCGATCACTGACTAGGAGCGGCACGTGAGCGAGAGCAGCACGGGGGCCGCCGCGGCGGAAGCGGCGGTGGAGGCCGTCGCCGTGGCCGGGAACTGGCGGCGCGCCGGGGTCGCGGGCGCCGCGATCGGTGTCATCGCCGCGGGCGCGGCGGCGGGCGTCGCCATAGAGCGGCTCACCGTCGGCCGCGGGATGCGCAAGAAGGCGCGGCTCGCGCTGGACGCCGCCGGTCCTTACGGCTCACTGCGGGGCATGCCGGGCACGGCGTACGCGGACGACGGCACCGAGCTCTCGTACGAGGTCGAGGACGTCGAGGGCGATGCCGAGAGCGAGCCAAGCGGCAGGGGCGCCCGCGGGCGCCGCCTCTTCGGGCGCGGACGCGCGGCCCCGGCGGCGCCCGTCACCGTCGTCTTCAGCCACGGCTACTGCCTGAACCAGGACTCCTGGCACTTCCAGCGCGCCGCCCTGCGTGGGGCCGTCCGCGCGGTCTACTGGGACCAGCGCAGCCACGCGCGGTCGGCGCGCGGCGTCGACCAGCTCGAACGGCGGGTGCCGGTCTCCATCGACCAGCTGGGGCGCGACCTGAAGGCCGTCATCGACGCGGCGGCGCCCGAGGGGCCGCTCGTCCTGGTCGGGCACTCCATGGGCGGCATGACGACCATGGCCCTCGCCGACCAGTTCCCTGAGCTGATCCGCGAGCGCGTCGTCGGCGTCGCCCTCGTCGGTACGTCGTCGGGGCGGCTCGGTGAGGTGAACTTCGGCCTCCCGGTGGCCGGGATGAACGCGGTGCGCCGGGTCCTGCCGGGGCTGCTGCGGACGCTGGGCTCGCAGGCCGAGCTGGTCGAGCGCGGACGGCGGGCCACCGCGGACCTCTTCGCGGGCGTCATCAAGCGGTACTCGTTCTCGCGCAAGGACGTGGACCCCGCGATCGCGCGGTTCGCGGAGCGGATGATCGAGGCCACGCCGATCGACGTGGTCGCGGAGTTCTATCCGGCCTTCGCCGAGCACGACAAGGCGGAGGCGCTTGAGCACTTCGCCGGTCTGCCGGTGCTCGTGCTGGCCGGGGCCAAGGACCTGGTCACGCCGAGCGAGCACAGCGAGGCGATCGCCGCGCTGCTGCCGGGCGCCGATCTCGTCCTCGTGCCGGACGCGGGGCACCTCGTCATGCTGGAACACCCCGACCTGGTCACCGACCGGCTCGCGGAGCTGCTCGCCAGGGCGGGCGCGGGGCGGGCGGCGGCCGGTACGGGTACGAGTACCGGTACGGGTACGGGTACGGGTACGTCAGAGCGGTGACACGGCGGGGCCCGGGGTGTCGCAGCGGCTAACGTGGACGCCATGGAAGCACCGCACCACCAGGCCCCCGCCAACGTTGCCGAGATCACCGTCAACTCCCCCGAACAGATGGGCGAGTTGGGCCGCCGCCTGGCCAAAATCCTGCGCCCCGGCGACCTCGTCATGCTCACCGGTGAGCTCGGCGCCGGCAAGACGACGCTGACCCGCGGCCTCGGCGAGGGCCTCGGCGTGCGCGGCGCCGTCACGTCGCCGACCTTCGTCATCGCCCGCGTCCACCCGCCGCTCGGCGCGGGGCCCGCGCTGGTGCACGTCGACGCGTACCGCCTGGGCGGCGGGCTCGACGAGATGGAGGACCTGGACCTCGACGTGTCGCTCCCCGACTCGGTGATCGTCGTGGAGTGGGGCGACGGCAAGGTCGAGGAGCTGTCGGACGACCGCCTGCACGTCGTCATCGACCGCGCGGTGGGCGACACCGCGGACGAGGTCCGCGAGGTGACTCTCACGGGCCTAGGCGCCCGCTGGACCGAGGCGGATCTGGCCGCGCTGTCCGCGTAGCCCCGGGCCCGGGTGGTTCCCCGGCCGGAGTTTCCGACAAGGCGTCGGGAAATTGTTGCGCTGTGCGGTCCGGGCGTGGTCACATGGGTGGTGGAACTGGTTAGGTCTACCTAACCACGTCTGCCCGAAGCCCCCAGGAGGCATCCATGTCGGCTTCAGAACGTGACGCAGAGCCGCAGCCGCAGCCGAAGCCGCGGGGACTGCCGGGGCCGTCCGGCGCCGGGCAGGCGGGGGTGCTGTCGATGAGTGACCTGCTGGCCTCCTGCGCGGCGGCGAGCGCGGTGTCCACGCCGCCCAGGGACCCGGTTGCCGCTACGGAACGACGACGACCTTCTTGTTGATGCCGGCGAACTCCCACATCGCGTCGCCGTGCTCGCGCGACTGACGGATGCCGCCGGTCTTCTTCGACGGGTCCGCCTTCGGTGTGGCCCCGTCGACCGCCGCGCTGAAGCCGATCGTGACCCCTTCGGCGTTCGTGAACCGCACGACGTGCTCGATGGCCGCGCCGTCCGTGCCGGTGACCGCGCCCTGGCGTGAGCCGACGGTGTAGGTGCCCGGCGCCGGGTCGACCGAGCCGGGCGTCACCTTGTACGTGGTGCGCGCCTTGCCGGAGTCCTCGACGAGCCAGACGCGGTCGGCGCCGAGGGAGTACACGACCCGCTCGCCGTCACCGGACTGCCGCGGCACCGCCGCCGGTCCCGCCTTCTCCTTGGGGGAGCCCGAGGCGGAGGCGGCGGGAGACTTGGACGGGGGCTTGGCCAGGCTGTCCGGCGCGCTGGCCGAGGCCTGGTAGGCGAGGAACCCGACCGCTGCGAGCGCGGCGGCGGTGAGCCCGGCCACGATTCCCGAGCTGCTCCTTGACACCTTGCGCCACCCACCTTTTCGTACTGCGTACGGCTACGTGGTGACGGTAGCAGCAGGGGCCGTACATCCCGGGGCGGCCGTGCGACGTGCGCCGGAGCCGTAGGCTGTTCGCGTGCTCTTGCTCGCTCTGGATACCGCAACGCCCGCCGTCACCGTCGCCCTCCACGACGGCTCCCGAGCCGTCTCGGAGTCGGGCCAGGTCGACGCCCGCCGCCACGGGGAGCTGCTGCTTCCGGCCGTCGACCGCGTGCTCGCCGAAGCGGGGGTCCGCCTCGACGCCGTGACCGGCATCGTCGTCGGCGTGGGCCCCGGCCCCTACACCGGCCTCCGCGTCGGCCTGATGACCGCCGACACCTTCGGCCTCGCGCTCGGCGTCCCGGTGCACGGCGTGTGCACCCTGGACGGCCTCGCGTACGCCTCGGGCATCGACAGCGGCCCCTTCGTGGTCGCCACCGACGCCCGGCGCAAAGAGGTCTACTGGGCGCGTTACGACGACGTACGCACGCGTACGGGTGAACCTGCCGTCGACCGGCCCGCCGACATCGCCGCCGAGGCCGAGGGCCTGCCCGCGGTCGGCGCGGGCGCGCTGCTCTACCCCGGCACCTTTCCCGACGCCCGCGGCCCCGAGCACGTCTCGGCCGCCTCGCTCGCGGCCCTGGCCGCCGAGCGGCTCGCGGCGGGCGAGGAGCTCCTGGAGCCCCGGCCGCTGTACCTGCGCCGCCCCGACGCGCAGGTGCCGAAGAACTACAAGGTGGTCACCCCCAAGTGACCCAGGTGACCGCCCAACCCGTGCTGCGCGAGATGCGCTGGTGGCACATCGAACCGGTGTTCGTCCTGGAGAAGGAGCTCTTCCCGGACGACGCGTGGTCGCGCGGGATGTTCTGGTCCGAGCTCGCCCACGCGCGCGGACCGCAGGCCACCCGCCGCTACGTGGTCGCCATGGACGGCGACCGCCTCGTCGGGTACGCGGGGCTCGCCGCCTCGGGTGACCTCGCCGACGTCCAGACGATCGCCGTCGCCCGCGAGCACTGGGGCACCGGCCTCGGCGCCCGCCTCCTCACCGACCTGCTCCAGGCCGCCACGGCGTTCGAGTGCGCCGAGGTGATGCTGGAGGTGCGGGTCGACAACACACGGGCCCAGAAGCTGTACGAACGCTTCGGCTTCGAGCCCATCGGCTTCCGGCGCGGCTACTACCAGCCCGGCAACGTGGACGCCCTGGTGATGCGCCGCACCGACCCCTCCACCACCGCAACCGGCGTACAAGGAACCGAGATTCATGGCTGACTCGCGCGACGAACCCCTCGTCCTCGGCATCGAGACCTCCTGCGACGAGACCGGCGTCGGCATCGTCCGCGGCACCACCCTGCTCGCCGACGCCGTCGCCTCCAGCGTGGACGAGCACGCCCGCTTCGGCGGCGTCGTGCCCGAGGTCGCCTCCCGCGCGCACCTGGAGGCCATGGTGCCGACCATCGAGCGCGCCCTGAAGGACGCCGGGGTCAGTGCCAGGGACCTCGACGGCATCGCGGTCACCGCGGGCCCCGGACTCGCGGGCGCGCTCCTGGTCGGCGTCTCGGCCGCCAAGGCGTACGCGTACGCCCTCGACAAGCCGCTCTACGGAGTGAACCACCTCGCCTCGCACATCTGCGTGGACCAGCTGGAGCACGGGCCGCTGCCCGAGCCGACCATGGCGCTCCTGGTCTCCGGCGGCCACTCCTCGCTGCTGCTCTCCGCCGACATCACCTCGGACGTGCGGCCGCTCGGGTCGACCATCGACGACGCGGCGGGCGAGGCGTTCGACAAGATCGCCCGCGTGCTGAACCTCGGCTTCCCCGGCGGCCCCGTCATCGACCGGTACGCGCGCGAGGGCGACCCGGCGGCGATCGCCTTCCCGCGCGGCCTCACCGGGCCGCGCGACGCCCCGTACGACTTCTCCTTCTCGGGGCTCAAGACGTCCGTCGCCCGCTGGATCGAGGCGAAGCGCGCCGCGGGCGAGGAGGTGCCGGTGCGGGACGTGTCGGCGTCCTTCCAGGAGGCGGTCGTCGACGTGCTGACCCGCAAGGCCGTACGCGCCTGCAAGGACGAGGGCGTCGACCACCTCATGATCGGCGGCGGCGTGGCCGCCAACACGCGGCTGCGGGCGATGGCCCAGGAGCGGTGCGAGAAGGCGGGCATCCGGCTGCGCGTGCCGCGCCCCAAGCTGTGCACGGACAACGGCGCGATGGTCGCCGCCCTCGGCGCGGAGATGGTGGCGCGCAACCGCTCTGCGTCCTCCTGGGACCTGTCGGCGGACTCGTCGCTGCCGGTGACGGAACCGCACGTCCCGGGGCACACCCACGACCACGACCACGTGCACGAGGTCAGCAAGGAGAACCTGTACCCGTGACCGTCGCGCTGATGTGGGAGGCCCGTGCCGCCGAGGGACGGGGTGAGGAACTGCTCGCGTGGGCCAGGACGCGGGAGCTGCCCGGTGAGCCGGTCCGCCGCGAGCACTTCAGGGCGCCGGGGGACCGCGTCCTCGTCATCACCTGGTGGGACGCGGCCTACGACGCCGGCCTGCCGGAGCTGCCGGAGCCCGCGCCGGACCTCGTGACGCGCGCGGTGCACCGCTGGCGGTTCGAGTCGGCCGACGCCGGCTGAGAGCCCGCTCCGACGCTCAGGGCCTCCGGTACGTCAGCAGGTACCGCCAGAACAGCAGCTGCCGCACGCTGCTGCCCGGCAGGAGGCGCGCGGCCTCCGCGCGGATGCGGGGGAGCGTCATGTCCGGCTGCCGTACGGGAGCCTGGAGCGGCGGCATGTGCTCGCCGCGCAGGCGCTCACCCGCGTACACCGTCACCCGGGCCACCGCGTTGGCGGGCGACGCGGCCAGGTCCCACCACGTCATTCCCGCGTAGCAGCCGAGGACGAGCAGGGTGCCGCCGGGCGCGAGGGCGGCGCGCAGGCGCGTGACCGTGGCGAACGGCATGTGGTGCAGGCTCGCCAGGCAGGTGATGACGTCGTAGCGGCCCTCGGGCAGCTCCTCCTCGGTCACGTCGGCCCGGCGGAAGCGGGGGCCGCCGCCGGCCGCCCGGGCCTCGGCGATGACCTCGGGGGAGGGGTCGAGCGCGTCGACCTCGTAGCCGCGCGCCGCGAGGAGGCGGGCGAAGCGGCCGGTGCCGCAGCCGATGTCGAGGGCGGTGCGGCCGTGCGGGGGCAGGTCCTGCGGCTTCGCCAGCTTCCGCAGGAGCAGACGGTGGTAGTGGTCGTTGTGGTCGAAGGGCATGCGGGCGAGCCTGGCACGGCCCCGCGCGGTCCCGAGCGGTCCCGAGCGGTCCCGCGGAAAAGTTTTCCGAGAAAGTCCGGCGGCGGTGTCGATCCCGGCGTTCCCCGTTCGACGCCAGGGTGAGAGGCGGGGAGAAACCCCGCCGCCGACCCGTGGGGAGACCACCATGCCGCGCTTCATGACGATGATCCGCGTCGACGAGAAGACCGCGCCCGAGGGCGGCCCGAGCCCCGAGCTCCAGGAGCGCATGGGCGCGCTGCTCGAGGAGATCACCAAGGCCGGGGTCATGCTCGACACCGCGGGCCTCAAGCCGGTGACCGAGAGCGCCCGCGTGACCTGGTCCGGAGGGGAACTGACCGTCACGGACGGCCCGTTCACCGAGACCAAGGAGGTCATCGGCGGCTACTCCATCGTCCAGGCCAAGGACAAGGCCGAGGCGATCGAGTGGACGAAGCGGTTCCTCAAGACGCACGAGGAGTACTGGACGATCACCGCGGAGGTGCGGGAGATCGACGAGGGCTGAGGCACCGCGCGGGGGCTTTGCGGCGGTCGCGCCGGGGTGCTCTGATGGACGGCCGTGAGCCAACCGCCGGAGTATCCCCGCCGCCCCACGCCGGACCCCAGTGCCCGCCACGCCATCGAGACCGTCTTCCGCATCGAGTCACCGCGCGTCATCGCGGGAGTCGCGCGGATCGTACGGGACGTCGGCATCGCCGAGGAACTGGCGCAGGACGCCCTGGTGGCCGCCCTCGAACAGTGGCCCGAGCAGGGCGTCCCCGACAACCCGGGCGCCTGGCTCATGACCACCGCCAAGCGGCGCGCGATCGACCTCGTGCGCCGCCGCGAGCGCTACGCCGACAAGCTGGCGGAGATGGGCCGTGACCTGGAGTCGGCGCCGCCCCACACCGACGAGCCCACCGACCCCGACGACATCGACGACGACCTGCTCCGGCTGGTCTTCACCGCCTGCCACCCGGTGCTCTCCGCGGAGGCCCGTGTGGCGCTGACCCTGCGTCTGCTCGGCGGTCTGACCACCGGGGAGATCGCCCGCGCGGTGCTCGCCCCCGAGCCGACCGTGGCGCAGCGGATCGTGCGGGCCAAGCGGACGCTGGCCCGCAGGGCCGTCGCCTTCGAGGTCCCGTACGGCACGGACCGGGAGGCCCGCGTCGGCTCGGTCCTCGAAGTCATCTACCTGATCTTCAACGAGGGGTACGCGGCCACGGCGGGCGACGACTGGCTGCGCCCCGGGCTCTGCGAGGACGCGCTGCGCCTCGCCAGGGTCCTCGCCGGGCTCATGCCCAAGGAACCGGAGGTGCACGGCTTGGCCGCACTGCTCGAACTCCAGACGTCCCGCGCGGCGGCGCGCACCGGGCCGTCCGGCGAGCCCGTGCTGCTCAAGGACCAGAACCGGGCCCGCTGGAACCAGATGCTGGTCCGGCGCGGCTTCGCCGCCCTGGCCCGCGCGCAGTCCGCGGCCTCGGGGCGGGCCCTTGGGCCGTACGCGCTCCAGGCCGCCATCGCCGCCTGCCACGCCAACGCACACACGTACGAGGAAACCGACTGGAGGCAGATCGCCGCCCTCTACGGCCTGCTCGCCGCCCGCGCCCCGTCCCCGGTCGTCGAGCTGAACCGGGCCGTCGCGGTCTCGATGGCGGACGGGCCGGCGGCGGGCCTCGCCCTGGTCGACGCGCTCGCCGGCGAACCGGCCCTGCGGGACTACCACCTGCTGCCCAGCGTGCGCGGTGACCTCCTCGCACGGCTCGGACGGACGGCGGACGCCCGCGCGGAGTTCGAGCGCGCGGCCTCGCTCACGCGCAACGCCCGCGAACGGGAACTGCTCCTGGGGCGGGCGGCCGCGACGACGCACAACGACCACGTCACCGACCACAGACACCGACAGCACAGGAGAAGCCGCGTGCAGCAGCTACTGCGGGTCCAGAACTTCACCGTCTCGGCGGACGGATTCGGCGCCGGGGAGCACCAGAGCCTGGAGAAGCCGTTCGGCGACGCCGACCCCGGCTCCATGATCGCCTGGGCCGGTGCCACGGCGAGCTGGCCCAACCGCACCGAACCGGGCGGCAGCCGGGGCCTCGACGACTACTTCACGCGTGACTTCACGCACAACATCGGCGCCGAGATCATGGGCCGCAACAAGTTCGGTCCCCAGCGCGGGCCCTGGGAGAACCACGACTGGCGCGGCTGGTGGGGCGAGGAGCCCCCGTTCCACACCCCCGTGTTCGTCATGACCCACCACGAGCGGCCCTCGTTCACGCTCTCCGACACCACGTTCCACTTCGTCGGCGGCGACCCGGCCGCGGTCCTCGCCCGGGCCAGGGAGGCGGCGCGGGGCAAGGACGTCCGGCTCGGCGGCGGGGCCACCACCATCCGGCAGTTCCTCGACGCCGGCCTCGTCGACACCCTGCACGTGGCGGTGTCGCCGGTGCGGCTCGGCTCCGGGACGCGGCTGTGGGAGTCCCCCGACGAGCTGCTCGACCGCTACCACCTGGACGTCGTGCCGAGCCCGAGCGGCGTGACGCACCACCTGTTCTGGCGGAAGTGACGCACGCCCCGCGAGGGGTCAGCGGGGTGGCGCCGGGTGCCCGATCAGCATGGTCGGGGCGCCCGCCACCCGGGTGAGGAAGACGGTCGCGGAGTTCTTCCCCTGCGGCTTCACCTTGCGCCGCAGCTCCTCCGGCTCCACCGCCGAGCCGCGCTTCTTCACGGTGAGGACGCCGACCCCGCGCTCCCGCAGCAGCGCCTTGAGCTTCTTCACGTTGAAGGGCATCCGGTCGGTGATCTCGTACGCGGTGGCGTACGCGGTGGTGTGCAGCTCGTCGGAGGTGACGTAGGCGATGGTCTCGTCGATGAGCCCGCCCGCGACCCGCTCGGCCACATCGGCGACCAGGTGGGCGCGGATGACGGCGCCGTCGGGTTCGTAGAGGTAGCGCCCCACGGGCCGTACGCCGGGGTCGGGGAGCATGGTGGCGGGCGCGGCGCCGATCGTGGCCCCGGTGGGCAGCAGCGTCGCCCGCCGGGCCCCCGGCGTCACGTCGTCGCCGAACCACAGCACGGCCTCCTTCACGTCGCCGCGGTCGGAGATCCACTCCGCCGTGGCCTCGGCGGGGACCGCCTCGTGCGGGATGCCGGGGGCGATCTTCAGGGCGGCGCGCGGGGCCTCGCGCGCCGCCTCGACGGCCCAGGACAGGGGCGGGGAGTACGCCTCGGGGTCGAAGATCCGGCCGCGTCCGCCCCGGCGGGCCGGGTCCACGAACACCGCGTCGTACGCGGTGGTGTCGACCTCGGTGACGTCGGCCTCGCGGACCTCGATCAGCTCGGCGAGGCCGAGGGCATCGGCGTTGGCGCGCGCGACAGCGCAGGTCAGCGGGTCCCTGTCGACGGCGAGCACGGAGATCCCGGCCCGCGCGAGGGCGATCGCGTCACCGCCGATGCCGCAGCACAGGTCGGCGAGGGAGCGCACGCCGAGCGCCGCGAAGCGCTCGGCGCGGTACGTCGCGACGGAGGCGCGGGTGGACTGCTCGAAGCCGTTCGGCGTGAAGAACATCCGGGCCGCGTCCCCGGCGGCGAACTTCGCCGCCGCGCGCTGCCGCAGACGGGCCTGGGCCAGCGCCGCGGAGACGAGGGACGCGGGGTGCTCGCGGCGCAGCCGGGTGGCCGCGGCGAGTTCCTGGGCGGGCTCGACGTCCCGCACCTCGTCGAGCAGGGCCCGGCCCTCCTCGGTGAGAAGGGCGGCGAAGGCGGCGAGGGTCCCGCCGGGGTCGGCGTCGTGGGCGCTCGGCGTGTTCGGGTCGTTCACCTGCCCCATTGTGGGCCAGTCGGTGGACGGTGCGGGGCCGGGCGGGGGTGTCAGCCCCTCGGCAGGGCGTTGAGCTGCGAGGATCCGGCGCCATGCAACTAGTACGACAAAAGGAATATTCCGCCGTAAGGCGGAAGAATCAGACGCGTGCCGCGGTGGCCCTGCTCACCGCCGCGGCGATCGCCTCGGGGTGCGCCTCCGGGGACGGCCGGGACGGCGCGCAGGGCGCCCACGGCCGCCGTGCGCTCGCCGCCCCGCCCGCCGACGCCCTCGACCTCTACGCCCACCGGCTCGACGCCGCCCAGGCCGCACGCGCGGCCGCGGCCAAGCGCTGGGGCCTGGCCGACCCCCCGCTGCAAGCGCCCGAGCCGCCCGCGACCAAGCCGCGCATCACGACCCGCAAGGGCTTCGAGGTGGCGGGGCAGTCCCAGCTGCCGCCGGTCTTCACCACGGTCCCGACCAAGCAGAAGGTCGTCTTCCTGACCATCGACGACGGCGACGAGAAGGACCCGGCGCTGCTGCGGATGATGAGCGACCTGAAGATCCCCTACACCGCCTTCCTCAGCGACTACCTGGTCAAGAAGGACTACGGGTACTTCAAGAAGATGCAGGACAGGGGCGTCACCCTGAACAA
Organism: Streptomyces sp. NPDC046335; assembly: GCF_055587985.1. NCBI lineage: Bacteria > Bacillati > Actinomycetota > Actinomycetes > Kitasatosporales > Streptomycetaceae > Streptomyces > Streptomyces sp. NPDC046335. The sequence goes on along the minus strand of NZ_JBVJFF010000012.1, from coordinate 163,571 downwards.
CCACACCCTCCACCACCCCTACCTGCCCGGCCTCTCCTACGAGGGCCAGCGCCACGAGATCTGCGCGATGCAGGACATCATCGAGAAGCGGTACGGCAAGCGCCCCGAACTCTTCCGCCCGCCCTACGGCAACTACAACCGGGACACCCTCCGCGCCGCCAAGTCCTGCGGCATCAAGGCGGTGCCGCTCTGGGCCTCCGAGGCCTTCGCCGACCACATGGAGTGGCGCGAGTGGGACCGGGACCTGCACCCCGGCGACATCATCCTCACCCATTTCCGCGGCCGTGAGGACTGGAAGGGCAGCATGCCGGACATGGTCCGCGAGGTCATGAGGACGGTCACCGACAAGGGCTACGCGGTGGCCAGGCTGGAGGACTACCTGTGACCCCCGGGGCGCGAGCGCACCGCCGCCTCCTGGCCGGAGCCCTCCTGAGCGCGCTGCTCGCGCCCGCACTCCTCACGGGCTGCGCGGAATCGGTGGAGCCGATCGAAAGGCTGGGCAGGAAGGCGGCGGAGAAGGTGCCGCAGCGGGCGCAGGGGGCGGCGGACGAACCGGCGGCACCTCGCTGCGGGCAGGCGCTCCGCACGGGGCGGCCCCGCACCGCGGAGACGGCCCCGGAGGAACCGCGGGCCAAGAAGATCCGTTGTCCGGACAAGGCGAAGCCGAGCGCGGCGGAGCCGGGGGGAACCCCGGAACCGTAAAAGCGGGGCCCCGCCGATTGGCACTCCGCTTGACCGAGTGCTAATCGCCGTCCTAGTCTCACTTCTGGCACTCCCCGTTGGAGAGTGCCAACAGCGACGGGCAGGTCCGGCACCCGCGACGACGGATCCACCTGGTCGCCACACCTCAGATTTGACCCCGTGAGATCTCCGAAGGGGGAGACCGGATCGTGACGACCGCCAGCTCCAAGGTTGCCATCAAGCCGCTTGAGGACCGCATTGTGGTCCAGCCGCTGGATGCCGAGCAGACCACCGCCTCTGGCCTGGTCATTCCGGACACCGCGAAGGAGAAGCCCCAGGAGGGCGTCGTCCTGGCCGTGGGCCCGGGCCGGTTCGAGAACGGCGAGCGCCTGCCGCTCGACGTCAAGACCGGCGACATCGTGCTGTACAGCAAGTACGGCGGCACCGAGGTGAAGTACAACGGCGAGGAGTACCTCGTCCTCTCGGCTCGCGACGTGCTCGCGATCGTCGAGAAGTAATTTCACCCCGAAGCAACCTACTGCTTTGAGCTGCGCCCCTGGTCACCCCGCTGATTGCCGGGCGGCGAGGGGCGCGGTTCGTTCACCTGAGTTTTCGAGAGGGCTGAACCGCTCCCATGGCGAAGATCCTGAAGTTCGACGAGGACGCCCGTCGCGCCCTTGAGCGCGGCGTCAACAAGCTTGCCGACACGGTCAAGGTGACGATCGGCCCCCGTGGCCGCAACGTCGTCATCGACAAGAAGTTCGGCGCCCCGACCATCACCAACGACGGCGTCACCATCGCCCGTGAGGTCGAGGTCGACGACCCGTACGAGAACCTCGGCGCCCAGCTGGTGAAGGAGGTGGCGACCAAGACCAACGACATCGCGGGTGACGGCACCACCACCGCCACCGTGCTCGCCCAGGCCCTGGTCAAGGAAGGCCTGCGCAACGTCGCCGCCGGCGCCTCCCCCGCCGCCCTGAAGAAGGGCATCGACGCCGCCGTCGCGGCCGTCTCCGAGGAGCTCCTCGCCACCGCCCGTCCGATCGACGACAAGGCCGACATCGCGGCCGTCGCCGGTCTGTCGGCCCAGGACCCGCAGGTCGGCGAGCTCATCGCCGAGGCGATGGACAAGGTCGGCAAGGACGGTGTCATCACCGTCGAGGAGTCCAACACCTTCGGTCTGGAGCTCGACTTCACCGAGGGCATGGCCTTCGACAAGGGCTACCTGTCCCCGTACATGGTGTCCGACCAGGAGCGTATGGAGGCCGTCCTCGACGACCCGTACATCCTGATCCACCAGGGCAAGATCTCCTCCATCCAGGACCTCCTGCCGCTGCTCGAGAAGGTCATCCAGGCCAACTCCTCGAAGCCGCTCCTCATCATCGCCGAGGACGTCGAGGGCGAGGCCCTGTCGACCCTGGTCGTGAACAAGATCCGCGGCACGTTCAACGCCGTCGCGGTGAAGGCCCCCGGCTTCGGCGACCGCCGCAAGGCGATGCTCGGCGACATGGCCACCCTCACCGGTGCGACCGTCATCGCCGAAGAGGTCGGCCTCAAGATCGACCAGGTCGGTCTCGACGTGCTCGGCACCGCCCGCCGCGTCACCGTCACCAAGGACGACACCACGATCGTCGACGGCGGCGGCAACAAGGGCGACGTCGAGGGCCGCGTCAACCAGATCAAGGCCGAGATCGACGCTACGGACTCCGACTGGGACCGCGAGAAGCTCCAGGAGCGCCTCGCGAAGCTGGCCGGCGGCGTGTGCGTCATCAAGGTCGGCGCCGCCACCGAGGTGGAGCTGAAGGAGAAGAAGCACCGTCTGGAGGACGCCATCTCCGCGACCCGCGCCGCGGTCGAGGAGGGCATCGTCTCCGGTGGTGGCTCCGCTCTGGTGCACGCCGTCAAGGTGCTCGAGGGCAACCTCGGCAAGGAGGGCGACGAGGCCACCGGTGTCGCCGTCGTCCGCCGCGCCGCCGTCGAGCCGCTGCGCTGGATCGCCGAGAACGCCGGCCTGGAGGGTTACGTCATCACCTCCAAGGTCGCCGAGCTGGAGAAGGGCTTCGGCTTCAACGCCGCGACCGGCGAGTACGGCGACCTGGTCAAGGCCGGCGTCATCGACCCGGTCAAGGTCACGCGCTCCGCGCTCGAGAACGCCGCGTCCATCGCCTCCCTGCTGCTCACGACCGAGACCCTGGTCGTCGAGAAGCCGGCCGAGGAAGAGGCCGACGCCGGTCACGGCCACGGTCACGGCCACTCCCACTGAGCCGCCGCGCTCGGCTTGAACGGTGCTGAGGCCCGGCTTTCCCCTTACGGGGAGAGCCGGGCCTCAGCCCTTTTTCCGGTTCGCCGCCGGGCGCGGGTTGTTCGTGGCCGGCCGCGCAGTTCCCCGCGCCCCTGACGGGGCGCGGCCCTACTGGGGCCCGTACTTCCGCCCCGTACGGGACGTGATCCCGCCCAGCAGAGGGCGAGGCGCCAGCTTCGCCACACCCATGAGGGCCTTGTACCGAGGATCGGGAATGGACAGCGTCCGGCCCCGCGCGAGGTCCGCCAGGGCCGCCGCCACGACCTTGTCCGCGTCGAGCCACATCCACTTGGGGATGTTCGACGTACCCATCCCGGCCCGCTCATGGAACTCCGTACGGACGAAGCCGGGGCAGAGCGCCATCATCCGCACCCCCGACCCCGCGAGGTCCTTCGCCGCGCCCTGGGTGAACTGCACCACCCACGCCTTCGAGGCCCCGTACGTCCCGCGCGGCAGGAACGCCGCCACCGACGCGACGTTCACCACCCCGCCCCGGCCGCGCTCGCGCATCGACTCCGCCGCCGCCGACGTCAGCCGGAGCACCGCCTCGCAGTGCACCTTGAGCATGGTCAGCTCGTCGGCGACGGACACCTCCAGATAGCGGCCCTTGTTGCCGAACCCGGCGTTGTTGACCAGCAGGTCCACCGGGTCCCTGCGGCGGGCGAGCCGCTGCGCCACGGCCTCGATGCCCTCGTCCGTGGAGAGGTCGGCGGTCAGCACCTCCGCCTCGATGCCGTGCCGGTCGTGCAGCTCGGTCGCCTGGTCCCGCAGCCGCTCGGTGTCGCGCGCCACCAGGACGAGGTTGTGCCCGTCACCGGCGAGGCGGCGCGCGAAGGCGGCGCCGATGCCGGCGGTCGATCCCGTGATCAGAGCCGTAGTCATGGTCCAAGGCTAGTGAGATCCGGTGACGGGCGCGTCGCGCGGCCCGATCCGCGCGGAGATCAGGAGGCCTGGGCCCCGTACCGCGCCACGTGGGCGCGCGCCTTCTCCGCAGCGTCGGGGTGCAGCGCCTCGCCCGCTTCGAGCAGCCGCGGCAGCAGTCCGTGCTCCGTGGTGACGGCGCGGAACTGGAGCGCGGCGGTGATCCCGTGCTCCGGCCTGTGCACCACCTCGACCGGGTCCCCGGCCCGGACCACGCCCGGTTCGAGCACCCGCAGATAGGCGCCCGTGACGCCCTGCCGGGTGAACCGCTTCACCCAGCCCTTCTCGCCCAGATGCCCCTGGAACGTCCGGCAGGGGATGCGCCCGCTCGTCACTTCGAGCAGCGGGCCGCCGCCTATCCGCCAGCGCTCGCCTATCAGCGCGCCGTTCACGTCGACGCCGGCCGTCGTGAGGTTCTCGCCGAAGACGCCGTTGGCCAGCGGGCGTCCGAGCTCGCGCTGCCAGGCGTCGAGGTCCTCGCGCGCGTAGACATACACCGCCTGGTCGTTCCCGCCGTGGTGCCGCAGGTCGCCGATCTCGTCGCCCGCCAGACCGCTGCCGCCGACGCCCTTGGGGCCCGGGGCCGCGACGTGCACCGGCTCGTCCACGGGACGCTTGTCGATGCCGGTCCGGCCGGAGGGCGCGTCGGTGTACGGGGCGGCGCTGCGGCGCCCGATGTTCACGGAGAGGAGCTTCATGGCACGCCAGATTAGGCGATCCGCCTCAAAGCGGCGACGCGATATTTCGCCGTCTGCCCAAGCGTCGCTTATGCTCGAAGAATGATCGAGGCCCGTCATCTCCGTGTCCTGCGCGCCGTGGCCGCCACCGGCTCCTTCTCGGCCGCCGCCCGCGAGCTCGGCTGCACCCAGCCGGCCGTGAGCCAGCAGATGAAGGCCCTCGAATCCTCGACCGGCACGCCGCTGCTGATCCGCACCGGCCGCGAGATGCGCCTGACGCAGGCGGGCGAGGCCCTGGTCCGGCACGCCGCGGGCATCCTCGCCGGGCTCATCGCCGCGGAGGAGGAGGTCGCCGCCATCGCGGGCCTGCGCGCGGGTCGTGTCCGGCTCGTCTCGTTCCCCAGCGGCAGCTCGACGCTGGTCCCTGGCGCCCTCGCGGCGCTGCGCGCGGAGCACCCCGGCACCCGCGTCTCACTCGTGGAGGCCGAGCCGCCGCGCTCGGTGGAGATGCTGCGCGAGGGCGACTGCGACGTGGCCCTCGCGTTCCGTTACGAGGCCCGGCGCCCGGCGCCCGAGGACAAGGGGGCCGCCGCGCCCGCCGGGGAGGACTGGGACGACCTCGTCGTACGGCCGCTGCTGGCGGACCGGCTCGTCGGCCTCGTGCCCGAAAGCCATCCGCTCGCCGAGGCGGCGGCGGTCACCATCGGTGATTTCGCCGACGAGCCGTGGATCGCGGGGTGCCCGCGCTGCCGCAGGCAGCTCGTGGACGTCTGTGAGGGGGCGGGCTTCGTGCCCCGGATCGACTTCGCCACCGACGACTATCCGGCGGTGATCGGCCTGGTCGGCGCCGGCCTCGGGGTGGCGGTCCTGCCCGAGCTCGCGATCGAGTCCGTACGCCCGAGAGGGGTCCGTACGGTGACGGTGGAGCCGCCGGTGCGGCGGGAGATCGTGGCGCTCACGCTGCCGGACCTGGCGCAGGTACCGGCCGTCGCCGCCACCCTCGACCACCTCGCGCGGGCCGCTGCCCGCTGAACTGCCCGGCTGAGTCCGAACTGCTCCGCCCTGCCTGAAAAAACGTTCCTTCAGTGGTGCGACGACGCGGCCGCCGCCGTCGTCGTGGGTGACGCCGTGACGAGCCGGTTCCTCGCTCGCCCCATGAGCTCCTCGCGCTCGTCCTCCGTAAGGCCGCCCCACACGCCGTACGGCTCGCGGACCGCCAGCGCGTGAGCGGCGCATTCCGCGCGCACCGGGCACCGCATGCAGACCTCCTTGGCGGAGTTCTCACGGGCGCTGCGCGCCGCGCCCCGCTCACCCTCCGGGTGGAAGAAGAGCGAGCTGTCGACCCCGCGGCAGGCCGCGAGGAGCTGCCAGTCCCACAGATCTGCGTTCGGTCCGGGAAGGCGGGAGAAATCTGCCATTGCTGGTCCCCTTGAAGCCGTGCTGACGCGGATACGGTGCCCAACGACCGTACATCTACGATCTAAGGAGATGAAAATATGACTCATTGGGAATCTAGCCTCAGACACCGCAAAAAGGGAAGAAAAGGCGCTAAATGGGGCAGTGCTTGTGATGAAAGCTTGAGGGTCTGCCGCGCCCACTCCGCCGTATCCGCGTCCTCACGTAGAGTGCCGAAGATGGCTGACTGCCCCGTAACTCTTTCGGGTGACCGTCGTTGAGAGTGCGAGGCGGTTGAAAGAAGAAGCGCTCGGGCAGGTGTCCGAGAGCGTCAACCGCACAGGTGACGAATAAGTACCAGCCTGGAGGCTCAAGGTGACGCGCAGCAGCTGTGAGAGCCGCGGAGGACAGTCATGACATCCGTCCTCGTGTGCGACGACTCCCCGCTTGCCCGAGAGGCGCTCCGCCGCGCGGTCGCGACCGTGCCCGGCGTCGAGCGTGTGACGACAGCGGCCAACGGCGAGGAAGTCCTCCGCCGCTGGGGCGCCGACCGCTCGGACCTGATTCTGATGGACGTACGCATGCCCGGCCTGGGCGGCGTCGAGACCGTCCGGCGGCTGCTGTCCGCCGACCCCGGTGCGCGCATCATCATGCTCACCGTGGCCGAGGATCTGGACGGGGTCGCGCTCGCCGTCGCCGCCGGTGCCCGCGGCTATCTGCACAAGGACGCCTCCCGCGCGGAGCTGCGGGCGACGGTCACGCAGGCGCTCGCCGATCCGACGTGGCGGCTCGCCCCGCGCAGACTGCGTTCGGCCGAGATGGGCGCCGCGCCCACGCTCACCGCGCGTGAGATCCAGGTCCTGGAGGGCATGAGCCACGGCCGGTCGAACGCGGAGATCGGGCGTGAGCTCTTCCTCTCCGAGGACACCGTGAAGACGCACGCCAGGCGGCTCTTCAAGAAGCTCGGCGCCTCCGACCGGGCGCACGCGGTGGCGCTCGGATTCCGCTGGGGTCTGGTTCGCTGAAATGTGGCGCCGCGGGGGCACGGCGCTCCCCGTCCGCCCTGCGGTGAGCGGGGCGGGGCGGGCCCGCCGCCGGGCGCCGCGGGCGCGGTTGACGCCGCTTCGCGGCGGATGCCGCATCCTTGAGGGGTGGAGTTCCTCGGGGACGAGTCGATCGAGCGGGATGGGAGGGCGCAGGAGATGAGTTCCGGCGCACCTGCTCATAACGCTTCAGTGCACAACTACGGACGCGGTGCCGCGGACCAAACGCCGTCAAGGCACCATGGACCGATGCGCGATGACAAGACGACGGTGATCCGTGCCCTCGTCCTGCACGCCGTCGAGGGGGACGAGCAGGCGACGCACGACCTCCTCGCCCACGTCCACCCCCTCGCGCTGCGCTACTGCCGCACCCGACTGTCCCGGCTGCCGGGTGACGCGCGGCACTTCGTGGAGGACCTGGCGCAGGAAGTCTGCGTCGCGGTACTGCTCGCCCTGCCGCGCTACAAGGACACCGGGCGCCCCTTCGAGGCGTTCGTCTTCGCCATCGCGGCGCACAAGGTGGCCGACCTCCAGCGCGCCGCGATGCGCCACCCCGGGTCCACCGCGGTGCCCTCGGACGAGATGCCCGAGCGGCCCGACGACTCGCTCGGCCCTGAGGAGCGCGCGCTGCTCAGCAGTGACGCGGAGTGGGCCAAGAAGCTCCTCGCCAACCTCCCGGACAACCAGCGCGAGCTGCTGCTGCTCAGGATCGCCGTCGGGCTCACCGCCGAGGAGACCGGACAGATGCTGGGGATGTCGCCGGGGGCGGTGCGGGTGGCCCAGCACCGCGCGCTGAGCCGCCTGCGGGCGCTCGCCGAGCAGTGACCTCCGGCACCTTCCCGGCCGTACGAACGCACAAAGCCGCTCGATGATCTTGCTCGTGGAATGAGACACCCTCCACGGCCGTTAGCATGGACATCCGCACCGATCAAGGCCATTTGGGGAAGGTGTCATGACTGCAAACGTCGACGGAGTGCCCGAGAAGTTCGCGACACTCGGGCTGACCTACGACGACGTGCTGCTGCTGCCGGGCGCGTCGGAAGTGCTCCCCAACGCGGTCGACACCTCGTCCCGCATCTCCAGGAACGTCCGGGTGAACATCCCGCTGCTCTCCGCGGCGATGGACAAGGTCACCGAGGCCCGCATGGCGATCGCCATGGCCCGCCAGGGCGGTGTCGGTGTCCTGCACCGCAACCTCTCCATCGAGGACCAGGTCAACCAGGTCGACCTCGTGAAGCGGTCCGAGTCCGGGATGGTCACCGACCCGATCACGGTGCATCCCGACGCGACGCTCGCCGAGGCCGACGCCCTCTGCGCGAAGTTCCGCATCAGCGGTGTCCCGGTGACCGACCCGGCGGGCAAGCTGCTCGGCATCGTCACCAACCGCGACATGGCCTTCGAGAACGACCGCAGCCGTCAGGTCCGCGAGGTCATGACGCCCATGCCGCTGGTCACGGGCAAGGTCGGCATCTCCGGCGTGGACGCCATGGAGCTGCTGCGCCGCCACAAGATCGAGAAGCTGCCGCTGGTCGACGACGCGGGGCGGCTCAAGGGCCTCATCACCGTCAAGGACTTCAAGAAGGCCGAGCAGTACCCGAACGCGGCCAAGGACGCCGAGGGCCGGCTGCTCGTCGGTGCCGCCGTCGGCGCCAGCCCCGAGGCGCTCGAGCGCGCCCAGGCGCTGGCCGGGGCCGGGGTCGACTTCCTGATCGTCGACACCTCCCACGGCCACAACAGCAACGCCCTCAGCTGGATGTCGAAGATCAAGTCGAGCGTCGGCGTCGACGTGATCGGCGGCAACGTCGCCACCCGCGACGGCGCGCAGGCCCTGATCGACGCCGGCGTCGACGGCGTCAAGGTGGGCGTCGGACCGGGCTCGATCTGCACCACCCGCGTGGTCGCCGGCATCGGCGTCCCGCAGGTCACCGCGATCTACGAGGCGGCGGTCGCCGCCCGCGCGGCCGGCGTCCCGGTCATCGGCGACGGCGGCCTCCAGTACTCCGGTGACATCGGCAAGGCGCTCGCCGCCGGCGCCGACACCGTGATGCTCGGCTCGCTCCTCGCGGGCTGCGAGGAGTCGCCGGGTGAGCTGATGTTCATCAACGGCAAGCAGTTCAAGTCGTACCGCGGCATGGGCTCGCTCGGTGCCATGCAGTCCCGAGGCCAGGGCAGGTCCTACTCCAAGGACCGCTACTTCCAGGCCGAGGTCGCCTCCGACGACAAGCTCGTGCCCGAGGGCATCGAGGGCCAGGTGCCCTACCGCGGCCCGCTGGCCAACGTGCTGCACCAGCTCGTCGGCGGACTGCGCCAGACGATGGGCTACGTCGGCGCGGCGAGCATCGACCAGATGGAGAGCAAGGGCCGCTTCGTCCGCATCACGTCCGCGGGCCTCAAGGAGAGCCACCCGCACGACATCCAGATGACGGTCGAGGCGCCGAACTACAGCCGTACGAAGTAGCCGACGGGCCCCACGCGCGCGTGCAGGGGCGGTCCCGGGTCACCGGGGCCGCCCCTGCGGTGTGTGTCGGGGATACTGGACAGGCAGACCAAGAGGGAAAGGCCCCACAACGTGACTGAGATCGAGATCGGGCGCGGCAAGCGCGGCCGCCGCGCGTACGCCTTCGACGACATCGCCGTCGTACCGAGCCGGCGCACCCGCGACCCGAAGGAGGTCTCGATCGCGTGGCAGATCGATGCCTACCGCTTCGAGCTGCCCTTCCTGGCCGCTCCCATGGACTCGGTGGTCTCCCCGCAGACCGCCATCCGCATCGGTGAGCTGGGCGGCCTCGGCGTCCTGAACCTCGAGGGCCTCTGGACGCGGTACGAGGACCCGCAGCCGCTGCTCGACGAGATCGCCGGGCTCGACTCCGAGACCGCCACGCGGCGCCTCCAGGAGATCTACGCGGCCCCGATCAAGGCCGACCTGATCGGGCAGCGCATCAAGGAGGTGCGCGACTCCGGTGTGGTCACCGCCGCCGCGCTCTCCCCGCAGCGCACCGCCGAGTTCTCCAAGGCCGTCGTGGACGCCGGTGTCGACATCTTCGTCATCCGCGGCACCACCGTCTCCGCCGAGCATGTCTCCGGAGCCGCCGAGCCGCTGAACCTGAAGCAGTTCATCTACGAGCTCGACGTGCCCGTCATCGTCGGCGGCTGCGCCACCTACACGGCCGCCCTGCACCTGATGCGCACCGGCGCCGCGGGCGTCCTGGTCGGCTTCGGCGGCGGCGCCGCGCACACCACGCGCAACGTCCTGGGCATCCAGGTCCCGATGGCCACCGCCGTCGCCGACGTCGCGGCCGCCCGCCGTGACTACATGGACGAGTCCGGCGGCCGGTACGTGCACGTCATCGCCGACGGCGGCGTGGGCTGGTCCGGCGACCTGCCCAAGGCCATCGCGTGCGGCGCCGACTCCGTGATGGTGGGCTCCCCGCTGGCCCGTGCCACGGACGCGCCCGGCAAGGGCCACCACTGGGGCATGGAGGCCGTCCACGAGGACGTGCCGCGCGGCAAGAAGGTGGACCTCGGCACGGTCGGCACGACCGAGGAGATCCTCACCGGTCCCTCGCACATCCCGGACGGTTCGATGAACTTCTTCGGGGCGCTGCGCCGCGCCATGGCGACGACGGGCTACAGCGAGCTCAAGGAGTTCCAGCGCGTCGAGGTGACGGTCGCGGACTCGCAGCACAAGCGCTGACGGCAACGCACGCGGAAGGGCCCCGGTACACACGTACCGGGGCCCTTCTCGTCGTCACAGCCGGTGCGCCGCGCCCGCCGGGGTCGCGCCCCTCGTGTCCAGCAGGAGCTGGGCCTTCACGGCGAGACCCTGGAGGTCGTACGTGCGGTGGTGCTGGAGGAGGATCGTGAGGTCGGCGTCGGCAGCCGCCTCGTAGAGGGCGTCCGCGCGCGGAACGGGGTGGCCGAGGACGTTCCAGCTCGGCACGTAGGGGTCGTGGTAGCTGACGGCCGCGCCCAGCTCCATGAGGCGCGTCGCCACCTCCTGGGCGGGGGCGCCCTGCTGGTCGGCGAGGTCGGGCTTGTAGGTGACGCCGAGCAGGAGCACGCGGGCGCCGCGGGCGGACTTGCCGTGCTCGTTGAGCAGGGTCGCCGAGCGCTGGATGACGTACTGGGGCATGCGGTCGTTGACCTGCTGGGCCAGTTCGACCATGCGCAGGGGGCGGGCGCCTCGGGCGGGCCCGGGGATGTCCATGGGGACGCCGTGGCCGCCGACGCCGGGGCCGGGGCGGAAGGCCTGGAACCCGAAGGGTTTGGTCTCTGCGCAGCGGATGACGTCCCACAGGTCGATGCCCATGTCGTGGCAGAGCACCGCCATCTCGTTGACCAGGGCCATGTTCACGTGCCGGTAGTTGGTCTCCAGGAGGTGCACGGTCTCGGCCTCGCGGGGGCCACGCGCGCGTACGACCTTGTCGGTGAGGCGGCCGTAGAAGGCGGCCGCCGATTCGGTGCAGGCCGGGGTGACGCCGCCGATGACCTTGGGGGTGCCGGCGTAGCCGTGGTCGCGGTTGCCGGGGTCGAGGCGGCCGGGGGAGTACGCCAGGTGGAAGTCGCGTCCGGCCCTGAGCCCCGAGCCGGATTCGAGGATCGGACGGACGAATTCCTCGGTGGTACCCGGGTACGCGGGGGATTCGAGGATCACCGTGGTGTGCGGACGCAGGCGCGCGGCGAGCGCTCGGGCGGCCTCGGCCACTTGGCTGAGATCGAGCGAGCGGTCGGCGGCGGGCGGAGTGGGTGCGCAGACGACGGCGGTGCGCACGCGGCCGAGCTGGGCGGAGTCGGTGGTCGGCCGGAAGCCCCTGGCGAGCATCCGGCGGACGTCCGCGGCGGTGAGGGTCCCCTCGGCGCCGTCGTTGGGCAGTCGGCCGGCCGCCAGGTCCGCGGCGCGGGCGGGGTCGTAGCCGATGGTCGCGATGCCGTGTGCGACGGCGGTCTGGGCCAGGGGCAGGCCGAGGTGGCCGAGACCGATGACGGCGAGATCTGCGGGCATGGCGGTGGGCCGTCCTCCCAATAGCCGGAGCGGTACGAGCGCGCAAGCCCTGTGGACAAGAGGGGCGAGTGCAATGTCAGACTAGGAGTAAATATGACCGTTTTGCGGTATTGCGCCGTGCCGGACTCCGGAGTGTTGTCCACAGGCTGCGTGCGAGATCAGCGGGCGCGACGGAAATCTGGGCATGATGTGAGTCCGACCACACCCGATCCATGCGGGAGGCAGCGGTGAGGACAGCGACACTGGGGCCGGCGGAGCGTGCCGAGTCACTGGCGGGGATGGCCGACCGGGAGCTGGACATCCTGGTAGTAGGCGCAGGCGTGGTCGGTGCCGGTACGGCGCTGGACGCCGTGACCCGGGGCCTGTCCACCGGATTGGTCGAGTCCAGGGACTGGGCCTCGGGCACATCCAGCAGATCGAGCAAGCTGATCCACGGGGGGCTGCGCTATCTGGAGATGCTCGACTTCGCGCTGGTGCGCGAGGCGCTGAAGGAGCGCGGGCTGCTCCTGGAGCGGCTCGCCCCGCATCTGGTGAAGCCCGTTCCGTTCCTCTACCCCTTGCAGCACAAGGGCTGGGAGCGGTTGTACGCCGGATCGGGCGTCGCGCTCTACGACGCCATGTCGATGTCACGCGGACACGGCCGCGGCCTGCCCGTGCACCGCCACCTGACGCGGCGCCACGCCCTGCGCGTGGCCCCGTGCCTGAAGAAGGACGCCCTGGTCGGCGCGATGCAGTACTACGACGCGCAGATGGACGACGCCCGCTATGTGGCCACCCTGGTGCGCACCGCGGCGGCGTATGGCGCGAAGGTCGCCAACCGCGCCAAGGTCACCGGCTTCCTGCGCGAGGGCGAGCGCGTGGTCGGCGCCCGGGTCCAGGACGTCGAAGGCGGCGGGGAGTACGAGGTCCGCGCCAAGCAGGTGGTGAACGCCACCGGCGTGTGGACGGACGACACCCAGGCGATGGTCGGCGAGCGTGGCCAGTTCCACGTCAGGGCGTCCAAGGGCATCCATCTGGTCGTACCGAAGGACCGGATCAACTCCACGACGGGTCTGATCCTGCGGACCGAGAAGAGCGTCCTCTTCGTCATCCCGTGGGGCCGGCACTGGATCGTGGGCACGACCGACACCGACTGGGACCTCGACAAGGCGCACCCGGCCGCCTCCAGCGCCGACATCGACTATCTCCTGGAGCACGTGAACTCGGTGCTCGCGAGGCCGCTCTCCCGCGACGACGTCCAGGGGGTGTACGCAGGACTCAGGCCCCTGCTCGCCGGGGAGTCGGACGCCACGAGCAAGCTCTCCAGGGAGCACACGGTCGCCCACCCCGCGCCCGGCCTGGTGGTCATCGCCGGCGGCAAGTACACGACGTACCGCGTGATGGCCAAGGACGCCGTCGACGAGGCCGTGCACGGCCTCGACCAGCGCGTCGCCGACTGCGTCACGGAGGACATCCCCCTCGTGGGCGCCGAGGGGTACCGGGCGCTGTGGAACGCACGGGCGAGGATCGCCGCCCGGACGGGCCTTCATGTGGTGCGCGTGGAACACCTGTTGAACCGGTACGGCGCGCTGGCCGAGGAAGTGCTCGAACTGGTCACCGCGGACCCGGCCCTGGGCGCGCCGCTCCAGGCGGCGGACGACTATCTGCGGGCCGAGGTGGTCTATGCCGCCTCGCACGAGGGCGCCCGGCACCTGGACGACGTGCTGACACGCCGGACACGCATCTCCATCGAGACGTTCGACCGGGGCACGCGCAGCGCCCGGGAGTGCGCCGAGCTGATGGCGCCCGTCCTCGGCTGGGACAAGGACCAGATCGAGCGGGAGGTCCAGCACTACGAGAAGCGGGTGGAGGCCGAGCGGGAGTCGCAGCGCCAGCCCGACGACCTGACGGCGGACGCGGCGAGGCTGGGGGCGCCGGACATCGTGCCGCTCGGCTGACTCGGCTGCCGCGGCCGGCTCGACCGAGGTGGGTCCGCTTGTCCGTGTTGAGCCTGTTGAGCCTGGTATATGACGAGGCGTCGGCTGCCGCGAGCGACCGTGGAGGCCGCGGCTTCGGGCGTGGCGGCCTCGGTCGCAAGGGTCTACCGGGCTTGCTCCGAGGGCTGTTGGGCACAGGGCCGCCGCCTGGGCCTTGCCTCGGCCGATGAGCGGCGGAAGAGTGGCCTCCGTGGCCGGCGCCGCGGGTTTTGGGTGGCCGGTGGGCAGGCCGATCGGGCCCGCCGCAAGGAGGATCGGCCGCCAGGAGCCCGCTGTTGGCGCGACGGTCCCGCCCCGAGCACGGTCCCTCACGGGGGACGGTGGACCCTGGGCGCCGGGCGGTCCCCGAGTAAGGGACAATGAAGGCTCTGTCAGGGCGGGTTGCGCGGGTAGCAGCGGTAGCAGCAGAGGGGACGCATGTCGGACGCGGAGCAGACGGGTGAGGCCCGTCGGGACAAGAGCGAACGTCTCCTCGCCGGCCGGTACCGGCTGGGAGAGGTGCTCGGCCGCGGCGGCATGGGCACGGTGTGGCGCGCCAAGGACGAGACGCTGGGCCGTACGGTCGCGGTGAAGGAACTGCGGTTCCCCTCAAGCATCGACGAGGAGGAGAAGCGGCGGCTCATCACGCGTACGTTGCGTGAGGCGAAGGCGATCGCGCGGATCCGCAACACCAGCGCCGTGACGGTCTACGACGTCGTCGACGAGGACGACCGGCCGTGGATCGTGATGGAGCTGGTGGAGGGCAAGTCCCTCGCCGAGGTCATCCGCGAGGACGGAGTGCTCACGCCGAGGCGGGCGGCCGAGGTCGGCCTCGCCGTGCTCGACGTGCTGCGCTCCGCGCACCGCGAGGGCATCCTGCACCGCGACGTGAAGCCGTCGAACGTGCTGATCGCCGAGGACGGCCGGGTGGTCCTCACGGACTTCGGCATCGCGCAGGTCGAGGGCGACCCGTCGATCACGTCCACGGGCATGCTCGTCGGCGCGCCCTCGTACATCTCGCCCGAGCGCGCCCGCGGTCACAAGCCGGGCCCGGCGGCCGACCTCTGGTCACTGGGCGGCCTGCTGTACGCGGCGGTGGAGGGCGTGCCGCCCTACGACAAGGGTTCCGCCATCGCGACCCTCACCGCGGTGATGACCGAGGACGTGGAACAGCCCACGAACGCCGGGCCCTTGGAGAAGGTCATCTACGGCCTCCTCGTCAAGGACCCCGGGCAGCGGCTCGACGACGCGGGGGCGCGTGCGCTTCTGCGGGACGTCATCCACGCGCCGGAGCTGAAAGCGGCGCCGGAGCCGGTCGAGGCCACGAAGGCGGTGCCGCTGCCGCCGGTCCCCAAGAGGCCCGCCAAGCTGACCAAGCCGTCGAAGCAGGGCGGTCAGACGAAGTCCGCCAAGAAGGCGGGCGCCGCTGCCGCCGCTGCTGCCGCCGGTGCGGCCGGCAAGTCCGGCAGCGGGACCGGCCATGGTGCGGTCGGTACGGGTGCCAGGAGTGCGGCCGGGGTCGCAACCCCTCCGCCGCGGCCCGGGGCGTCGCCGAGGGTGCCGCCCAAGGCGTCGCTCACCGATGTGGTGCCGCGGCGGACGCTGGTGATAGTGACCGTGGTGGCCGTGCTCGCGGTGCTCGGCACGGTCCTCGCCTTCGCGCTCTCCGGCGGAGATGACAGCGGCTCCGGCAACGACAACAAGGGCAGCGACAAGGCCGCGTCCAGCGGGGCCGGCGCCGGGGACGACAAGAGCAAGGACGAGAAGGACTCGGACAAGGCCACTGGTTCGGGCGACGGCAAGGACCAGGCCCAGGGCGAGGACAAGAACGAGGACCAGGGCAAGGACGGCGAGGGCAAGGACGACGAGGGCCAGGGGCACGACCCGGGCAAGGACGACGACAAGAAGCCCGCTGACGGCGCGGAGTCGACGTACAAGCACGAGCAGGGCTTCAAGATCGGGCTGCCGAAGGGGTGGAAGTTCCAGTCCACGGGCCGCGCGGGCGCCCGGTTCGGCGGTCCCGACGGGCAGAAGCTGCTCATCGGGTGGACGACCACGCCCAAGGACAACCCGGTGAGCGACTGGAAGAACCAGGAGAACTACATGGTCCGGTCGCAGTATCACCGGATCCGCATCGAGAAGGTGGACTTCCGCGGCTGGAACACCGCTGACTGGGAGTTCACCTATGTGGACGGCGGGACGAAGTACCGGTCGGTGGACCGCGGCTTCGTCGTCAACGGCGGTCTGGGCTACGGAATGATGTACACGGCCAAGGCCGACGACTGGGGCAGCGAGCAGCGGCGTTCCGCGTGGAAGACCTTTACGCGGACATTCCAGCCGAAGTCCTGAGCCGGGCCCGGGGGGCTCCTGGGCCGGACCGGCCGTAGGTCCCGGACCCGGACGGGCCGCAAGCTTGGGCCTGAGATTTGGGCGCCGAGATCTCGTATCCCCTCATTGCGGTGCGGGTAGGGCACGTATCGTGAGTGCTTGCGGACCCTGCGCAGCCGCAATGAGCCGTAAGACGAACGGAATTGACCACCGGGCGGACGGGGAAGGCATCGTGGAGGACTACGCGGGTCGGGTGCTCGCCGACCGCTACCGCCTGCCGTTACCGCCCACGGATGAGTACGAACTGGCCGAGTCGCGTGCCTTCGACACGTACAGCGGGCAGGAAGTGCTGGTCAGGCAGGTTCCGTTGCCCGAGGTCGTCGAGGCGGAGGTCCTCGACGAGGACGATCTGCCCGAGGGCTTCGCGCCACGGGCCGGAGCGGGAGCCGGTGGCGGCATGCGGCGGGCCTCGGCGCGGACGACGCGCAGGCCCACGGATCCCGCGGTGCGGCGCGCCATGGAGGCGGCGCAGACGGCCGCGCAGATACCCGATCATCCGCGGCTCGACCAGGTCTTCGACGTGTTCGCCGAGGCCGGGTCGCTGTGGATAGTGAGCGAACTGGTGGCGGCGAGGCCGCTGGCTGCGCTCCTCGCGGACCGGCCCCTGAGCCCGTACCGGGCGGCCGAGGTCGCCGCGGACGTCCTCGCGGCGCTGCGCGTGCTGCACGCGCATGGCTGGGTGCATCGGAACATCACCACCCGTACGGTGCTG
Source organism: Streptomyces sp. NPDC046335 (assembly GCF_055587985.1). Classification (NCBI taxonomy): domain Bacteria; kingdom Bacillati; phylum Actinomycetota; class Actinomycetes; order Kitasatosporales; family Streptomycetaceae; genus Streptomyces; species Streptomyces sp. NPDC046335. The sequence continues at coordinate 146,495 of NZ_JBVJFF010000012.1, read as the reverse complement.
ATCTGCGACGACGGCCGCGTGATGCTGACGGGCCTGGCGGCCGGGGCGGCCGAGGAAGCCCTGTGCGGGTATGACCCGCGGCCGGTGGAGGCCGGGGAGGCGGCCGGTTCCGCGGGCTCGATCGGGAACGTGTCGGCGTACGAAGGGGCCTTCGAGCCTGGTGCGGACGGTGCCGCCGGGTACGAGTCGGGGGAAGAGGCGCTGGAGCCGGCCCCGGAGGCGGGATTCGCGAAGACCACGGAGACCACGGAGGTCGCGGTGCGGCGGGCCGCCGAGGCGGTGGACACCGCTGGGGCGGCGTGGGGCGAGGCGCGGACCGCCCGTGCGGGGGCGGCCATCGCGGCGTACCGGGCGGGCACGCGGGCCGCGGCGCGCGTCGGCGAGGAGGAGACCGGCGGAGCCGGGGTGCCGCAGCCGCGGAGTGGCGTCGGCGAGGCCGGGCAGGGCCGGTCGGCCGACCCCGCGGGCCACGACACGGACCCCGGGCCGCCCGGACGCATCACGGACCCGTACGGAGTGGCCGAGACGAAGCCCTGGCACGGCGCGGTGCCCCGCGGCAGCGCCCCGCCGACCGGCCGCGAGCCGGAGGGACCACCCGCCCCGCGAGGCCCTCGCGAGAACGACCCGTACGCCACGCGCAGCGGTTCCGAGCTCGGCGGGGCCGGTAGCCCTGGCGGCAGCGACGGCCGTGGCCTGCGCGAGGCCGACGACCCGTACGCCCCCCGAAGCTCCGGCGAGGCCCGCAGGCCGTTCGCGCCGCAGAGCGGTTCCGGGCCCCGCGACCCCGGCGAGGCCCGCAGGCCGTTCGCGCCGCAGGGCGGTCACGGGGTCCGTAGCCCCCGCGAGGGCGGCGACCCGTATGCCCCGCGCAGCGATCGTGATGCCCGTGTCCCCCACGGAACCGGTAGCCCCTTCACACCGCACGGCGACCGTAGCCGCGCCGAGGCCGGCGCCCCCTACGCCCCGGGGAACGTCCGCGAGGGCAGCAGTCCGTTCGCCACGCACAGCGGACGCGAGAGCCAGAACCCCCCGCGCGAGGGCGGCAGCCCACACACGCCCCCGTCCCGCGAGCCCCACCCCGCCCCCGCCGGTGACTCCGGTGCGTGGGGAGACGGTGGCGAGGCGCGGCGTGGGCCAGGTAGCGCTTTGGACGCCGAGCGGGCGCGGCATGCGCGCATGGTTGTCGTCGGGGCCGTCACCGAGCGGTGGGCGCCCGAGCAGGCGGGCCCCGTGCACGAGAACTGGCAGCTCGCCGCGCCGATCGGACCGGCCACCGACCTGTGGGCCCTGGGCGCCCTCCTCTTCCGGGCCGTGCAGGGACACGCGCCCTACCCCGAGGACAGCACCGCCGAACTGGTGCAGATGGTGTGCGCCGAGCCGCCCGCATTCGCCGAGGAGTGCGGGCCGCTGCGGCCCGTGGTGGAGTCACTGCTGCGTCAGGACCCCACGGAACGCCTCGACTTCGAGGAGGTCAGCGGCTGGCTCCGCTCACTGGTGCGGTCCGCGCCCGAGCCGGAGGCCGGGGCGCACGTCGTGCCAGTGCCGCCGTACGACGCCGGACGGCTGCCCGTCGTACGCCGCCGTGGCGAGGTCGTGCGCAAGCGCCGCGCGTCCGCACCCGCCACCACCGGCGGGCACGGGCGGCACAAGCGCGGCCGGGGCAAGGCCGTGCGGGCGCCCAAGCCGCCGCGCGAGCCGCGGAAGCTGCGCGAGGCCCCGCACCCCCACGAGGCCCCGCCCGCGCGTGAAGCCGCCCCGTCACGGGAGCGCGGCCCGTCGCGCCCGCGTTCGCTGGGGCGGCTGCTGCTGCTCGCCATCCTGATCGGCCTGGTCGCGGCGATCGCGTACGCCATGCTGTTCATGCCCGAGAACGACGAGGGAGGCTCGGGCGACCGGGTCGGCTCCGCGGGCGAGGCCAGTTCGGCGGCCCCGCCGAGCCCGGACCCCAGCCACGAGGAGAAGCCCGAGAAGGGCAAGGGCGGGGACAAGGGCAAGGGCCGGGACGAAGACGCGTCCGGCAGGAATTCCGGGTCGCAGAAGCCGCAGACCACCGGGCCCGAGCTGCCGCAGGGGTTCACACTCCGCAAGGACACCGAAGGGTTCCGCGTGGCCGTCGCGAGCGGCTGGGACCGGCAGGCAAAGAACGGCCGGGGCCAGATCCGTTACACCCACGCCGACTTCGAACTCCTCGTGGTGCCGGGACGCGACACGACCGACGGCTACGGCCGCGACCCCATGAAGTACCAGCGCGAGCACGAGCGGGAACTTCAGCCGTTCCGCGACTCCTCCTGGGCCACCTCCAGCGGCATGCGGCGCATAGACGTCGGCGGCCGGGCCATGGCCGAGGGCCAGTTCACGTGGCAGGACGACGCGGGACGCGAGATCTACGTACGCAATCTCGCGATGGTCGTCGACGGCAAGTACCACGTGGTGCAGGTGCGGGGGCCGGAGGCCGAGCGGGACGAGGTGACGCGGCTCTACGAGCAGGCCTCGGCCACCTACCAGGTCTCCGACTGACCCTCAGAACGCCACCGCAGCAGCCCGGACGGGCCCGTCGAAGCCCGCCGTGGCAGGCCCTACGAACCCGTCCAACCCCGCCCGGACATGACCGGCAAGCGTCACATTGAGGTCTACGTAACCCCCCTGCGGTTCCCTGCGCGCGGCCCGCTCCTTAACCTGGGCCTGTCAAGACCATTGCGGGGGAACGTGAATCAGAGCCAGGGCCTGCTCCTCGCGGGCCGCTACCGACTCGGTGAGTCCATCGGCCGCGGTGGCATGGGACGGGTGTGGCGCGCGCAGGACGAGGTGCTGCACCGGACCGTCGCCGTCAAGGAACTGACGGCCGCGCAGTTCGTGCAGGAGGCCGACCGCGCGGTCCTTTTCCAGCGCACCCAGACGGAGGCGCGGGCCGCCGCCCGGATCAACCATCCGGCCGTCGTCACCGTCCACGACGTCATCCAGTACGACGACCGGCCGTGGATCGTCATGGAGCTGGTCGAGGGCTGTTCGCTGGCGGACGCCGTCAAGGACCAGGGCCGCGTCGAACCGGTCGAGGCCGCCCGTATCGGCCTGTGGACGCTGAAGGCGCTGCGGGCCGCGCACGCCGCCGGGGTGCTGCACCGCGACGTCAAGCCCGGCAACGTACTGCTCGCCGATGACCGCCGGATACTGCTCACCGACTTCGGCATCGCCGCGATCGAGGGCGACTCGACGATCACCCGCACCGGCGAGGTCGTGGGTTCGGTCGACTACCTGGCGCCCGAGCGGGTGAGCGGCGCCAACCCGGGGCCCGCGTCCGACCTGTGGGCGCTCGGGGCCACGCTGTACACGGCGGTCGAGGGGACGTCGCCGTTCCGGCGCACGTCGCCGCTCGGCACCATGCAGGCCGTGGTCACCGAGGAGCCGCCGCCGTCCGAGCACGCGGGTGTCCTGGCCCCGATCATCGAGGCGCTCCTGCGCAAGGACCCGGCGGCCAGGCCGACCGCCGAGGAGGCCGAGTCGATGCTGGCCGAGGCGGCGGAGGGACGGCGGCCGAATTCGGCGCAGGCGTACGTGCCGACGCAGGCGCACACCGGCGGTCGGCATCCGGCCACCTCGTACGGCCAGACCACCCCGTTCGGCTCGGTGGCCCCGCACGGGTCGACGCCCCCGTACGGCTCGATGGCCCCGCACCGCACAGGGGCCGCCACGGCGGTCCAGGGCGCCCACGGAGGCCATGACGTTCACGACACCCGCGGCCAGAGCCTCGCGGCGGCTTCGGCCAAGCCGCGCCGCCGCGGGTTCGCCGTGGCGGCCCTCGTGGTCGCGGCCGCCCTGCTCGGCGGCGCAGGAGTCTTCGGCTTCCTGGAGTTCACGGGGGGTGAAGGGGGTCAGTCGCAGAGCGCGGGCGAGGACGCGGGGGAGCCCATGAGCGGCATACCCGCCGACTGGGTGCGCGTGCACGACCCCGACGGCTTCAGCCTCATGCTGCCCAAGGGGTGGCAGCGCCAGGTGAACGGTTCCCAGGTGGACTACACGCCGGACGACGGACGGCGCTTCCTGCGGATCGGTGTCGACAAGAACCCGCAGTTCGAGTCCCCGTACGCGCATCAGCTGAGCCTGGAGAAGGGCCTGCGGAAGCTCACGGACTACCGGCGGCTGCACCTGGACTCCAACATGTTCCGCGACCAGCGGGGCGCGCTCTGGGACTTCAGCTGGACGGCGGGGGCGAACGACACGACCGCGGGGCCCCGGCGGGCCATCTCGCAGACGTATGTGAGCCGTGACGGCGTCGAGTACGTCATCTACCTCTCGGCCCCCGCCAAGGGCTGGGACAAGACCCGGCAGCAGTTCGACTCGATGCTCCGGGGCTGGCGGGAGGGCTGACCCGGGCCCCGAGTGCCCCGGTGTACCAGAGGGGCGGACGGTGGCTGCGGCCGGAACCAGCCGCCCGGCGGCGAGACCCATTTCGTTCGTACACGTGTGGGGCATGATGGCCGCATGGGGAGCCTGGGAGACCACGCCGGCGCGGCCGGCGCCGGCGCGGGCAGAGCCGGCGGCGAGGGCGCCGACTCCATGGGGGGCGACGGCAACGCCCGCGTGATCGCGGGACGGTACCGTCTGGACGCGCGGCTCGGCCGGGGCGGCATGGGCACGGTGTGGCGCGCCACGGACCTGCTGCTCGGCCGTCAGGTCGCCGTCAAGGAGCTGGACAGGGACGAGACGCTCTCGGACACCGAGGCCGCGCAGCAGCGTGAGCGCACCCTGCGGGAGGCCCGCGCGGTCGCCCAGTTGCGGCACCCGCACATCGTCGTCGTCCACGACGTCGTCGAGCACGGCGAACAGCCCTACATCGTCATGGAGTTGATCGAGGGCGGATCGCTGGCCCGGCAGATCGGCCGGACCGGGCCGCTCGACGCGCAGGCCGTCGCCCGCATGGGCATCGACCTGCTCGGCGCCCTGAGCACCGCCCACGAGGCGGGCATCCTGCACCGCGACCTGAAGCCCGCCAACGTCCTCGTGGAGCGGGCAGGCGGCCGCGTCGTGCTCACCGACTTCGGGATCGCACAGGTCAGCGGGGCGACGACGCTCACGGAAGTGGGGTCGTTCGTGGGCTCGCCGGAGTACACCGCGCCCGAGCGCATCGCGGGGGAGCGGACCGGGCCCGCCTCCGACCTCTGGTCGCTCGGCGCGCTGCTCGTCACCGCGCTCGCGGGCGAGTCGCCCTTCCGCAGGGACTCGATCGGCGGTGTCCTGCACGCCGTCATATACGAGGACATCCGGCCGCCGGAGCGCGCGGCACCGCTCCTCCCGGTCGTCACCGGCCTCCTGGAGCGGGACCCGAGGCGGCGCCTGGACGCGGCGGGGGCGGAGCGGCTGCTCCAGGAGTACGTCGACACGGGGCGCATGTCCGCGCTGCCGGACGGCGGGCGGGGAGCGGGCCGCAAAGGCGCCGGACGTGGCCGCCTGGCGGATGCGCGCCGCGTCCTGCTGCCGGGGCGCGGCCGTACCCTGGGGCCTCGCGGGCGCCAGAGACGGGCGGTGCTGATCACGGCGGCGGTGGTGGCTGCCGTGACCGGCGGCGCGGTCTCGGCCACCGCCCTGCTGCTCGGCAGGGACGGTGACGACGGCAAACCGGCCAGCACGGCGTCGCCCTCGCCCACCACCGGCACCGCGAGCCCGAGCCCCACGGTCACCGTCACCAAGGAGACGCCTTCGCCCGGCCCCTCCACCCCGCAGGCGCCCGACGGCTACCGCCTGGTCAAGGACCCCGCGGGTTTCACGATCGCGGTGCCCCGCGGCTTCGTGCGCCAGAGCGACGGGGTCCGGATCTTCTACGCCTCGCCGAGCGGCACCTACCGCGTCGGCATCAAGGAGGCCGATCCGGAGCCGGGCGGTCCGCTCGCGGCACAGCGCCGCGCCGACGAGGAGGGGCCGCGCACCAACCCCGGCTACCGCAACGGAGAGGTCACCGAGACCACCCGCAACGGCCGCCCCGCGGCGCTCTGGGAGTTCATCTGGGACGACCCCGGCAAGGCGGGCGGCGAGCGGCAGACGTACGACCTGTGCTGGCGGGAGGGCGGCAGGATGTACGACGTGTGGGTCTCGGGGCCCGCGGAGGAGTCGGAGCAGGTGCGGAAATACTTCGACACGGCTGTCGACACGTTCGTACGACGGTAGCCCGCGGCACGTCCTTCGCGGGAGCCGGTGGCTCGCGGTACGTCCTCTTTGGGCGTGGGCAGCCCTTGTCGCCGCCCGTCCGTGCATCACCCAGGTCACAAGTGTCCGGCTTGGCTGGAAACCGGGGTGTCGCACACGGTAGTGATGTGTGCATGAGTAATGACGGGGGATCCGCGCACGGCCCGTACGACCCCACGACCTTCGGCCTCCAGCCGCCGCGACAGCCCGGCGTGCCCGGGCAGAGCGGCGGCGCACACCCCGGCAACCCGTACGCACAGCCACAGCCGCAACCCCACGAGCCCCAGCCCACCCAGGTGGTGCCGGAGCAGCAGGCCGCGGCCGACCCCGGCGCCGGGCGGCTGATCGCGGGCCGCTACCGGCTCCTCGCCAAGCTCGGGCACGGCGGCATGGGCACGGTGTGGCGCGCCAAGGACGAGACGGTCGACCGCGAGGTCGCGGTGAAGGAGCCGCGGCTCCCCGACCACCTGCCCGAGCGCGAGCGCGCCAACGCGTTCGAGCGGATGCGCCGCGAGGCGCGCGCCGCGGCCCGCCTGGACCACCCGGCCGTGGTCAACGTCCATGACGTCGCGGTCGAGGACGGCCGGCCCTGGATCGTCATGGAGCTGGTGCACGGCCGCTCGCTCGGCGCCGCGCTCCAGGAGGGCACGCTGGGCGCCCGCGAGGCCGCGCGCGTCGGCCTGGACGTCCTGAACGCCCTGGACGCCGCCCATCAGGCGGGCATCCTGCACCGCGACGTGAAGCCGGACAACGTGATGCTCGGCAACCACGACCGCGTCGTCCTCACCGACTTCGGCATCGCCCAGATCGAGGGCGAGACCAACCTGACGGACACCGGCGGCTTCGTCGGCTCGCCCGAGTTCATCGCCCCGGAGCGGGTGCTCGGCCAGCGCCCGGGGCCGGCGTCCGACCTCTGGTCGCTCGGCGTCGTCCTGTACGCGGCGACGGAGGGCGTGTCGCCCTTCCGCCGCAACAACACCCCCGCGACGCTCCAGTCCGTCCTGAACGCGACGCCCGCCGCGTCCGCGTCCGCGTCGGGCCCGCTCGCCGAGGCGATCAACCGCCTGCTGGCCAAGGACCCCGTCCAGCGGCCGAACGCCGCGCAGGTCCGCGCGCTCCTTGAGGAGGCGGTCAAGCCGCCGCAGCAGCCGCCGACACAGCACGTCACGGTCATGGGCGGCGCCGACCAGGAGCGCGGCAAGGGGATCTTCCTGAGCCGCAAGGCGCTGGCCGTCGCCGCCGGTGTGGTCGTCGCGGCCGTGGCGGCCGGCGTGCTCGTGGCGCTGAACCCCTTCGGCGGCTCGGACGCGGAGGGCTGGGAGCGGCACGAGTCGAAGGAGCTTGCGGCGACCGTCGCCGTGCCGGAGGGCTACAAGAAGACCGAGGACGACAACAAGGAGCCGAAGGACCACTGGGTCCAGTACACCGACCCGAGCGGCAGCGTCTGGGTCAGCCTCTCCCTGGCGAAGAAGACCGAGGACACCGGCGGCGACATCGCCGAGACCGCCAACGCCGAGATGTGGGACGACAACGCCGTCTTCAAGCAGTCCGGCAGCTACGACCTCAGCATGGCCACCGCCCCCGCGCCCAGGAGCGACGGCAAGGAGACCACGTACCAGGGCCGCAAGGCCGCGGAGAACACGGTCGTCTACTCCACCACCGACACCCAGAACCCGCGTGCGCGCGAGCTGCGGGTCCTGTACTACAAGACGAAGTCCGGCGACATGTACAAGCTGATGATCGGCTACCCGGGCAAGGGCGACTTCACCGCGCGCGGCCGTGAGGTCGCGGAGACGGCAATCGCCGATCTGGAGCTCGACAAGCTCTGAGCGGTCGTGGCGGTCGCAGGGGCCGTGGCAGGTCGCGGCGGTCGCCTCCGCGAGGTGGTAACGGCCTGATCAGCGGCTTTGTCGCCAGCAATCACTGGCGTCGTGTGAGTGACCCGTGAAGCCCGTTACCGATGGGTACCCAAAAGGCTCATGGGGGCCTACTCTCACGAGCATGACGGACTCGCAGGCCACCGCAGCGCCCCTCGGTACGAACCCGACCGCCCCGGCTCCTGACGGTGCGCGCACCGCCGCCGACGTGGTCACGCCCGAGCTGATCGCCCAGCTCACGCGTGACGTCATCGGCTCGGGACGTACGGCCAACCACACGCCGCTCACCGGCGAGAAGCTGGCCGACCTGCCCGAGTCCACCCCCGACGACGTCGCCACCGCGTTCCAGCGGGCCCGCACCGCCCAGATCGCCTGGGCGCGGACCCCGGTCAGGCAGCGCGCCGCCGTCCTGCTCCGCTTCCACGACCTGGTGCTCCAGCGCCAGGCCGAGGTGCTCGACCTGATCCAGCTGGAGACCGGCAAGGCCCGTCTGCACGCCCACGAGGAGATCCAGGCCGTCGCGGTCGCCGCCCGGCACTACGGCCGCAAGGCCCCCTCGTACCTGAACCCCAAGCGGCACACCGGCGTCGTCCCGGTCCTGACCAAGGTCACCGAGAACCGCCAGCCGCGCGGCGTGGTCGGCCAGATCGCCCCGTGGAACTACCCGCTCGAACTCTCCATAGGCGACGCGCTCCCCGCCCTCGTCGCGGGCAACGCGCTCGTGATGAAGCCCGACACGGAGACCTGCCTCACCGCCCTGTGGGCCCGTGACCTGATCATCGAGGCGGGCCTGCCGGCCGAGGCCTTCCAGGTCGTGCTCGGCGAGGGTCCGGTCATCGGCCCCGAGGTCGTCAGGCACGCCGACTACGTCTCGTTCACCGGCTCCACGCGCACGGGCCGCGAGGTCGCGCAGGGCGCCGCCGCCCGCCTGGTCGGCGTATCGCTGGAGCTCGGCGGCAAGAACGCCATGCTGGTCCTCGACGACGCCGACGTGGACAAGGCCGCGGCCGGCGCGGTGCGCGCCTGCTTCTCCTCCGCGGGCCAGCTCTGCATCTCCATCGAGCGGCTCTACGTCCACGAGTCCGTCGCCGACCGGTTCGTGGCGCGCTTCGCGGAGCGCACGAAGGCGATGCGGCTCGGCACGTCCCTCTCGTACGGCGCCGACATGGGCTCGCTCGTCGGCGAGCGGCAGCTGGAGACCGTCACCCGGCACGTCGAGGAGGCCGTCGCGAAGGGGGCCACGCTCGTCGCGGGCGGCGTCGCGCGCCCCGACATCGGCCCCTACTTCTACGAGCCGACCATCCTGGACGGCGTCGAGGCGCCGATGGCGGTCTGCGGCGAGGAGACGTTCGGCCCGGTCGTCTCCGTCTACCGCTTCACGGACGAGAACGAAGCGGTCGAGCTCGCCAACGCCACGCCGTACGGGCTCAACTCCTCGGTGTGGACGAAGGACGGCAGCCGGGGCCGCAAGCTCGCCGCCCGCCTGCGCACCGGCACGGTCAACGTCAACGAGGGCTACGGCCCCGCCTACGGCAGCGTGCAGTCCCCGATGGGCGGGATGAAGGACTCGGGCCTCGGCCGCAGGCACGGCTCCGAGGGCATCCTCAAGTTCACCGAGGCACAGACTGTCGCCCATCAGCGGCTGATGCCGCTCGCGCCCTCCTTCGGCATGGACGACGAGAAGTACGCGGCGTTCATGAGCACCAGCCTGAAGGTCATGAAGGCCCTGCGGCTGCGCTAGCCGAAGCCTGACGTCTTCGTCAGTTCTCAACGAGGAGAGTCAATGTCACAGGAGAGCTCTGTCCCGAACCGGGCGGCCGACGACGCTTCGTACGACGACGGCTATGACTATGACGTCATCGTCGTGGGCAGCGGCTTCGGTGGTGCCGTGTCCGCGCTGCGCCTGACGGAGAAGGGCTACCGCGTCGGCGTCCTCGAAGCGGGCCGCCGCTTCACCCGCGAGTCCCTGCCCAAGAACTCCTGGGACCTCAAGAACTACCTCTGGGCCCCGGCCCTCGGCCTTTTCGGCATCCAGCGCATCCACCTGCTCGGCAACGTCATGGTCCTCGCCGGAGCGGGCGTCGGCGGCGGCTCCCTGAACTACGCCAACACCCTCTACGTACCGCCCGCCGCGTTCTTCAATGATCCGCAGTGGAAGGACATCACGGACTGGCAGGCCGAGCTCGGCCCGTACTACGAGCAGGCCAAGCGCATGCTCGGGGTGCGCATCAACCCGACGACGACGCCCTCGGACGTCCATCTCAAGGCCACGGCCGAGGAGATGGGCGTCGGCGACAGCTTCCACATGGCGCCCGTGGGGGTGTTCTTCGGCGACGGCGAGGACGGGGACGGCACCTCCACCGCGCGGCCGGGCGCGGAGGTCCCCGACCCCTACTTCGGCGGCGCGGGCCCCGCCCGCAAGGCCTGCAACGAGTGCGGCGAGTGCATGACCGGCTGCCGGCACGGCGCGAAGAACACGCTCAACGAGAACTACCTCTACCTCGCGGAGAAGGCCGGCGCGGTGATCCACCCGATGACGTCGGTCGTCGCCGTCACCGAGGACTCGCGGGGCGGGTACGCGGTGTCGACGCTGCCCACGAATGACAAGCGCAAGGGCAGGGGCCGTACGTTCACGGCCCGCGAGGTCGTCGTCGCCGCCGGTACGTACGGCACCCAGACGCTGCTCCACCGCATGAAGGACACCGGCCTGCTGCCCCGCCTCTCGCCGCGGCTTGGCACGCTGACCCGCACCAACTCCGAGGCCCTGGTGGGCGCCCAGACCACCGACCGCCGCTACCGCAAGCGGCACGGCGCGCCCAGGGCCGACTTCACCAAGGGCGTGGCGATCACCTCGTCGATCCACCCGAACGCCACCACGCACATCGAGCCCGTCCGCTACGGCAAGAAGTCCAACGCGATGGGCAGCCTGACCGTGCTCCAGGTCCCGTACAGCCTCAAGGGCGGCAAGGCGCGGGTCGCCGGGTGGTTCGGCAACGTGGCCCGGCACCCGTGGCTGATGATGCGCTCGCTCTCCAACCGGCGGTGGTCGGAGCGGACCATCATCGGCCTGGTCATGCAGTCGCTCGACAACTCCCTGACCACGTACCGCAAGGAGAAGGGCCTCGGCAAGGGCCTGCTGACCGCGCGGCAGGGCCACGGCGCGCCCAACCCCGACCAGATCCCCGAGGCCACGCGCGCGGCCACCATCCTCTCCGAGGAGATCAACGGCTTTCCCGGATCGAACATCGGGGAGCTCATGGGCACCCCGCTGACCGCCCACTTCCTCGGCGGCTGCCCCATCGGCGACTCGCCGGACACCGGCGTCATCGACCCCTACCACCGGCTCTACGGCCACCCAGGCATCTCGGTGGTCGACGGGGCGGCGGTCTCCGCGAACCTCGGCGTGAACCCGTCCCTGACGATCACCGCGCAGGCCGAGCGCGCCATGTCCTTCTGGCCCAACAAGGGCGCCGAGGACCCGCGACCCGCGCAGGGCCGGCGGTACGCGCGCCTCGCCGCGGTCGAACCGAAGACCCCGGCCGTCCCCGCGGACGCCTTCGGCGCGCTGAAGCTGCCGTTCCTGGGGATGCCGACGGTGCCGCCCAAGAAGTAGCCGCCAGGTTTCCACGGAACGCGTGGGCCGCGCGGACACACGTAAGGACCTGCGCCCCCCTCCGAGCGCAGGTCCTTCCGCGTGATCGTGGGCCGCTGTTACGCGGCGGTGTCGGCCTTGCGGCGACGGACGACGAACATCGCGCCCGCACCGACGGCGACGGCGGCGCCGCCGACGAGACCGATGGTCGGCAGCATCGAGCTGGAGCCGGTCTCGGCGAGGCTGCCGGTCACGGGGAGCTCCTTGGCGCCGCCCTGGGGCACCTTCACGTCCGACGGCTTGACGTCGGGCTTCGGGGTGGGCTTGCCCGGGTTCTCGTTGGGGGTGCCGGGCTTGAGGATCGTCAGCGGGTAGTACGCGAACGAGTTGTGCACGCAGTTCGCCTCGCTGTCGACGTAGCCGCCGAGGCCGATCGCGTAGCCCTCACCGGTCGGGGCCTTGGCGCTGACGTTGAGGCGCAGCTTGACCGTGACCTTGTCCTTGGGGCCGAGCTCGGGGGTGACACCGAAGGCGAGGCCGCCGTTCAGGTCACCGTCGATCGACGTCCAGGCATCGGTCTCCGGGTCCCAGTACTGGAGGTCGGCGTAGGTGCTCAGCCAGTCCTTCTCGGAGTCGCTGTCCGAGAACTTGTCCACGGCGGCGATCCAGTTCACCTCGCCGAGCGTCTTGTTCGTCGGGTTGGCGGCGGTCAGCTTGAACGCGTGCCAGCCGCTGCCCGCGACGATCTTGCCCGGCAGACCCGTCAGCTTGATCTGGAGGTCCGAGCCCGCGTCCACGCCGTCGTCGTCGACGGGGCAGTCCACCGGCTCCTCGGTGGGCTCCTCGGTGGGCTCGTCGGTGGGCTCATCGGTGGCGGTGGGCTCGGTGGTCGGCTCGCCCGTCTTGGTCGGCCCGCCCGTCTTGGTGGGCGTCTGGGTCGGCTCGTCCGTCTTGGGCGGGGCCTCGGTCGTGGACTGGGAGGCGTCCGGCGTCCCCGTGGGCGTCTTGGTCGGGGCCTCCGTCGTGGACTGGGTCGGGCCAGGCTTCTCGGCGGCCGTGGACGGCGCCTGCGTGGTGGTGTCCCCGGTCGCGAACGCGGCCGGGGCCGAGAGGAGCGCGATCGGGGCCAGAGCAGCCGTGGCCGCTGCTGCTGCCATGGCACGGCGAAGCTTCATGAAGACCTCAGGAAGTCCGGCGCACTGCCTGGGCGGCAGCACGGAGGTGGAGGCCTCCGCGGTGTGGACGCGGGTGTGGCCGTAGTTACTGCATGCATGACCTGCGATGGCTGTGAATGGTTGTCCCGGAATTCACAGAATCCTTATGTGGCATGGCTCACATTGCTTGTGCGGCCGCGAAGGGGTGCCGTAGAACTGCCACCGCCCTGAGGGGTGATGGGGATGACCGAGGGTCTCAGGGGGTCTCAGGGACCTCCGGGGCCTCAGGGGTCGTAGGGGCCAAGGGGAGAAGGGGAGGGGACGGCGTGGCCATACCCGACGAGGTGTGGGAGAGGTTCGAGAAGGACAGCGAGCGTGACATCCGCTCGTCGGCGCCGAAGGAGCCGTCCGCGCGCGCCCGCATGGTGGCCGAAAGGCTCCGGCGGCTCGACGAGGAGGCGGCCCGGCAGGAGGCCGCGCGGGCCGGGCGGTTCCGCCGCCGGCGCGCGAAGCGGGACGCCGAGCCCACGCGCTGGCGCCCCGACGAATGGCGCGCGGCGCCCACGGGCCCATCCCGGGGAGGCCGCTCCGAGCGCTCGCGGCGCAGCCGCCAGGTGTGGAGCGTGGTCATAGTCTTCGGCGGCATGGCCCTGGCGATCGTGCTGCTCAGCCCGCTGCGGTTCTGGATCTGGGGCTGGTAGCGGCGGGGCGCACGGCGTACGGGCCTGCGGGCCGGGTGGAACCGGTGGAACCGGTGGATCCGAGGGGACCGATGGAACCGATGGTGATCTTCCTCCGTCGTAGGAGTGGTGCGGGTACCAGCGGGTAACCAGCGGGTGCTGCGCATCAGGCCTACGTGAGTTCGTGAGGCGCATGATGCCGGGGGAGAAGTCGGTGAAGTCCGTGAAGTCCGTGAAGTTGGTTGTGTCGCGTGCCGTGGTGGCCGTCTCGGTCGTCGCCGCTCTCGGATCGACCGCCGCCTGCGGCGGGGGCGGCGGGGGCGGCAGCAACGGTGGAGGCGACGGCGGCCGGGACGGCGGTGATGGCGGTCGTGGTGGCGGCAGGCCGACCGCGAGCGCGGCTCCCTCGAAGGGGCCCGGCGCACGGCTGGAGAGGGCGGCTCTCGCGGCGGGCGACATCAAGGGGTACGAGGTCGAGAAGCCGAAGGCTTCCGGCGGTGCCGCGAAGCCGACCGCCGCCCCCGATTCGCAGGCGTCCCCCGCGAAGTGCGCCCCGCTCACCCCCGCCCCGCAGAAGCCGAAGGCCCAGGTCGACAGGGTGGTGACCAGCGCGGACGACAAGGTCCACACCACGACCGACGTCCGGCTCTCCGCCTACGCGGCAGCCGATGCCGAGCGCGTCATGGCGGACCTGCGCGAGGCGACGAAGGCGAAGCAGTGTGCGACCTTCCGCGTCGGTGGCCACCGCTACTTCGGCGTGCACCCGCTGCCCGCGCCGGACAAGGGCGACGCGGCGGTCTCGTACGCGTACGCGCACCGCGTGGGCGAGTTCGTGACCCGGGAGACCGTCACGGTCGTACGCCGCGGAGGCACGGTCATGACCTTCGCGGCGTCGAACCTCTACGACCCCCAGGGCGTCCAGGACGACCGGCAGGCCGAACGGGACGGCATGGAAGGCGCCGGCACACCCACCGCCGACGAGAACCCGAAGGTGGCGCCCGCGATCGTCGACGCCCAACTGGCCAAGGCCTGACAAGTCCTAACTCACATAGGTGTAGTACAACCTTTTCGACGGTTTCTGATCGTTACGCAAATCACTGGCAAAGTCGGCGTGTCAGCCGCTTTTATTCGCCTCGGGCGGGGGCCTGCAACCCGCAGGATGCGAACTGAAGGCGAGAAGAACGTGAAGTCAACTGTGTCCCGGGCCATCGTGGCCGCTACGGTCACGGTCACGCTGGGCCTGACCGCGGCGTGCGGCGGCGACTCCGGCGGCTCCGGCGACTCCGGTGACGGCAAGAAGCCGTCGGAACCGGCCAAGTCGGCCCAGCAGGACGACCCCAAGCCGGAGCCGGAGCCGGAGAAGAAGAACTCGCTCTCCTCCGCCGACCTGGAGAAGGCCGTGCTCGCCAAGGGCGACCTCAAGGGATACGAGGTCGAGAAGCTCTCCGCGGCGGACATGCCCGAGCAGACCGTGCCCGCCGACCCGGCAGACTGCCAGCCGTTCGCCGACATGTTCATGTTCGCCAGCGCCCCGACGGCCGCGGCCCGCGTCGGCCGCACCATGACCGGCCCGGACGAGCTGGACGCCACGGTCATCTCGCTCGCCCTGCTCGCGCACGAACAGGCCGACGCCGAGAAGGTCATGGCCGGACTCCGTACCGCCACGAAGAAGTGCAAGGCCTACGAGCACGCCGACTCCAAGTACAGCGACGTCGCCGCCCTGACCGCCCCGAAGCTGGGCGACGAGGCTGTCTCGTACAAGGTCGTGGGCCTCATCGAGGGCCAGAAGACGCCGATGAGCTTCACCGTCGTGCGCAGCGGCTCGACGCTCGCCGCCTTCTACTCGATCAACCTGCTCAAGCCGGAGAAGTTCGGCGTACCCGAGAAGGTCGTCGAGGCGCAGGTCGCGAAGCTCGAGAAGCTGTAGCCGCCGGAGGCCACGGCAGAGCGGAGGGCCCCGCGGGACGGATCCGCGGGGCCCTCCGCTGTCAGCACCGACGTCAGGGCAGCGTCGGTGCCGCGGGGCGGCGCCGGGGGAATTGCGCCGCTGGTCCGTGCGCGGAGTGGTTGCGCGCGGTGTACTGCGCGAGGTGGCCGACCCGGCGCACTAGGGGCGCACGCGTGGTCTCGACCATTGGCAATGAAGATGTGGACGGAGGCCGGAAAGCCCTCCTCGTACGCATCGTGCTCGATGGCCGACTGGGGGCGCAACCGTTTCGACCGCTTCTGTTCGACCGTTTCTCCCGCGAAACGGGCCGGGGTGACGGGCCGGGGTGACGGGCCGAGGCTCGCGCCGGGCGGAGGCCGGCCGGCCCCGGGCGTCCCCGGAGCCGACCGTTCTCATGGGTGACCGGGCTGCTGTCCCCTGCCGTCCGGTCACGTCACTGAAGCGAGGTCCCACGGCGCACGGACACGATCCGTGCGCCTCATCGCTCCAGCGGAGCCACGCGTGGTTCTTGCGGGCCCGCCCCTGGCTGACACGGACACCGGGACCAACGAAGCCCGCCCGGAACCGGTCACGCGCCGTACGGGTGAGAGCCGATCCGAACTCAGGTTGACGGCGCTCTGCCGCCGGGGGCCGGCGGGAGTCGGCGGGGCTGACGGTGACCGGCAGGAGTCCTCGCCCTGGGGCGGACGGCCAGACGCGGCCCCCCGGCATCAGACGCGGCCCCGGCCTCAGACGCGGCCCCGGCTCAGCTCCAGGAGCGTCATCGCGAGCGCGGTGCCGGGCTTGCCGAGCGCGTCGCTGTAGTGACCGAGGATCTCCATCTCGCGCGAGAGGTTCACGCGCCGCCCGCCCGAGGTGATGCGGGCTTCCTGGATGACGGCCGAGACGGCCATCCGTTCCTGGACGAGACCGATGATGCGGTCGTCGAGCGCGTCGATCCGCTCCCGCGCGTTCTCGATCGTGCCGACGGCCTCGGGCGTACGCGCGCCGGTCCTGTCGGCAGCGGCCTTACCGGCGGTGACTGGAGTGGCCGTGGCGGCGGAGGCGGTCGTGGTGGTGGCGGGCGCGACGGCGGCGGGCGCGATGGCGGAGGCGGTGGTCGTGGTCATCGGAGGCTCCTCGGGGGTTCGGTTCGGCCGGAGAGCCCCGGAGCGGCAAGGTCCGGATACAACGAAGCGCCCCGGGCCTTGTCGGCCCGGGGCGCCCGGTAAGTCGCTTGTCAGGTGATCAAGCAGCTCGACCATGGCAGCCGGCAGGCCGGTTGCCATAGGTAAAGAGGAAGTCGTAGCGCTTGGTCACGGAGTCAGTATGCCCCCACCGTCCCGCGCGCGGTCAAACGGCCCCGGCGGGCGGCCCGGATACTGAGACACCCGGAGCCGTGAGCCCCCTCCGCAACCCCCTCTGTCCTGATCGCCGTCTCTTGTCGTCGTCTCTCGTCGTCGTCCGGTGTCACCTTCTGGCGGCGAGGGTCGTCGGATGCGACGAGGGTGCCCCCGTCGAGCCCGGTAGAATCGACAAAACAGACCCCCTGCTCACGCACTGAGCCTCTCGCTCACCGCTCAACGCCGGAAGGCCGCCGCCGTGCCATCAGCGCCCCCCGCTGCCGCCGCTCCCGACACCGTTCTGGTCGTCGACTTCGGAGCGCAGTATGCCCAGCTCATCGCCCGTCGCGTCCGTGAGGCGCGGGTCTACAGCGAGGTCGTGCCGAGCACGATGCCCGTCGCCGAGATGCTCGCCAAGAAGCCCGCGGCGATAATCCTCTCCGGCGGCCCCTCCTCGGTGTACGCGGAGCACGCGCCCACCGTCGACCGCTCCCTCTTCGAGGCCGGCGTCCCCGTCTTCGGCATGTGCTACGGCTTCCAGCTCATGGCGACCACCCTCGGCGGCACGGTCGACAACACCGGCGCGCGTGAGTACGGACGTACGCCGCTCGCCGTCTCCAAGGGCGACTCCACCCTCTTCGAGGGCACCCCGACCGACCAGTCCGTGTGGATGTCGCACGGCGACGCGTGCAGCGCCGCGCCCGAGGGCTTCACGGTCACCGCGTCCACGGACGTCGTACCCGTCGCGGCCTTCGAGGACGACGAGAAGAAGCTGTACGGCGTGCAGTACCACCCCGAGGTGATGCACTCCACGCACGGCCAGCAGGTCCTCGAGCACTTCCTCTACCGCGGCGCCGGCCTCAAGCCCGACTGGACGACCGGCAACGTCATCGACGAGCAGGTCGCCGCCATCCGCAAGCAGGTCGGCACCAAGCGCGCCATCTGCGGTCTCTCCGGCGGCGTGGACTCCGCCGTCGCCGCCGCGCTCGTGCAGAAGGCCATCGGCTCGCAGCTCACCTGCGTGTACGTCGACCACGGGCTGATGCGCAAGGGCGAGACCGAGCAGGTCGAGAAGGACTTCGTCGCCGCGACCGGCGTCAAGCTCAAGGTCGTCGACGCCGCCGAGCGGTTCCTGAACGCCCTCGCCGGTGTCTCCGACCCCGAGGAGAAGCGGAAGATCATCGGGCGCGAGTTCATCCGCGTCTTCGAGCAGGCCCAGGCGGAGATCATCGCCGAGGCGCCGGGCGACCAGCCCGTGGAGTTCCTGGTCCAGGGCACGCTCTACCCCGACGTGGTCGAGTCCGGCGGCGGCTCCGGCACCGCGAACATCAAGTCCCACCACAACGTGGGCGGCCTCCCCGAGGACCTTGAGTTCCAGCTCATCGAGCCGCTCCGCAAGCTGTTCAAGGACGAGGTCCGGATGGTCGGCGCCGAGCTCGGCCTGCCGGACGAGATCGTCCAGCGCCAGCCGTTCCCCGGCCCCGGCCTCGGCATCCGCATCGTGGGCGACGTCACCAAGGAGCGCCTGGACCTCCTCCGCGAGGCCGACGCCATCGCCCGCGAGGAACTGACGGCAGCCGGTCTCGACCGGGAGATCTGGCAGTGCCCGGTCGTCCTGCTCGCCGACGTCCGCAGCGTCGGCGTCCAGGGCGACGGCCGCACCTACGGCCACCCGATCGTGCTGCGCCCCGTCTCGTCCGAGGACGCCATGACGGCCGACTGGACCCGCATGCCCTACGAGGTCCTCGCGAAGATCTCGACGCGCATCACCAACGAGGTCGCCGACGTGAACCGCGTCGTGCTCGACGTGACCTCGAAGCCGCCGGGGACCATCGAGTGGGAGTGACCTCCCTCCTGCCATGAACGGTGCCGTCCGCCTCCCGCGAGGCGGGCGGCACCGTTCTTTCGCGTCACCCGGCCGGCCGGCGGGACCGACAGGCCCTCTCAGGTGCGTCGCGTCGTCCGCAGCGGAGCACCCGGCTTCCACACCTGCACCGCGAGGTACTTCCCGTCCTCGATGTGCGTACGGACCACCTCCGTCAGCTCGACACGGAAAAGATGGAACTCGTCCGGGTCCGGCGGGTGCACCGTGTCGGCATAGCGCGCGATGAGCTGCGGGTCCCGCACCTCGACCGCACGGCCCGCGACCCGGACGTCCCCGTCGGCCATCTCCGTGTCGGAACCCAGGTTCGCCTGGAGTGCGAACCGCGGATCGCGGCGCAGGTCCAGCGCCTTGAGGGAGCCCGGCATCATGCCGAGCCACAACTCGCCGTGCAGGAAACGCACTTCGAGCCCCGTCGTGCGCGGCGAACCGTCCTTGCGGAGTGTGGCGAGGGTGTGGTGGACGAACGCGCCGAAGCGCCTCTCGACCGTCGCCGCGAACTCCGGCTCCGCCGCGACGAAGGCCCCCCAGCCGACCGGCTCCGCCGTGTGGGCTGTGTGCGTCATGTGTGTCGCGTGCGCCGTGTGTGTCGTGTCGGCTGTGTCGACGTCTTTTCTGCCAAGTTTCGTGTCGAGATCTTTCCGGTTGAACGCCATGCGCCGAGTCTCCCGCCGATACCCGACACCCTGTGTCGTCTTTGACCGCTGTGAATCCTTGATCTTCGCCGCTCTGTTCACCTGCACTTACCACCGGTACCTTCCGCCTCGTACAGCCAGAGACGGAGGACACATGCAGGCGCCCACACCCATACCCGTCGAGCGGTTGCAGTTCGCGATGCCGCCCGTGCACGACTCCGTCGAGGACGAACGGCGGCACCGCAAGGAGCGGCTCGCCGGTGCGCTGCGGATCTTCGGGCGGCTCGGGTACGAGGACGGGGTCTCCGGGCACATCACCGCGCGGGACCCGGAGCACACGGACTGCTTCTGGGTGAACCCGTTCGGCATGCCCTTCAAGCACATCACCGTCGGCGACCTCGTCCTCGCCAACGCCGACGGGCAGGTCGTCGAGGGGCGCCACCACGTCAACCAGGCCGCCTTCACCGTGCACGCCCAGGCCCACTTGGCGCGGCCCGACGTCGTCGCCGTCGCGCACTGCCACTCCCTGCACGGCCGCGCGCTCTCCACGCTCGGCGAACTCCTTGACCCCATCACGCAGGAAGCCTGCGCCTTCTACGAGAGCCACGCGCTGTACGACGGCTACACGGGAGTCGTCGTGGACGCCGAGGAGGGGCGCAGCATCGCGACCGCGCTCGGCGGCCACAAGGCGGTGATCCTGCGCAACCACGGCCTGCTCACCGTGGGCGACTCCGTCGACGCCGCGGCCTGGTGGTTCATCTCCCTGGAGCGCTCCTGCCAGGTGCAGCTCAGCGCGCGGGCCGCGGGCCGTCCGGTGCTCATCGGCCACAAGCGAGCGGTGCAGACCCGAGAGCAACTCGGCAGCGATCTGGTCGCGTGGATCAACTACCAGTCCCTGTGGCAGGACATCAGCCGCAGCGAGCCCGACCTGCTGGCCTGACCCCGCGGCCAGCCGGCCTCCGCCCGCCGTCAACGCCGCGCCCGCCCCTTCACCCCCGCTGACCTGACCCGTGGAGTGCGGGCACCCCTCAGTGCGGCACAATTCCCTTGTTTCGCGCAGAAGTTCATAAGCAGCCAGAAGGGCTGCGAGGGTGGGGAAGGCGGCGTACGCGGTGGCGGTGCAGGAGGCGAGACAGGGCGCGCACGGAGGCGGCTGCACGTGCGGCGGCTGCCCGCACGGCGCACGCGAGGGGCACCGGCTGGCCGTGGCCGCGTTCCTCGCCAAGCGTGACGAACTGGCGGCCGGCGAAGGCCTGCCCGCGGCCGTCGCCCACTCGGCGGGCGCTTCCCGGCAGTGGGTGTCGGACGAGCTGACACAATCCGCTCGGGACGTCGCCGAACGCGGCAGGGCCGGGGGCGAGGCCTGGCTGCGGCGCCTGTGGACGCGCACCCTTGGCGTCGTCTGGGGAGCCTTCGCTGTCCTCCTCCTGGTCCAGGCGCTCACCGCGATCGGCACGGGCTGGACCGCCGCGCGCACAGCCGGACTCATCGCCGCCCTGCTGGTGGGCGGGCTGCTCACCGGCGCGGCATACGTCCACCGGGAGCGCGGCGGCGTCCTCGCACCGGTGATCGGCGAGGACAACCGGCTCTCCACCTCGCGTGCGGTAGCCGCCTGCTGGGTGCTCCTCGTCGTCTTCGCGGTGCTCGTCCTCGCGGGCCGGCTGGCCGTGGCTTCGGGGCCCGGCGAGCGGGACGAGGTGATCGCCGGGCTGGGGCTGGAACGGGCCGCCGCGATGGTGGCCGTCCTCGCCGTGGTGTGCGGGGTCGCCGTCCTCGTACGCAGGGTCGTCAGCCTGCGGGTCCTCGGCCAACGGCTGCAGAAGGTGCCCGCCGACCGGCCGCGGGCCGCCGATCCGCTCACCGACGACGCGGGCCGCGGCAGCTTCGCCGACACGCAGTACGTCCTGGTCAGCGCCGTCGCCGTGATCTTCGCCGCCGTACGCCTCGCGCGTCGGCCCGACGAGCTGCCCGATCTGCCCTGGGGGCTCGGGCTGCTCGTCCTCGTGTCGGCCGCGACGTATCTGGCGGGGAAGTACTCCGAGGGCGGCCGTCCTGTGATCCTCTCCGTGGTGCGGTCCCGTGAGGCCGGTGACCTCGACGCACCGATCCGCACGGGCGACGACATCGAGATCCGCGGCGCCGGCTTCGTGCCTCCCGGCGCGGGGGACGCGGACCGGCTGGCCCGCATGGTCGTCCGCATCGGCGCGGTCCACGTCCATGTGCCCCTCGTGCCCGTGTCGGGCGGCTTCACCAACCCGACCGATGCCACGCTGACCGTGCCCGTCCCCGTCGACGTCGAACCCGGCCGCGTCGACGTCCAGGTGATCACGGCCGCGGGCATCGAGACGAACCGCGTCACGATCGACGTCACGGACTGAACCAGTCCGCCCACCCGGCCCAGCCGGGCCTCTCGACCCGCGTGATCCGAACGGCCTGTGCGGCCTGTGCGGCCTGTGCGATCCGCTCGGCCCGCTCGGCCCGCTCGACTCAGCCATCGGCCGACTCCCCTCGGCTGAAGCATCACAGGTCTCCTCCCCTCAAGTTTTCGAACGTTGTCGTGCAAGACTCCGCGCAAGATGTCGTGCAATCCGTCGCACACGGGTGAGCAACGGCCCCTTCTTCTCCGTATGGTCAGGTGACGGGTCGACGGGAGAGGCGGCGAGAGCCATGGCTCACGGCATGCGGACGGACAGCCACACCCACTACGCCAGGCGCGACGGCCGGCGGACGACCGCCTCCCGCTACGCTCTGGTCCCCCTGCGGATCTTCCTCGGCGTCACCTTCATCTACGCCGGTCTGGACAAGCTCACCGACGACGCCTTCATGCGGGCGAGCGGCGTGGGATCGATCGGGCAGATGATGACCGACCTCCGCGACATCTCCGCGATCCCCGCCTTGGTCGACCTCTCCCTGAAGAACCCCGTCGGCTTCGGCTACGCCATCGCCTTCGGCGAACTGGCCGTCGGCATCGGCACACTGATCGGCCTCTTCACCCGCATCGCCGCACTGGGCGGTGCGCTGATCTCGCTCAGCCTGTGGCTGACCGTCAGCTGGTCCACCGAGCCCTACTACTACGGCAACGACCTGGCGTACCTGATGGCATGGCTGCCGCTGGTGCTCGCCGGGGCCTCCGTCCTCTCCGTGGACGCCATGCTCGCCGGCCGCCGCAGGGACGTCCTCGGGCCTCGCTAGCGGCGACGCCCCCTCGCCCCCTCAGCCGCGCGGCTCCCGGCCGGACCGGGGGCGGCCGCTCGGGCGGGCCGCGCCGCGCGGGCGTATGCCATGGATCGCCGCCGCCACGCCCGCGAGGAGAAGCCCCGCCATCACCATGGGCAGTGCGACGAACCACGGCGCCTCCCAGGCGCCTCCGGCGTCACCCACGTACACAACGGCGACCGCCAGCAGGGAGAGGCCCGCCACCAGCTTGCCCGGGTGTGATTCATGACGTAGCACGGGTCACCTTCGCTTGTCCGACGCCTACTTCGAGCCGCAAATCGAGCGTGCCGCCGTCCTTGCCGCCCGAGGACGGCTCCAGCGTCACCTTCTTCTCCCTGCCGGGAGCGACGTCCAGGTCCGTGCCCTTGTCGCCCGGCAACACGATGTCGCCGACGCCCACTTTGGCGTCGAGCCGCACAGTGACGTCCTTCGGCACGATCACCCGCAGGTCGCCCATGCCGACATCGGCGCTGGTCTCCAGCGTCTGGCCCTTGCCGAGATCGATCTTGCGTAGGTCGAGCTTGCCCGACCCGAGACCTACCTCGTACTGGGGGCGGACGTCCGCCGCCGTGCTCGGTATCCAGTCCGTGCGGGCATAGTGCGTGGTGATGTTCTTCGGCAGAGCCGCCGTGGCCGCGAGGAGCCCGGCGGTGAGGACCGCGAGCACGATCGATCCCGCCCCCGTGCGTCCCAGGAAGGCGCTGGCGGCGATGCCCAGGCCGAACACCGCGAGCGCACAGGCCAGACCTGTCTGCAAGGACGTGCCGAGCGGCTGGTCTTCCCAGGTCAGCCCGGTGCCGAGACCGCCGGCCAGCAGCGCGAGCAGGAACACCCAGCCGCCGATCCAGCGCGGCCCGCGGGGCGTGGGCGGCCGAGTGGGTGCGGCCCCTGCTCTGGGCACGCCCTGGTGGTGACCCGTCGGCTCATAGTGGATGTCCAGACCTTGCGGGCCCCAGAAGTAACCCGAGACCCCGTCGTGCGTACCGTCCTTCACTATGGGGTCGCGCCACCAGGAGGGGCTGTACGTGACCGGGGGCGCCTTCGCCTCGGGTGGGGCGTCCGCCGCGGCCTGCGCCGCGACCGGGTCGGGAGCGAGGGCCCCGCGCTGCTGCGACCAGTACCCCGCGCCCGCGAGAAGCAGGGTGAGAACGGCGGCGAACGTCAGCGCCCCGCCATTGTTCAACAGGGTGAGGAAGACTCCGCAGCCCACGAGCGCGAACAGCACGGCGGTCAGAGCCTGGCCGTCGACCCGGCCGGAGAGGAGCCTGCGGGCCTCGTTCTCCTCCTCGTCCTCGTACGGGACGAAGAGCCACGCGAAGCCGTAGAAGACCAGACCGAGCCCGCTCGTGATCGCGAGGACCGCGAGACCGATGCGGAAGATCACCGGATCCATGTCACAGTGCCGGCCGAGTCCCGCGCACACACCGCCGAATCTCTTGTGCCGGCGGTCGCGGCGGAACTTCCGCTCCTCCCCGGCCGGCCCCGGCCCATGACCGCCCGCGGGGTCGCCCAGTGCGCCATACGCATCGCGCAGGGCGTCGTGGATGGCGGCCTCGGTCTCCGTCTCGGCGGGCTGCTGATCTGTCATGTGTCCATGGTGACGGCCGTGGGCCCGCCGCGGCAGTCGGGACAACCCTGGCCGAACCCTGATATCGCCCCTGAGACGTTCCGGACACGGTCCCTGACAGGCGCGGGCCGGGGGCCGAGATCAGGGAAGTCTCGGGGATCGACCCTGATGCCCCCACTCGCGCCCGCGTGTGAATATCGATGACATGCCGGAAACCGCCGCACCGCCCATCGACGCCGTCCGACCGCTGCGCAAGCTTTACCGCAGCGGCGACGGGCGCTGGCTCGGCGGCGTCGCACGCGGCCTCGCCGGGCACCTCGGGCTGCCGGTGGTCTGGGTGCGGCTGATCTTCGTCGGTCTGACCACGGCGGACGGGCTCGGCGCTCTGCTGTACGCGGCATTCTGGTTCTTCGTCCCGCTCGGCATCGGCGGTGTCGACGCCGAGCGTCCGCCCGCGGCCGTCACGACCGAGACCTCGCCCGACGGCCGGCGAAGACTCGTGGCGCGCAAGCCGGACAAGGGACAGATCGTCGCGCTCCTCGCGATGGTCATCGTCGCCATGGTCTTCGTCGGCAACGTGAATCTGGACGGCTCGACCAAGGCCTACGTCGTCCCCGCCCTGCTCGTCGCCGCCGGTGTCGCCCTCGTCTGGCGGCAGGCCGACAACGCCCGCAGGGCCCGTTGGATGGCGGTCGGCCGCCGTCGGCACATGTTGACGCTCGCCCGTTCGGCGGCCGGAGTCCTCCTGGTCGGCGCCGGCGTCTCCGGCATCTTCGTGCTCCAGGGCTCGGCCGCGCACCTGGGTGCCGTGCTGCAGGCCGCGCTGGCCGTACTCGTCGGCATCGCCCTCCTCGCGGGCCCTTATCTCATCCGCATGACGCAGGACCTCTCGGAGGAGCGGCTGATGCGCATCCGCGCCCAGGAGAGGGCCGAGGTCGCCGCCCATGTGCACGACTCCGTGCTGCACACGCTGACCCTGATCCAACGCAACGCGGAGAGCGCGAGCGAGGTGCGCCGCCTCGCCCGTGCCCAGGAGCGCGACCTGCGGGCCTGGCTCTACAACCCCGAGGGCACCGGAAAGGACGAGGACGAGGAGCCCGACACCCTCGCCGAGGCGGTCCGCCGCAGCGCGGCGGAGGTCGAGGACAAGCACGGCGTTCCCATCGAGGTCGTCGTGGTCGGCGACTGCCCGCTCGACGAGCGACTGACCGCGCAGATGCAGGCCGCGAGGGAAGCGATGGTGAACGCCGCCAAGTACGGTGGCGAGGGCGGCGCGGTGCAGGTCTTCGCCGAAGTCGAGGGGAAGACGGTGTTCGTGTCCGTCCGGGACCGCGGTCCCGGCTTCGATCTGGAATCCGTGCCCGACGACCGCATGGGCGTACGAGAATCGATCATCGGCCGCATGCAGCGCAACGGCGGTACGGCGCGGCTGCGCGCGGTGCCCGGCGGCGGCACGGAAGTCGAGCTTGAAATGGAGAGGACGGCGACGACATGAGCGACGCGACCGAGGTGAACGAGCCGGCGGAGCCGACCGGTTCGGACGAGGGCGGCGGTGCGGGCGGACGTCGCGTGCGGGTCGTCCTCGTCGACGACCACAGGATGTTCCGCACCGGGGTGCAGGCGGAGATCGGCCGGACCGACAGCACCGGGGTCGAGGTCGTCGGTGAGGCGGCCGATGTCGACCAGGCGGTCACGACCATCACGGCCACGCGGCCCGAGGTCGTCCTTCTCGACGTGCATCTCCCCGGCGGCGGGGGCGTCGAAGTGCTGCGCCGCTGTGCGCCGTTGATGGCGGACTCGGAGAAACCGGTGCGCTTCCTCGCGCTCTCGGTCTCCGACACCGCCGAGGACGTCATCGGTGTCATCCGCGGCGGCGCCCGTGGGTACGTCACCAAGACCATCACCGGCACCGATCTGGTGGATTCGATCTTCCGGGTGCAGGACGGCGACGCGGTGTTCTCGCCGCGCCTGGCCGGCTTCGTCCTGGATGCCTTCGCCTCCACCGACGCGCCGCCGGTCGACGAGGACCTGGACCGCCTCACCCAGCGCGAGCGAGAGGTCCTGCGGCTCATCGCACGTGGGTACGCGTACAAGGAGATCGCCAAGCAGCTCTTCATCTCCGTGAAGACCGTCGAGTCACATGTGTCGGCGGTCCTGCGGAAGCTCCAGCTCTCCAACCGCCATGAGCTGACGCGGTGGGCGACGGCGCGGCGGCTGGTCTGAGGGGCGCGGAGCCAGGGGAGGGTCAGACGTCGTCCGGCTAGCGGTGGGCTTCGGCGGCCGCCGCCACCGGAGCCGGGGGCGGGCCCAACTTCCGCACGGCCCAGCGGTAGTGGCCCGCGGCCTTCGCGGTGCCCAGGAGGCCCGTCAGCCAGATGACGAGGCCCGTGCCCATGCCGAAGGCGACATCGGCGTACGTCTCGCGGCCGGGCTCGGCGTAGGCGGCTGCCGCGAAGGACGCCCACAGGCCCAGCGCGCAGACGGCCAGGGACGACAGGAGCCAGAGGAGGCTGAGGCCTGGGGAGCGCAGCCGGGCGTCGGTCGGCGGATGGCTGTCCAGGGCGAGCCAGCTTTCGGTCAGTTCGCGCAGCCGCCGGTCGCGGCGGATGCCGAGGACGACGCCGATGACCGCCGGGACCAGCGCCGCGAGGCCGAGGAGCGCGAGGACCGGGCCGAGGATGAAGACCGAGGAGTCCTTGTCCTCGATGAGCTGGAGCGGCTGGGAGAGCAGCGCCCAGCCGATGGCGCCGCCGAGTCCGCACAGCCAGAGGATCAGCAGCCGGTGCACTCCGAGGTGCCGCCTGTGCAGCTCGGCCAGCGCCAGGCCCCGGTCCGTGAGCAGTGTCTGCCGGTCCGGCCAGGTGCGCAGATGCACGGGAGGCGGGGGCGGAGGCAGCATACGGCTAGGCATGCACTCGACCATACGGGGCTGCTTTCGGGACGTCGGCCGCACACTGCCGCCTCGCATCACTCCACCTCGCATCACTCCACGTCGCGGCCGGTTCAAGGCCACCCGCTCAGGCCGCCGGGGCCCGGACCACCGGGTCAAGACACCCGCGTCGCGCCCGCGAACGGCATCTGGTCGACCGGTGCCAGGCGTACAGCGGCGCTGGGGTTGGGGGCGTGGATCATCTGGCCGTTGCCCACGTAGATGCCGACGTGGCTGATGCCGGGGTAGAAGAACACCAGGTCACCGGGGCGGAGCCCGGAGCGGGGGACGCGCTCGCCCGCAGCGATCTGCGCGTAGGTGGTGCGGGGCAGCGAGACGCCCGCCGCGCGGTACGCGGCCTGGGTGAGCCCCGAGCAGTCGAAGGCGCTGGGGCCCGTGGCGCCCCATACGTAGGGGCTGCCGATCGCCTTGTACGCGTAGGAGACGGCGGATGCCGCTCGGGTGTTGGGGGCGTCGGACGCGGCGCCCGTCGCGTCCCGGGCGTCCGTGCGGGAGGCCCGGGGGCCGTTGGCGTCGCCCGTGGCTTCGGCGTGCTGCTCGCCCGTGGCCTTCGCGCGCTGCTCGGCGGTGAGCCGGGAGAGGAGCCGTTTGGCCTCGCCGAGTTTCCCGGTGAGCGTGGCCTTGTGTTTGCGCAGCTCCGCCTGGCGGGCGCGGAGGGTGGCCAGGCGGTCGTCGGCCTCGCCGCGCAGCTGGTCGATGCCCCGTAGCTGCTTCCGCACGCCGCTGACCGTGGCCGCCTGGTGGCTGCCGGCCCGGTCGGCGAGCGAGGCGCGCTCCAGGAACTGCTCGGGGTCCGAGGCGAGCGCGAGCTGGAGAGAGGGATCGACGCCGCCGGTGCGGTACTGGGCGGTCACGTAGGAGCCGAGCCTCTGCCGTGCGGTGTTGAGCTTCTGCGTCCTGCGGGCCGCCTCGTCACGCAGTTCGCCGAGTGACTTCTCCGCCTTCTCGGCCTTCTCCTTGGCACCGTTGTACTTCTCGGTGGCGATCTCCGCCTCCTGGTAGAGCGCCTCGACCTTCGACTTCACCTCCGCGGGGCCGAGCTGCGGGTCCGCGTGGCCCGTGCCGTCGAAGGCGGTCGCGGACGCGGCTCCCGCGAGGGCGAGGGTGGCGGCGGTGCGGGCCGTGCTGCCGCTGAACGAGCGGTGCCGGGGCTTGCGGTGCGCTGCCACGAAGAGTGCTCCTCACGTGCCCGGCGGCGGCCCGCACAGGGGGCGCGGACCGCCGCCGGACCTTTCTCGGCGGTGGTGTCCGACTGCCGCCCGTGTCGCCGGACGGCATTGGGGAGCCGGTCACCTGGGGAAGGACGCTAAGCGCGGCCGTTACGGCTTGGCAGCGGATTGTGCGCAACTGTCGGAAGTGGGCGACACGGCGACCAGGTCTGTCCGCGCCGGACTCCGGGCGGGGCGGCCTTTACGTACGGCCCTGACCGATGCGGCGGATACAGCTCCCGGGTGCCCGCGGAGGTGCTACAGGGCCGCCTGTGAGTGGTGTGAGAGGCGGGGGCTAGGCTCCGGCTCATGGACGTACTCATCCATCTCTTCGTCGCCCTGCACATCATCGGCATCGCCTGCCTCCTGGGCGGCTTCCTGACCCAGATGAAGCAGATGGGCCAGGGCACGGCCCGCTTCGTTCCCGCGATGCTGCATGGTGCGCTGACCATGCTCGTCACCGGTGTGGTCCTGGTGGGGCTCAACCAGGCCGACGACAACGCGGTCAACAACCTCAAGATCGGCATCAAGATGGCCGTGCTGATCGTGATCCTCGCGCTGGTCTATGTGAAGCGTGACGAGGAGAAGATCGACAAGGGTGTGTTCGGCGCGGTGGGGCTGCTGACCACGACGAACATCTTCATCGCCGTGCTGTGGACCTGATCGGTCGCATTGACCCCGCATACGCGCGCGGGGGGGGGGGGGGGGGGGGGGGGGGGGGGGGGGGGGGGGGGGGGGGGGGGGGGGGAGTGGGGGGGGGGGGGGGGGGGGGGGAAGCGAAACAA